>NZ_JAKKCV010000009.1:0-89583 GCF_021728035.1 Pseudoalteromonas sp. L21 | reverse complement strand
TTACTTGACACCCTGAGCTGCTCTTGCCTCGCTAAGCGTTGCTGTCTGCCGTCTCAGTGGGGTCGCATTATAGGGAGATCCGAATTGAGATCAACTGTTTTTTGAAGTTTTTATGAAAAAAATGACTGTTCGTGCAAAATACCAGCGAAACGCGTAAAAATAGCACTAAAAAAGGCCCTAATGGGCCTTTTATCGTTATTTTACTATAAGCTTCCAACCTACTTTTGCTTGCAGCTTGGATTCTAGTTGCAGCTCACTGGCCATTAATGGATGATATTTTAACCAATCGCCATCAAATGTCAGCGTCAGGATGTTTTCGTTTACACTTAAGTCAAGCAGCGGTAGTACGTCATCTTGTCGACGCATAGATAAGATCACTGCGACCCTCACTATTCTAGCCAAACATTCTGCTAGTTGTTTATGACAGCCTAAATGATCAAAACTGTGTTTGATCAGATCTGAGCGATGTTCATTCGCAACGGCAGTAATCAGTTTATGCTCAGATTGTGAGAACCCAGGCATATCTGTGTTCTCTAATATATAAGCGGTATGTTTGTGATACTGTTTATACTCGATTAGCAAACCAATCTCATGCAATTTTGCCACTGTCTTTAATAACGCGATTGCATTGCTATCAATTGATTGCCATTGCCCTTTTACACTTTTTGCCAATTGCTCTGCAAGTTGTGCGACACGGCAAGCCTGCTTTTGATCTACATGGTAACGATTCATTAAGCCATCCACTGTACGCTTACGAATGTCATGGTTATGTAGCTCAGGCACCATGCTATATAAAACACCTTCACGTAATGCGCCACGAGCAAGACCCATTTGCTTTATATTTAACGACTCGAATAAAGCAATTAAAATGGCTAGTCCAGAAACGAATACTAGACGCCTTTCTTCTATTAAGCCTGGAAGCTCAAGATCAGCAATTGTGTCATATTGGATTGCTTGCTCTTTGATAGCTAAAAGCTTATCAAGCGTTAAGAGCTCATCTTGATTTTGTGCAACCATGATTTCTTGAATTGCTTGCACTGTACCAGATGCACCGCTGGCGATTTGCCAACCAGATTTTTTATACTCTGCAACAATACCTTTAACCACATCATGCGCTGCTTTTATAGCTGCATTGAAATTCTTTTCATTGAGCTTTTGATCTTTGAAGTAACGCTCAAGAAAAGTCACGCACCCCATATTCAGACTTTTATAGTGTAATGCCTCAAAATCTTTACCAATGACGACTTCAGTGCTTGCCCCACCAATATCGATAACAAGCTGTTTACCATTGCAAGCTGATGTATGTGCCACACCTTTGTAAATCGTCTTTGCTTCTAGCTCACCGCTGATGACGTTGATTTTATGACCAAGGATCTGCTCAGCTTTTTGCTTGAATACATCGGCATTGGTAGCAAGACGTAAGGTTGCGGTTGCAACGATGGTGATATTATCTTTTGGTATGTCTTGTAAACGCTCAGCGAACAAGGCTAGGCACTCCCAACCTCGTTGCATGGCTTCTTTGCTAAGCACATTGTTTTCATCAAGCCCAGCAGCCAGCCTCACCTTACGTTTGACTCGACCGATCGTTTGCAGACCGCCAGCGATTGATTTTGCGATTAACATATGAAAACTGTTAGAGCCTAAATCAATAACTGCATACACATTTTTTTGCGGTTGAAGTTGCCCCACCGTTCAAAAACCTCTAGTTACTACTAAGTCTTAAAAACGGCCGTTTATGACGACCGTGATTTTTGGTAACTATTGTTTGGGCGACGTCCGTTGTTATTACGATTACGTGGGCCTGTAGAATAGTTCCGCTTTTTCTGAATAGTAGGCTTAGTTAAATCATCAAGCAATGCACTTTTATCATAATGCGATAATGGAATGCTGTGCTCTATGTACTGTTCAATCTCATGAAGGTTATATGCGTATTGCTCACAAGCAAAACTAATCGCATGGCCTGATGCACCAGCACGGCCGGTACGCCCTATGCGATGTACATAATCTTCACAATCATCTGGTAAATCAAAATTAAATACATGACTTACTTCTGGAATATGTAAACCACGAGCAGCAACGTCTGTTGCCACTAAAAAGTCTAAATCGCCTTTGGTAAATTGAGCCAAAATTGATTGACGTTTTTTCTGGTTCACGTCACCGGTTAGTAATCCAACACGATGGCCATCCGCTTTCATCCATGCATAAACATTTTCACAACTGTGTTTGGTATTTGCAAACACAATTGCTTTATCTGGCCATTCTTCTTCAATTAACGTTAACAGTAACTTAATTTTGTCATCTTGTGATGGATGAAATAGCTCTTCTTGAATACGTTTGCCAGTTTTTACGTCTGGCTCAACTTGTACGTGCTCTGGGTTTGTCATATGCTCAAATGCCAACTCTTGCACGCGATAAGACAAGGTTGCTGAAAACAATAAATTCAAGCGTTCAGATGCTTCTGGCATACGCCTAAACATATAACGAATGTCTTTAATAAATCCTAAATCAAACATCCGATCGGCTTCATCAAGCACCACGACCTCAATTTCGTTCAAGGTGTAACAACCCTGTTTGTAAAGATCGATAAGGCGTCCAGTGGTGCCAATTAAAATATCAACGCCTTTTTCTAATTGTGCACGTTGTTTTTCGTAATCTTCGCCACCATATACTAAACCTAAGTTAAGATTACAGTGTGGCGCTAAAATTTTTGCATCTTTGTGTATCTGAATCGCCAGCTCCCGAGTTGGGGCCATGATCAGGGCTCTTGGATGTTTACTAGATGCTTTGCTAGATTGTAGTAACCGATGGCACGTGGCAGTTAAAAACGCCAACGTTTTGCCCGTACCCGTTTGTGCTTGGCCAGCAATATCGCGGCCCTCACAGATAAAAGGTAGGCATTTAGCTTGAATGGGAGTGCAATATTCAAACCCATTTTCGGTTAAACCGGCAACCACTTCCGGTGCGATAGCAAAGTCTGAAAACTTTTTATCGGTCAAATGTGTCTTAGTCATAGCGTTTAAGCATAACGTTTAAACTTGCAATAAGAAACAAGAGTGTTTAAATACGCATTAAATATTTCGCCTAACTTATCGGAGATCGCAATGAGCGAGAAAATTATTCAATTAACTGACGATAGCTTTGAAGCTGACGTACTTCAATCAGACAAACCTGTACTTGTTGATTTTTGGGCTGAATGGTGCGGACCTTGTAAAATGATCGCCCCAATTCTTGACGAAGTAGCGGGTGAATTTGACGGACGTGTGACAGTAGGTAAACTTAATATCGACCAAAACGCAGGTACACCACCTAAATTTGGTATTCGTGGTATCCCTACGTTACTTCTTTTCAAAGATGGTCAAGTCGCAGCGACTAAAGTAGGTGCACTTTCTAAGACTCAATTAGTTGAGTTTTTAGAGAACAACATCTAATTTTGACTGTAAAAAAGGGCTTTTTGCCCTTTTTTTAACTTTATTTTGTTTAAAGACTGGACGCCTAGCTAGTGACCTGCTAGTTTATAAAGCCAACTAATCCTTAGTTATACCAACAAACCTCACTCATGTATCAAACGATGATTTGAGTATGATAATTGTAATAAAGAACCCACCAATATGCATTTACGCGAATTAAAAGACAAGTCGATCAAAGAGCTTGTAAACCTAGCTGAGTCCATGGGGCTCGAAAACGTAGCCCGTTTAAGAAAACAAGACATTATTTTTGCCATTCTAAAAGCACACGCTAAAAGCGGTGAAAACATTTTTGGCGGCGGTGTACTAGAAATCTTACAAGATGGTTTTGGTTTCTTAAGATCATCAGAAGCATCTTATTTAGCAGGCCCAGATGATATTTATGTATCTCCGAGTCAAATCCGCCGATTCAGCATGCGTACTGGTGACTCAATTTCAGGCTTAATTCGTCCGCCAAAAGATGGTGAACGTTACTTCGCACTCCTGAAAGTCAATGAAGTTAACTTCGACAAACCTGAAAACTCACGCACTAAAATCCTTTTTGAAAACCTTACTCCACTTCACGCAAACGAACGTTTACGTATGGAACGTGGTAATGGTAGTACTGAAGACATTACAGCGCGTGTACTTGATTTGGCCTCACCAATTGGTAAAGGCCAACGCGCACTTATCGTTGCACCGCCAAAAGCTGGTAAAACGATGCTTCTACAAAATATTGCACAATCAATCAGTTATAACCAACCTGACTGTGAGCTAATGGTGCTTCTAATCGACGAGCGTCCAGAAGAAGTAACTGAGATGCAACGCCTTGTTAAAGGTGAAGTGATTGCATCAACCTTTGATGAACCAGCAAGCCGACACGTTCAAGTTGCAGAGATGGTTATCGAGAAAGCAAAACGCCTTGTAGAGCACAAAAAAGACGTGGTTATCTTACTTGATTCAATCACTCGTCTTGCACGTGCTTACAATACAGTGATTCCTTCGTCTGGTAAGGTATTAACCGGTGGTGTTGACGCTAATGCATTACACAAACCAAAACGTTTCTTTGGTGCAGCTCGTAACGTAGAAGAAGGTGGTAGTTTAACAATTATCGCAACTGCGCTTATCGATACCGGTTCGAAGATGGACGAAGTTATCTACGAAGAGTTTAAAGGTACAGGTAACATGGAGCTACACTTAAATCGTAAGATTGCTGAAAAGCGTGTATTCCCTGCGATTGACTTTAACCGCTCAGGTACACGTCGCGAAGAGTTACTAACTAAACCTGATGAACTACAGAAAATGTGGATTTTACGTAAAATTGTCCATGAGATGTCTGAAATAGATGCGATGGAGTTCTTAATTGATAAGCTCTCAATGAGTAAAACCAATGATGAGTTTTTCGACTCAATGAAGCGTAAATAAACGCGGATAGACTTCAAAAAATGCCTGTTTAAAACACAGGCATTTTTTATAACTCACTCTCTGTGCTTTACCTATAATACCAATACACTTAAAAAAGCTATTTTTAGGTCGTATCGATTGGTATAAGTTGGAATATACATTAAAGCTGTTCTATACCTAATAAGATTAAGGGCAAAGGACACTTCAATGATTCGCTTTAAAGTAGCTATAACCCTGTTTGTAATAAGCCTACTTAGTTGTATTGCTAGTTTTTATTTTTTTAATTTTAGCCCTCTTGCCTGCATCACGCTCAGCGCAGCTATTATTTTGCCGTGGCTTGTCATGCTAAGCTTTCTATATATAAATGACAAAAAGCAACGCGACCACTTAATTCATTTTGTCTCAAATATCACCTCTGAAAATGGAATCAACTTTTCCTTCAGATTTGATGAAGGTAATAAACATCTCCCCAAAGCATGTCATGCATTAAATGCCAACCTCACAATTGTGGAACATATGCTAAGTGAGATTTATGCATCATCAGCACGATTATTACCAATGGCTGATGCCTTACGAGACACTTATGCCTCTATGACTCAAAAAGCGACTATTCAAAATGCTCATGGTGTTGACCTAGCAAACACGATTGAAAAAACCATTGATGTATCAAGGGAATTAGATACCAGCTTAGAAAAAATTTACCATGCGGTATCCGATGCAACAAACTCAGTTAAGCAGACACGTGTAGATGCAGATAAAAGCCAAGCAAGCCTAATAAAATTAGCAGAAAATATTAATCAAACGAGTGGGCAAATTATTCTGCTAAAAAAAGACAGTGATGCTATAGGCTCTGTGATAGATGTAATCAATGGAATTGCCGAACAAACGAACTTGCTGGCGTTAAACGCAGCGATTGAAGCAGCACGGGCTGGTGAGCAAGGACGAGGCTTTGCTGTTGTTGCAGATGAAGTACGTAACTTGGCAGCCCGCACAAGCCAATCAACGCAAGAAGTACAAGAGATGGTGTCCAAAATTCAACATGGTACTGAACGTGCGGTTCAGCTAATGCAAACGGCATTAAAAGAAACCGAGCAAACAGTTGAGCTATCAGAAGAGTCCACCAAAGAAACCAATAAGATTGAACAAGCGATGCTTGCCATCAATGCGTTATCAGAAAATATCCATGAGCAAGTTGCCATACAAAGTCAGATGTCTGATGAAGCTCAAGCGAGTATTGAGTCAATGGTAGAACTTAATTCAGATGCGCTATCCAGTTCACAGATTCAGGCTGTTTCAAGTCAAGATTTAGTAAAACTAGCACATACATTAGATGAGAAGTTGTCTATCTTTAAAATCACTCACCCGTCAACAGATTTAATACAGCGAGTTGACCGCTCCCGATTTGAAAGCTCCCATAGTAAAGCTATCGAACAAATTCAGGAGGGTGACATTGAGCTATTTTGAGTCTCTGATGCACTGTGCAGCTGATCAAGTAATTGAGCGACTAAACTTTGCAGCTCTATAAGTTGATTATGCTTAAGTGCCAATTCAAGTGCCATCGCGCTGTTGGCAACTTCATCGAGGGCAAACATTTTTGCAGCCCCTCCAATTCGGTGTGCATCTTGTTGTAGATTAAATAAATCTTGCTCTGAGAAATGCAACTGAACTTGTGAAGCTTCATAGTCAAAACTACCAATAAAGCTTGCAACCAAATCGCTCATATCCTGTTGCTCGTCCTTTATATTAATGGCATTTTTACAGTGTTTCGCAAGCTGAGTGTAAAACACTTTTTTGTCTATCGGCTTGGCTAAATAGCCTGTAAAGCCTGCTTTTAAATAGGCTTCAACTTCATGGCTAATAGCATTCGCTGTTAACGCATAAACAGGTTGAGTAAAACCACAATCACGTAACAATTTAAGCGCACTTAACCCATCGAGCACCGGCATTTGAATATCAAGTAAAACAACGTCAGGAAAAGCTTGCAGACACTGTTCAACGGCTTGCTCACCGTTTTCTACAGCAATGACTTCTAATCCCATCGACTCTAAATAACGGTGAATTAATCTACGATTATCAACATGATCTTCCGCTAGGAGTACCTTACCGCTAAGTCCCGAAGATGCTTGCAGATTGCTTACATCATGCTCTATTTTATCCATAGCTGGAATATGCTCTTTGCAGGGTAAGTAAAATGAAAACTCGCTGCCTTTGTTTACTTCACTCTCAACACTTATATAACCACCCATCATCATCGCTAGCTGCTGCGATAAGCTCAGTCCTAATCCCGTTCCGCCAAAACGTCGGCTTATACTATTATCAGCCTGACTAAAACATTCGAAGATCAACTTAAGCTGCTCTTCATTCATACCAATGCCAGTATCTGTTACTCGAAACCATACCCCATGCTGGGATAAGGAAGCATATAACCTCACCTCTCCCTGATGAGTAAACTTGATAGCATTAGCACATAGATTGATCAAAATTTGTTTGATCCGAGTAAAGTCTAAATAACTATAAAATTGCTCACCTAACTCATTATGAAATGTGAACTGCAAGTTTTTATCTATGGCTTGCCCACTTAGCATGGCATGAACATCCGTTGATAATTTAACGAGATCACCTTCTTTTAAGTTTAATTCCAGTTTATTAGCTTCGATTTTACTAATATCAAGTACGTCATTAATAAGCTCTTTTAAGTGCTCACTTTGCTTGTGAATGACACGCAATTCGTCATTGAGAGATTCGGGTTTATAAAGGCCATTCATCAAGTTATCGGTCTGACCTAAAATGGCTGTCAGCGGGGTACGTATTTCATGACTTATATTCGCTAAAAACTGGCTTTTTATTTCATTAGCTTTGCGTAGTTGATCCGCTGTTTTTTCTAACTCTTTAGTGCGCTTAGCAACCATCAGAGACAGCTGCTCTTTTGCTCTTTTTTCTATGCTACGTCGATAAACAGTGACCCCTGTCACCACCAACATTATAAATAGAATAAATAACATAATAGCCAACTGTCGTTGCTTAGACATTTCTAGCTCTTGCACACTTTGCTGTTGTTTTAAATCAAGGATCTCTTGGTTTAGTTGGCTTGCTTGTATTTGACTTTGTAGTTCACCCAAGGATTTCAACAATTTTTCATTTTTAGCGGTATTCGTGTCGCGCACAAATTGGTCAAACAAGGCCACCGACGCTTTATAATCCCCTTGCCCTGCTTTAATTAATGCACGCATGCCCAAACCGTCAAGAACGCGTAATTCATCCTTAAATTCTTCTGCCATTTTTGTGGAGGCATTAAGGGTTTGCTCTGCCTTTGCTAACTTCCCTTGCAGTAACTCTATTTTCGCAAGCGAAAATAGGCCCGCTAACTCCAAGGACTTATTATCTATCTGCTGGGCAAACTCTACCGCTTTCTCGGCATGACTAATAGCAAGTTCAAGATCGCCTGTGCGCAAGTAAACATTGGCGATATTGCCATGTCGCGATGATAAGTAATAGGCATTATTTGTTGATTGGTAATAGCGTAAAGCTCGCTGATAATAATGTAGTGACAACTGATATTGCCCTAACTCAGAATAAGCGACCCCCATATTGCCATAAGACTGTGCCACTCCATCTTTATCACCTAGCTCTTGATAGATCTCAAGCGTCTCTCGATACATATCAAGTGCTGTACTATAACTCGATAAACGAATATAAATGCCTGCGATATTATGCAAAATATCAGCTTTATCTTGAGCAGTGCCGTATTGCTCAAACAATGTTTTAGCTTGTTTATAGTAATCCAGTGCTTGATGCATATTGAACATATTAAAATAAGCAAGGCCAATATTACTGAGCAAATTTGCTTTAGAAATAGGATCTTTCATATTTTCCGCGACTTTCAAAGCACGTAGGTACGTCGCGACGGCTTGTTGCATTAGACCTTGGTAATAATAGGTGACACCTTGCATTTTCATTGCTAAAAAATACCCCTCAGGATCCGATTCCAAAGTCGTACTTTTCTCAGCCAACTGGTAATGCTCAACGGCAGCAGTAAAATTGCCCTGCTCGAGTGCCAAATCGCCTAGTTGCATATGAATTTCATGCTGTTTTTGTGAACTTAACACAGAAGAAGCCAGCAGTTTTTTTCCTAACTGCAACTTTTCATCCCATTGCTGAGATTGATTAAAACGCTCCAATAATGAAGGGTGGGCATGCGCAATATCGGTAAATAAAAATAAGCCCCAGCAAAAAAACATCAAGTTAATTAAGCCGCTGCGCAATTTTATAAGCATATTGTATATATCCCTAAAAGCTTAGTAGCATAGGCCACTAAAATTAAACCTTGATTAAATGCGCCAACGATTAAAAACACGAGCATGGTTTTAATAACGTTGCTGTGATAGCGTGTATAAAATAAAGATTACACTAAACATCGGCTTACGAACAATGGTTAACCCACTGATTGACGAGATTTTTTGCTTACTTATAAGACAGCCGATTTGGAAAGTTCACACATTAGCAAGCGCCTTATCAGAAACGAATCACATCAAAGCACTCGATGATGACCCGCAAAAAGACTTGTTTAAGCGCAATTTTCTAGTCATGAATGCACTTTATCAGTTGCAATTACAGCTGGTCCCTGACTACCATCTCCGTATCGCTTCGCTGCATATAGAGCTTGTAAATACACCCTCACATACTGCATTACTACAAGCTGAACCTTTAAGAGACTACTACCTAGATTGGCACAATTACGACACATCTAACGATGAAATTGCAGCACTTCTCGATAATTTCTGGCAACATTTTGGTCAGCAAACTTCTGTAAATACCACAAAAAAACTCACTCCCTTACAACACCAAGAAATACGGGAGCGGTGGAATTTAAATACTGAATATTCGTTAAAGGATGTACAAAAACGTTGGCGGCAACTTGCATTAAAACACCACCCAGATAAGCAGGGCTCTGCGGTGATGTTTAAACAAATACAAGGTGAATATGAGCAACTTAAATTATATTGCTCATTATGATCAGTTAACGAGTGAGGCGACGCGCACGGATTTTACGCTTTTTGATATTGCCTTCTGTTAATTTTCGTAAAGCAGGTTTTGCAGCAACACGCTCAACAGCAATAAAAGCGACATTATCCAGCACATTAATTTTACCAACTTGATGGCCTGCAACCCCTTCTTTACCAGTTAACGCCCCTAAGATATCACCCGCACGAATTTTTTGCTTTTTACCCGCATCAATCATGATGGTTGCCATCGTTGGCTTATAAGCTGGCTTTTCGAGTAAACTAAACGGCGGTAGTGGTTCAGGGTCAAAGTCACGCTCATAGTGGTCACCGATTTGCGCTACCTTGAATTGTTCTGCTTCCCCATATATTGAGCAAGCAATGCCTTTTTTACCTGCTCGCCCAGTACGGCCAACTCGGTGAACATGAGTTTGTGGGTCATGAGCAAGGTGGTAGTTCACCACCATGTCCATATCATTAATATCCAGTCCGCGAGCAGCCACGTCTGTCGCCACTAAAATCGAAGCACTCTTATTCGCAAAGCGAATTAATGTGCGCTCTCTCTCTCGCTGCTCAAGGTCACCATGAAGTGCAACTGCACTGAAGCCCTCAGCAAAAAGGTCATCACAAATCTGTTGCGTTTCTACCTTGGTGTTACAAAAAATCACACAGCTTTCAGGTTGAAACTTCAGTAGCAGTAGCTTTAGTGTATTAAAACGCTGCTTATTGTTATCCAACTTATAAAAGTATTGCTTAATCGTGCTTTTTTCTTGCTCGTCTTCAACCTTGATCATTTCAGGGTTGCTAAGTACTCGCTCAGCAATAGCTGCAATCGACTTTGGATAGGTCGCACTGAATAACAGCGTCTGGCGCTGGGCTGGAATACAGTCAACAATCGCGTCTAACGTATCCTGAAATCCCATATCAAGCATTTGATCGGCTTCATCCAGTACCAATGTCTCGACATCATCTAAACTGAGTGTCCCTTTGCGAATGTGATCATCGACACGGCCAGGTGTGCCCACCACGATGTGAGCACCATGTTCAAGTGAACCTATTTGCGGACCAATAGACACGCCCCCACATAGCGTTAATACCTTTATATTATGAATGCTACGCGCTAGCTTACGTACTTCTTGGGCCACCTGTTCGGCTAATTCACGAGTAGGACATAAGATTAATGATTGAATACGAAAACGTTTTACATTTAGCTTAGCTAATACTCCTAAACTAAATGCAGCTGTTTTACCTGAACCTGTTTTCGCTTGCGCAATGATATCTTTCCCTTGCAAAATCACAGGCAAGCTTTGTGCTTGCACTGGGGTCATTTGTGAATAACCTAAGGTCGATAAATTTTCGACTAACTCTTGCGGTAACGCCAATGATGTAAAAGCAGTTGCTGTCACAGTAAAATTCCACACTTGATAATTGAGGGACATCCTCGAAGATGTAGGTGATCATAGCAGACATTCGCTCTTTTCTCTAAAGCAAAAATAAGTACGACTCTCACCACACCTTCAGTTCATATTTCGTTACAGTTTGCTACTTTATAACTCCCTGTATATGTTCTAACTTAAGGGTATTACCAAGGAAGAAGCTATGTTACTTTTTAATACCGCTGTTGCTGATGTTTTCTATAAACAGGCTACAACTTGCCCTCACTGTCAGAGTAAACATTTTTCACTGATTAATAACAGTAAGCTGCTTCGTTTTACTATTTTACCTGTCGCTCCTTTATCTATTAGTTATCAGCGCCAATGTGATGATTGTGGTCATATAACTGATGTGCCTTGGTACTCTCTGCCCGTTTTAGAGCTCATTTCATTTATAAAGTATTTCATAGGCCTTTTAGTTATTAGCTACCTTTTAACGACGTTTATATTAAGTAGTCAACGTCAGAGCGAAAATGAAATACACTACCTAGAGAAACCAAAACAATTTGATACTTACTTTGTTCTTTCAGAACAATTTACGGGTCAACCCAAACGCGTTAATAACTTAAAAGTCGCCCAGTTAATTGAATTTAATGATAATACAATGACCTTTCGTGTAGGTAACTACACTTATAAATACAATAAAGATATCGAAATTGCGATGCGAACCAGCATGCTGGTGCAAGATAATTACTTTGCCAGTAACACAATTACCTTAACAAAACAGCAAGTTCATGACTTTTACCGCGATAACATCATCTATAAGATTTTACGTCCAGAACTTTATAGCCTATTTGGTGGCTTTGTAATGCATCCACCTAAACCTAAACCTCTCTATACAGGTGTAAAGCTTGATAAAAATAACCAGCAAGGGATCACTTACTTTAAGGATGGTCTTTACAAGGAAGCTATTGAGAGCTTTACCCTGTCTGCAGAAGCGGGATATTCATGGGGGCAGCTCAATCTAGCTCAGATGTACCGAGATGGACAAGGCATCCCTCAAGACACGGCTAAAGCAGTTTACTGGTTAAACAAAGCAGCACAACAGAGCAACCCTAAGGCAAAAATTGAACTCGCAGAATTGTGCCTATCTTTCGACTGCACTCATTTAGAATAATCTTTAAAGGTTCACGTAAAATAGTGTTTACAACACTATTGATACAATATAACATAACTATATCATTGCTTGAGTTTAATTAGGTAATTGCTAATTAAACTTGAGTCAGACCCTGCACACTAGCACGCTAACGTTCCCGTGCTACACTCTTGCCGGCGGGGTTATCTCGCCGGCCTTTTCAATTAACTTGTTAATCTACGCCAGCCCTGTAGACACACCACAATTATGAGTCCTGCAAGTATGCCGAGCATGCCATCAAATAGAATGGGCGCAACAAACTCTCCAGCAGCGCCTGCATGTTGCAATGCAAAACGAGTAACGGCTTGCTGAGTATGATGTAGCAACGCAATACCATGCACTAAAATACCACCGCCGACTAAAAACATGGCAATGGTCCCCGCAATAGCTAAGAAGCGCATTAATTTTGGCGCCAATGCAAGTAAAAATTTACCAAGTGATTCCTTTAACTTACTACCACTATTTTCTGCTGTTTGAAGCAAATAAAGTCCCGCATCATCCAGCTTAACGATACCTGCTACTAAGCCATACACGCCAATCGTCATGATCACCGCGATAACGCTCAGCACTAATGCTTGATTAAAAAGTGTCGCACCAGCAACAGTACCTAGCGTAATGACGATTATTTCGGCAGAAAGAATAAAGTCGGTACGGATAGCTCCTTTGACCTTCTGCTTTTCGTATTCTCGCAAATCTTGATGTGCCGAGGATGGCTGCTCGGAACTCTCCTTATGGCCGAAGAACTTTTCGACAATTTTTTCAGCCCCTTCAAAACATAAAAATAAACCACCAATCATTAGCAAAGGGGTAATAAGCCAAGGAAGCCATGTACTGATTATTAACGCGGCTGGAACCAGTATCGCTTTATTAACAAAGGAGCCTTTAGCAACAGCCCAAACAACGGGTAATTCACGGTCAGCTGTCACACCAGTGACTTGCTGCGCATTGAGTGCAAGATCGTCGCCAAGCACACCCGCCGTTTTCTTAGTCGCGACTTTACTCATAGTCGCAATATCATCTAAAAGTGTCGTGATATCGTCAAGTAATGTGAGTAAGTTAGTGCCTGCCATAGTCATTCCTTGCCAATTAATTACACTCACAACATAACTTATCTAGTCATTTTCACCAACGGTTAATTTTTCTTTGTTAGGCTTATACTTCATTCAGTAAACAGGGGGTGTCGCAATGATAAAACCACTTCTCTCAGGACTCATTCTCGTTAGCTTATGCGCGTGTGCAAAGCAAAGTGATCCAAATAATTATACATGTGGCGAAGACTCCACAGTGAGCATTGCTGACATTAGCGAAGATGAAGCTGAGCTGTTGTTCAAAGAACAGAGCTTTGTATTAAACCGACAAGTAAGTGCATCAGGTGTTAAATACAGCAATGACACTGTTCTTTTTTGGTCAAAGGGTGCTGAAGCGATGTTCATTTTAAAGGGAAAAAAATATCATTGTGCACTGAACCAATCTTAGCAAAATCTGGTTGCTGAAATTCGCTTAATCACAGGTTTTAAGTATAATGGCGACAGTTTATCCAGCGTTTAAGTAGCCACAATGAAATACAAAGATCTTCGCGAGTTTATCGAGTTATTGGAACAAAAAGGTGAATTAAAACGGATCAAGCAAGAAATCGATCCCTACCTTGAAATGACTGAGATTGCCGACCGTACATTGCGTGCCGAAGGCCCTGCGTTGTTATTCGAAAACCCTAAAGGTCACTCTACCCCTGTATTAGCAAATTTATTTGGTACACCAAAGCGTGTTGCAATGGGCATGGGACAGGATGATGTTAGTGAATTACGTGAAGTAGGCAAACTGCTCGCTTTTTTGAAAGAACCTGAACCACCTAAAGGTATCAAAGAAGCACTTGGACAAATCCCAGTATTTAAGCAAGTGCTAAACATGCCAGCAAAGGAAGTAAAAAAAGCCCCTTGCCAACAAGTGATAGTGGAAGGTGACGATGTTGATTTAACACAGCTTCCAATTCAGCACTGCTGGCCTGGCGATGCAGCACCTTTAATCACATGGGGACTCACTGTCACCAAAGGGCCTTATAAAAAGCGCCAAAACTTAGGTATTTACCGCCAGCAACTACTTGGCAAAAATAAAATTATTATGCGCTGGTTATCTCATCGTGGTGGAGCCCTCGATTTTAGAGAGTGGTGTAAAGAGCATCCTGGTGAACCTTACCCTGTATCAATAGCGCTTGGGGCTGATCCCGCCACCATATTAGGTGCTGTTACACCAGTGCCTGACACCTTGAGTGAATATGCCTTTGCCGGTCTGTTACGTGGAAGTAAGACAGAGGTCGTTAAATCTATCTCAAATGATTTACAAGTACCCGCAACAGCTGAATTTATTCTTGAAGGCTATATTATGCCGGATGAAACGGCACCTGAAGGCCCCTATGGCGATCACACGGGTTACTATAATGAAGTCGATGAATTTCCAGTGATGACGGTGACTCATATCACACACCGTGAAAACCCAATTTACCATAGTACCTACACAGGTCGTCCACCTGATGAACCTGCCGTTTTAGGTGTCGCATTGAACGAAGTCTTCGTGCCGATCCTACAGAAGCAATTCCCTGAAATTGTTGATTTTTACCTACCACCCGAAGGCTGCTCTTATCGTATGGCCGTGGTAACTATGAAGAAGCAATACCCAGGCCACGCTAAGCGAGTCATGATGGGGGTGTGGTCTTTCTTACGTCAGTTTATGTATACCAAATTCGTCATTGTTTGCGATGATGATGTCAATGCACGTGATTGGAATGATGTCATCTGGGCAATTACCACACGTATGGATCCTGCGCGTGATACTACAATGATCGAAAATACACCTATCGATTATCTGGATTTTGCATCGCCAGTATCTGGCCTTGGCTCAAAAATGGGGATGGATGCCACCAATAAATGGCCTGGAGAAACAGACCGTGAGTGGGGTGAACCCATTGTAATGAGTCCTGAAATTAAACAACGTGTTGATGAAATATGGGACAGCTTAGATATTCTCTAGCCTGTGTCTATGATAAACTGTTCAAAAATTAACGGTTGTATAAACCTACAACCGCGACATGCGTTTCTGCTTATTAAAGGTAAACTATGCAAACATTACTCGCTGACGTTGTTGCGATCAGCCCGCTTACAGACCATGTACATAAAGTCATTTTGAAACCACAGCAGCCTGTGTCATTCGAGGCAGGCCAATATATGCAACTTGTATTAGGCGAAAAAGATAAGCGTGCCTTTTCAATTGCTAGCCGTCCTTCTCACACAGAGCAAATTGAACTGCATATTGGTGCATCTGGTGCAGACTCATATGCTATGCAAGCACTTGAGCATTTACGCCAAGCACATACTAAGCAGCAGCAAGTAAACGTAGAAGTTGGCTTAGGTGTATCGCAACTTCGTGCGGAAGGTGAGCGTCCAATCATTTTACTTGCTGGCGGAACAGGCTTCTCATACGCAAAGTCAATGGCTGATCACCTCGCAGAAATTGGTTGTGAACGCACCGTATTGTTTTACTGGGGTGTTCGCGAACAAGCAGCATTGTATGCTCATGATGAAATGCAAGCATGGGCTAACAGTAATCCACACTTTCAATACATCCCTGTCGTCGAAAATCCATCAGCAAGCTGGACAGGTAAAACAGGCTATGTTCACAAAGCTGTTATGGCAGATATCGTGTCTCTCGAACCCTATGATATTTATATGGCAGGTCGTTTTGACATGATTGGTATTGTACGTGATGACTTTATTAATCATGGCGCAATCCGTGAGAATATGTATGCCGACGCATTCGCATTCATCAAGTAAATAAAGACTCAAAAACTCTCACAGGCATTCAATATAGAATGCCTTTTTTATTAATGCCTTCAACGATCTATTTTGTCCAATTAATAATCATCAAATCCATACAAACGATTTCACAAACAGCGTTTCATTGACCATACTTTGTTTAGAATAACGAATGGGGAGAAACCCACATGCTAAACACCAAAGTACAAGATTTCATGCAACGTAAGTTACCGCATATTACACCAGAAACAGAAATGACTACGGCCATCAGTGAATTACAAAAATTTAAACTTTTGGGTGCGCCTGTTTTTGATGACAAGCAATGTTTGGTCGGCTTTATTTCAGAGCAAGAATTGCTGCAACCTTTAATGCAAAATAGCTATTTCTGCGATGGTGTTGTAAAAGTTAAACAGCTCATGCGCACCGATGTGGTGACTGTCAGTAGTGATCAAAATATTATTGAGCTTGCTGATAACATGAAAACAGGAAAACCAAAAAACTATCCGGTTGTCGAGGGAACGAAAGTGGTCGGTATGATCAGTCGCGGAGATGTGCTCAAAGCATTGTATGAAAATTACCTTTCATGCCAAGAGCACCAAGTATAAATAGCTCGGGATTATCGATTTGCAGCCAGTTGCTGTAATACAGCTTTATCAGTATCGCTTAGGTAGGCTATTTCAAGCGCATTTGCTTGTGCTTTTTCCATATCAGCTTGATTTAAACCAGCAGCAGGAGCAGCAATTTGATATTCGTGCGCAATTTCAATACCTTCTACAGCGGGATCATCGGTATTAATTGACGCTAGAATACCATGATCCAAAAAGGTTTTTAATGGATGGGTAGCAAGTTCGGCTACCGTGCTTGTTTGAATATTACTGGTTAAGCAAGACTCAATACCAATACGGTTGTCACGTAAGTAATCCATAAGCGCAGCATCCTCAATCGCTTTTACACCATGACCAATACGGGTTGCACCCAACTCGTTAATTGCTTGCCAGATACTTTCGCTGCCCCGTGCTTCACCGGCGTGAATAGTCGCCGCCAAGTAAGCATTATGCACTTGCTTAAAATGATCAATAAATAGCTCACCAGGGAAGCCCATCTCGTCTCCGGCTAGGTCAACAGCGACTAAGTCATTTTTAAATGCTAACAGAGCATCAAGCTCTTGCTGACAAATTTTAGTACCATAGGTACGCGACATAATACCAATCAGATTCACTTTAATTGGAGCACCTTGGCAGGCACTTTTAATACCATCGACCACGGCCTCAACAACACCTTCTGGGTGTAACCCTTGGCTCTGAGCCATATAGTAAGGACTAAAACGCAGCTCTACATAATCAAGTTTTTGAGCGATTGCATCTTCAACATTCTCAATAGCAATACGGCGACACGCATCGTAATCCCCGAGTACTTTGACACCCCAATCTAGCTTTTGCAAAAATGCCACTAGATTTGGCTCAGGGTCTATTACCTGTACATGAGGAATAAGCGCTTTAATATTATCAGCAGGTAATTCAAGGTTAAACTGACGACCAAGGTCTAAGATCGTTTGTGGGCGAACATTCCCGTCAAGGTGACGGTGAATATCAAGCAAAGGGAGTTTGTTATTGATCATAATTAGCACTCAGGTTCAGTAAATTTGCGCGGATCATACGTACCCACGACGATATTTCAAGTTTAGATGATTTTATTTACTTTTTTGAGGTCAAATGTCTGCCTCTTTCTATTAGCGCTGTGTTTGTATAAGTCGCCAAATAGTTTTAAAAAGCTTTTCTGCATCAATCGGTTTCGTTAAATAACCGTTCATACCACATGCAATGCCTTTTTTATAATCATCATCATGGGCATTAGCAGACAAACCAATAATGGGAAGCTCTGTCATCATCAGCTCTTGGCGAATCACTTTGGTCGCTTGCAAGCCATCCATGTTGGGCATTTGAATATCCATAAGCACAACATCATATTTATGTTCGCTGATCATCTTGATCGCTTCATATCCATCCTTCGCGACATCAGGCTTACAGCCTTTGGTTTCTAAAATAGCGCACGCCACATGTTGATTTAATGGATTATCTTCAACCAATAAAATAGCGAGTTCAGCAAATGAAACAGCGCTGATATCAATATCACTTAAATCTTCATTTTCATGTGTGATAGCTTCTAAAGGTGATACTAGGGGCAGGCTGAACGTAAATTGTGCCCCTTGTCCCTCTGAACTAGACAAGGTTATATCCCCGCCCATCAAGTCGATAAGCTTTTTACATATACTTAATCCAAGCCCTGTACCACCAAAGCGGCGTGAGGTCGAACTATCGGCTTGTGAAAATGGCTGAAACAGTGTTTCTTGCACCTCTTTTTTAATCCCTATGCCGGTGTCGATAACACTAAAATATGTCGTATCGTTTTGCTGCCAAATTTTTAGGGTAATGGTTCCTTGGGGGGTAAATTTAACTGCGTTATTCAGCAGGTTTAGTAATATTTGTTTCAGTCGAATGGCATCGGTATGAATCACCAGCGGCTGTGTATTATCGTAATCGACAATAAACTGCAATGCACGAGAGTTCAGTTCAAATTGCAGTAAATTACTCATTTCACTGACCAAGTTACAGACATTAATTGGTTCTTGATGCAAGTCTAAGCGACCTGCTTCAATTTTTGAAAAGTCGAGCACATCGTTTAACACTCGCAATAACACATTGAGCGCACTATCAGCTTGCTCAATATAATCACGCGCTTGTTGCCAGTCCTGCTCTTGCAATGCCAAATAATGAAGCCCTTTAATACCGTTGATAGGCGTGCGAATTTCATGGCTCATATTGGCTAAAAATTCACTTTTGATTTGACTCGCTTTATCCGCTTTTAATTTTTCATTACGTAGGCTTTGGGTTTGTTTCGCAACCTGTTGGCGTATTTGTATATTTGTGCCCGTTACTGAAATTAAAAAAATAATTAATAACCAAACAAATAACATGCCTACTATCTGTGCAAACCAATACATAAGCCAAGATGACTGTGCCACTGACTCCGATAACTTTATTTGCCACACCCGTTCGCTAATATGAAAATCAAAATGTGCAATTTGCTTCATCCCAATGCGCCCTGAGTTTGAAATTTCAATAGGGTTTTGAGCATCGCTTACATCATAAAAGCTGGCTTCTATATCGGTCGTTTGATTGTAATTCAGCGTTTGCGCTAAAGTATCTAAATTAATGACTGCCACGACATAACCTTTAAAGCCAACCTGACGATGTAAATCAGCATAAACGGGGTTAAAGAATAAAACCCCACGCTCATTACCGTCACCTTGCATTAAACTAATGGGTTCACTAACAGATATATTTTTAGTTAAACGGGAGTTTGTTAGCGCTTCTCTTCGCACTTCACTAGAGGCTAAATCAAACCCTTGAGCTGACTCATTTCCTTGTAGTGGGTGAATATATTGAACAGGGAAATAAATAGCTCGCTGAGAGACGCCTTGCCACTCGCCCGCCGCATTTTTTTCTTTCACATAAAATGATGCCCCTAACTCTTCGCGTAGTGACCTTTGGTAATCAGGTAATTGTGAATGCATCACTTTAGGAGCCCACTCAAAAGCTGCAATTTCGTTACTGTCTTGTAATTGTCGAGAAGTAAAGCGCTTGAACTCTTGAAAGTCGACATCATCACTGCTGGCAAAAAATGTAGCAAGTAAAGCTAGGTGTGATTGTATTTCACTTACTTTGTGCTCTAGGTTGGCTTTAATAGCACTGACTTTCGCTTGTTGTCGCTGATCATCTTTGTCCTTTTTCACACTTGCTGCACCATAAAAGCTAATACAAATGATCAAATAGATAAGCAGTGAAGGAACAATAATCTGCGCCCGCTGTTGCATAAGGTTATAACTAAATGCCGCCAATACAAGTGGTGTGAAAATCAATACACCAATGCTGTCACCTATCCACCAAGCAATAAAATTATTCAGTGCCATATAACTAGGAATAACCTGATTTATTATTAACAGTGCGGTCCCTGTCAATGGCGCAATTAAACAACAAATAGGGCCACCGATAACGAGCCCTTGTACACTGTTTTTAAGGGATGACAACTCAAGCGGTATTTTTACAATATGGGTGATAATGTAGTATGCAGCCCAAGCTTGAAAGGTAGATGCAGCTGTTACGCTAACAGCTTGGAGCATAATCTGCCAATGAAGAATATCGGAAACACGGTCTAGGTGAATCAAATTAACTAAAAAAGCACCAAGAATAATCCCTGCTAAGGCTCGGTTGCGTTGTAGTAGAATACTTGCAAGGGCAATCCCTGCGGGTGGCCACGCTGCAACCGCATAACCATCAATAGCGAGTAACGAATTACTTAAATACCCTGTAAGAAAGTAAGCAAGCGCAATACTTATTGTCAGCGTAAACAAGTTCTTCAAGCCATTTAACTCCTTTTAGGCAAATGGGACTCTATTGATATAACACCAGCGCTTTATCTGGTTGGGCACTTTTACTATAACTAAGCGCAGCCTGCTGAAGGTATTCATGGCGATTATTGGCATTAAGCGCTTTATCAAAAACACGCGCAGCTAAATCGTACTCACCATGGGCATTCGCAAGACAAGCCAAAGCTAAAAGCAACTGAGTATTGTCAGTGTCTTTTTTCAACACATCCTGCAAACTCGCCTGTAATTTTAATGCATCCCCTGCAGCACTAGTTCTTAGAATATGTGCTAAGTCTTTATGCTGCCGCGGATTTTTAATCATTTTAATTAAGCTTAGCTCAATTTTATTTAAATCGCCTGCTTTCGCCATGGCAGTGAAGTAACTAACTTCAGCCAAAGGTTTCAAATTCTTTGCTAATTGCTCAAATCGCTCTGTTAACGTGCTGCTAGATTCTGCGTCAAAATAGCGATTGAATAATTGCTGCCATTCTTTGTCTGTGAGTGCTTTTTTACGAAGTAGACGCGGCATAAAGTCATTGAGTGCAGCCCACTTTTTCTCTTGAACTAATACGTGAGCATACATTTTCAGTTCAAGATTTGATGCTTTTTTATGCTCAGCTAATGCTTTCAAATCAGCAAAAATCGTACTGGTTTCACCACAAGCAATCCACAGATTTGCCACTTTCAGTTGCTTGCTTTGACTAATCTTATCAAGGTAACTAATCGCTTTTTCGGTGTCATTTTCAGCCAGTGCAGCTTTTGCAAGTAAGGCATAACGGACGTCAGCCCATTGCTCAGCGACACTGTTATTATGCAGTGCTAATTCAACTTCAGTGTAATCATTGTTAATAAGACTCCATACACCTTGCTCAATAGCCGCTTGCTTTCGCTCTTCACTGCGCGCAAAAAAGCGATGACGTGTATGGCTGTACAAAGACCATAAATAACGCACCAATTTGTAGAGTAAAAACCCAGCACCAGATAGCAAAACGATCAGTGCACAGACGCCCCAAATAGTGCCTTCTACGGTCGTTTTATTAAATGAGATTAATACATAGCCTTTTTGATCGATGAAAAAAGGGGCGATCCCTAAACAGATTGCAATAGCAATTATTAACAGTAAAAAGCGGATCATTGCGCCCACTCCTTCACCTGCTCAGTGCTTTTCAGCGATACATTAGGGTTAAAATCGAGTTGCTCTTTTGAAAGCTCAAGCAAACTCTTCAGAGCAGCTTTAGTCACCGTATCATCTTGCTTGAAATAGTCCTGTACTAAGTCATGCGCAGCATCAACGGCAGTGAAGTAAACGCTACTTTGTTTCGATAACACAGCATCTTGTGCTTGCGCTAGATACAAGCTCAAACGCTGCTTCACTAAATGACGTTCTTGCTCACTTAAAAATGGCGCAACAACCATGTCTTCACGGGTACGCACGGTAACAAAGAAGTCTTTAAATTGTTGCCATGACTTAGCTAAGTTTTGACGCCACTCGCTAACATTTTCACTGAGTTTATTTGGGTCTTCTTGACTCACTTCTTCAGGTAAAGAAATCGCGTTAAAAACAAGTTCATCAATATGCTGCGCAACCCCATGTAATTTTAGATAGATAGCTTCAACTGCAACAGGCTCAATGGCATTTAAGGTTTGTAAATCTTGGTGAATTGCCTGACGTATGTTTCCAGTGCCAGGATGCTCTGCCAATAAAGAATCTAAACGTGTTAATACCGCAGCCGCACCTTGATAGTCATGCTCCGCCCAAACCTTAAACTCAGCCATACGCTGTAAACTTGTTACTTCTTGCGGATTTAAGGTATAAGCCTGTTGTTCAGCACGTTTCAATGCAGCGTCTAACTGTTGCTGAGTTTGCTGCACATTTTCACTCAATGCATCAGCTACTTTTTGCTCATTGTTATACAGTGAATGCTGTAATGTTTGCTGCGTACTTTTCACAGCATCAAGTTGCTGTTGTAAACGCTGGTTTTCGGTTGTCAGTTCAATCAATGCACGTGAAGATTGCTGATCACTATTAAGTTTTTGATAAAACTCATAGCCAACCGCAGAAGCAACTACCACAGAGATAAGTAAAGCTAAGCTACCGGTTTTACTAATCCCTTTTTTGTGATGAACCGTTTGCCCAGAGGCCGTCTTACCTGCTTGCGCCTTTTTCGTGGACTCGGCTGCTGGTTTAATTGACTGTTTTAAATCTGATTCACTCATTTTGCTACCTTGCTCATTGATACAGGTGAACATCGCATTATCGCTTGCCCCCGCAGCAATATGTATATGTGTTCTTATTACATTCTTTTGCTGCAAATAATCAGCAATACGTTCACTTGCAACATAAAACTGACGCTTAATTAACCATCCTAACTGTGATTCATTTTGACCATTAAAAATGGCATCCACAGCGGCATTACTTGTAATGACTATACCTTCAACATTAATTGTTTGCCAGTGGTCCATCCACTTGCTAGGTTCACTTTCAATGGCACTGCGTTTATACACAACCAACTGATTTAATAATGCACCGCGCTGCTTCAATGTTTTCGCGATGGTGGTGCGCCCACCTTCGCCTTTCACTAAAACAATATTACTCAGTTCAACATCTTGCAGTGTTTTTAGCTCAAGCAACCCTTCAGAATCATGCTGTTTTGGCACCGCAGCACGACGACCAAACGCCTCATAAACAGCATCGGCAGTTTGCTGCCCAACGGCATATAACTGAGCAGCTTTATTTATAGAAGGAGTGAGGCGAAGCAATGCATGAACCGCATCTTGCGATATAAAAATAATTTTATCTGCATTTTCCAGCGGGGCGAGCTCTTCACTACTCGGCGTTAAGTAGTCAAGGGTCAATACTGGACACTGGGTTGTTTGATAACCCGCCTGCTGAAGCTGAAGAGCAAGTTCAGTGCCTTTACCTGCTGGACGAGTTATCAAAATATGCATATTACGCGTCTCTGTATACGTCAGCTAAGATTTTATCAGCACCTTGAGCAAGTAACTTTTCGGCAAGTTCAATGCCTAGTTTCTGTGCGTCAGCGACTGGGCCAGTTACTTCGTCACGGAGCATTTGGCTACCATCAACCGCCCCCACTAGACCACGTAAATGAACCTGCTCCCCGTCAACAAGTGCAAATGCGCCAATAGGTACCTGACAACCACCTTCTAAACGTCGATTCATCGCACGTTCTGCATTAACACGAATACGTGTTTCAGTATGCTCAAGGGGAGCGAGTAGGGCTTTGGTCACTTCATCGTCAATACGACACTCAATGCCTACTGCACCTTGGCCGTTTGCAGGCAGAGATACTTCCGGCTCAATAAATGCGGCAATGCGCTCAGGCATTTCCAGACGAATTAGACCCGCAGCAGCAAGAATAATCGCATCATATTGGCCGTTATCAAGCTTTGCCAAGCGCGTATTGACGTTACCACGTAAATCGTGAATAACAAGGTCTGGACGGGCTTCGCGAATTTGACACTGACGTCGAAGACTTGATGTGCCCACAATCGCGCCTTGTGGCAATTCATCTAAGCTTTTGTAATTATTTGATACAAACGCATCGCGAGGATCTTCGCGCTCACAAATAGTATTAAGTTCTAGACCATCCGGAAACTCAACCGGCACATCTTTCATTGAGTGAACAGCGATATCCGCTCGTCCATCTAACATGGCCTGCTCAAGTTCTTTAACAAATAAACCTTTACCACCAATCTTGGCAAGTGGTGTATCAAGGATAATATCTCCCTGCGTTGACATGGGAACAAGCTCAACGGTGACATCATCATGAAAGTGCTCAAGTTGAGCTTTTACAAATTCAGCTTGCCATAAAGCGAGTGCGCTTTTACGGGTCGCAATGCGAACGTATTTTGTTGTCTGAGTCATGAAAAATCCAATTATTTACTAAGCTGACGCTAATCAGCTAAAATTCTAAATTCTTTTTGTGCAAGTAAGTTGCCATCGGTATCAACAACTTCAACACGCCAATCACCTACTTGTTCAGGCATAATATTTTTAGTCGAGTAAGTGCGAAAACGCGGACTGCTTATCGCTAACTCAATTGAAGCCAGTTGCTGATCTTGGTAATACCATACATGACGTACAGTTTGCCCCTGCATATTCTTAAGCTCACTGAAAAAGCTAAGGCTTTGGCTAATATCAAGCAATTTTACATCGCTTTTTAGAACATTGACTGGTTCTCGATCAACAACATCTGTCGTTAATACCGCTCGACTCACTTTATCCGTATCTATTTTAGCGCCAATTGCCACACTCGCGATATGGGCTGTGTGAGCAAACTGCTGTTTATTTTGAACAGCTTCGGGCTGCGCTTCGTCTTTTGGCTCACTAATTTCAGGAGGCGTTTCATCAACGCTTGCTAATACTTCGTCGTTTTGATCTGGCTCAATAACTTCTGCTAGCACTTGCGGTGAGTCGCTTTGTTGCTGCAAATCGGTTTGCACTTGAGTATTAATTGACGAGGTAGGTTCATCTTGCAAACTCATTGTTGCAGGGCCTTTGGCCTGCTCCGTGTTATGCGCCAAGCGCGGCAGCTCGTCAAGCTCGCGACTTAAATCTGTTTCAGTGGCCAATGATGCTTCTTGCTGAGCTTGCTGTTCTGATTGCTCTGCATTTACTGCACCTAAAAAGCTATACGCCACAATAGCAAGCGCAATAAATAACACACTGCCAACTAGCACAATACGCCGCCAATGCCATTGATACGTTACTGAAGAAGGTGCAGTATTGACTGATTCGGCACTTCCCATATTTGCTTTTATTACCAGTTTTTTTGTCATATTGGCCTCTTTACAAGCTATGTTAGCTCAAGCGAGCAATTAACCACTCTCTGATTGCCATCAGTTCTTCACCACACACCTGATGCGCCATCGGATAGTCTTGCCAGCTTACTTCCATGTTATTTGCAGATAATACATCAAACGCTTGCCTGCCCGCACTATGCGGTACGACATCATCAAGACGACCATGCGCCATAAATATATTTAAACTATTTTGCTTCGCCTCATCAGCGAGCTTATCAGGTACGCACATATAAGTTGATAGCGCCATAACACCCGCTAGTTTTTGCTCTAAACGTGGTGCTAAATGCAGTGATACAACACCACCTTGTGAAAACCCAGCAAGGACAATCTTATTGGCAGGAATACCTTTCGCTATTTCTACTTCAATAAGCTCGGCGACTTTTGCTGCGGAGTCTCTGACACCTTGCTCGTCAGCACGCTTATCTAAATCCATCGACTTTATGTCGTACCAAGAGCGCATTGCCATTCCACCATTAATGGTGACCGGTTGTACTGGCGCATGGGGAAATACAAAGCGCACTCCCAGCTCTTTTGGTAAAGCTAACTGTGGGGCAACAGGAGCGAACCCATCACCTGAATCGCCCAGACCATGCAGCCAAATAACACTTGCTTTATGCTCCCCTTGAGCAGGGTACTCTACGCACTCTAAACTCATAGCTCAGAACGCCATTCAATAGGTTGGCCCGCTTGACGAGTCGCAGCATCACACATAAATTGCCAAAATTCAGCACCTGAACGGTTATCAATCCACTTATCGTCACGTAATTCAAAGTGATGACCATTAAATTTAGTCGCAACCCACACCTGATGCAGTGGTGCTTGTTTATTGATCACAATTTTACTGCGATCTGCAAAGATGATTTCTAAAATACCTGATGCAGACTCGTAGTCTAAATCAGCATCACAGTCATCGATTTGCTCTTCAATCGTTAGCATTAATGCATCGGCTAATGTGTGGTATTCATGATCAGTCATTTTTATGTCCTTTAACTGGCTTATAAGCCTAGATCTGGGGGCAGATTATGTACATCAAGTGTAACAGGAATAAATTCATCCGCGAATAGCTGCATTTTTTAAATATTCTGTTACTCTGCGATTATAAAGCCAGCAACCGTATTAATCTAATGAAAGAGACTCATAGCCAAAAATTAAAGACCATTTTACCCTTTGCCCTTCTGCTCACCTTAGCCGGCTGCGGACAAAGTGGTGCTCTTTACCTACCAGATGATACGCCGCAGTCAACAGACTCTCAGCCTGAGGCTGCTCCATCCGAACAACCAGAACAAAAACAGGACTAATTGATGGACTTTTTTAATTACAAAGATAGCCAGCTGTTCGCTGAAGACATCGCTGTCAAAGAGCTTGCCGAACAATATGGTACACCTTGTTATATCTACTCACGAAAAACCTTTGAACGTCACTACCTGGCCTTTGCCGAAGCCGCAAAATCGCATAAAAGTTTGGTATGCTATGCCGTAAAAGCGAATTCAAATATTGCTGTACTCAACATCCTAGCGCGCCTTGGTTCTGGTTTCGATATTGTTTCGAAAGGGGAACTTGCGCGAGTAATTCAAGCCGGTGGCGATGCATCTAAAGTGGTCTTTTCTGGGGTGGCCAAAACAACTGATGAAATCGCCTATGCACTTGAATTGGGGATTAAATGCTTTAATGTTGAATCAGTGGCGGAACTTGAGCGTATCTCAGAAGTCGCCACTTCGCTAAAGCGTATTGCACCTATTTCGATTCGTGTAAACCCTGATATCGACGCAAAAACCCATCCGTATATCTCTACCGGTTTAAAAGAGAATAAATTTGGTATTGATATTCAAACCGCTGTTGCTGTTTATCAGCATGCTGCATCTTTACCAAGCCTAAAAATAACAGGTGTTGATTGCCACATTGGTTCACAGTTAACAGAAATCAACCCCTTCTTAGCAGCGCTTGAAAAAGTACTTACTTTAATTGAACAACTAAAAGCCGTTGGCATTGAACTAACTCACCTTGATATTGGCGGTGGTCTTGGCGTGCCCTATAACGGCGAAACACCTCCTCACCCAAGCGAGTATGTTGACAAAATCACGGCTCGATTAGCTGATTATCAGGATTTAGAGCTTATTTTCGAGCCTGGCCGCGCTATTGCAGCCAATGCTGGGATTTTAGTAACTAAAGTTGAGTTCATTAAACAAAACCAAGACAAATACTTTGCTATTGTCGATGCCGGCATGAACGATATGCTTCGCCCGTCACTTTACCAAGCCTGGCAAAGTATTGTTCCTGTTATCCCGCGCGAAGACGATACTAAAAGCCACAACTACGATATTGTGGGTCCTGTGTGTGAAACCGGTGACTTTTTAGGTAAGGATCGTCAACTTGCTCTTCAAGCGGGCGATTTACTTGCACAGCGCAGTGCGGGGGCTTATGGCTTTACGATGAGTTCAAACTATAACTCACGCCCTCGTGTTGCAGAGATAATGGTTGATGAAGAACAAAGTTATTTAATCCGTCAACGTGAAACTCTTGAAAGCCTTTGGCAAGGTGAGAAAATTTTACCATAAACGTTTTTATAACCACCCTGCTCTGTGGCATGATTAGCTCAGAGCAAACCCGAATTAGAGCGTTATGTTAGTTAATTTCTCAAAAATGCACGGCCTAGGTAATGACTTTGTTGTTATTGATAACATTACTCAAAATGTTTTCTTATCACGAGATCAAATTAAAAAGCTGGCAGATCGCCACTTCGGCATAGGTTTTGATCAATTACTCATGGTCGAAGCCCCCTATTCTCCTGATCTCGACTTTCACTATCGTATTTTTAATGCTGATGGTAACGAAGTCGAACAATGTGGTAATGGTGCCCGCTGCTTTGCTCGATTTGTACGCATGAAAGGCTTAACAAACAAGCACAAGATCACCGTATCAACCAAATCGGGAAATTTAACTTTATATATTGAGAAAGACGGCCAAGTAACGGTCAATATGGGCCACCCGACTTTTGAACCAAGTAAAATTCCACTTAAAGCCAGTAAACGAGAGCTCACCTATATTCTTCGCACTGAAGAACACACCATCTTTAGCGGCGCAGTCTCAATGGGTAACCCACACTGCGTATTAGAAGTCGATGATATTCAAACAGCTGATGTTGACACTTTAGGGCCACTGCTTGAAAACCATGAACGTTTTCCACAACGAGCCAATGTGGGCTTTATGCAGGTAATTTCGCAAGATCATATTAAACTAAGGGTGTGGGAACGCGGTGTTAGTGAAACCCTTGCTTGTGGAACGGGCGCATGTGCAGCGGTTGTGATTGGTCAAGCCCAAAGCAAGCTAGCAAACACAGTACAGGTCGATTTACCAGGCGGTAGCCTGCAAATACGCTGGCAAGGGGAAGGCCACCCCGTAAGAATGACCGGTCCTGCGGAGCATGTTTTTGATGGGCAAGTAGCATTATGAGCAAACAAACAGAACAACAAATTGCAGAATACTTAAAGGCGCACCCTGATTTTCTAGTTAACAACCCTGATGTACTTGCAGGGCTTGAACTGCACCAACAAACAGAGGCAGCAACGTCGTTAGTGCATATTCAGCAACGCCAACTGCGAGAACACAACACCTTGCTGAAAAACAAAATTGCGACGTTAATTGAGCAAGCAAAAGAAAATGAGCTAATTTATCGCTTATTTAGTGAATGCCATCGTCAGCTTTGGACCAATTACGACTTTACAACACTGGCAAGTAACCTACGCAATATAATTTGTACCAACCCCTCAATAAATGAGTGCCACCTTGTTAAGTATGATAAAAAGTTTGATGATTTAATCGCGCACCGCTTACAAGATACGGGCACTTATTTAGGCCGTGTAAATCAACAAGAGCGCGACTTACTGTTTTCTGATTCAACGCAATCTACCGCATTATATTTAATTGGTAATACTAAACATCCAGTGGCCATCTTGGCGTTTGGCAGCGATGATGTGAATCACTTCGAACCTGCTAAAGATAGCTTCTTCGTACTCGATTTTGTGCGCTCATTACAGCTACGTTTACTGGAACTTGCATGAGTGAGGAAATTGCGCCAAACACAGACGAGTTAAGCGATGCTTGGCGCACGCCTATCCAACTTTTTGCAGACTACTTGCGCTATGAAAAACAATATTCAGCGCACACGATAAGCCAATACACCAGCCAACTAAGCTTTGCAGCTTTGTACTTTAGTAAGCTTTGTGAAAGCTGGTTTAATGTACAAGGTGAGCATATTCGTCGTTACAGTATGCAATTGCGAAGTAAACAATTAAGCGGCCGCACGATTAGTTTAAAACTGAGCTGTATTCGTAGCTTGTATAAATTTTTAAAAGCCAAAAACATTGCAAACCAAACACATTACCACAATCCTGCCGAAGCTATTAAAGGACCTAAATTTTCTAAGCCATTACCCAAAAATTTAGACGTTGATCAAATGGCAAAGCTATTAGAACTCCCCGATGATGACCCATTGGCTATTCGCGACAAAGCAATGATGGAATTAATGTACTCCTCCGGTCTGCGCATTAGCGAGTTAGTTGGCGCTAACATACAGGATATTAACCCTACAGAAGGCGAAATGTTAGTACGTGGTAAGGGTAACAAAGAGCGCTTACTCCCTGTTGGAAGTAAAGCCCTCAACGCTTTAAAAGCGTGGCTAAAAATTCGCCCACAATTTGCACACCCAGATGAAACCGCAGTCTTTGTAAGTAGCCAAAAAAAACGTATTTCAGTACGCCAAGTTCGCCTGCGTATGCAAGAATGGGGCATTAAACAAGGCATAAGCTCGCAAGTGCATCCACATAAGTTACGCCACTCATTTGCCTCGCATATTCTAGAATCATCCGGTGATTTACGTGCTGTGCAAGAGTTATTAGGCCATAGCAGTTTATCAGCAACACAAGTTTATACACACCTTGATTTTCAGCATTTAGCCAAAGTGTATGACAATACCCATCCACGCGCTAAAAAGCGCTCAACACCTGAGTAATCCGTTGTAATTATGATCCGATTTAATCGTGCCTTATCGCCAGTTTCTGTGTTAAGTTTTGATTTAGATGACACACTCTATAACAACCATCCAATCATCAAATCAGCTTTGCAAGCACAAGCTGATTATCTTGAAACGCTAGAACAATGGCCTATCGATAGCATGAGCTACTGGTTAAAATGCCGCGATAATGCCTTAAAGCAAGATGCGACTTTAATCGATGACGTGACGCGCTGGCGACAAGCAGCATTATTATATGCCATGACAGACTTAGGGTTTGATAAAGAAACCGCTCAGCAGCATGCACATGGGGCCTATCAAGCTTTTGCCGATGCCCGCAGCCAAATAACCGTTGCGAATGATGTACTTGAGTTACTTGCTAGTCTAAATAAACAATACCGTTTAATTGCCATCACCAATGGTAATGTCGAGGTAGAAAAGTTTAACCTTAATGGCATGTTTGAGTTAGTTCTACAAGCAGGCCCGCACGGTAAAGCAAAACCACACAGCGCCTTATTTGATACTGCGGCTGCAAAGCTAAACATCCCTCACAGTGAAATTTTGCATATTGGTGATAGCTTAGACACGGATGTACAAGGGGCTAATAACGCAGGCTGTCAAAGTGTTTGGTTGAATAATCAAGAAACACTGTACAAATACAAGGGTCTAGCAGATATCGAAATAAGTAACATTCTAGCCCTTCGTCACTTAGTTAAAAGCTAACTATTTTTTAATGTGTTTTATGCTGATAAAGTAACCACATTAAGAGGAGTCTTTGTACAGGCAAAATAGATGGATACTCTACTCAAATTAATATTGGTGTGTTCTCTTTGTTTAAATACTTATTTTATATGGCGAATAAACTCTCAATACGCCTCTGAAGTAACGCCAGAGCAAGCCACTTCTATCTCGCTAGAAAAAACCACTGTTTTGCCCAGTGAGTTTGAACAAGCTATTGTATTTTTTGATAATCAACAATTTGATAAAGCAATTGAGTTTTATACACAACTTCTTGCAAGCGATCCTCACCAAGCCAAGCAATTAAAACAAGCTTGGCAACAAGAGGTTGAAGCTTGGCTCTCAGGTCACGATGAAGATGTAAGCGAGCTATTTCTAAGTGCATTTTTAAAGCGTCACCCCTATGATATTACAATGCTAAAACTTGATGCTAAACGACTTATCAATCAAGGTCATCTTCAGCAAGGGATCGTGAGCTTAATGGCATTAGCAAACCGACTGGATAGCAATCAACAAGGTTCTTTAGCTAAACAGATTGAAGAGTTAGTCACCTTGCAGATCACTGCCCTCACTCAAGCACAACAATGGCAACAACTACTAGAGCACAGCTTACAGTGGCTAGACTATGCACCACACAACCCACACTACTTATATACTTACGCAATGGCTTATTATCAGTTAGGTGACTATGTTGCAAGTCAAGTAGCCCTTGAGCAACTACCTGAAAATCACGCTTTTACAAGCCAAGCGAATGAGTTACATCATAAATTACAGCAAGCGTTAACTGGCGTGGATATTATTGAACTCATCCCCCATGGCGCGCACTACTTGGTTAATAGTGTTATTAATGACACTCTGCACGTTAAATTAATGATAGATACGGGGGCCAGCTTCACCGTGATAAACCACGCGCAACTAGATAACCTCGCAGAGCCAGCCATTTTTGTCGGTACGCTACAAGTGAATACTGCAAATGGCACCGTCAAAGCTAAACGTTATAGGGTACGCTCTTTTCAAATTGGTCAGCAGTATATAGGTAATTTTGATGTATTAGTGATGGACAATCACTCAGGCGTGGGATTGCTAGGTATGAACTTTCTCGGAAATTATAAGTTTAATATCAATCAACAACAGGATGAGTTAGAGTTGATAAAAAATAACAATTAAGGATAAAGCATGACACTCAATGCATTTTTAGCAAAACTGGCAGATACACCGACATTGATTGAATTCACTGATACAATGGCCGTTATCGAGCAAAACTACCATTTCACTCCCAGTGGATTTAATAACCATGGGCTTATTAGCTCAGCAAATGAAAATAATGGCTCATGTAAGATCTTTGCCTTTGCCAAACTTAACCAATTGAGTAAGCAAAATACGTTAGATTGTTTTGGTGCTTTTTATCGTGATGATGTACTGAAACACCCTGATGCAAATGATCACATGAATATTCGAACATTTATGCTCGCACCAGAGGCCACACCTTTCTTGGGCATAACTTTCACAGAAGAAAATGTTCTAACGGCCAAATTTGAGCGATAGACTTTTTTCCATAAAGTAGCGGAAACCATCAAGTGGGTAATTTGCCATTTGGTACTTCACTTGGTAACCATTTTTTTCGTAAAAAGGCTTTGCTTGGAAGTCAAGTGTATCAAGTTGAGCCATCTTTGCGCCAAGCGCAGTCGCTTTGCTTTCAAGCTCATTCAACAGTCGCGAAGCAAGGCCCCTGCCTCTAACAGAGTCATCGCACCATAGCCAACTTATTAATAACCAATTGCCAAATACTTGGCCACTAATACCTGCAACCACTACCTGCTTTTTATCGACAAACTTAAAGCCTAACGGAATACGTTGTGCATTAAAATGCTGCTTATTATACGTAACAATATGCGTTCTTAGCTGGTCACTTAACTCTACTGAATCATCACTTTTTAATTGATACATAGCATACCCATAAAATGTTATGACTCAGTATACGCTTTAAAATCAATCAGTATAGATGATTCTTGCCATAAGGAACCTCAAGCATATTGCTGGCGAGCTTCTCTGGCTGCCCACACATTTCATCGTAAGCACTAGTATGACGTAGCACCATTTCACCGTAGCTTAGATGGTCGAGCCTCTTTTGAATATGTAATGGGCTGAGATCACGTATAAACTCACCATGTTCATCAGTGACATAATATTCAACGTTATTGATCACCACAGACACTTGGTAGAGTGCCATTTCCAACGAGTGAAGGATAACCTTTTGCAGTGGTTGGTGCGCTGCAAGTTCAGATAACTTAATTGCCATGTCGAACCCCTTTTATATGTAGTACTTCTTATACGCGGGTTTGATATACTATGATCAAATTAACTGTACAAAAATCACTCATGCCAGAAAAAGTACGCCTTGCTAAATTTATTGCTCATGCGGGTATTTGCTCTCGAAAGCAAGCATCACGCTTGATAGATCAAGGTGAGGTAACAGTAAATGGCCGTGCTGCAAATCACATAGATCACGTCGATGAGCACGATGATGTGATGGTACTTGGCGAAAAAATTTCAGCAAAAATGCCACTCACCTACTTTGCGTATCACAAACCCGTTGGTATAGATTGCAAATTAAATGCTGACGACCCAACAAGCCTTATTCATAGCCTGCCTAAAACCACTCGCGTTTACCCAATTGGCCGGCTCGACAAAGACTCCCGAGGTTTATTGATTTTGACCAATGACGGCGAGTTTTGTAATCAACTGATCCACCCTGATTACCACCAACCCAAACGCTATTTAGTCACGGTAGATAAGCCACTTGATAGCGACTTCTGTAAAAAAATGGCGGGCGGTGTGCCCGTAGATAAACAACTAACGCTCCCTTGTGAGGTGACTCAAGTCACCGAAAAGCAGTTTTGCATCGTCTTAAAACAAGGCTTAAACCGTCAAATACGAAAAATGGCACGTTTTTGTGGCTACAAAGTCATCGACTTGTACCGCACAGATATCGCAAAGCTGTCACTCACCACGCTGAATTTGCCCGAAGGACAGATAGTTAGTATCAAAAAAAGTGACATTATCTAACAAAAAAGTTTGCATTAATTGATTACGCGTGTAATCTTAAATTGAAGATTACATCTGTAGGCATAAAAATGATTGAACTTTCTAAAGCTGAATTCGAAGTATTAGATGCTGTGTGGATTAACTACCCTGCCACGGCAAGTGAAGTAATTGCGCGTTTAAGTGACGATAAAGAATGGCACGAAAAAACCATAAAAACGCTGCTAAGTCGTTTAGTTAAAAAAGGCGCGCTAAGCTTCGAAAAGCAAGGTCGCCAATATAACTACACTCCCTGCATTGCCCGTGAAGAATACACATTAAAAGAAAGCCAAAGCTTTATTGAACGCTTTTTTAACGGCCGCATTGCGCCATTAGTAAGTGGTTTTGCTAAATCAGAGCAACTCTCGCAACATGATATTGATGAGCTAAAAAAGGTCATTGATGATTGGGAAAAACAGCAAAAGTAAGGCGTTGTTATGTTAGATGCATTTTTTAATTGGCTGTTAGATCAACAGCTTTTGATCTCATCTGCAATTTTGTTTTTATTGCTGCTAGAGCGAAAACTACTAAGTCAGCTATCGGCACGCTTGGTTTATACACTGTGGGCACTATTACCTATTAGTTTATTGTTAGCGAACTTACCCGATCACTTAAAGCCAATTCAAAACGACTTTATCAGTAAGCTGACTATCACGCCAAATACAGAAGTAATGCCGCAATTTACGCTAACGTGGTTTGCTATTTATGGTTTTATTAGTGCTGCACTGCTGATCACTGCCGTGTATTTTCATTACCGCTTCTTAACAAAACTGCAATTAGCACCAATTGCGCTTGATCAGCACAGTAGCCAAAATATGCGCTTATACCAAAGCAAACAAGTGAGCTCACCGATGGTTGTAGGAGTTATAAACACCAAGCTAGTGCTGCCAACAAACTTCCAAAGCCACTACGATAGCCATGCTTTAGCGCTTATTTTAGAGCATGAATCAGTGCACATTAAACGCAAAGACAACCTAGTTAATGCCCTCGCCTTAAGTGCCACTATTTTGCTGTGGTTTAACCCTGTCGCTTGGCTTGGCTATGCAAGCCTACGTCGTATTCAAGAGCTTTCATGTGATGAGCAAGTGCTCAAAAATAAATCGACAGAACAACGAATTTTATACAGTAAGGCATTAGTGCACTGTGCCAGCTTTAGCAGAGCAGGCTTAATGGCTTATTCACAATACGGAGATAAAAACACCATGTTACAACGTCTAAATCAAATAAAGCAGATCGACAACAGTTCATTTATCGCAAAAACAGCGTTAGTTATTTTTACAATGGGCATGCTTAGCAGCTTTGCAATTGCAAAGCAGCCGATGTCAGTTGACAAAACAAAAGATTACCAAGCGGTTATGCGTGTGGAACCAATCTACCCAATACAAGCTGCAGAGCAAGGCATTAGCGGTTCAGTCGTTCTGAAATACGATATTTTACCAAGTGGCGCCACCAGCAATGTCAGTGTGGTTAGTGCGGAGCCTGAAGCTGTTTTCAATCGAGAAGCAAAAAGAGCCTTAAAACAATGGCAATATGCGCCATCTGAATCGGGCTTTAAAAACGCCTTAGTGCAACTCGATTTTGCCTTAGACGAAAACTATCAAGCAAAAGATTTAATAGAGAAAATTAAAGTTAGTTCGAAATAAGCTGTATCAACTTAAGACCCTAAAGCAAGCGCCTTATTTAAGCCGCTTGCTTTGTGGTTTTTACTGTTTTAATCAGTATGAATTATAAACACAGTGCAATCATCGCCACACAGCTCACGTAGCCAATCAGCCAAACTAACGAGCGCAAAATATCTTGGTTTATATAGTAAAAAATACAATATAGGACACGAGTAATTATATGCACAACAGCTAACATTTCAGTGGCTTGATAGATATTGTTGGTCGCAATCACCACCGCTAAAGCAACAGCAAAAACAACTAATGACTCAAAACTATTTTGATGAGCAGCCAGCGCCCTCGCCCCAAAACCTGTCAACTTACTTTGTTGATCTCTCGGGTGTTTATTGTCATATCCTTGAAGCTTATTTTGCGCAAAAGCCACGGGAGCTTTTGCTAAATAAGGTAGAAGAACTGCGATGAGTGCGCAGATAATCAGTGTTGTCATGATATTTCCTTATTTTTTAACTGTATTAGCTTACCCTAACGCAAACAAAAAAAAGCCGCTACTTATAACAGCAGCGGCCAGCAATAGCATCATTGTCACTATAGCCTAATGACGACATAAAAGCCCTGCGGCATATTGTCACAGCTGAGTTTTCCTCAAGTTGGTCGATAAGCTAATGCCCAAATACTTTGGTTTTGTTACTCTATACCCAAGCCCCCTCATTAATTTATTTTCAATATGACTTGGATTTTCTTAACCATTTTTGCGGCATTTATGCAGTCGTGGCGCAATGCGCTGCAAAGTAAACTCAGTGCAACAGTGAGTGTAGCAGGGGTGACGCTTGCTCGTTTTATTGTTGCCAGCCCAATTGCTGCCCTGTATTTATTTGCACTTTATCAATACCAAGACGCCGCACTACCAGACTTTAACCTGGCTTTTATTGGCTACATTGTTGGTGCCAGTATCGTCCAAATTGTTGCCACAGGTTTGATGGTAAAACTATTTAAAATGAATAACTTTGCAGTCGGTGCTGGGCTTGCCAAAAGTGAAGCACTGATGGCGGCTATTTTAGGGGTTATGTTTTTTGGCTCCGCACTGTCATTGCTAGGCTGGGTGGGTGTATTTATTGGTGCAATCGCCGTATTGCTATTAAGTGGCATCGCGAATGTTAAACACTTTAATTTGGGCACTGCACTCCTTGGGCTTGCTTGCGGAACTTCATTTGCTCTTTCATCATCATGGATCCGTGAAGCAAGTTTAAATTCAGGACTGACTTTCCCGCACTCAGCCGCATGGGTACTGGTACTGATAATCAGCTTACAAACGCTAATGCTATGCGCTTATATTACACTCAAAGAGCCCGATACATTTAAGAAAATGTGGCAGCATAAAGGCACTACTACCGCTGTCAGTGTTTGTAGCTGTTTAGGTTCAATCGGTTGGTTTAGCGCCATGAGCCTGCAGCATGTTGCTTATGTAAAAACACTCGGGCAAGTTGAAGTGTTCTTTACCATTTTGGTATCGATTCTTTGGTTAAAACAGCCGTTAAAACGCCAAGACACGGCAGGTCTAGTATTAATTGCCTTGGCTGCCATTTTGGTGATGCTACCCAATTAGGTGCATTTCTAGTCATTAAAAAAGCGGCTATGCCGCTTTTTTAATGACTAATTTTTAGTGTTATCACACCACTGATAATCAACAGTACTCCGGCAATACGGCCAAATGTGGCGGCATCACCGTAAAATAAAATACCCACCAAGAAGGTGCCTGCAGCGCCTATACCTGTCCATACTGCATAGGATGTCCCCATCGGAATATCTTTTTGTGCCAACCACAACATAAAGCCACTGGCGACCATAAAGACGACAGCAATAGCAATGCCTAACCAGCGACTCTCTGATTCTTGAGACATCTTAAGGCCAACAGGCCAGCCAATTTCTAACAGACCTGCGACAATTAAATACAACCACGCCATTATTGATCTCGCTTTTTCAAGATCACGTCATATAAATCTTCACGGCGATCTTTTAAGTTTCTTACCGTACCTTCGCTGTGCAAGATTTTCAGTTTATCCATATCTAAATCACTGAATAACAGCATTTCGGTATTCGGCGTTGCTTCGTTCAAGGTCGCATCATGGGGGAATGAGAAATCAGAAGGAGTAAGCACCGCCGATTGCGAGTACTGTACGTCTAAGCTCTCTACCTCAGGTAGATTACCAACAGAGCCTGCAATTACAACATAACATTCATTTTCGATTGCGCGTGCTTGCGCACAGTGACGAACACGTAAGTAGCTGTTTTTAGTATCTGTCCAGAAAGGTACAAATAAGATATCTAGCCCTTGTTTAGCGAGAATACGCGACAGCTCGGGAAACTCTACATCGTAACAAATTTGAATACCGACACGACCCGCATCCGTTTCAAATACGGCAATCTTGTCACCCCCTTGGATCACCCAGTCATTTTGCTCATGAGGCGTGATATGTATTTTGCGCTGCTCATCAATTTTACCGCTTCGATGACATAAGTAACTAACGTTATAAATCTTATCGCCTTCTGCCAGCGGCATTGAGCCGGTAATAATATTGGCATTGTATTCAACCGCCATGCGCGACATCGCATCACGGAACGTTTCAGTGTATTCGGCTAAATAACGAATTGCCTCAGTTTGATTGCATTGCTCGGTGAGCCCCATTAACGGCGCATTGAAAAATTCCGGAAATAAAATAAAGTCGCTTTTATAGTCAGACACCGTATCGACAAAATACTCAACTTGCTTAAGTAACTCCTCAACTGAGTCGACGCAGCGCATTTGCCACTGCACAGCACCTACACGCACTATAGATTTGGTTGATTCAAGCACAGTATCTGTAGGTTCAAACATGATGTTATTCCACTCTAACAACGTGGCATAACCCACTGACTCTTGGTCTTCTGGTAGATATTTTTTAAGTAAGCGTTTTACTTGGAAATCGTTAGAAAGTTGAAAACTTAAAATCGGATCGTAAAGCTCTTTATGATCCACTTTTTCGATGTACTCCATAGGTGACATTTCAGAGCTATGATTGTAATAACGTGGAATGCGCCCACCCGCCAAAATCGCACGTAAGTTATACTGACGGCATAATTCTTTTCGCGCATCGTATAAACGCCTGCCTAAGCGCATACCGCGGTGGGTTGACGAGATAACAACATCTAGACCATATAAAGCATCGCCTTCTGAGTCGCTAAAAACACGGTCGTGGCCATCAACAATATCTTCGTAAGTATGCGGGTTAGAAAAACGAGCGTAATCTACTTGTACACTCAAAGCGATACCCACAAGCACACCGTCATCAACAATGCCAATTTGACCTTCAGGGAATTGGTCAATTAAACGAAAAATGGTGTGGCTTGGCCACGCTCCACCTAAGCCTGGGTAAGCTTGATCCATCAGAACTTTGATTTGTGGATACTGCTCTTTGGTTAAATTACAAATCTCTAGATGCGTTTTTTCAGCCGACATACATACTCCTTTAGGGCATAACAGGAAACACAAAGCAAACTATACGGTAGCACATTTAAAATAGCTCTTTTAGAGTGGCATCAATTACACACTATGCCAAGCACCAGCATAATAAACAGCGTATGAATATGCGTTTAATTAAATCGACCCACAATAAACTTATTAATGAGTGAAGGTGATATTGGTGATTTATTCATCAGCTAAGCTATTCTCATCTATACTTTGTGTTTAAGCGCCTGCTTGTATGAGGTTCATTTGATAAAACATTTACTAAAACAATCAAAGCAGTCAGGTTTAGAAGAAATAGAACAAGTAAAGTTTTTAATCATTTCTAAAATCGCATATTTCGCACTGATAGTGCATGCGTTGCTCATTCCACTTTTTGCCCATGTGGGCGCTATTACTTTAGCTTTAGTCAATATTCTTAGTGTCGTTGCGTGGGGCAGCGGTATCTTTCTAATAAAACAAGGGTTGACCTCTTTAGCATTGAGAGTATTTTGTTTAGAAGTACTTATTCATGCTTTTGTGGTATGCGCCACACTAGGGCTCGATTTAGGGTTTCAATTTTATTTGTGGACTATCTCCTGTATTTTGATGATTGACTACCAATTATCACTAAAACGCGCTGCACTATACAGCTTATTGATGATCACTACCTTTGCTCTTCTATACATCTTTTTCAACGATGTACCTTATCAATATACCTACCCACAGCTTATTCCTTATGTACATTTAACAAATATTATTATTGCTGGTTTGCCTATGGTTTACGCTATTGGGCTGATCAGAGAGATTACGCTTTCACAGCGTGTTGAATTAACCGAAATGGCATCACGAGACCCACTCACCAAACTTTATAATCGTCGCTTTGCTAAAAAATTAATTTTAGCAACTTACAAAAAAAGCATCGAAACAGATCAAAGCCTGTGCCTTGTTATGGCTGATATCGATCACTTTAAACAAATTAACGATACCTATGGCCATGACAAAGGCGATGCGATTTTAGTCAATATTGCACAAGCAATAGGTGAATTCTTAAATGAAACAGATATAGCTGTACGCTGGGGTGGTGAGGAGTTTTTGCTCTTACTCGATAATACCGATGAGTATCACGGGTTACAAAAAATAGAAGCCTTGCGTGAACATATTGCGACATTAGACGCTCACCAAGAGCTACCAAACTTATCGGTGACAATGAGTTTTGGCTTAATTGAATGGCAACCCCTTGCATCTTTAGAGCGCATGTTGCAGCAAGCTGATGCAGCACTCTATGACAGTAAAGATGCAGGAAGAAATACTACCACGGTTGTAAAAGCATTCTGTTTACAACTGGATGATACTGATGCGGTCAATTAACCGCATCTATCGTAATACTATGCATAATGCTCTGTGGCATAAGAGGGGTGAGACCTTCGTTAACATAGTCATCAAATCCCGCACGATAGAACTCAGACAGCGGATGCCCAGATTGACCACCAGGAATTGCCATTATAGCTTTATCTAAGTGTCCTGGCTGTACAATAAATCGTTGTGAGGCACCAAAACTACGCCCTTGTACTGCTGGCATGAAGGTATCACCAAACCCTGGAGCCGCTGGCATGTTGAGCAACTTTTTGAGTATGGGAATTTGTTTTGCAAATGGATGCTCAATAACGAGCTTATTCACGCTTCCCCACTGCCAATTTTGCATGTTCTGTCCATATTGAGTGGTCAGCTTATCAAGGGCGCGATCAAATGCTGCTCGCATTTGCTCAGACCAATCAGCATAATCAGGGTTTAGCCAACCTTTCGGTTGAGTATTTATTAGCTGCCAAACTGCAGGCTCAAGATCTCGCTTCACGTGCTTTAAGCTGCCATCATACGTTTGCAGTTCATTTTCCAGTGGGCTGAACAGGCCATTAATCACTTCGTCACGGTAGTACTTCACTAACGTATAACCAATCGAATCTGCACATGCACATGCTTGCCAATTGTTTAACTCTGTTAGGGAAGCTTTATACTCATTGGGTCTACTTTCAAGTTGCTTTACAAGTAGGTTATGCCATTTTGTTAAAAAGCGAGCTTCATTATCATGCTGCAACTGATAAAAATCGCTCTCTGTGAATTGCTGCTTTTCAAATAAACGATCGCGGATCTGAGCCGAACGTGCGCCCATTGCATAAGCACCATTACCAAAGCGTTTATTATCTTCAGCCGAAACAACACGTGAGTTCCCCGTCCAAAGTCGACCACTTGCAGGGTTCTTAACATAGGGTCGCTCAGTTTCATTTTCGTGCCACCCTACTGGGTAATTTTGCTCTGAGACAGCAAGTTCGTTAGGGACCTTGCGTGCAGGAATCGCCCCCATGTTCTTCCAAGCTGCACTCCCACTATCATCTACAACCATTAGATTTTGTACAGGAATACCAACATCCGCTGCAAGCGCTAACGCATCATCAACGTTATTTGCTTGCTCAAGCTTTATTAGGTCCATATTAACCGCATAATCATGATGTGCCACCCAACTTAGCGCATAAGGCTTACCGTTTATATTTTTTACCGGACCATACTCACTCATGGTCAGCGTATAGTTTTCACTACTGCCATCATTAAGTAAAATCGCTTCATCTATCTGCCATGTTTTGTCGCGCCCGTCGAGTGCAATCCAATCTGCTGTATCCAAGTAGCCATTGGTAAAACCCCAAGCGACTTTATTGTTCGTGCCAACCACAATTGCAGGGGCACCAGGTAGCGAAACGCCTGTTATTTGTTGCATCTGGCCATTTAAAGGGTAATTTAACTGCGCTCTATACCAAATAATCGGCACCGCAAACGACAAATGCATATCATCAGATAACATCCCAGCACCTGTTTGCGTTAAATCCCCCGTAACAGCCCAATTATTACTGCCTAACTCCTTAGTATCTTTAATATGCGTGATCATACTCAAAGGTGCTGATAAGGAAGGAATCGAGTGATTGTAAGGAGCTAGCTGACTGTTATCGAGAGCTGCTTGATACAGGCTAGGTTGCGTAATAAAAGCAACCATCTCTTTACCAAATAGTTGCTCTATTTGAATTAAGGTTTTATCTCGTTCAAAAGTCGCAGTTTGCAAATCCAAATACATACTAAAAATAGTAAGTAGGCTGTCTTCACTTTGCCATGGTTTCGCTGTAGCAGCTGTTAGTAAATATTCAAAACTATCAAAGCCCGTTTGTGCGTGTCCCTCATTCACACCTTTTGCATATGTCGCCAATAGTGCTCGATCTGACGAAGGTAATTGCTCGAGTAAAATTTGGCTTCGTTTTCTCAACTGATGAAAGCGCATTGCTTTATCAAGTTCCAGTGCGGCTTTGCCAAATAATTCACTTAACTCTCCGGCTGCATTTCGACGCAATAAATCCATTTGAAAAAAGCGATCTTGTCCATGAGCAAAGCCAAGCGCATATGCCGCATCTAAACGACTTTGTGCATGAATCACAGCTTGACCTAGCACATCTCGTTCGATTTTAACGGATTGTTCAATTGCTGTACTTGTTCCCTTGCCATCCAGAGCGGGCAAGCTTAAGTTCAACGCGCCATAAATAAGCCCCGTAGCCAATAACGCAACGACGAGTAGACTCATCAACAACCATTTAATTATTTTAAACATATTAAATACGCTTCCGAAGGAGTTATAAGCCTATAGTAACCAGTGTTTTATGAAAAAATAGTGTTTCGATACAAATAATTAAATTTAGTTTTACGATTGTGTGCTTCATTTTTATTTACGACAGAAATTGTCTATAGTAGGTAGATAGTATAAAAACCGATACCTCTCATGCCACTCGCTACTGAAAATGATAATAAAAAGCTAAAAAAACTAAAGCTCACCTTCTGGCTTTCTTTAGGTTTAATTATCCTAATCGGTCTAGTCATTGACCATATCAACTATACGCGAGAGAAAGACGCCTACCGCTCACAAGAGCTTGCGAAAATAAGTACTTACCGCGCTGAGTTGGAATCAATATTGGTGTCAAACATTCAACTCGTACGAGGTCTTGCGGTTGCAGTGGCTGCAGAGCCTAATCTTAACCAAGCCCGCTTCTCACAAATCGCAACACCACTATTTGAAACCTCCTCTGAGCTCAGAAACATCGGCGGTGCACCCGATATGGTTATAAAAATGACTTACCCGATGGAGGGAAACGAAAAGGCAATTGGGTTAAATTTTTTAAAAAATAAAGCTCAACGCTCAGATGCCATAAAAGCACGGGACGAAAATAAAATTATTATGGCAGGTCCTCTTGAACTGGTACAAGGCGGCCAAGCGCTCATTGCTCGAGTGCCCGTATTTACCCAGCCAAACAATCAATTTTGGGGTCTACTGTCTGTCGTTTTAGATATAAATAAAGTGTATCAAAACGCAGGGCTCACTTCGCTTAGTAATGAATATGAACTCGCGCTACAAGGACGAAATGGTAAAGGGCTTGATGGCGAGTTTTTTTATGGTAATGAACAGATTTTAGAGACTAATCCACTCAGCTTTAGCATTTCATTCTCAGGCGGTCAGTGGCAAATGTACGCCACACCTAAACAAGGCTGGCAGCCTGCTAATTCTTCTATTTGGCCATTACGGCTGGCGATTATTCTAATTTGTGCTTTATTTGCAGGTGCATCTGTTTTTTTACTGAAAATGCTTGAGCGCCAATATAGAAACGAGCGCATGCTCGAGACCATGAGCGGTTTAGCAAAAATAGGGGCTTGGTCCTTTAATCTCGAAACTAAAACAGTATATTGGTCAGAAATGACCAAATTGATTTTTAAACTACCATTTTCAAGCCAGCCCGAATGGCCCAGTAATTTTGATTACTTCAAACCAGGCTATAGCAGAGACAAAATTCGCCACCTAACAGAAAAAGCGATTAAAAATGGCGAGAGCTTTGAAACACAAGTACAAATAATGACGTACGAAGGCAATCCTGTTTGGGTTCTTGTCAATGGCGAAGCTGAACATCACAACCAACGATGCGTGAAACTGTTTGGCTCTTTGCAAGATATAGATGCCCGTAAACGTGTTGAACTTGAAAACAGCAAAATAGCCCTCCACAATGAAATTTTAGCATCTTTAACTGTTAATGATGCGGTTTTAACAGGTAATCTCAACCTATCAAAACATATTATTGTGCAAGCAATTTGCCATGCCCTTGGCGTTGACCGTGCAGGAATCTGGCTCTTCAGTGATGATAGACAATCACTTAATAGGTTTGCGATACACGACCAGAGCAACCCCCAATTCAGCGAATCTATTGCTCTACAGCAAATCGACTTCCCTAATTATTTTGACGCCATAAATAACCATGCTGTGATAAGCGTAAGTGATGCACAATGTGATTCCCTAACAAAAGACTTATCTGTTGATTACCTAGAACACTTTGATATTCGTTCGATGCTAACTGTTATCATTCCCACAGGTAGCAAAACGATGGGGGTGGTTTGCGCAGAAATGTGTCACCACTGGCGTAAGTGGAGCAAAAATGAGGAAAGCTTTTTAATTGCAGTGGCGGCACTCATTGGCAGTTTACACGCCAGTCAACGACGAATTGAAACCGAACAGCAGCTTGTCCAAGCAAAAGAAGCGGCAGAGCAAGCGGTAAAAGCCAAAAGCGAATTTTTAGCCAGTATGAGCCATGAAATCCGAACCCCAATGAATGGCGTGATTGGCATGCTTAATATAATTAAACAAAGCAAGCTTGATGTTCAACAAAGTCATCACATTGCACTTGCTCAGTCATCAGCTGAATCTTTGCTGCATATCATTAATGATATTTTAGATTTCTCAAAAATCGAAGCCGGCAAACTAGACATAGAGAATGTATCGTTCAATGTATCGAAACTACTGGGAGATACCATTGAATCCTTTGCAATCAAAGCTGAACAAAACAACACCAAGCTGATTCTTGATGCCACTAATATCAAACATGAATTTATCATTAGTGATCCAAATCGAATTCGTCAAATTATCAATAACCTACTAGGAAATGCCGTCAAGTTTACTAACAACGGTGAAATAATCGTCATAGCTAGCTACGAAGAAGCAAACAACGACACCTTCTTGTGTTGTTCCATAGTTGATTCGGGAGTTGGCATCAAAGCAGATAAACAAGCCACATTGTTCGACTCTTTTACTCAAGCTGATGCATCAACAACTCGTCAGTATGGCGGTACGGGACTTGGCCTTGCAATTGTGAAGCAGCTCTGTCAACTAATGGAGGGAGATGTTGGGGTAGTAAGTGCGCTAGGTGAAGGCAGCACCTTTAATTTTACTGTGAAAGTAAAACTAGACTATGCACAACAACAACCCGAGCCGAGTCATATTATCGACAAGAAATTGATACTCATTGCAGATAACTGCAAGCTAAGCAGTGGTATTGCTAAAAAACAATTACAGCTATGGGGTGCTAAAGTAGAAGTAATTAATAATATTGACGGCTTACTTGCCCGTGCACAACAACCAACTGACTGTCATTTTGATGCTATTTTTATCGACTACGATCTATTCACTAAAGCGTCCAAAGCTCAACAAAAAGCGTTTCAAACCCACTTTAATGCAAGCCGTGGTAAGCGTATCCTAATGGCACCGATGAGTTTAACTGAAAAGCAAACAAGACACGTGTTAAAAGTGGAGAGTATTATTTTTAAACCCCTCACTCCTTCGGACTTATTTAACTCGCTTGCTAATGAAAAATACATTGAGCAGCAGCAAACCAACAAAGAGCCGATAAACGCAAAAATAGCAGAAGTTCACTCTGACACTGAGTCACAAGTACTTTTAGTCGAGGATAATAAAGTAAACCAAATAGTGGCAAGTGCATTGTTGAGACAAGCTGGAGTGAGCTTTGATATCGCAGAAAATGGCCTTGAAGCGATCTCATATTTGCTCAACAGAGAAGAGGCTCCTTACGAGCTTGTTCTAATGGACTGCCAGATGCCTGAAATGGATGGTTATCAAGCAACACGCTCAATTAGAGCATCAGAAGCGGGAGATGCACATCAAGACGTTAATATCGTGGCCTTAACCGCGAATGCAATGCAAGGCGATAAAGAACGCTGCCTCAGTGCTGGCATGAATGACTATTTAACCAAACCACTTAACTTTGATGCTTTAAATAAAAAATTACAAATGTGGCTAAGCCCTCATAAACACAGAGAGTAAAACAATGCACTTAACACCAAACCAACAACGCGTTATAGGTTGCTTACTTGAAAAGCAAATCACAACACCTGAGCACTACCCTCTCTCTTTAAACGCATTAACCAACGCCTGCAATCAAAAATCAAACCGTGAACCGGTTCTATCACTGAGCGAGTCGGATGTACAAAATATCATAGATGAACTGACCCATTTACGTTTAGTCACTGTTGATGAAGGTCTTTCGGGCCGAGTAAACAAATACGCGCACCGCTTTTGCAATACTCAGTTTGGCAGCTTACAGTTTACTGAGCAACAGCGTGCGATTATTTGCTTATTATTGCTAAGAGGGCCGCAGACCCCTGGCGAGTTACGCACCCGGAGTAATCGCCTCGCCGAGTTCTCTAATGTGAATGACGTTGAAATCGCCCTTGATGCCCTTATCGAGCAAGAACATGTTATCCGTTTAGCCCGTGAACCAGGTAAACGAGAAAGCCGTTATATGCACTTATTTGCTGACTCAGATAGCTTAGCAAAAGATATAGCTGATCATGAGCCTGAACAGGCCAGCAACAGCGAAGTTCAACAATTACGTGCCGAAATCGAAGAACTTAAGCAACAAATTAACGGGATAAAAGCGCATTTAGGTCTTTAATAAAAGCGTTGCTCGTAACATAATGTATAAGACGCTGAACAACCACAACGAAAATAGGAGCTCAACCATGCGTGCCGATATTCTGGCAGAAATGAAAGTCCAACCCACGATTGATGTGAAGGCGGAAATTACGCGCCGCGTCAACTTTCTAAAAAGCCGACTTTTAGCTGCGCATTCCCGTTCGCTTGTCTTAGGTATTAGTGGTGGTGTTGACTCATCAACATGTGGTCGTTTATGCCAATTAGCCATTGATGAATTAAACCAAGAACACAACACCAACGAATACCAATTCATTGCGGTGCGCCTACCTTACGGTGTGCAAGCAGATGAAGACGAAGCACAAATGGCCGTTGATTTTATTAAACCCAGTAAGCGCATGACTGTAAACATTAAAGCAGCGGTTGATGGGATGCACGAACAAGCAATGGCAGCTGTGGTCGGTGGCGGCGTTGAGCTTCCTGAGCAAGCAAAAATTGACTTTATTAAAGGTAATGTGAAAGCGCGTCAGCGAATGGTGGCACAATATGAAATTGCCGGTTTTAGCCAAGGTTTAGTTGTAGGCACCGATCACAGTGCTGAAAACATTACGGGGTTTTACACTAAATTTGGTGATGGCGCGTGTGATTTAGCGCCTTTATTTGGTCTTTCGAAACGTCAAGTAAGAGCGCTTGCTGAGCAGCTAGGAGCCCCGTCGTTGCTGGTTCATAAAGCACCAACAGCTGATTTAGAGTGTGATCGCCCAGGTTTAACAGATGAAGAGGCACTTGGCCTAACCTACGAACAAATTGATGACTTTTTAGAAGGCAAAGATGTGACAAGCGAAGTAGAAGATAAATTAATCGCTATTTACTTACGTACTCAACATAAGCGCCAAGCAATTCCTACTATTTATGACGAGCTTTAAGCGGCAAAATACCCAAGGGCAATTTAAAGCAATAAGCAAATTAGTTGCCCTCTCTTCCACGCTACACTGATATCGCCCCCTTAGTAATATCCTCATTTCTCAATATGATAAATGATCGGTGTTAAAACTTTACCCGTAAAAAGTTTTGCAACATGATTGCAGTAAAGATGAAATAGTTCTGTAATTTGGTTTATAGTGGTTACAGTTCACACTGAATAGAAAGCCCAACACATCAGACATCTAAGGATTTATACATAGTTTATGTCATCGCCTATTTTAATTACTGGCGCAGGCCAACGTATTGGACTCGCCTTGGCCGAGCACTTTTTAGCGCAAGGACAAGCAATCATAGTCACATACCGCACTCGCCACGATGCTATTGATATCCTCGCAGGTAAAGGAGCAACGTGTATTCATGCTGACTTTGACAGTGATGCAGCAATTACACATTTTATTGAACAACTAAAAAGCCATACTAATCAGCTAAAAGCAATTATTCATAACGCGTCGAGTTGGGATTGTGAAGCCAATAACCAAGATTATGCGACACTGTTCGATAATATGATGCGCATACATGCTAAAACCCCTTACTTAATCAATCTAGCTGCGGCTGATCTACTGCTTCATTATCAACAGAATACAGGTCAAGCTGCCGATATCATCCACATGACAGATTACGTAGTGGAAAAAGGCAGTCCTAAACACCTAGCCTATGCAGCAAGTAAAGCAGCACTCGATAACTTAACTAAATCATTTTCAGCGAAATTTTCACCAGCAATTAAAGTGAACGCAATTGCACCATCACTCATTATTTTTAATGATCATGACAGTGAAGAATATCGAGCCAAAACCATTAAAAAGTCTTTAATGGAAATTGAACCTGGCTGCACAGAAATTATTAATAGCGTCGAGCTACTACTTAACAGCCACTACATCACAGGGCGTTCATTACCTGTCGATGGCGGCAGACATTTAAAATAACGTATTACTGAGAAATCTATGCACGATGATTTAAAAAAGAGCTATCAAGACATAATTAGCGCTGTAGGCGAAGACCCTCAACGAGAGGGCTTACTTGATACGCCGAAACGCGCAGCAAAAGCGATGGAATACCTTACTAAAGGTTATCGCCAAACACTTGATGAAATTACCAATAACGCCGTCTTTACCTCTGATGCTGACGACATGGTGTTAATTCAGGATATTGAGCTTTACTCAATGTGTGAACACCACTTACTGCCCTTTGTTGGCCGTTGTCACATTGCTTACATTCCTGATGGTAAAGTACTCGGTCTGTCTAAATTTGCTCGTATTGTCGATATGTTTGCACGACGCTTCCAAATTCAAGAACAGCTTACTCATCAAATTGCCAAGGCGGTTGAAGAGGTCACAGGTGCAAAAGGTGTTGGTGTTATTGTTGAAGCAAAACATATGTGTATGATGATGCGCGGCGTTGAAAAGCAAAACTCAAGCATGCGTACCTCTGTTATGCTTGGCAGCTTCAGAGCCGATCCAAAAACCCGTAATGAGTTTTTGCAGTTAGTTAGAGGGTAATCATGGCCAATGCAATTATCAATGTAACAAACCTCAGGCTAAGAACCTTTATTGGTTTTAACCCTGAAGAGCGTGAAAAAAAGCAAGATGTCGTGATTAACCTTGAAATTCACTACCCTGCTGAGCAAGCGTGTGAAACTGATGCTGTTGATAAAGCACTTAACTACAAGACCATTACTAAAGAAGTCATCGCGTTAGTCGAGGAAGGTCACTTCTTATTGCTAGAAAAGCTCGTTGCCGAGATTTTAGCTATTTGCCACCAGCATAAAAGTGTTCATTACGCCAAAGTTCGTGTTGATAAGCCACATGCGCTGCGTTTTGCAGACTCAGTATCGCTGACTCTCGATTGGCAAAAAAACTAAAAAAACTTTTCAAGCCCAACAGCAAAGGCAAGCACAGCTAAATAGCGTGCACCTTTGCCAAGGGCGACAAGTACGAGAAAAGTTAAAAACTTAACGCGAAAAATTCCACCGACCACAGTGAGCGGATCGCCCACCACAGGTAACCAAGCAAACAATAAACTGTAAATACCGTATTTATTGAATTGTTTTTCAGCTTTTTTAATGGACTTTTCAGAGACCGGAAACCATTTACGATCTTTAAAACGCATGACCTGTGTGCCAAGCCAATAGTTAACACAACTACCTAGCACATTACCGAGTGTCGCACTAAGCCATAACAACCAAAGTGAATAGCCCCCTTTGGCAATCATTGCCGTCATTACCAACTCTGATGAACTAGGTAACAAAGTTGCTGAAATAAATGCAGTAAAAAAAAGCGAAAGATAGGCCATACATACCCAAAAAAAGAAAAGCTCAGCAACACTGCTGAGCTTTTCTAGTATATCTAATTTCTCAGTTTTATTTTATAAATTCGATGCTCAGCGGGTAATCCACTTCCTTACCATCGTTGGCTTTGATTGCCGATACAACAACCATAATAAAAGCAAAAATTGCGATGACAGGTAATAAAATGACGCCGATAACAACAAACATCAACAAGAAACTAATGATATATGCAATCATCATCGTTAACTGAAAATTTAATGACTTACGGCCATGCTCAGCCACTAACGGCATTTCATCCTTTTTGGCAAGCCAGACAATGAGTGGCCCAATGACAGATCCGAAAGGGATTAACAATCCAGCAAATGAGCTTAAATGACATAGCATTGCCCACGTTCGATGGTCCTTATTATCCGTTATAACTTCAACCTTTTGATTATCGTCCATTATGACTCCTTGTTATTTTTTATCACCTTCACTATAGCGTTATATTTGCCTAGTTAATATACCTATGAGTCGATTTAACCCGCTGTTTTCACCCCACTTCGTTACTGTGATAAAAAAGTGATAACTTCGTGAGGCTTTTATGATATTGCTATTTGATACTGTTTTTGAACAGTCAAAAACAGGAACAAATAATGAAAACTTTATCTTTAACTTTGCTAGCTGCAACAGCAATTTCTAGCTTCACGAGCCAAGCAGCTGAGCTGGATATCAAACTAACAAACCTCACTCAAGGTGTTCATTTTACACCTATTCTGATTACAGCCCACAGCGGTGATACATCACTTTTTGAAGTCGCAATGCCAGCATCTACAGCGCTACAAACAATGGCTGAAGGTGGCAACATTGCACCTCTTGTTGATGAAGCAACAGCCGCTAATAGCGATCTGGTTGCCAACCCAGCAGAAGGGTTACTTGCTCCGGCCGCATCGACAATGGCAAGCCTAACAACAACAGAAGGTAACGACTACTTATCTCTAACAGCCATGTTGTTGCCAACAAATGATGGGTTTGTCGGCTTGAATAGCTGGAAAATACCTACCGAAGCAGGTACTTACACTATTTACCTAAATGGCTATGATGCAGGCACTGAAGCAAATGATGAACGCGTTGTTGAAGGCTCAGGGGCTTTGGGCGTTCCCGGTATTCCTGCCGCACCAGGCGGAAATGCAGGCACAGGCGGTAGTGGTGTCACAAGCAGTGAAAGCAACACAATGGTACATATTCATCCTGGTAACTTAGGTGATGATGATCTTGAAGCAGGTATTAGTGACCTTGATAACACAGTACACAGATGGTTAAACCCAGTTGCTAAATTGACAGTAACGGTTAAGTAGGAGAGCTATTATGCTTCGTTTAACAAAAAGCTTGATCATCATTGCGCTCGGCGCCAGCCTCGCGGCCTGTGGTGACTCAAATAATAATCGCTCAGAGACTCCACCTGAAGTCGTGTCACCTCCCGTTGTTAGCCCAGTCGTTACATACGAATTTACAATACAAGTAAGTAACTTAACTGCTGCACAACCATTATCGCCAATTGCTGTGATTTCTCATACCGAAAACATGCTTTGGGAAATTGGTAGCCCTGCATCGACAGCGCTTGAGGTAATGGCCGAAGGAGGAAACAACAGCGACCTATTAGCGGTTGATTTTGCAACCGCAGTTGCATCTGCCGATGCGCCTCTACCGCCAGGTAGTCAGGTAACATTATCACTCACAACAGAGCAACTAGATTCATTAAAAATAAGCTTAGCAACCATGCTGGTGAATACAAATGATGCATTTACCGGTCTTAATGCAATAGATGTGTCTTCGTTAGCTGTCGATGAAGCGCTGACTTTTACTACATTTGCTTATGATGCTGGAACAGAGGCTAATTCAGAAGCCGCAGGGACAATTCCTGGACCAGCTGATTCAGGCGAAGGGTTTAATGAAGAGCGTAATGATGTTAACTATGTGGCTATGCACCCAGGTGTCGTTAGTCAACATGATGGTCTAAGTAGCTCTGTACTTAGTAGTCAACATAAGTTTGATAACCCATTGACTCAAGTTGTCATTACGCGGACGCAATAACATAGCACTCACTTGCGCTAAGGGCATAAGGAAGTGCCTTAGCGATTTGGACAAGACTATGCGCCCAGAAAAACTTTTAATTGTTGAAGATGACCGTGCTATACGTCAACTTGTAATAACTCAACTTAGCAACCTAAATTTACATATTGATGAAGCCGATTCTGCTGAATCAGCATTAAAAAAACTAGCAAGCAATGATTATGGGCTTGTTATATTAGATATAAATTTACCGCAAATGGATGGTTTAAGTTTATGCCGCAAAATTAAAGAACACTACCCCACAGTGTCGGTTATTTTACTTACCGCTTTGAGCAGTGACATGGATAGAGTTATTGGTTTAGAAATGGGTGCAGATGACTATATTTGTAAACCGTTTTTTGCAAGAGAATTACAAGCGAGAGTAAAAACTCAATTACGTCACCGAGAACAATTACTTATTGCTCAATCCTCTATAAAAAAGAAACCCGATGAAGCACAACTTCAGCTCGGAGCCTTACACATAGAGTTTTCGAGTCATCAAGCTTACTTAGCAAATCAAGCCGTCAACTTAACCGCGACAGAGTTTGATTTACTGGTACACTTTGCAAAGCATCCTAACCATGTTTTCAGCCGCCAGCAGCTACTTGATCAAGTTTGGGGGTACCAACACAGTGGTTACGAGCATACCGTTAATTCCCATATCAATCGCCTTCGCAATAAGTTTGAACAGTACCATCGTGCTCTATTTATAGAAACAGTATGGGGTGTCGGTTATAGATTAAATCCAGGGCAGTTAAATATACAATGATGTTTTCGATGACCCTTTACCAAAAACTAGCTTGGTCACTCGTCATTATTTTTAGCCTGTTGTGTGCGCTTATATTTAATTGGAGTAAAAAGCTTGAACAACATTCTCAGCACCAAGCACAGCAGCAATTACACATCCACCTCGCTGAGCACCTTGTAAACGATAATCCATTAATAAAACAAGGTGTGTATGACTATAAAGCGTTAGAAAACTTATTTCATACCTTAATGGTGTTGGGACCTGCTTTCGAATATTACTTTGTAGACCCTGAAGGTAATTTGCTGACCTATTCGGCCAAACCAGGCAAAGTAGTGAGACAGAAAATAAGCCTAAGCCCAATAAAAAAGTTAATTGCACAGCCTAGCTCTACACCTATTTATGGTGACGACCCGCGTAACGTTGAAGGTCAAAAAATATTCTCTGCTGCACCTGTCTACAATCAACAAAAGCTACAAGGTTACTTGTATATGATCATTGGTGGTCAAGCTTTTGATGCAACGCTGAACGAGGTCAAACGTGATAACCCAGTTTGGCTAGGGGCAATGTGGTTTGTAGCAGCTATGGTCGCGCTATTTATCACTATGTTGTTGTTATTTCGCTTTTTCACCTCACCACTTAAGCAATTAAATAAAGAGGTCAGCCGAATAAAAGCAGCCAACTACAGCCTCACAGAAATGGCGCTTAGTCCGAGCTATATGGGGAATAACGAAATTGGCAACTTAAGTAAGGGAATTTATGGCATGCTATCTCGTATTGATGAGCAATTTAAATCTTTGCAGCAAATCGATAAACAACGCCGAGAATTACTTACTCATTTATCACACGATTTAAGAACGCCACTGGCTTCATTACATGGTTTTCTTGAGGTTATAAAAAAACCACACCCCCATCTGAGTGAGCACGAGCAACAACGTTATCTCAGCCTTGCAATGGATAATTGCCAGCAATTAAAGTTGTTAATTGAACAAATTTTTGAACTGGCTAATTTAGAGTGTGGCCAAGTAAAGATAAAAACGGAAACGTTTAATCTTGGCGAATTAATTTACGACTGTGTCGCCAAATTAGCATTAAACGCTGAAGCAGCTGGGGTGATAATAAAAGTCACTCCCAAAATTTGTGACTTTCCAGTGACAGCAGATATTGCCAAACTAGAGCGTGTACTGACTAACCTTATAGAAAACGCGATACGCCATACCCCCTCTAAAGGATTAATCACTGTAGAAGTGTCTCAACTCAACGAACAAGTATTTGTCTCAGTCTCTGACACGGGTGTAGGCATTCACGCTGATGAGTTAACGGCAATCTTCGAACCTCACTACCAAGCACGTAATAGTATTAAACGAGGCCAAGGTGGACTTGGTTTAGCTATTTGCAAACAGCTACTTAAACTAATGAATAGTGATATTGAAGTACACAGTACCCTGGGTAAGGGGACCCAATTTCGCTTTAACTTAACGAAGCATGCACCAGTTTAAGGTCGAATCACCCACTGGTGCGTATATTGATTATTGTTTGATACCTGCCAAATCAAGCATAAACGCATAATACAGTGCGGTATCTTCTAAACTTTTAAACCGCCCTGACGCACCACCGTGTCCTGCTTCCATATCGGTCTTGAATAACAATACATTGTTGTCCGTTTTCAGCTCACGCAATTTAGCCACCCATTTTGCCGGTTCAAAATATTGTACTTGTGAGTCATGTAGCCCCGTTGTGATCAACATATTTGGATAGGCTTGTTGCTTCACTTGATCATAAGGTGAATATGACAACATATAGTCATAATACTTTTTATCATTTGGGTTACCCCACTCATCATATTCATTGGTCGTGAGCGGTAAGCTGGTATCAAGCATCGTTGTTACAACATCAACAAAAGGAACAGCTGCAATCACTCCTTTATAAAGTTCTGGCGCTTGGTTTACTATCGCCCCCATTAACAAGCCACCTGCACTGCCCCCCATGGCAAAAATGCTATTTTTGTCACCATACTTTTGTGCAACTAGAGATTCTGTCACATCAATAAAATCGTTAAATGTGTTTTTCTTGTGTAACAACTTGCCATCTTCGTACCATGGGCGCCCGAGCATTTGTGAACCGCGGATATGTGCAATTGCAAACACGAAACCGCGATCAAGCAAGCTTAGTCGCGAACTCGAAAAACTCGGATCCATCGTCGCACCATACGAACCATAGCCATACTGTAATAACGGGTTAGTACCGTTTTTATCAAACTTATCTTTACGATAAACGAGGCTCACAGGTACATCGACACCATCTCGCGTTGTCACATACACCCGCTCAGATATATAGTTATCTGGATTAAAGTCACCTAACACTTTGCGCTGCTTGAGAAGCGTTTTTTCACCGTTTTCTAAATTAATATCGTAACTTGTACTTGGCGTGGTCATACTTGAGTAGTAAACACGTAAGTTAGGGTTATCTAGCTCATAGTTACCATAGCTAGAAACCGTATATGTCGGATCCTTAAAGGCAATCACTTGTTCTTGCTGATCACGTAAATCACGAATAATTAAAGAGGTCTGCCCCATTGTGCGCTCTTCGTATACCAAGTGATGATTAAATAACTCAATACTTTCCAGCTTTATATTTTCGCGCCCAGCAATCAGCGTTTGCCACTTCGCTTTATCCTGAGCTTGTTCACGATGCACTTTCATTAACTGAAAGTTTACGGCATTTAAATTAGTGACTATGTAATACCAGTCACCTAATTTCTTAATGTCATACTCGAGTCCTGTTTCACGTGGAATTAAACGTTTTGGCATGGCACTGATATCGTTTGCATCAATAACCGACACCCCAGAAGCACTCGTGCTACTATGCTTGATATAAATCTCTTGGTGATCTTTGCTCTTCTCAATACTGGTGTAATAGCTCATGTCCAGCTCTTCATATACGAGCTCATCATCCGCTTGAGACGTGCCTAACCTGTGCCGAAAAACTTGATATCCCAATAAGGTTTGCGGGTCTTTTTTAATATAATAAAAGGTTTTATTATCATTCGCCCAAACAACATCACCTTCGCTGCCTTCAATTGTATCCGGCAATAATTGATTGGTTGTCAAATCCTTAATTTTTATAGTGTATATACGCCGACTCAACGTATCCTCACCATAGGCTAATAAAGCACCATTTGGGCTTACATCAAGTCCTGTTATTGCAAAATAATCATGATTTTTAGCAAGCTTATTTACGTCTAAAATAACCTGCTGATGCTGTCCTTGCTTATCAGTACTTCGTATATAAACAGGGTATTCATTATCACCATGAGTTTGTGAAAAATAATAATGGCTTCCCTTTTTTATGGGTACTGATTCATCATCTTTTTCAATACGTCCTTTCAACTCTTCAAATAACTTATTTTGTAAAGCATTTGTATGAGCCATCATTTTTTCTACATAACTATTTTCAGCTGCTAAATGGGCAAGAACCTGTGGGTCGGTGCGAGTATCGTCACGCATCCAATAATAGTTATCAACTCTGCTATCACCGTGAATAGTCATCTCATGAGGTATTTTTTTGGCTACAGGTGCCAAGGTGTTTACTTTATCTGCAGCTGAAAATGAGCTGGACTCGTTTACAGAACTCGGTATTTTGTTACACGCCGCAACGATAGCAAGTGGTATAGCTAACAAGTAAAGAGAGTGACTAATTTTCATAGGGTTCCTGAGTTATTTTTTTATCCCGACTTTAATATAAGTAAAATTAACTCCTGATATAAGTAGGCTTTGTGAAGCAATGTAAAAAGGGAGCCGCAGCTCCCTTTATATAAACGTATTGATTATCTACTTTTGCTTACGACGACGCACAAATGCAAACGGCGCAGCTAACAAAGCTAACCATGCAAGTGAACCCGATGAACGCGATCTATTTGCTGAAGGCGCAGGTTCTACTGGCATCTCCGATGCTTCATCTGCAAGGTTATTAACAAGTACAGTTACCATGGCGGGCTCCGAGATATTGCCAGACTTATCACTGACAACCACTTCAAGTTCAATGGCGGTCATTCCTGCATCATAATCTAAGACTTCTTGTTGCATCACGACAACGTCACCTTCGGAAGTGACTGAAACAGCTGTAGAAGTAGAGCTTAAAACAATAAACTCAGAAATAGGGTTAGCAAGGTCTGCACCAAAACTAGCTTCTAGGGTGCCAATTACCGTACCATTCTCTGCATTTTCATCCACTGAGAACTCAGCATCCGCTAAAACAGGCGAGGTGTTAGCATCACTTTGCGGAGTAGCAACATATGCTTGCGAACCTGAGTCAGATAAAATTAAGAAATCAGCTCCTGCATTAAACATAGTTGCAGACTCGCCAGGCGCTAATGAACTGACGGCATTCCCCGCTTCATCTGTTAAAGCCGCGTAGACATTTTCAGACGCATCACTGAATGTATAAGTTCCCATTGCAACATCACCTTGGTTTGTTGCCAGTGGTGTCCACAACTCTTCTTCTGTTCTAAAACGAACATTTGCAGTTACATTGCCTAGATCATCCGCTGTTAAACCAAATGCGTCTAAACAGCTTTGTAAAGTTAGATGATTATTACCGATAATTTGAAAGATATTATCCAACTGACCAGACGAACTGCCATAACCATGAGTGAAAGTGATTGCTGTGCCTGGCTCTATGTCATCAAAGAACCATTCAAGCTTACCATTTTGTACTGTTACATCGTATGTACCGTCTTGATCAAGGTCAAAGTCAGCCATTAAGCCCGCGACGTATGAATGGGTAATTCCCTCATTCAAAATAACCGTTGTTAAAGTCACATAACCACTTTCACAGATATCAGCGGTTACTGGGAATGTTTCAATCGATGCACCGACTAGATCAAAGCGATGCGCTTCATCAATCTCATCAGTCATCACTGTTGGTGCAAAAACGGGGTTTAACGTTGTCGCGCCTGTATTAGTCAACTGATGTGCTACACCACTTTCAGTTTCAACGGGTGTAAAGCTCATGGCAGCATTCGCTTTTGGTAATACGTGATAGACCAAGTGGAAAGCAGGCTCGCCGCCATCAGAGAAAACTAACGCACCATCTAACTCTAAGTTGGTTAGATCTGCTGTTGTCGCTTGCGAACCAATATTATCGTCTGTCAATGTCCATTCAGGCAACGTAGCAGGGTCAATTGTTGCCGTCACATCAAATGACATTGTTTGACCAGCAGGCACGGTAATGGTTTCAGGGTACTCTAATGAGAATGAACCACGCTCTATGTCATTTTGATAACGCTGCTCAAGTGATAACGAATATACTTTCACTTCGTTCGAGAAGTTTTTAACTTGAATAGTTTTTGTTAGCTCAACAGTCTCAGAAGCGTTAACTAGGCCAAATGAAAGTGCCGCCTGCTTAGTATCAGCAGCCCATGCAGCAACAGGTAAGTTAGCAGCTTTATTAACATCAACTAAGCCTGCGCCGATATAGCTAATTGGAGCAAGTTCAGCATCTGGGTTTATTGCACGAGGCTCCATGGTGACATCTAAATTTGCTGTATTCATTAGTGTCGCTTTAAGCTCTAACGCATTGCGCTCTGGTTGTGCTTCTTTTAAGAGGCTCACAGCACCTGCGGTAATAGGTCCTGAGAAAGATGTACCTGATACGCCAGTTAACCCATCACCAAGTCCAGGCTGCGCAGTCATTATATTCACACCAGGGGCAGTAATCTCTGGCTTAAGTAAGCCTCCCATTGATGGACCACGAGACGTAAAATCAGCTATTGCTCCTGTAAGAACTAGCTTTTCAAGTTGAAATTGGTATTCAGGCTGCTCACCTGCCGCTAGCTGCTCTTTTAACTGTCGTCCGACTTCTTGAGTTACAGATAGTACACGAATAGTTACTTGGTCTGCCTCTGGGCCTGCAGCCATGCCAGGTGCGCTTCCTTCAGCATTATTTGCAATAATGACAAAAGCAGCCCCGCGTTGCTGTGCTCGCAATGCCTTCGCAGAGAAACCACATGCACCACGATCAATAATGACGCCTTTACCTGTGAAATCAATATCTTCAGCAAAGTCCACACATGCCGTTGCGTTATCACTTGGGTGAACCAATTCATAGTCTTCACTGGTCAATTCAAACGCATCCGTGTTACCAAATGAAGCAAGACCTGTTTCAACTTGGACACCATTTACAAGATTATTAAACACATTATCAGGTTCAGTAGGGTGAGTCATTGCACCCACTGAAAGTGCATTTTCAGTTGTACTAGGACCACCAACAATAAATGGATATGCACCATCATTACCAGCAGAGATAACAACATTTGTGCCTAGCTTTACAGCCTCATTTATAAATAAGCCCACAGCATCATTGGCAACATCACCATAATCACCACCTAAAGACATATTAATTACATCTACACGGTCAGAGATATCACCATCACCATTCGGGTCCATTGCGCTTTCTAATGCTTGTAATTGCGCTAAGCCAGGACAATTAGCCGCACAAACAGAGTAAACAAATAAGTCCACATTAGGCGCAATACCATTCACTGAGTGAGATACATGGGTACCATGGTTAGTTGTTACATCAATCGGATCAGCATCATTATTTATATAATCATAGCCACCTAACACTTTACCCTGTGGCCAATCAACGCTTGTTGGATCTGCCGTCGCTGCCGCATAGGCTGCATCGGTACCTTCACCGCCAAATGCCGTATGGGTATAATCAATACCGGTATCAAGTACAGCAACACGAACACCTTCACCTGTCGCTAGACCATTCGAGACAAGTGGTGTTGCCTCTATATAATCAGCACTATCCGCAACATGTAGCTCATAGTCATAAACAGGGTATATCTCTTCGACTTGAGGGTTCGATAAAAGCATGGCGACATCTTGCTTACTACCATTGACAACTACAGAACTAACAAGCGTTGATGTTTTAGCTACAACGTGTACAGGTAACCCCATACTCTCGATAGAGCTTTCTACAGATGCTTGCGCTGTTTTAGCAACCGCTTGTACTGAAGCAATATCAGCCCCCATAGTTTTTGCACTAATGGCTGCTGGGGCTTTTAGCTTAACCAACCAACTTGTTGCCTCACCTTTTACGTTTCGTTCTTGTTTGGTAACAGCGACTGGCTTAATTAGTTTTTTTCCTGCTAAGTTATACTTAGCAAAATCATTTGCCTGAGCACTTGCGCACATCGCACTTGCCACAGCGAGTGCAACTGTCGTTCTTTTTATTAGATTATTTGACATAGGGTCCCCTAGGATATGTTATGTTATCGTTTTGACAGTGATTGAAACTGAGTTTCGGCATCAATATAAAACGGGACGACAAACAGGAACAACAAAATAATTACACTATGATTACAATAACCACAAAAATAGACACAACATTATTTCAAACCCATTGTTTTTAAAATATTTTTATAAAAAACAGTAAGTTGTAAATGTTTGTAAACGAATATTGTCTTTTTAAACGCAAGGCGAGATAAAATGAACTCAGACGTCATTAACATTTTAACGATGGCAAAGGTAATCCAAACAGCCGTAGCCCCCGTTTTCTTAATTACTGGTATTGCGGCAACACTAGGGGTTTTATCTAATCGCCTTGCACGCATTACTGACCGCGCAAGACAGCTTGAGCGTAAGCTAAAAGTAAGTACTGATGAGGACTTTAATCTCTCGTTAACGACCGAATTAAGAGCCTTGCTGAAACGCTCGCGCTGCATCCATATTGCATTTAGCTTAAGTGTGCTTAGTGCCCTACTCGTTTGTGCTGTGGTCATGTGTTTGTTTCTCTCACACATTCAATCTATTAACTTAAGTGTGACGATTGCCAGCTGCTTTGTTGCTGCAATGGCGTTACTGATTTTTGCCTTTTTATCATTGCTAGGTGAAGTTTTCTTAGCAACACGAAGTATGCGCCGTGGCATGATCTTCGCAGATATTGATATAAATGATTAGGGCGTATTGACCTTTTATGATTAATTTTGCAGCAGTGTGTTTGGTATTTTGGCAAGGCAGAGCCTATGTAGTGTGGTTGCTCCACATAAATAGGCGATAACGCAGCATCAATGCCAAACACGCGCTGCCCTTCGGGTTCTTCCTAGGGGCGATTAACTCTTTGTTGCTCGATTTTTACTTAGTCCACTAGGTTACAAATCTCGCGCCGCGATTAAATCGCCCCTAGAGTGAACAAATTTTAATCTACAAAGGTAAATACGCCCTAGATTAAACTTAAGTTAAGATTAACCGCATTACACTTGAATAATCTATTTAGCTGAGATAAAACTCGGTTAATTTATCTTTCTGACATCTAAGGGGCAAAAGGAATGAAATTAAAACAATTAGTATTAGGTACAATACTGTCGACTATGGCACTTAGCGCATCGGCAGACTCTGTATTTGAAGAGCCAAGTGACGCTATCGAATACCGCCAAGCTGCATTTTCAATGATCCGCGTACAAATTGGTGACATGGGCGATATGCTAAAAGGAAAAGTACCTTTTGATGCAGAACGTTTTCAGATGCGTGCAAACAATGCAGCTGCGCTATCAAAAATGCCTTGGGAAGCTTTCGTAGCGGGTTCTGATAAGGGCGATACATCTGCACTTGCAGCTGTTTGGAGTGACAACGAAACCTTCATGAAAAAAGCAGTGGCTTTCCAACAGTATGCTGACGAACTAGCTGTTGCTGCACAAAGTGGCGACCAAAAAGTGATTGGTAAAGCATTCGGCGCGTGGGCTAAAGGTTGTAAAGATTGCCATAAATCATTCAAAGACTAATTAAAACTTAAACTAAAAAGGCGCTTATTAGCGCCTTTTTTAATGCCTTAAGATAGCTACCCTAGCAGATAACTGAGTGGCTCTGCCCCCCAAGTCGTAAATAGCAACACTAAGCACACGGCAAAAATAACGAATGCGATAACGGGTGATTTAGTCACAGGCTCCGTGGCTGAGATTTGATCGCTACTGCCCGTAAGCATAGGCTTTACTAAGTTCTTACCCTTTATACGATAAATAACAATCGCCAAAACATGCAATACGATGGCATACAACAAAATATCAAAATTAAGATGATGCAACCAACCTGCAAACTCCACGGTATCTGAGGATACATGCGCTACTAACGGACCATCCGTTAATATATCGTCACTCGTCATTAAGCCAGAAGTTAACTGCACGATAAGCAGAGCAAAAAAGGCTATCACCATATAGCTACCAGCCGCACCATGACCCGCTTTATGTTCACTACTCGTGAACGACTTAATCGCAGCAACAGGAGAGTGAATAAGTGCTGATAGCCTCGCAGTTTTACTACCAATAATACCCCAGATAAGACGAGTAACTAGCAATGCAAGGGTGAAATACCCTGCTGCAAAGTGCAGCTCAAGCATGCCCTCTTCGGCACTAAAATAAAGTGTCGCGATAGCCGCAACCAACAACCAATGGAAACTTCTTATAAAGCCATCCCATACTTTGACTTTAGACATTGTAACCCTCCCTAAGAAATGTATATTATTGCAAACTTCGACGATTTTGACACACTCCAATAATAGGTGTTTTGATCTGAGCCATAACAACAAACAAGAGCGATAAGATGCAAAAACCCATTCTAAGAGCCTTGCTAAAAGGATTTTTCGACATGCTCCCCTTATGCCTTGCGGTGTTACCTTGGGGGATTTTATGTGGCTCTTTAGCAATTCAAAATGGTTTTAGCGCATTTGAAACACAAGCAATGTCGTTACTGGTATTTGCGGGGTCTGCGCAGTTGGTCGCCATAGAATTAATAGCCGGCAATACACCGCTTTTAACTATTTTGTTTACCACACTCATTATTAGCTCACGGCACTTTTTATATGGCTTAGCAGTGCGCCACAAGGTCATCGATCAGCCTTTTCGTTGGCGACTTCCTGTTAGTTTTGTTCTCACTGATGAATTATTTGCTTTCTCACACCATCGCAAAGCCTATCGAACAAAAGTACGCCTTATTTATGCTTTAAGTGCTGGGTTTAGTTTTTATATTGCGTGGAATATTTGGACCCTGCTAGGCATAGTCGCGGGAAGCTTACTCCCCGATTTAACAAATCTTGGCCTTGATTTTGCCATCGCAGCCACCTTTATTGCTTTAGTTATTCCTGGCGTAAAGAACCTTGCTACCTTAGCGACCGTGATCACCGCAGGTGCTGTCGCAACGCTATTGAAAAGCCAAGGCTTTCAACTGTGGCTAGTCACAGCGGCCCTTATCGCTATGACGGTGGGTTATGTAATTAGTCGCTGGAGAGCAAAAGAGGAGCACGTACAATGATGATGACTATTTTATTGATGGCGTGTATCACCTTCTTCACCCGTTACTTATTTTTACACCGTGCGCTACCGTTTAAAGTCGGCCCGAAAATGCAGCAATTTTTAAGTTTTAGTGCCCCTGCAGTACTTACTGCAATTTGGGTACCCATTGTGTTTATTAATGACGAAGGGATAAATCTAGATTGGCAAAATCCCTACCTAAGTGCTGCAGTCATAGCCGTTATTGTGGCTTATAAAACACACAATATTTACTACACAACACTGGCAGGGATGGGATTATTTATAATCTTAAGTTAGACACTTGCAAGTAAAATCGCGCGGCTTTTCTCAAGCGTAACTTGCTCGCGCTCACCAAGAGCCGTCATACCATGACGTTCAAGCTGAGCCACAAGTTTATCGGCAACACTTTCATCCAACTCGTAATCGCTTAAACGAGTTGGCATTTTAACACTGTGGAAAAATGCTTTTGTTGCAGCTATCGCGTTATCAATTGCTGAATCTTCATCTTTAATATCAAGGCCTAATACTCGCTCAGCATATTGCAATAACTTGTCACGCTTAGTGTCTTTTTGCTCTGCCATCATACGTGGTAATACAATCGCTAATGTTTGTGCGTGATCCAAACCATACACAGCAGTCATTTCATGACCTATCATGTGAGTTGCCCAGTCTTGCGGGACGCCAGCTCCTATTAGGCCATTGAGTGCCATCGTCGCTGACCACATAATATTAGCGCGCACTTGATAGTTATCGGGTTCAGAGAATGCTTTAGGGCCTTCTTCGATAAGCGTCATTAAAATCCCTTCAGCAAAGCGATCTTGTAACTTGGCACCCACATCATATGTTAGGTATTGCTCCATTGTGTGTACAAACGCATCAACAATACCATTCGTTATCTGACGCTCAGGTAATGAGAATGTCACAGCAGGGTCGAGCACAGCAAAACGAGGACGCACAAACTCACTGGCAAACGGCAGTTTATCTTGCGTCTCTAAGTTTGATACCACACTAAAGGTGTTCGATTCCGAACCCGTGGCAGGTAAGGTTAAAACAACGCCAAGTGCCACAGCTGACTTTATTTCAGCGCCTTTTGCTAAAATATCCCATGGTTCGCCAACAAACTCAGCTGCAGCTGCGATAAATTTGCTACCATCAACCACAGAACCACCACCAACCGCGAGGATATAGTCAATTTGCTGCTCTTTGACTAGTTCAACTGCTTTCATACATGTTTGGTAGCTAGGGTTTGGTTCAATACCGGCAAACTCAAACCAAGTATGCTCGCTTAATGCAGCTTTAACTTGATCATACACACCATTTTTCTTAATGCTGCCGCCGCCATAAGTAACTAGTACTTTGGCATTTTTTGGGATCTCATTTTGAATCTCTTTGATTTGTTGTTCACCAAAATGAATTTTGGTTGGATTCTCAAAGCTAAAATTTAACATGCTTACGCTCTCATATTTGTGAGTATTAATCAGTGACACGACTATTGTAGTTATTTTCATATAGGGATAAAGGATGAAAATAAATAATCACTTTTGCAGACATGCAACAATAATCAGCATAAAATAGTCTTAATTTGATGCAGCACCCTAAGGATCGAAAATGTGGCAAGGCTTGGAAGAATTCTTATATGTCGTTGAGCATGGCAGCTTTACACATGCAGCCAAGGCTATGGAAGTATCAACCTCACATATAAGTCGGCAAGTACAACAGTTGGAAAGTCGTTTAGGTTCGGTATTATTTCAACGCACCACACGTAAAATCAACCTTACTGATGCAGGGCGTGAATACGCAGTAAAATTAAAAGCAATACGCCAAGAATTGATTGATGCAAACAACCAACTACAGGGTGAACAACGCCAACCAAAAGGCCTAATACGTATTACTGGCGCAGGTGAATTTGTAGCAAACCAAGTCGCTCCCAAAGTCGCAGAGTTTGTCAAACGCTACCCTGAGGTTGAAGTCGATCTCGACTTTAATAGTCGTAACGTTAACTTAGTTGAAGAAGGTTTTGACTTAGCCATTCGCTTTGGCAGAATGCAAGACTCAAATTTAATTGCACGACCACTCTGTAAACGCGTAATGACACTCGTTGCAAGCCCAGAGTATTTAGCTAATCACCCTGATCTTAAAACACCTTTTGATCTCACTGAGCATAATTGTTTAATTACTATGCGAAAGCGCTGGCGATTTAATATTGATAATCAAATTAAAGAGGTTCGCATTGATGGTAATTGGCGTAGCAACCACCCACAAGCTATTTTAAGTGCCGCTGTTGCGGGTGTTGGTATTGCACACCTTGCTCTAGATATTGTTGAACCTTATTTGAATAATGGCCAATTAGTAAGTGTACTTGATGAGTTTCAAGTCAGCGATAATGCATCTTGGCTAGTATACCCTCGTAAAGATCTATTACCATTTCGCGTACGTTTATTGATAGAGCATTTAACCGATGCATTCGCTGATTAAAATTTACGCTTTTAGAAAAATCTCAAGCACGTTAGAATCAGTGTAACAATAATAAAAAGTTATCATTATGAGCGAATTTTACCAACTTTCTGCTACTAGCCTTCAAGGCCAAACTATCGACTTTTCTGACTTTGAAAATAAGGTTGTGCTCGTGGTAAACACAGCCAGTGAGTGCGGTTTTACTCCACAGTATGAAGGGCTCCAAAAGCTACATGAAAAATACCATGATAAGGGCTTAGTCATTATAGGTTTTCCCTGTAATCAATTTGGTAAGCAAGAACCTGGTGATGCTAAAGAAATAAAAGAGGGCTGTCTAATCAACTATGGTGTCAGCTTTTTAATGATGAGCAAAGTTGATGTAAACGGCGAACACGCACACCCCGTTTTTCGACATCTAAAGTCCGAATTGCCAGGCTTTATCACCCGCAAAATAAAATGGAACTTTACCAAGTTTTTAATTGGCAAAGATGGTAAAGCCATTAAACGCTTTGCACCACTAACAAAACCAGAACAAATAGAATCAACCATTGTCGCGGCATTACATAAATAAAACGTACGTCAAAAAGCAATAAAGAGGCGCAGCGCCTCTTTATCTAAATTTATACTTAGTCGTTCAAATAATCATCAAAATCATCTTCACCTAAGTTTCTTCGCAAGCGTTTTTGTTCAAGATAGTCTTCCAACTTCTTCTTAACGCGTTGCTTTTTCTTGTCGTGTTGATTACGCCCGACCATTTCGTACTCGTCTTCAACAAAATCGTCATCTAGCGCGTCATAACTAAATGTCTTACCCACAACCCACTCCATAAAGTGTTTGAGACCAATTCAACGGTTCTAAATTTGTTCCATGAATTAGCAAAGTTTAAAAAGCTCAGTAGTAATTTAGTACCTAAAAACTACCAAAATAAAGCCATACCCCCATGCTAAATAGGTGATATGTCAATATTGTGAATAAATAGCGCTAAATTCGATTTCTGAAAAGTGAGAGTTTTTTATCGTTTCGATAAAACTCATTTATGCATATGAATTTTTTGGTTAATTTGACCAAAAAATGGTTAAAATTTTATTTCTATTTCTTTTCCCAAAATAAATAAAAACAAGCAAACTATTGATATTAAATAACTTTAAAAGTTTGGCACTCTATTTGATTACTAAATTTTGTCATTTCAAACAGGAAAGAAAAAAATGAAAAAGTTATTGTTAGCAAGTTCTTTATTTATCGCCACAACGGCTATGGCTCATAACGATAATGATACAAATATTTCATTTAGCGGTGAGCAGTGCGATGTTGAATTTAAAAATGATGTTCGTATCACGCCAAGCGAATTAGAAGTTTACACAGCCGATAATCGTACTATGAAAATCATCAACCAAAATAATTTATATATTGATGGTGAAAGCGTATCACTCAATGCCTCACAACAAGCGGCTATTGCCGCTTATTCCGACAGCTTACGCAGCCAACTCCCTGAGGTGGCAAACATCGCGCTTGATGGGGTAAAAATCGCAGGTGTAGCAATCGAAGAAGTTGCTAATGCTTTTAACATTGACGGCCTAAACGACATCTCTGAATTAATGGATGACATCAGCGTAGAAGTGCAGAACGCTTTCTATCAACAAGGTGCATTCACTATGGGTCAGCAAAATTTCGAAAAGTTTGGCCAAAACTTTGAAAATCAGTTTGATGAGCAAATCGAATCAGCGGTTGAGTCAGCCATGATGCAATCAATGGGCAGTATTTTAGTTGCTCTTGGCTCTGAACTAATCGGCTCAGGTGGTGATATGGATGCTTTTGAACAGCGCATGGAAAACATGGGTGAACAAATCGAAGCACGCGTAGAAACTCAAGCCGCACAACTAGAAGAGCGTGCCGATGCACTCTGTGGCAGTTTTGCAGATATTGCCCATAAAGAGCAAGAGCTCGTCGCTTTAGTACCTGAATTAAAAGAGTACCAGCTGTTCACATTTAAACAGCATGCTGAGTAAGATATCCCTGAACCAACGCACTTGGTTTTGCGCAGAGCCTGCTCTGCGCTTTTTATTTTTTGGCTAATACTGTGAGCTGTGACAAGGTTTTAATTGCGTGTTCTAAATGCTCAGACCAAGGTAAACCATAGCTTAAGCGAAAACAGCTGCGGTATTTTTTACCTGCTGAAAATATTAACCCTGGAGTAATGCTGATCCCCGCCTCTAACGCTAAATGGAATAACTTTACCGCATCATACTGCCCCCCAAGATCAATCCAAATCACACAGCCACCTTGCGGGTTACTAATGCGCGCACAACTTGGCATATATTGCTGTAAGCACCAAATCATACGTTCTTTATTTGTACTCAAGCGCTGCCTCAACAAACGCAGATTACGATCGTACTCACCACTGGCGATAAACTCATACAGAGTCCATTGATTAATGAGTGGCGCAGAGCAACTCAGAGCACGTTTATAACGCCTTGCTTGCTCTGCAAACTTGCCCGCAATGATCCAACCAATACGATAGCTTGGTGCAGCCGTTTTTGAAAACGACGCACAGGTGATCACTAAGCCTTTTTTTGAATAAGCTTGCGCTGGCGTAGCACGTTTAGCAGTAAAATGTAGATCGCCATAAACATCATCTTCTATGAGCACAACGTTACGCTCTTCTAAAAGAGTCACTAACTGCTCGCGTTTAGTCTCTGGCATAAAACTACCAACGGGGTTATTTAACGACGTTGAAAAAACACACGCTTTGATATCATGCTCATCGAGTGCTTGCGCCAAGTCATCTAGCCAAATCCCTTCATCAGGACACAGCGGGATTTCCAACGCTTTTAAGCCTAAGCTTTCAATCAATTCAATAATGCCAAAATAACAAGGTGATTCAATGGCGATGATATCGCCAGCTTTAGCGACACATTTAAGTGCTATTGCCAATGCCTCTTGTGCGCCATTGGTGATCACCAATTCATCACTATCAACACCAATACCAAAGTCTAAATAGCGATGGATCAATTGCTTTTTCAACGGTGCAAACCCATCCATTGGGCCGTAGTTAATTGCCGATGCGCCAGCCAGTGTCATTACACGTCGCATTGTTCGTGCTAGCGCTTTATCTGTAGGTGCTGCTGCAATAGGGTTTGCAATACCGAATGGCACAACATTGGCTTTATGTATGGCACTATAAACTTGCTCAATCAAGCCTTGCTTATTCACCATCATTGGCTCGCGACTTAGCTTCACTCGTTTCGGCCGCGATTGATTTAATTGAGAAGACTTTAAAAAGTATCCTGACTTTTCTTTGGCTTCTATCAACCCTTGCCCTTCTAAAAGTTGATAAGCTTGTTTCACTGTTGGGATACTTACATTTAACTTATCAGCCATTTTTCTCAGCGACGGTAACTTCTCTCCAGGTAATAGCGACCCTTGTGAGCAAAGATCTCTTATTAGCTGAATCACCTGTTGATATAAAAACTCACTATTACTGCGACTGATCACTTGTGACATCGGACACCAAACTGTATAGGTTATATTTTTAGTTTTCTGTATATGTTAAGTATACAGAAGAGGCCTAAAATGAACATACTTTAAACTTTTGAGTACTAACTATGAAAAGTGCCGCTCTTTACCTTGTCACGGTACTAATTTGGGGGTCAACTTGGCTAGCGATTGAGTTTCAACTAGGCGATGTTGCCGTTGAAATCTCCTTATTTTATCGCTTTGCTATTGCAGCCGTTTTAATGTGGGCTTTCGTACTGATAAAAAAGCTACCTATGCAATATTCACTGCGTGATCATAGCTTTTTCGCTTTACTGGCATTATTCAACTTTGGTTTAAACTATCTTGTTTTATATTGGGCACAAAATTACCTCACTTCAGCCATGGCATCGATTGCTTTTTCCATGCTGTTATTGATGAATATCATCAATACACGGTTATTCTTTGCCAAACCTATCGCCAAGAGAATTTACTTTGGTGCACTTCTTGGAGTGATGGGGATTGCTAGCTTGTTTTGGCCACAAATTCAGCAATTCAACTTGAGTAATGGTGCGTTGGTCGGGTTACTACTTGCGCTATCAGGAACCTTTGTGGCTTCATTGGGAAATATGGTCAGTGTTCGAAACTCTCAGCGTAATATTGGCGTACTACAAGGCAACGCGTGGGGTATGTTATATAGCGCTTTAGGCTTGGCTGCTTATGTTTTAGTAAGCGATGTAGAGCTTACCTTGAATGCTCCAACAAGTTATTGGGTGTCGCTGCTCTATTTAGCTGTGTTCGGTACAGTTATAGCATTTGCTTGTTATTTTGCACTACTAAAAAATATCGGCCCAGAACGGGCAAGTTATGTGATCGTATTATTCCCACTGGTTGCAGTAGTACTAAGTACCTTATTTGAAGGATTCGAATGGCAAGCGAACACCTTTATCGGATTTAGCTTAGTTTTATTTGGCAATGCCATTGTGCTAACACCGACAAAACAGATTAAAGCTTTTTTTGCTGCTCGCAGTATTCAGCAAAAAGGCTCCGTCCCCAGTTAGAAGTGACTATGTCGCCTCTAACACCAAGCGCTGGCAAATTTTGCCAGCGCTTTTTTATGGCACATGAAAACGAAGTGCTTGCGGGTGAATACTGACCTTCGCAGGCGTATAGCCCACCAGCTCACCATCTGCCTCAATAAGCTGTCTAGGGGTGGTTACTTCTGCACTGACTAGTTGTGAATATTCTAGCCTTTTCAAACTATGATGCTTTACCAGTAGTAAATACACAAAACTGAGCAGGTTTTTCAGCAAACCATCTGCGGGCATGCAGTAACAGTCAAGCTGACCATCATTTAGCTGTGCTTTTGGGGCGATTTTTAAACCACCACCGAAATATTGATGATTGGCAAATATCGTCACTAAGTTACTGTAGTTGAGTGCTTTACCATTAAACGCAGCGTGTAGAGGTTTAGCCTGAAATGAAAACAGCTGTTTTACACCCTGCCAAATATAGCCGAATGAACCATAGCTTTCAGTCTTATTTAGCTGAGCCACCACTTCAGCGTCAAAGCCTATTCCCGCTACATTAATAAAATAGCGCTGGTTTATTTGCCCAATATCGATTAACTCTGTACGGCTATTAAAAACGGCTTCATACCAAGCCTGTTGTTTACACGCAAAGCCTCGAGCAAAATCATTACCTGTGCCAGCAGGAATTAACGCAATTGAACAATCACTCTCTATGAGTGCATTAACAGCTAAGTGTAAAGTTCCATCACCACCAATCACCACGACTTGAGTTTGGTTTTTAGCCAAAAGCGCAATATCAGCGCAATCATTCTCAAACTTGCCTGTGGTTAAATACAATTCAGGCTCGATCTGTCTTTTTTTACATTCTTTTATTAACCAATCAACACTGTTTTTATGATTTTTTTTGTCGCTTGGCTTTATTATTATCAACATCAGCGATTACTTCTTTTCAGACAGGGCAAAAATAGCCACCCATTCAAATTATATTAATCTGAATATTTAGTCACTTTATAAATTTAAAAACGCATAAACAAAACAACATAAAACAAAAACTCTTTATATACCTGAAGTTAATAAAAAAACACCTTGCATAACCATGCAACCCATAGCAAAAAAGAAAACTTAACGCATTGTTAATAAAGCAGATTCGGATTAAAAAAAGTTATCCGATAGACTCAATTTTTATCGTTTTATTTTTGTCCAGTTTGGTTGCAAAATACCCATGTTTTCAACCAAACACAACTTGGAGCAAAGTAATGAACCCGATTAATACACTCAATCAAAGTGCAGCAACTCATGTTGCCGTAAAACCAACTAACAGAAAAGCAAAAATGCTTGCTAAGTTAAACCGTTACGGAAAAAAACTAGCACTTGGCGGCGCAGTACAACACAAGTAACCCCCAACCATGGTTACTTTATCGGTGCAGTAAACACCCAACCACTAATGAAGATCCTTCTTTAGCTCCTCCGTTTACTGCCCCAACCCCCTTCTTTTAAGTTAAAAACAGCAAATAATTAAACCTTTTTACAAAAAACCCTCTCTTTACGCTCAAAAAACAAGCAAACAAACTTTTTCCTATTTACACAGCCGATTCAGCTAAGTATTATTCTCGCATCACGATGTGGAGAGATGGCAGAGTGGTCGAATGCACCGGTCTTGAAAACCGGCAGGGGTTTGTAGCCCCTCTAGGGTTCAAATCCCTATCTCTCCACCACTTATTTTTATTTGTTGATTTATTTCAGCAAATTACAATCAGAATTATGCGCTGGAGAGGTGGCCGAGTGGCCGAAGGCGCTCCCCTGCTAAGGGAGTATAGGGTTTGTAGCTCTATCGAGGGTTCGAATCCCTCCTTCTCCACCATTTTATTATTAAAAACCGCTTTTAAGCGGTTTTTTTATGCCCGAAAAACTTGCACACCTCATTATATTTCATGCATGCTAAGTATCTATTTGCTACACAAAGTGATGCTATGTTTCGTTTTGTATTTGTGACTCTTGCTCTATTTGCCAGCGCCAACAGTCAAGCCACTATTTATAAGTGTATGATTGACGGGGTTGCCACCTTTACCGAGCAGCCTTGTGGTAAAGATGCAGCAATCGTGAAAATTGCACCGCCACCAGCAAGTAATCAAATCCCAGCCACAGAGCAGCCGCAAAAACCAGCAGACTTAAGTGTTGAGGATTATTTAAAAATCCAAAAAGCCGATCGCGAAATAGACCGCCTCCAATTAGAGCTCAAAGAACTACAAAAACAACAAAGTGAGCGCATCGATAAACTCAAAAATATGACGCAAGATGCGGCAAACAGGTTAGGTGCAGCGTCCATTGACGATGCTATTAGCAAACAAAGCGAACGTATTAACGCTTACTATAAAAGCCAAATCGCCACCCTAGAAAAGCAAGTAGCACAGCTAGAAGAAAGCAAAAAGCAGCTCAAAGAGCGAGACACACAATCCAATTAGCTTAGCTTACCAAAACTGGTCAGACATGATATAACTGATTTGCTGATTAAGTTTAGGGATCAATCGTTTTGCAAATTCATACGCTCGAGGGTTATATTCAAAATATCTATTTAATTGAATATCAAGATAAATTAATGCTGCTTGATGGATGTTGCCGTGCTGATGTGAATACTGTTTTTGACTATATTACCGAGCAACTCAAGCGCCCTGTCACTGACTTAAAGCTTGTTGTGGTGACCCATATGCACCCAGATCATGCCGGTGGAGCACATGCATTAAGAAAGTTAAGCGGTGCTAAAATAGCCACGTCAAATGCCCCAGGACAATGGTATAGAGGCATTGATGGTTTCTTAATGCACTTAACCGATATCGCTTTGGCTTGGTGGGTCGCTGGTAGGTTAAATAAAAAACGTCACAACCTTTGGTACAGCCGCCATCTAGATGCTGATTATTACCTTGGGGCAGATGCAACCCTACCCGGCTTTGAGGATTGGCAAGCACTACATAGCCCAGGTCATACCGACCGAGATATTAGTCTGTACCATATTCCTAGTGAGCGAATTTATATTGCTGATTTATTGGTAAAAGTAAAAGGACAGCTCGTGCCCCCCTTTCCTGTTTTTTACCCAAAGCTGTATTTAAACTCTTTGCTGATGCTTAAAACGCTGCAACCCAAACGAATTATGTTTGCTCACAGTAACGAAGTCAGTATTGATGACATCGACTTTGAGCAAATTTTAGCGCTGGTCCCCGAAAAACCAATGACCCATTGGCGTTCAGTCAAAGCAAAGGCCAGGCAAGCCCTCAACTTAAAGCGCTTTTCACAGTCGTGATAAAAGTATCGATATCCTGCTGATCATTGTAAATATGAGCAGAGACCCTTAAGCCTAAATGACGCTCATCAACCGCAATATTCGCTGCAATAAGCGCAGCTTTAACAGCCGCTTGTTGCTCGCCAAAATGCATAATAGCCGTTCCAGAACATTTGTCAGCCTGTATTGGTGAACGCATATAATCAGCTAATTGATCATGAAACTGTGCGAGCATTGCTAAGTTATGTGCGCGTACTTTTTCAATACCAAGCTCTGCAAAATAATTAATACTATGCGAAGCCAAAATATAAGGCGCCACTGAAGGTGTACCACCCCAAAAGCGCAACGCGGTTTGATGGTAAGCAAAGTGCTTAATATCAAATTCAAACGGATTTTGATGAGAAAACCAGCCAACATCTTGTGGCTGACAAAATGAAAGCTGCTTGCTGTTAACCCACAAATAAGCAGCACCAGGCCCACCACATAGCCATTTTACACTCGAGCCCAACATAAAATCGGCATCAAGCTTAGTTAAGTCGACTTCTAAAATCCCCGCAGATTGCGCAATATCAAGTAAACTCAATGTGCTGTGTTGCTTCGCGATATTTATAATTTCGTGAATAGGCGCTTGTTGGCCCGTGTTTGAATAAACATGGCTAATAAAGACTAAATCAATCTCATTATTCGCTAAATATGACTGCCAAACCTGCGCATCGGTTAAATCTTCATGTTTACCAATAAACACAATTTCAGCACTTTCAGGTAGGGCTTTTTGCATTGCAAAACCCATACTTGGAAAGTCACTTTCGGCCATCAACACTTTGCAATTTTCTTGCTGAAGTCGCGGGTGCGACATCAAGAGCTTGGTTAAACCGCTCGATAAGTTCACTTGGGGGCAAAACAACTCTCTTTGTGAGTTGAATAATTTAGCGAGACTATTTGTAAACGCCTCAATACCTTGTAGCCACTGTTGCCATGGTTCTTTATTTTCATTTTGCCAAGCTGCAAAAAACTGCTGATGAAAATACTGCTCAGCAGATTTCAATGGTCGCCCAACAGAGTGGTTAAGCAAATAGCTGCCTTGTGGAATTACAAAATCGTCTTTGTTCATTACTTAATCCACTGTTTTAACTTAGTTAAATCATCAAACCGAGTGCGAATATCATCACGCTTTGCTGCCGCACGACGATCCCTTAACTGCTCAAGTGAGTTAAGTAGCACATGCAAAGGCGGCCCACTGGCTGTGACTTTATCCATATGTTGTTGCTGCATTTGCTGTGAAGGCTGCGCAATGTATTTACTAACCAATTGATTATGGTGGCCAATTGCAGTATCACCATGCAATTTACACACTTGAATAAACAGCTTTAAGTTAGTTTGTAACCATTCGCTATCGCGCTCAGCTTCTGCCGCTAAAAAGTCATCCATAATGCTTGTCATGCGCATGCTTTCACGCAAAATTTGCTGATCTTCAGGCATCATATACAAGAATTTATCCACCAACATTTGCGAGTAGCTCGGTTCATTGGCAAAACAAAGGCCAAGTAATAAATCGATGACATTAATGCCCGCAAAATCACCGGCATTCGCACCTCGATATACCTCTTTACCTACTCGATACGGCTTGTAATATGGGCGTACACAATAAAAAAAGCGGTCTGTGTCGAGCTTGTTGTATAGCGTATTATTTGACTCAATCACATCAAGTAGCGCTTGCTTTGCTACTGCCAGTAAGTCAGCCGCGATAGGGTGCGATATACCTAACGGCTGAATTTTTAATAAAGCATCGGCCGCACGCTTATACGCTAAAATACCCTTGGTATTGTAATCAATAAAGATTTTCTCATCTTCAAGGTCAGTAAAGCGCTTATACACACCATCAACCGCTTTATTGTGCGTGGTTAAATGCGCCGTTGCAAAACGTGGGGTAACACCAATAGATGCACCAATATGCATTGCCAGCGCAGAGGCTTCTACAAGGGGTGAGCTTGTTTCACGAGAAGGCTCAGTGATCTCATGTCGACGGCATGCCGCCATATACAGACCAACATTACCCAACAAATCAAAGGCGTTGTCAAACCCTTCATCGGTATTGCCCTCTGCTAGTAAGGTGCGGATATGCTCATTACCTTCTTGCTCTAATTGACGTTTAAAGTGCTCACCGACACCCTCTACATTCGCTTTATCGTCTTGCTGCCAATATAGTTTTTCTAGTTCGCTATTGAGCTCAACAAAACGGGTGCGAAGCCAGCTATCAAATGCCTTGGTGTTCTCAGTCACAGGCTCACTCCAAAATAATTATATTGCGATAATGTTAACAGAGTTCAATGAGTGCTAATCGCCAAAATATAGGCTAGAATCCATCTAGATTAGTGAAAATCACTCAAATTAAAATGAAATTAGACAAAAAAGACCAACAATTACTTAATGCGCTACAAGATAATGCAAGAACTTCTGTCTCAGAGCTGGCACACTCGGTTAGCCTGTCAGATACCCCTTGCCTACGCCGCATTAAAAAACTTGAATCAGCAAATGTGATCAGTGGTTACCATGCTGCCATCAATCCTAAAGCGGTTGATTTAAATGTCTCTGTGTATGCCTTTGTTCGCTTAAACCAAAACTCAGTTGCCGCTGCTGAGCAATTTGAACAACAAGTTGAGAAGCTTGAACATGTGCTTGAGTGCTCTGTTATTTCTGGTAGTTATGATTATCTACTCAAGATTATTGCTGCTGATTTAGAAAGCTATGAAAGCTTTGTGAAACATAAATTAGGCAGTATTAACTGCATCGCTAATATCGAATCGACGGTGGTATTAAAGCAAGCATTTACCAAACGCCATTTACCGCTCGCTTGACGCAGCTTGCTTGCAAATAAAACATAACTCGATAAGCTAAAAAAAGGCTTTAAAAGGACGCTTAAAATATGAAATTCATCAACTTAGTTGCTATCTCTTTGGCCATCAGTGGACTATTTAGCAGCTCATTAATGGCGCAGCAACAAACCTGCCTTACTCAGCTTGAAGACCAAGCACTGATGATGAAAAGTAAGCGCGAAGGGTTATATAGAGAACCGCTACCTCGAACACAAAGTACTTTTAGCTTTAATACCGAGCAGGCATTTAGTGACTATTTAACCGCTGCTTATTTACAGATCAGCAGCGAAAACCCCCGCGCAAACTTGCCATGTCCTGTTTATACCGACACGTATCTACAACTGGTTGCACAAGGATCGCGACCTGAAAACGCCACTATTGCCGACTTAATAAGCCCGTTTGAACTAAAACATGACGATAGCCGCAAGGCGGTACTATTAATTCATGGTTTAACCGATTCACCCTTTACCTATCACGATCTTGCACAGGTCTATTACCAGCAAGGTTATACGGTACGCACAATTTTACTACCTGGTCATGGTACCGCTCCCGCAGCTCTGAAGGACATTGATGCCGATGACTGGCGAACAGCAAGCATCTACGCTATTGAGCGCACATTGAAAGATTTTGATCAGGTCATACTAGGAGGTTATTCAACAGGGGCGGCACTGGTGATTGATTATTTAACGCAAGGCCCTACCAATGACAAAATTTTAGCCGCTATGCTATTTTCACCAGCCACAGAACCCCATAATAAAAATGGTTGGCTAGCCAAATGGATTGACGCTATACCTTTTGTTAACTGGATTGATAAAGATGCTGATCTCGACTTCGCAAAATATGAGTCATTCCCATTTAGTGCAGCAACAGCAAGTCATCAAGCCATGAGTCGCATCAATATTGATGAACTTGCACCACGTCAATTACCAAATATCGCGCTATTCAGTACCTTTAGTGACATTGATACCACGATTGATAACCAAGTTACTTTTAAACTTCTGGCCGCTTTACATGATCCTAAAAAGCGCATAAAGAATAAATTAGATCGCCTTATTTATTATGGCGACGATAGCAATATTCCAACTAACTTTCCGACTGATTACGAAATTATCCGTGATGACTGCGACAACGAGACCTGTAAAAAGATACAAGGTATGTCACATATAGGCATCGTTAATAAACCTAGTAACCCTTATTACGGTCAGCACGCCTCTTATCGTAATTGTGGTAGCTATTTAGATGATGACACCTTGTATAAAGCCTGTAAGTATCAGGAAAATATTGTTTTCGGAGAGCGCACAGAGGCCAATTTAGCAAAACATAAACCCTTTGCACGGCTTACATTTAACCCTTATTTCGATAAGCTCGCTATGCATATCAACGACTTTATCAACGATATTGAATCGGCTGCGCGATGAGTGAATTTAACCACCGCTGGTTTAATCAAATAAGCGAGATTGATGCCGCTCTTTGGCAATCATTTTTTGATGATACGCCCTTTACTGATCACACATTTCTAGCTGCCCTAGAGCAAAGTGGCTGTGTGAGTGAAGAGTCCGGCTGGCAACCCATGTACTTGGCAATTTACCAGCATGAGCAAGTCGTTGCTTTACTACCAGGGTATCTAAAATATCACTCTTATGGTGAGTATGTATTTGACTGGGCTTGGGCTGAAGCCTATCAACAACATGGCCTAGATTACTACCCTAAATGGCTGTGTGGCGTGCCATTTACCCCAATTGCAGGACAAAGAATTGGTATAAATCACGATAACCCCGCTGATATCTATGCCTACATTGATGGTGTACTCACAGCAACCACAACGCAGTTAGGCTGGTCTGGGTGGCATATAAATTTTTGCCATCAACAGCAAGCTAATGCTTTGACTAGCGACACAGTAATGCAACGTCATGGCGTGCAGTTTCAGTGGTTTAATGAAGGCTATAATTGCTTTGAGGACTTTTTAGCTTCACTCACCGCAAGAAAGCGTAAGTCGCTCAAAAAAGAACGCGCTAAAATAACTGAACAGCAGATAGCCGTAGAATGGCTTGAAGGTGCTGACATCAGCAAACAGCACATGCAGCAATTTAGTCATTTTTACCGCCAAACCTATTTAAAACGCTCAGGCCACAATGGTTATTTGAACAGCGCCTTTTTCGAGTTGTTACAGCAAAACATGGCCGACAAACTGGTGTTAATGTTCGCTAAGTATCAAGGAGAGGTGATTGCTGCCACACTCAGTTTTAAAGATCAGAACTGTTTATATGGTCGATACTGGGGAACAAATTATGAGCTCGATAGTTTGCACTTTGAGCTTTGCTATTACCAAGGCATTGAGTACTGCATTACCAACAAACTTAAACAGTTTCATTCTGGCGCGCAAGGTGAGCATAAAATAAGTCGCGGTTTTAAGCCCGTAAATACTTATTCACTGCATCATATTCAGCACGGTGATTTTGCAGCAGCCATTAGTGATTTTATTATTAGAGAGCGCCAACATATGGCGCTCTATAAAGCCCAATGCGAAAGCTTACTGCCTTTTAAACAGCAATAATTGGTTATTCGCTGGCATTTGCACATCTTCAACAAGGGTTAAGCCAGCTTGCTCTGCAAGTTGGCAAATCGCTTCAAAATCACGAATGGCACTATTTGCATCTTGCTGTTTTAAAAAAGCATCAAACTCAGCATTACTGGCACTGGTATACTTACCTTGGTACTTAAATGGTCCATAAATACATAATTTACCTTTCGGCGCTAAATGCTTCGCTACACCTTGGAAAAAACGCTCCACCAGTGGCCAGCTTATAATGTGCATGGTATTCGCCGTAAAAATAGCATTCACTGTTTCAACAGGCCAAGGATCATTGAGGTCGAGTGTTAATGGCGCATGCAAGTTTGTCAGCGCAGCTTCCTGATGCCACTGTAAAATCCCAGGGTGATTAATCTCGCGATCACTACAATGCCACTGTAAATGTGCTAAATGCGTTGCAAAATGCACACTATGTTGCCCAGTACCAGAGCCGACCTCTAATACATCCGTCACATCCGAGAAGAACGCTCCTAATACGTTTAAAATAGGTAATTTGTTGTTTTCACAGGCTTGAGAGAAGGGTTTATCCATACAAATTAGTGCACCATGTTTGGTAATCAGTGCACAACAGTAAAGCAAAAATAACCCGTAAAGTCGCGGGTAATTTATAGCTTAAAATTATAAATTCAATACTTTCATTGGGTTAAGTACTTTTATTAAGACTGGTACAGCTTATGCTACTTATTCTATGAATTAACCAACTGGAGATACATTATGTATATTTCACCCTACACCGCTGTGGATGCAGCACTTGCCGCCAGTGAGCGAGCAGAAAGCGAAAAAGCCGCCTTAACAAGTTGTGATGACAGAGCAACTGTAATCGACCTTCTTTCTCAATGTAATAAAGAAAATGTACAGGCGCCGAAAAAACATGAAACAGACCAGATTTTTATTCTTGGCTACAATTAAACCAAAACAGTTAATCACTTCAAGCTTTATAACTCTACATAAAACTTGCACTAAAACCGATTAACTGTAATGATAACAATTATCATTACAGTTAATCGGTTTTTCTATGCGCTCTCACAATGCTATGCTCCATTATCAATGGCAAATGAAATGTGTTTGCCAAAGACCTGGGTTACACGCCCCAGCACTTGTTGCTAACTATGTTGAAGCGGGCTTAAACGTTGCACGCTATTACGAAAAGCACCACAATTTTATTTTACAAGAGCTTTATTTAAGGCGTACTTTTCATGAGCTACTTGAAAAAATATGTGATTCATTAATACATAATGCAATTCGTAAACAATGTTTAGCTCAACTTTACAAGCCGCAACTTGCACTAAAGCGTTACTACAAAACTCATAACTGTATTGAAAAGTATTTCAGTTTGGAGCGAGAAGCGTGCCTTCTCAGCCAAGAATTTAACCCGATTTAGGAGTGTTTATGAGCCAATTTAGAACCGAATCAGATAGCATGGGTGAGTTACAAGTCCCTGCCAATGCCTTGTATCAAGCTCAAACGCAACGCGCTATCAACAATTTTCAAATTAGTGGCTTAGCCATGCCTAAGCAATTTATCACCGCCCTCGCTTATATAAAACAAGCTGCTGCGCAAAGTAATGCAGCATTAGGCCATTTAAGCCAAAGCAAAGCTAAAGCCATTGAGCAAGCATGCCAAGCGATTATCGACGGTAAACATTTTTCAGAGTTTCCTGTTGATGTATTCCAAACTGGTTCTGGTACCAGCTCGAATATGAATGCCAATGAAGTAATTGCCACCCTAGCCAGTAAATTAGCAGACGAAACTATTCATCCTAATGACGATGTGAATATGGGACAAAGCTCAAATGATGTGATCCCTACGGCTATTGCAGTAAGTAGCGCCATTAATATCATTTATGAACTGTTTCCTAAACTCGATAAGCTCAGTCAAAGCCTACAAAATAAACAAGCCGAAGTGGGCCATATTGTGAAAACCGGCCGCACACACTTAATGGATGCTATGCCTGTGAGTTTTGCCCAAACACTCGCTGCATGGCAGCTACAAGTGGATCATGCAATGGCTGGCATTCGCCAAGCACTCGAACGAGTTTGTGAACTTGCGCAAGGTGGTACAGCCGTTGGTACCGGCATTAATGCCGACCCAGCCTTTGCCAGTGAATTTTGTCAGCATTTAAGTGAGAATGTAGGAATTCGCTTTAGCCCTAGCAAAAACTTTTTTTATAACATTGGTTCACAAGACGCCATCGTTGCGTTATCAGGCCAGCTCAAGGTCTTAGCAGTAGCACAAATGAAAATAGCCAATGACTTACGCTGGATGAACTCAGGCCCACTTGCAGGTCTGGGTGAAATTGAGCTTGAAGCCTTACAGCCAGGTTCTTCAATTATGCCAGGTAAAGTAAACCCTGTGATCCCAGAAGCTGCGGCTATGGTCAGCGCACAAGTAATTGGTAATGATGCCACCATAACGGTAGCTGGCCAAGCGGGTAACTTTGAGCTCAATGTGATGCTACCTGTGATTGCCTTAAATATTCTGCAAAGTATCGAACTGCTTGCCAATAGCAGTGAAGCTCTTGCAGACAAAGCGATTGCCAGCTTTACAGTAAACCAAAGCAATGTTGATAAAGCTCTCGCAAAAAACCCTATTCTGGTTACCGCGCTCAATCCGGTGATCGGCTATAGCAAAGCAGCAAAAATTGCCAAATTAGCTTACCAAGAGGGCCGCCCAATTATTGATGTTGCTGCAGAGCATACTGATATTTCGCGCGAAGAACTGAGCGAGTTACTTAACCCTGCCAAACTAACCCAAGGAGGTTTGTAATAACTACTTATTGTGGAGCGGTATAAAACTTTCATCTTACTGTAGCTCTGTAAATACAGAGCTACTTACTGAAAGCTAACGTTTTTATTGCCCCACTTTGAGCAATGTGTATGATAGTGAGTACTTATTCAACGATTTTTAGGTATGTTATGCGCTATCCTCTATTGGCTATTTTATTTCCTGTTTTACTCACTGCCTGCTCGGATGCAGTCATTAATGAGCAAGCCGAAACTACAAGCAATCGCAATAAAGTTATTGATACTCAAAAAACCGTTGAAGTAAAAAAATCAGCTGTTGATGTTAACAAAATTGCGCCAGACCAAGCCACGATTAAGTCTACACATGAACAACTAAATCAACTTATTGATGACCCTCGCTGTGATAACAGCAGCCAATGTAAAGTATTACCTGTTGGTAGCCGAGCCTGTGGTGGCCCTAGTAGCTTTATTGTTTATTCGACCAAAACAGCTGACACAGCGGAAGTTGAAAAACTTGCAAAAGACATCACAGCCCTTGAAAAACGATTTAACGCCGTGAACGACATGATGAGTATTTGTCAGCATTTAACCACGCCCAGTACGCAGTGTTCTAATAACACTTGTGTTAAAATCGATGGCTCTGCGCAAAGTGTGTACTAAGGAATAAGCAATAATGGTTCGTTCAACGTTAAAAAAACTTTTCATTACTACTGGTATATTTGCGGTAATAGCATTAACAGGTTGTGAAACAACAACATCAAGCAATTCTAGTAAGGTTGATTTAAGCGATTTAAATGAACAATTGAACGAGTTAGCGAGCAACAATAGCTGTACAGCAACTTTCCAGTGCAAGGTATTAGAAGTTGGAGAGCGAGCATGTGGAGGGCCAAGCCGCTACGTTGTTTATTCAACCTTAAACACAGCGCAAGAACAGGCTGAGCAACTTGCCGAACGAATTACAATGGCAGAAAAAGACGCTGAACAGTCTTTAACTGTGAATGATTGCTCGCCTGTATTGCCTGTACAGTCGCTGTGTATTTCACAGCACTGCCAAGCCATCGAGATTAAGTAAATAATGCAATAAGGCCGGATATTATCACCACACTGATGATGCAAATACCGGCCTTATAAATGTATTTTATGTGCATCGTGTTATGCACCCAGTAAGCGTAAATGTAACGTACAAAGTAACTTGCCGCGGTGCCAAATAATGCAAAAATAACTAAATAAGCAAGTAAAATAATATCCACAGTTATGCCACTTCGTTAAAACATCTTTTCTCAGTGTAAGGGCTTAAAGAAGTAAAGGCAAAACCTTAGCTTTTTTTACTGTGTGCAATCAGTAACTCAGCAACTTGTTGTTTCACTGCGCGCTTATCATCAGCAGCAACTCCAAACCGCTCTGCTAATAAGGCAATCTCTTCATCATTTAAGTTAAACGATAAACGCTGTCTGGTTTTTTTCGATTTAACATCCAGTTCCAAAATCTTACGGATCATATCTGATGGGGTAAGCTCTTGGTCAATGGCTTGTTTTTTTATTGATTTTTGCACTTCAGAGCTTAAATCAAACGCCATTTGCGTGGCTCTAACTGCTTGCTCCTGACGCTGCCACTTGGCTTTTGCATCACTCACTTGGCATCCCCAGGAAATAAATCAACAATATCACTTATGGGTCTGGTTAACGTCAGTGATACTTCTGTTTCACCCCCTTCCCAAACCTCAATATTTAAACCATGTGATTCATCGTCTGAGCTTAAACAGATCATTTCACACGGCTCTCCGCCTTCGTCTTCATAACGAGGTAAAGGCTTATTGCGGTAGTCCTTATTATGGAAATAACATACATAAGGTGCTTCTGTTTGTTTGTAGCTTGATGCTAAAAAGTGACTAAAACGCTCTGGGCTATTTTGCACATTAATTGCCGTTAATTCGTCTTCATCAAAAATACGAGCGAACTCATCAAGAGTAAAAATCTCATCAACATCATCGCGTTGAATTTTAATCGCAAAGTTTGCCCATTGCTCACCATCATCAGACTCAATTTGCAAAAACACCACTTGGCCTGACTCGCTTTCAAGTACCAACTCGTATTCTGCACTACGTTGATATTGATAAGTTTGTACATCAACAACACGTAATGTTTGCCCCTTTAGCCAGCTCGGATAAGCAAATGAATCTATGACGCTTAACATATCACCAACTTGCAATTGGCTAGGCTCAGTGAGTTGACGCTCCGGTGTTTTTTTAGATTTGAAAAAGTTAAACATTGGCTGACTCCTTGTTGAAGCAAAAAAGGTAACCCAGTGCATGGGTTACCTTTTGTCTTTCCGTTAACTGATTAGCTATTTTGTTTTGCTTTAATACGCGCCAAAATATCTGCGCTTTTAGGGTTGGTATCACCAATGCCCGCTTCAGCCATTTTCGCTTTTAAATCATCGCCGTTAGTATCTGCTTCTAATTGCTTAGCCGCACCTAACTGGTCTTGACGGTCTTGTTGACGCTGCTTAATACGCTCTAATGACTCACGTGCAGATGTCATTGATGAACTATTTGTATTAAGTGTGCTGTTTACAGCCATCGTTGCCTGTTGCACGCTTTCAGTCGTTTTAACCATTGTTAATTGGCGCTGATTTTCTTTAATCGACTTTTCCGCATCTTTAACTTGTTGCTTTAGTTGCACGATGTGGTTACTAAAGCCAGCTAACACTTCTTCGTTTTCAGCTTTCTCAGCTTCAAAATCACCAATTTTTTCCGCGATTTCTAATGCTAACGCTTCGTTACCTTTTTCAAGTGCTTGACCTGCATACGCTTCGTGCTCTGCAATTGATGCGTCTAATGCGCTAATTTTACGCTTTGTTTGCATCTCTTTTGCCATTACTTCAGTCAGGCTTTTCTTAGCGCGTTGTAGGGCATTTTGTGCATCAGCAATTTCTTGTTCAAAAATACGGATACCGTTTGCATCAACAATTGCTTGCCCTGCTTCACGAGCGCCACCACGCACAGCTGTAAATAGTTTCTTTAAAATACTCATAATCTTAACTCCAGAAATTGCTAATTAATCGTTTAAATAAATGGTCACGGCTTCAAGTGCATCAATCGCATTGTCTGCCAGTGTTACCAACTCATGGGTAATATCATCAAACGATGAATTAACCGATAGTGCGCCAAAAATAGCGTATTTATCATCAATTTTTGCAAATGCGCTCAATGGAATTGGTACATTTAAACGTAGTAACGTTTCGTTTAACTCATTACGCATATCTGCTTGCACTTCGTTTTCGGCAAACAGGTAGCTAATACATAGTAATTGCTCTTCTGTTTGAGTAACAAAGATAGGTAACTCATCATTCCCATCGACGATAACTTGTAACACATCTTGCTCACCAGGGTTGGCAATCAAGAAAGACTCAAAGCTCACACCTTCGGTTTCAAAAGACGCTAATTTGATTGATAGTTCATTTAATTCCATGTCTCACCTTTTACGTTTTGACATATTATGTCTTGAGTTAAGATTTGCACAGTCGACATATTATGTCAACTGAAAAATATCAATTTTTATACAATTCAGTTTCAACTTGCCATGCTTGGCGGTAATAATCATACAAGATCCCAGAACCTAATCTATTGACTTCAATCGTATTTATTTGTTCAAAATAATGATTCGGAAACACAAAAGAAGCCAATAAATATTCTTTGCTTACCCAACGAGATGGCACGGGTAATTCGTTAGTTTCACGAATTCGTTGGCTTGCTGATTTACCGGCCGTCGTCGCGATTGTCCAACCCCACTGACCAAATGAAGGGATATTTTGTTGGTATTGCTCAACATAACCAAAGCCTGCGGCTTTCATTGTTTTAGCGATACTCAAAAAGGCTTTCTTTGCATGATAAGGCGATGTTGATTGCACGGCCACAGCCCCATCAGACGCGAGCAACTGACGCACATGATTATAAAAATAGTCACTGTACATCTTGTTGAGATCGGGGTGATTAGGGTCTGGTAAATCAATTAAAATAGTGTCAAAACGCTCACCTTTTGCCAGCATAGCTTCGACTTCTAAAAAGGCATCAGCAGTGCGTATTTCAGCGCGAGGATCACTCATAGAGTGATTATTAAGGGTTGTTAAGCGTGTTCTGATCTTTTCTGGCGCATCATAGTCGCCCACATCATTACCAAATAAGTTTAACAGTTGACCATCTAAATCAACCAAGGTGACATGCTTTACTGGCCACTTCAAAACATCACGCAATGCAAGCCCGTCACCACCACCGATGATCAATACGCGGTCGTGACGATTTGAGGCGAGCATTGCAGGATAGACAAGCATTGAATGATAAATTTGTTCATCCACACTTGAGAACTGTAAACGACCATTGAGATAAAGGTCGGTAATTGCATTCGGCTGATTACGGCTCAAACGCTCGGTTAACACCAAGTGCTGATACTTAGTAGCTTGCGAGTAAATGACTTTATCTTTGTATAAAACATTACTGAGGTTTTTCATCCAGCTAGTGCCAAGTACAAGCACAAATGCAAAAAACACCAACAACAGGACATGGCAAACTAACAGTAGCTTAGCAAAACGAACATGTTGATGATAGCGCCATAAAAATACCAGACCGGCAATAATATTAAACAATGCCGTCCAAGCCGCAGCTTGCATAATTGGCATCGCGAGCATGATGCTCACCCAAATCGCAGCACCAACACCAGCACCGATATAATCCGCCCCGTAGATGGTGCCTGCATTATTTTCTAAAAAGCGGCCATACACTTGCTGGCGAATACGCGCAATCAGCGGGATCTCCATACCGATTAATAGCCCAAGTAATAGACCAAACACATAAGGTAAGAAACGTGACCATTCTTGTAGCTTCTCGAATACATAACCATTGAGTACTGTGTCCGCCGGCAGGTTAAAAATTTCGGAGAAGATATGCGGCAATGAATAACTCACAGCGATAATGCTAGCAATCGCTAAAATACAGCCCATGCCAACCAAAGCAATAAGACTCTCCAGCCAAGCAAAAGCAGTAAATGCATCTTTAAACCAGCGAGCTAAAAATGCACCTATCCCCATTGCCACAATCATGGTGCCGATCATGGCATAAATAGCGCTCTCAACTGAACCTAACACTCGGCCTGCGTAATGAGAGAGAAGGTACTCATAAATAAGGCCGCACCCAGCGAGTACGGCCATCACAGTAATTAATAAAAAATCATGCCCAAGCAGATTCGCTCTACTTGGGGCGCTAGTTGTAGTAGACACTTAATTAGGCACCTAATAAGGTTGCCATGGTCGAACCAACCGCAAATGAAACCGCTGCAGAGATAGCAGCTACACCCACGTTCTTCTGGCGATTTACTTCATCTGAAATATCACAACCAGATAAGATGATTTTAATAGTCACTAAATGCAGTAAAATGAAGGCAACTAAACTCACTGCTGCGCTCAATGCCCAGTAACCTAAACTAGCTACAATGTTGTCAGCCGCATAAGGAGCAATACCCGAAGCAGCGGTCAATGCCAGTGCACTACCTACTAAAAAGCCAGCATAACGAATACCCACCGCTAAGTTGCCGTCAATAACCGCTTGTTGTAGGCAATCACCACTGCGATTAGTACGCTTGAATAACTGCACTCGATATTGGCTGATCAGTAGCATCGCAATGCTGCCAATTGCAAAGGCCGCGATCACGATTGGAATACCATGCCAGCCTTCGGTCGCCACCCAAAATAAGGCTGAACGAATAACGATAGCCACACTCACTACATGGCCAAAATCAATGAGTGCAGCCGTTGCATTGCCTTTTACAATTTCATCATGCAAGCTAACTTTGCGAAGCGCCACTTTATCTTGGAAGAAATGACCTAGCTTAATAAGCACAATCGCCATCACCCCATAACCTAACATTTGCAATGCTTCTTGTTGTAAGCTTGGGGCAAATGCGCCACTACTGACACCGCTAAGAACAATCGCAAGTGCCACAAGACCTGCGGCAAAGCTAATACCAAATGCAAAGTTATCACGCTCAGTAATTTCATCATTGGCGTGTAAATTAGACACCCAACCTTTAATAAATTTTAAGCTTACAAATAAAGCGATAATGATTGCAAAGTCGATCGCTATAGCTTGCAACGACCAAGTTGTTATTCCATTAAATTCATACATGTGTTGTAACTCCGGTGGTTATTCTTTTCACTACTTACCGCGGCTAATGCCACGTGATGTTCTGCTCGAGCTGTTACGTAATGACCCAGAGCTTTTACTGTAACTACTGCTAGAAGCATAGCTACTACGTGTGCGTGGCGGTGTATAACTGCTACGGCTTAACCCTGATGCGCCACTGCGCTTAGTGGCATATGGGCTAGTGAATTGTTTACCTTGGCGTTGGTAAGACTGACGAGTACGCGTCTCAACCGTTTGTTGTGCCTTAATCTGTTTTGGACTCGAGTAACGGTAACGACCGTAGTCATTGTAATAACTGTATTTTCTGTGCCGGCTCCAGCGACCATATTCAACTCGGTCAAATACATCACCTAACATACGGTACATACCATACCAAACCCAAAAGCTGGTGCCGCTACTATTTGTTTGCCATTGACCATAGTTAGGGTTACCCACTAATTGATTACCGACACTTTCACCTTCAGCTGCTCCGCTAATTGCCCCAACGCGAGCAAGTGTGCCATTCGACATATCTGCAAGCATATTGATGGGATCAGTGAGTGCATCTTGAAATAATGACGGTTTTGCTGCATCACGAATTAAATCAAGTTGATGGAGCGTATCTTCATAAGGGGGAATTAAGTGTGTAGACTTTACGTCGGCTAAGCGCTGTGTAAGGCCTGAGTAGATAGCACCTTCACGAGTCGCATCAAGGCTAATTACACGGGCGATCTCAGACAGTTGCGGTTGTTGCTCAGCTAAAACCTTTCCGTATTGCTTGAGTATTGTCGCATTGCGAAGTGAGCCATTATCAAGCGCAGTACCTAACTGGCTCAACTCGACTTCAGCTTTTTCTATAGATTGTTGAATTGTTTGTTTTAACTGCTCTTCTTTAGACTGACAGCCCATAAGCAAGCTTATCAAACAAAACAGGCTTATAAGTTTCCAAGCTTTAATTTGAGACATTCATGTCACCTGATTGAGGTTTAAAAATCCCAAATAGTTTTACATAGCTCAGGTACTAAACCAAGATTAAAATTGCAACAAAGAGTAAATATAGTGGAAATTCGTTAGGTTGTAGAGTGAGTGATAATCAAATATACAATCACGCCTACGCTTTGGCATTTTGATAGTAAGTAGCAGCAGGTTTGTCCTGCGCCATGGGGTGTCTGTTCGCGGATAAAGCGTGATGTAAAATCGCGCCACATACGAAAAAACCCGTTGCATTGCTGCAACGGGTTTCTCTAATTAGGAGCCATGGTGCGCTACGCAGTAGGATGTCCTACTTTCACATGGCGAATGCCACACTATGCCTACAAGGATAGAAGTAGTAGGGTCTTGGTTGGGTGTTTTATTTTTCTA
>NZ_JAKKCV010000008.1:0-117141 GCF_021728035.1 Pseudoalteromonas sp. L21 | reverse complement strand
ACTTAATTTTGAGAAAAGTTACTTTTTCAAGCAATGTTTCAAAATTCAGTTTTACTTGACACCCTGAGCTGCTCTTGCCTCGCTAAGCGTTGCTGTCTGCCGTCTCAGTGGGGTCGCATTATAGGGAGATCCGAATTGAGATCAACTGTTTTTTGAAGTTTTTATGAAAAAAATGACTATTCGTGCAAAATACCAGCGAAACGCGTAAAAATAGCACTAAATCGTTCGTATTATGGCTATTTAGCCACTGTATTTTATATATGCTTGTTTTTAACTTCGATATAAAGAAGGTGTAGTTATTAAAGAACGCGGTTTGATCTTTATATGTGATCTTAATTGCTAGTTGCTAGTTGCTAGTTGCTAGTTGCTTCAAGATTCTAGGGTGATGCTTGGGGATTGATAGAGTTAATTTATTGATAGTGAATTTAAGAAAGTAAAAAGCCGAGCAAAAGCTCGGCTTTTTGGTGTCTTTACGACTTACTCTGCAGACTGCGCGTCTTCTTGAACTTCTTCGTTTGTCGCTGGGCGACCAACTAGTTCAATATAAGCCATTGGTGCATTATCACCAGCACGGAAGCCACACTTAAGAATACGAGTGTAACCACCAGGACGGTCTGTATTACGTGGACCGATTTCGCTGAATAATTTACCAACTACTTCATTATCACGCGTGCGAGCAAACGCTAAACGGCGGTTTGCTACACTGTCAGTCTTAGCCAGTGTGATTAAAGGTTCAATTACACGGCGCAACTCTTTAGCTTTAGGCAAAGTTGTTTTGATGATTTCATGTTTCACCAAAGAACCAGCCATGTTGCTGAACATCGCTTTGCGATGGCTGCTGTTACGGTTTAATTGACGACCACTCTTACGATGGCGCATGACCCTATCCTTCTAACTAAACTAATATAGTGATTTAGATTATTCAGCTAGGCTTGCAGGTGGCCAATTTTCTAGGCGCATACCTAGAGAAAGACCACGTGAAGCTAGCACGTCTTTAATTTCAGTTAGAGACTTCTTACCTAAGTTAGGCGTTTTAAGAAGCTCAACTTCAGTGCGCTGAACTAAATCACCGATATATTGAATTTGCTCGGCTTTCAAACAGTTTGCTGAACGTACTGTTAGTTCAAGATCATCAACTGGGCGAAGTAGAATAGGATCGAATTCTGGCTTCTCTTCTTTCTCTTCTGGCTCAGTTACATCACGTAAATCTACGAATGCATCTAATTGCTCAGCTAAGATAGTAGACGCACGGCGGATCGCTTCTTCAGGATCTAAAGTGCCGTTCGTTTCCATATCAATGATTAACTTGTCTAAATCTGTACGTTGCTCAACACGGGCTGATTCAACCGAGTACGCAATACGTTCAACTGGGCTGAATGATGCATCAAGCAGCAGACGACCAATTGGACGCTCATCGTCATCAGAGGATAAACGACTAGATGCCGGCACATAACCGCGACCGCGCTCAACACGAATACGCATGCTGATCTCGCTGCTATCTGTCGTAAGGTGACAGATAACGTGATCTGGGTTGGCGATAGTTACATCACCATCGTGCTGAATATCAGCCGCAGTCACAGGGCCTACACCAGATTTAGTCAGGGTCAGAAAAACTTCATCTTTGCCTTCTAAAGTTACTGCTAGACCTTTAAGGTTTAACAGAATTTCAATGATGTCTTCTTGTACGCCCTCTTTCGCGCTGTACTCATGCAATACACCGTCGATTTCTACTTCAGTTACTGCACATCCAGGCATAGATGATAACAGTATACGGCGTAAGGCATTACCCAAAGTGTGACCAAAGCCACGCTCTAATGGTTCTAAAACTACTTTAGAACGCGTTGGGTTGATAGCGTCGATATCGACTAACCTTGGTTTTAGGAATTCGGTAACAGAACCCTGCATTTTATCCTCTCTTAACTCTTAACTTTACTTAGAGTAAAGTTCGACGATTAGTTGTTCGTTAATGTCCGCAGACAGATCTGAACGCTCAGGTAGGCGCTTGAAGCTACCTTCCATTTTCTTACCGTCAACTTCAACCCAAGTCGGCTTTTCACGTTGCTCAGCCAACTCTAGAGCAGCGATGATACGTGCTTGTGTTTTTGACTTCTCACGAATTACAACAGTATCTTCTGGAGTAATTACGTATGAAGGGATGTTCACTACACGACCATTAACTAAAATCGCTTTGTGGCTTACTAACTGACGTGCTTCAGCGCGCGTGCTAGCAAAACCCATGCGATATACAACATTGTCTAAACGTTGCTCTAAAAGCTGTAACAAGTTTTCACCTGTATTACCTTTAAGGCGAGCAGCTTCTTTGTAGTAGTTACGGAATTGCTTTTCTAATACACCGTAGATACGACGTACTTTTTGCTTTTCACGTAGCTGTAAACCGTAATCAGATAAGCGACCTTTACGAGCGCCGTGCTGACCAGGTGCAGTCTCAAGTTTACACTTAGAGTCGATAGCTCTTACGCCGCTCTTAAGGAACAGGTCAGTACCTTCACGACGACTCAGCTTGAGCTTAGGGCCCAAATATCTTGCCATGTTATTTCTCCTAACCTATTGTTAAACGCGACGTTTCTTCGGTGGACGACAACCATTATGAGGGATTGGCGTCACGTCAGTGATGTTGGTGATACGGTAACCAGCAGCATTCAAAGCACGTACAGCAGATTCACGACCTGGACCTGGACCTTTGATGAAAACTTCTAGATTTTTTAAACCGTATTCTTGAGCAGCAGTACCTGCACGCTCTGCAGCAACCTGAGCCGCGAATGGAGTAGATTTACGTGAACCACGGAAACCTGAACCACCTGCTGTTGCCCAAGATAGTGCATTACCTTGACGGTCGGTAATTGTTACAATAGTGTTGTTGAAAGAAGCATGAACGTGAGCCATACCATCAGCAACTTGCTTTTTAACCTTCTTACGACGAATTGGTGCTTTAGCCATAATCTACCCCACCTTATTTCTTGATAGGCTTGCGAGGACCCTTACGAGTACGCGCGTTAGTCTTAGTACGTTGACCACGTAGTGGTAACGAACGACGGTGACGTAGGCCACGGAAACAACCAAGGTCCATAAGGCGCTTGATATTTAATGTAACTTCACGACGAAGGTCACCTTCTACAGTGTACTTGCCAACTGCTTCACGCAATACGTCAAGTGTTTCGTCTGAAAGTTCACCGATTTTTGTGGTCTCGGCGATACCAGTCGCTGCTAAGATTTCCTTAGAGCGAGTCTTACCTATGCCATAAATAGCAGTTAAACCGATAACTGCATGTTTATGATCAGGGACGTTAATGCCAGCGATACGGGCCACTAACACATCTCCTATATTTGAATTTGGTTATCATCTGTTTGAAAAGCCCGCAAGGATACTCAAACGAAGACCAAATCACATTAAAAACACAGGCCGAGTGAATAACTCAGCCTGCACGACTGTTTACTTAGCCTTGCCTTTGCTTATGCTTAGGCTCACTGCAAATTACGCGTACTACACCAGCACGTTTAATAACTTTACAGTTACGGCATATTTTCTTAACGGAAGCACGTACTTTCATTGCTCAACTCCGTAAACTGACCTTATCGACCGTAGCCTTTAAGGTTTGCTTTTTTCAGCACAGAATCATACTGATGTGACATCAGATGCGTCTGTACTTGTGCCATAAAGTCCATGATTACAACAACGATAATCAAAATTGATGTACCGCCGAAATAGAATGGCGTTTGCCATGCCATAGTCATGAATTCGGGCACCAGACAGATAAAGGTTATATACAAAGCACCTGCCAATGTCAGGCGTGTCATCACTTTATCAATGTATTTAGATGTCTGCTCACCTGGACGAATACCTGGGATAAATGCGCCAGATTTTTTCAGGTTATCTGCTGTTTCACGCGGGTTAAATACCAACGCGGTGTAGAAAAAGCAGAAGAAGATAATAGCCGCAGCTAAAACCATCGCATATAAAGGTTGACCCGGAGTCAACGTTGTAGCGATTGCTTGTAGCACATCAGCGACCGGACCTTCACCCTGGCCGAACCAGCTTGCAATTGTACCAGGGAACAGAATTATACTGCTAGCAAAGATTGGTGGAATAACACCCGCCATATTTACTTTTAATGGTAAGTGCGTGCTTTGAGCAGCAAATACCTGACGACCTTGTTGACGCTTTGCATAGTTAACGACGATACGACGTTGACCACGTTCAAAGAATACCACAAGGTAAGTAACAGCGAATACGATTACAGCAATCAATAACAGTACAAGTACATTCAGATCACCTTGGCGCGCCATTTCGGCTGTCGAACCAATAGCAGACGGCAGGTTAGCTACGATACCAACAAAAATAAGAACAGAGATACCGTTACCGATACCGCGTTCTGTAATTTGTTCGCCCAACCACATCAGGAACATAGTACCAGTTACTAAACTCACTACAGCAGTGAAGTAGAAACCAATACCTGGGTTAACAACTAACCCGTCCATCATACCCGGTAAGCTGGTAGCAATACCGATTGATTGGATAGTAGCAAGCACAAGCGTGCCGTAGCGTGTGTACTGGCTAATTTTCTTACGCCCTTGCTCACCTTCTTTCTTAAGCTCTATAAACGGCGGATACATATGCGTTAATAGTTGCGTAATAATCGAAGCCGAGATATACGGCATAATACCCAGTGCTAACACTGAAGCGCGCTCAAGCGCACCACCGCTGAACATGTTAAACATTTCAACAATGGTGCCCTTTTGTTGCTCGAAGAAATCGGCAAGTACAGCGGCGTCAATCCCAGGGATCGGCACGAATGAACCTAGACGGTAAATAATGATAGCACCTAATACAAATAGTAATCGACGCTTCAATTCCGAAAGCCCACTTTGTGCACTTTTCATATCTTGACCTGGTTTAGCCATTAGTACTTCCTTAGTCTTCTACCTTGCCTCCGGCAGCTTCGATAGCTTCGCGAGCACCTTTAGTCACTTTAAGACCTTTAACGGTTACTGCGCGTGAAACTTCGCCAGATTTAACTACTTTAACGAACTGGATGTTCTTTTTAACTAGACCAGCTGCTTGTAACGCGTTTACGTCTACTACATCGCCTTCAACTTTAGCGATTTCAAAAAGGTTAACTTCAGTAGATACTAGTGATTTACGTGAAGTGAAACCAAATTTTGGTAGACGACGTTGCATAGGCATTTGACCGCCTTCGAAACCAACGCGAACTTTACCGCCAGAACGTGATTTTTGGCCTTTATGACCACGACCACCAGTCTTACCAAGACCAGAACCGATACCACGACCTAGACGTTTCTTTTCAGTTTTTGCACCTGCAGCAGGTGAAAGTGTATTCAAACGCATCGAATTAACCCTCAACCTTTACCATGTAAGAAACTTGGTTAATCATACCACGCACACATGCTGTGTCTTCTAACTCAACAGTGTGATTGATACGACGTAAACCAAGACCGCGTAATGTAGCTTTATGCTTCGGTAAACGACCGATAGAGCTCTTTACTTGTGTTACTTTTACAGTTTTATTAGCCATGGTTTACCCCGTGATTTCGTCAACGCTAAGACCACGTTTAGCAGCGATTGACTCTGGAGAGTTCATGTTCTCTAGAGCTGCAATCGTTGCACGAACGATGTTGATCGGGTTAGTTGAACCGTATGCTTTTGACAATACGTTCTGTACACCAGTTACTTCTAGTACTGCACGCATCGCACCACCGGCGATGATACCTGTACCTTCAGAAGCAGGCTGCATGTATACTTTAGAACCCGCGTGGCGACCCTTGATTGGGTGCTGTAGCGTGTTACCGTTTAGATCTACACTGATCATGTTACGACGTGCTTTTTCCATTGCTTTTTGAATAGCAGCTGGAACTTCACGTGCTTTACCATAACCGAAACCTACTTTACCTGCGCCGTCACCAACTACTGTTAGTGCAGTGAAGCTAAAGATACGACCACCTTTAACCACTTTAGACACACGGTTTACCGCGATTAGCTTTTCAGCCAAATCAGGCTGTTGTTGCTTTGCTTCTACGTTAGCCATTGTCTACTCCTAGAATTGCAGACCGGCTTCACGCGCTGCATCAGCAAGCGCCTTCACACGGCCGTGATATTTAAAGCCACTGCGATCAAAAGCAATCTTCTCGATGCCTTTGTCAGCTGCACGTTCAGCAACCGCTTTACCAACTGCTTGCGCAGCTGCAACGTTACCTGTGCCTTTAACTGTTTCGCTAATTGCTTTTTCAACAGTAGAAGCAGCAGCCAGTACAGTACCCTCAGCGTTTACAACTTGAGCGTAAATGTGACGTGGCGTGCGGTGGATAACAAGACGCGTTGTGCCTTGTTCAATATAATTTCTACGAGTGCGTTTAGCACGACGTAGACGAGCTGTTTTTTTATCCATCGTCTTACCTTACTTCTTCTTAGCCTCTTTACGGCGTACATTCTCGTCCGCGTAACGAACACCTTTACCTTTATAAGGCTCAGGTTTACGGTATGCACGGATGTTAGCAGCTGTTTGACCAACTAACTGCTTGTCTACGCCCTTAACTAGAACTTCTGTTTGGCTTGGTGTTTCAACCGTAATACCTTCTGGTACTTCGAAGTTTACCGGGTGTGAGAAACCAAGAGTTAAGTCTAATACTTTGCCCTTAGCTGCTGCACGGTAACCAACACCTACTAACTGAAGCTTCTTCTCGTAACCTTCATGCGTACCAACAACCATGTTGTTGATTAGAGCGCGAGCAGTACCTGCTTGTGCCCATGCATTTGCTACGCCTTCACGAGGTAAAGTTGTAATAACGTTATCGTTAACTTGTACTTCAACAGCGTCGTTGATTGTACGAGTTAATTCACCGTTTTTGCCTTTAACTGTGATGTCCTGGCCTTTTAATGTAACTTCTACACCGGCAGGAACATTGATTGGTGCCTTTGCTATGCGAGACATAGTTCCCCTCCGATTAAGCTACAAAGCCAATGATCTCACCACCAACGCCTGCACTGCGTGCTGCGCGGTCTGTCATTAGGCCTTTAGAAGTTGATACGATAGCGATACCAAGACCACCCATTACCTTAGGTAATTCGTCACGTTTCTTATAGATACGTAAACCAGGGCGGCTAACACGCTGGATATTTTCAATAACAGCTTTGCCTTCGAAGTATTTTAACTCGATAGAAAGCTCAGGCTTCGCTTCGCTGTTTACAGCGTAATCTGCGATATAACCTTCATCTTTTAGTACTTTAGCTACTGCTACTTTCAGTTTTGAAGTTGGCATCGATACTGATACTTTCTTCGCTGACTGACCGTTACGGATACGTGTAAACAAATCCGCAATAGGATCTTGCAAGCTCATAGTCTTACTCCCGTGATTCTATTACCAGCTAGCCTTTTTAAGGCCAGGAATTTCACCGCGCATAGCTGCTTCGCGAACTTTGATACGGCTCATGCCGAATTTACGAAGGTAACCATGTGGGCGGCCCGTAACGTTACAACGATTACGTTGACGTGAAGAGCTAGAATCACGCGGTAAAGACTGTAGCTTTAATACCGCGTCCCAACGATCATCGTCAGATGTATTTACATCACTGATGATAGCTTTTAGTGCCGCACGCTTTTCAGCATACTGAGCAACTAATTTAGTGCGCTTTGCTTCGCGCGCTTTCATAGAATTCTTTGCCATAACCCTACCCTTATTTCTTGAATGGGAAGTTAAACGCTTCTAACAACGCACGGCCTTCCTCATCAGATTTCGCAGAAGTAGTGATTGTGATATCCATACCGCGTACACGGTCTACTTTATCATAATCGATTTCTGGGAAGATGATTTGCTCACGTACGCCCATGCTGTAGTTACCACGTCCATCAAAAGACTTAGCACTTACACCACGGAAGTCACGGATACGTGGGATAGCGATTGAAACCAAACGCTCAAAAAAGTCCCACATACGCTCGCCACGTAGGGTTACTTTACAACCAATTGGGTAACCTTCACGCACTTTGAAGCCAGCAACTGATTTGCGTGCTTTAGTGATTAGAGGTTTCTGACCAGAGATTGCTTCTAGATCCGCAACAGCGTTATCTAGGATCTTCTTGTCAGCTAGAGCTTCGCCCACACCCATGTTTAATGTGATCTTTTCGATCTGAGGGACTTGCATGACAGAGCTGAAACCAAACTTCTCTTGAAGCTCAGCAACTACTTTGTCTTTATATACTTCATGCAGTTTCGCCATCATTCTACTCCAACTATTAGATAGTTTTACCAGTAGATTTAAAGATACGTAATTTCTTACCATCTTCAATCTTGAAACCTACACGATCTGCTTTACCCGTTTCCGAGTTGTAGATCGCAACGTTTGATACGTCGATAGACGCTTCTTTCTCAACAATACCGCCAGCTTGGTTCAACTGAGGAACCGGCTTTTGGTGCTTCTTGATTAAGTTGATGCCTTCGACAAATACTCGACCAGACTCAGTAACAACTGAAAGCACTTTACCGCGCTTACCTTTGTCTTTACCGGCTAGTACGATTACTTCGTCATCACGACGGATTTTTGCTGCCATGATAGACTCCTTATAGTACTTCTGGGGCTAGTGAAACGATTTTCATGAACTTGTCATTACGAAGCTCACGAGTCACAGGGCCGAAGATACGAGTACCAATTGGCTGTAAGTTATCATTTAAGATAACAGCCGCATTGCTATCGAAACGGATCAAAGAACCGTCCGGACGACGAACGCCTTTTTTAGTACGCACAACTACTGCGTTTTTAACATCACCTTTCTTCACTTTACCGCGAGGAATTGCTTCTTTTACAGAAACTTTGATGATATCGCCAACCGCTGCATAGCGACGGTGCGAACCGCCAAGGACTTTAATACACTGCACTTTGCGAGCGCCGCTGTTATCAGCAACGTCCAGCTGAGTTTGCATTTGGATCATGTTAATGACCTCCGGTGTAGATATTACAACACGCCTTAATTTTGTTTAAAATCAAGACATTTCGGTTAAATTCCACTCAAAAAACACGCGAGTTGTCTCTTAAGGGCGGGCAATTGTATCAGCAATGACAGTGAAGTGGTAGGTTATTTTTTAATTAATTTTATAATTACGTGTTGCTAAGTCGAGGGGTCTATATGGAATATCAGCACTTGTTATTGATTATAAAACAAACAGGGCGCTAATGCGCCCTATTTTGATTTACGTATTAAAGTTTTATTAATTTCCGAATAGGCCTTTTAATTTATCTTTAATTTTATCTTTAGCCTTTTCCTTTACTTCTTCCTTCGCTGCGTCACTAACGTCAAGCTTGAAACCAACATCATGGAAAGGACCTTTTATACGCAGAGGGATCTTGAAGCCCGTACTGTCATCAGTCGTGCCTTGGCCTTCAATTGAATCAACAATGCCTGTTACTAAACGATAATCGACATTGGTCATTGGTAAGTTAACTTTACCTGATCCTGTAATGCGAATTAATGGGCTAAGTAATGATAAGTCATTGTTAGTCCCTACCCCATCTGTAAAATTGAAGCGACCTGTAAGTGCTGAGAAGTCTGTTTGCTGAGAGTTATCGAAACCAGTATCTAACCCTTCAGACACAGCATTTAAGTTCCCTTTAATGAGCTCTTTACCTTTTCGCACCATCTCTGCCACATTCGCACCTTTAATTGCACCATCTGCAAACTCAAATGCTAACTGACCATCTAATGCATTAACAAAGTCTTTTTGACTTTGTCCTGTGGTCGCTAGATCCCAGTTTAAAGAGCCTTTACCCATAAGCTTATTGAAACCTGCTGCATCAGTCAGTAATGGCTGTGCATCAATTTTATCTAAAGCAAAGTTAGTGCTAATTTTATAGGGTGTTTGCTTAGCATTGACTGTGATCACACCTTTACCACTGCCTTCATAAGCAACAAATTTATCTAAGCTAATTTTTGCTAGTGCATTTTTAAGGTTCACCGTTAACTGGTTTTCACCGAGTGTAATATCATTTGCTTTTAGACCACTTGAACGAACAACAATATTTGCATCAAGTGCATTTAAGCCACTCATATCAATTGGTGTATCATCCCAAACAATTGGCTGTGCAGGCGTATCTGTGGCTGGTTCTGCTTGCTCTTCTTTAGCTACACCCTCTGGAAGGTAAGGGTTCAAATCAAGCATGCCTAAATCAATATCGGCATTCACAGCTAAGCGACTCCCTAAGTTAATGTCGCTTTTACCTTTAATTTGTAGCTCATCTAAGGTGGCAAGTAACTCAGTGAGCTTAAATTTATCACCTTTTAAGTGCATTGAACCTTTAACATTGAACGCATTAAAGGCATTTTCTTTTGCATTAAGCTCAACACCTTGCCAGCTTGCTATCTCTTTAACTGAGTCACCACTTACTGATAACTGACCTTGCACATCTTTACCCATTTGGGCAATCGCGCCTTTGAAGTTCACATCCACTAAACGTGAATCAACCTCAGTGCTGACATTAAAAGTTTCGCCTTCAATCGCTTTTACCGGTGTATCTAGGGTGACATCTAAGTCAAAGCGTTCACCCATATAGGTAATACCGCCTTTTAACTCAAGAGTCTTACGAAGAGAAGGTAATAAGATTGCTAATTCTAAATCGCTTATTTGTTGTTTTGCCCCTGTTTTGCCATCAAGGTAGGTGAAAGTCCCGCCATAAATGGCTACTTCACCAAGCTCGATATCAAAGTTATCTGGTAAGTTAACGGCGCCAGAACTTTTTTGCTGCTCTGTCTGTGGTCGCTCAGCAACTGCATCAAATAATTGCCAGTTTGCTTTACCATTTTTATCGGTTTCTAATAAAATTGTCGGTTCATTAATAACAAACTTATCTAGTTTGAAATCACCGCCAAATAACGACATCCAAGGAATACGAATTGCAAGTTGCTGCATGCTTGCCATATCTTTTTGCGAGCCAGTTTGCATATTCGCAAAATGTACATCATTCAATTCGAGCTTTAATGATGGAAATACCGACAGCTTTTTATCGCCATTAATAGTCAGACTACGACCTGTGGTTTGTTCTACTTGCTCCGATACTTTGTTAAATATGGCATCGGTAGGTATGAGGAATGGTGCGGCGACTACTAATGCAATCAGTAATACGAAAATGACACCAACAATTTTCAGTAGGGTTTTCATAATCATCCTTAAACATGGGCAAACAATGTTCATATCATAGCGGGAGTTAGGCGCAAATGCATTGCCCAATCCATAAAAAGGTTTTTGAACAAGCTTAGGTACAAGAATATAAATCAACGCTGAAATAACTTAGAGCCATATACAGAGAAAAATAACCCACAAATATAAATAAATAGTTTAATGAACAATCGAGGTGATCTAAGCATGCTTTTTACTATTAAATGAAAAGTCTTCACTGTAGGTTACATCTAAGGGGTGACTTCTGTATGATGCACGACCCTGTTGTTTTTGCACCCTGTGTACTAAAATTAAACAACCTAATTTGGTCAAAACTGGAGTATCGATTAAGCATGAAGAAACTGCTTATTTCACCGTCAAAAATGGCGCTTGGCGAGCAAGAAAGTCAAATTTATCAAAACATCCTCAAGCAAGCCTCTGATATCAGCTTAAATCTAATGGCAGTTAAAGTAGAAAACCATCCTGAAGACTTTTTAGGTTGGTGCTATGAGCTATTAAGTGCAAGCCGCGATCGCATTAATTACGATCTATTAGAAGATAAGCAATTACCGACACTTAAAAAACTTCATGACTTATTAATTTCTGCAATCAGCTTTTTGCAGTTAAAAACGTTAAGAGTTGCGCCATGGCCAGTTATCGCAAGTTTCATCGAACAGCATAAAGAGCTTGTAGCCCTTGATGAGCAACTACGCTTAGCTAATTACATTGCAGCGATTAAATCACAATCACTAAAAGAGATGATCCCAGAAGACCGTTTAGCGTTTTCAGGTAAGCACAGTGCCTCGCTCGATCCAAGCAGCTATAACTTTGACGTTGAATGGTTTGCTTCTACTAAAAACGCCAAAGGTTTCCACCAAATGTTGAGTGATTTACCTGGTTCGTTCGATGAGGCTCTTGCACATATTCCACTTGAGGGTGAAGTAACTCAAGAACATTATCAGCATTTTATGGTTGCTTACTTCATGGCATTTAATGGCAGCGATGAAAAGCCAACGCTTGCGCCTGCTACTCGCTTACTTGCAATGCGCCGACCTGACGTGTTTACACCAATCGTAAATAGTAAACTTGATGCATTGTGTGCTGCATTAGGTATAACTAAGTTAAATAACCGCGATTTTGAGCGCTACTGGCAAGATGTTGTATCAACTGTGCATAGTATGCCTTGGTACAAAATGGCTAGTGCGGCTAATGAACTTGAACAATCTCTAGTTGAAATTAAAGCCTTGTTACCTAGCTTCTTTTATTATGCAGACAAAGCGACTGCTGATAGCTCTAACTATATTAAGTTACTAAACAAACCTAAAAGCAGCACAAGCTCTGCGGGTAAAAAGACTGTACGCCGCGGTAAAGAATCGGCTGAAATACTGGTAGACCGAGCCCTTGCAAGTGATGATATCCCTGAACATATTAAAGCTAAGCGCGATTCAATCATCAGTGAAGTTGAAAAAGGCCGTAGCGTTGAAGAAACCATTAGTTTAATACGTGCCATTTTCGGCTAAGTCTCTATCAAGTAAGAAAAACCTGGTTGCGTCTTCATTGTGCAACCAGGAAATTTATTGCACCATGCAAGTGCGCATGAATAATTCAAATACAAGTCAACTTTAACCAAAAGAATACTTACAAGACTGTTTTAAAAGAAATAAAGCATAAAAATTCCCACCGTAAATTAACTTGGCACAACCAGTGCTATATCGTATCCAGACAACACATAAAAATAATGCCCCGACAAATAACCAGACTGCAATCTGAAATGGGCAAAATCAACATAACAACAGGATACAAAACATGCTAAAACTAAAAAAAGTGGTCGCGGCCAGCGCCCTCACGCTACTTACTTTAAGCTCGACGTATAGCTTTGCAGAAGTAACAGCTAACGCGGCAGCAACCTCAAACTACTTATGGCGTGGTCAAGAACAGACAGGCGGTGATGCCGCAATTCAAGGTGGTATTGATTACGCAAGTGAATCTGGCTTTTATGCAGGTACTTGGGTATCAAATGCTAGCTGGGCAGAAGATATGACCTACGAGCTTGATCTCTACGCTGGTTTTGGCGGCGATATCAATGAAACCTTTAGCTACGATGTTGGCTACATTTATTATGCATACCCAGATGCGGCCTCGTTTACCGATGCAGACTTTTCAGAGATCTACGGTAGCATTAGTATGGGTAGCTTCACGTTTGGCGCAGCCGTATTAGCTTCATCAGCAGCAAGCGGCGATGGCACCGACTTTGGAGATTCACTGTATTTAAATGCCGATTATAGCTTTCCAATAGGAAATAATGGCACAGAGCTGGCGCTGCATGTCGGCCATTACTCAGGTGATTTCATTGGTGATGACAATATCATCGACTACGGTGTTTCGGTATCTAAAGACGGCTTTACATTAGGCGTTTCAGATACTGACATTGATGGAACAGATGTGAAAGTGTATGTCGCTTACGCGGTAGATTTTACACTTTAAAAAGAATGTGTTACTTGCTGCAACACGAAGGGCCGCAAGGCCCTTTTCTAGTTTAGAAGCTTAAGGAACACTGTGGCCTGTTGAGCCCTGCCAAATACGATACCACTGCTCACGGCTTATCTTAAGAGCCTTAGCTGCAACAGCTGATTTAACGCGTTCAATGTTACCCGTACCTAGCACTACAGATGGCGCACTCGGATGCATCAATAACCAAGCATACACCACTTGATCAAGAGAACTTGCACCAACTTCAGTGCCGACCTGCTCTAACACTGCGCGTAAACGTATCGCTTTTTCATCATCACTTGAGAACAGACGTCCACCTGCTAACGGCGACCAAAGCATTGGTTTGATATCGAGCAATTGACATTGGTCTAAAGTTCCATCATCAAGGGCTTTCATTTCGTAAGGCGAAAACTCAATCTGATTGGTAACCAATTCAAAATCTAAACGGGATTGTAATAAGCTGAGTTGAGATGGCGTAAAATTAGATACACCAAAGTCAATCACATCACCATTCGCTTTGAGGGTATTGAATGCTTCAGCCATTTCATCAGCATTCATTAAATAATCAGGACGATGAATTAATAACACATCTAACCTATCTGTATTGAAATGCTTTAATGACTGTTGCGCTGAGGCAATGATATGCACAGCACTGGAATCATAATGGTTAGCCTTACCTTGTAACCCTAAACTTGCAAATGCGGGTTTGATACCACACTTGGTAATTATTTTAATTTCATCACGAATACTTGGTTTCAACTTAAGCGCTTTACCAAATTCGGCTTCGCAGCCATATTCGCCGTAAATGTCAGCGTGGTCGGTATGTGAAACCCCCATATCGATTGCATTTTCTAAAAAACTTAAACACTGTTGTGGCGTAACTTGCCAATCTAACAAGCGCCAAAACCCTAACACTAACTCATCAATACAACGTCTATTGTTATTCGTCATAACTACCTACTTACTTAAAAATATCGACTCATTCCAGTGCTTACACAATAACACAACTAACAGCATCACACCTGTTAACATACAGTTACAATATAAATTGCTAAAGAATCAACAATTAGGGTATTGATTGGTTATGGCGCCGCGTCGCTGATTTCGTTATCAGTGCCGAGCATGCCAGATGCCTACATACCGAGTTGGGCAGTTATACTGTCATTTGGCTTTACTTCATTGATTGGTATTGTGTTTGGCTTAGCGCCCGCTATTAAAGCGGCACGCTTAAACCCAATTGATGCTTTACGATACGAATAATTAATCGGCTTTATAGGGTACCTGAGCACAGCTTACTTCCACTGTTTTTGGGTACCAAATAGGCCCACCTATTTCATTAACCGCCTCGCCTGCTACAACATTAAGGAATGACTTGTAAGTATGTACACTTTGCCACTCGGAATTAGGACAGTATATTGATAAATCCACAGGCTTGGAGCCTTCGTACAACGCAGCAGCAAAATTGTGATGCCAACGTTCTGTAACTGCTCCCTTATTTGCTGAGGTAGGGCTGCCATTATCAAAATAAATATGTGTACAACCACTTAAAGCAGCAGCAAGAATTACAGTTAAGCATACATGTTTCATAATTGCTCCTGCCCATATTGTTCACACCATACTTTCACAGTGTGAGGCGCATAAATACCCAGTGTAACCAACCCCAAAGCTCCATCTGTAAATGTTTGCTGGGATTGCATTTGCATTACTTTTTTATCTTGGCAGACCGCTTTAACATCAACACGCTGTTCACCCACCAATCCCCACAAGTAGAAAGGTCTACTGTCTTGATAGTCAGCATTCCGTGTTAATTTGTCTGCCTTATTAGGCACGATAGTCACCGATGAACATGCTACTAACGATAGCGTAAGTAACACGCACACTAACTGCTTCATGTGTTTTCCTTCAGATATAATTTGAAGCTGCAGTGTACAACATGAAGTTTCTATAAAGGGTAAGAAAATATATAAAATTGTAAAAAAGCTACAGTTTCTCACAGGCTCAGTTTGAACTAAACTGGAAAGAGTAAAGACTAATCAGGAAGGTCTGTAAGTAAAGGTAATTATGACGTCGTATCTACATTTATTGTTCTTAAGTTTATTGTCTTGGCAAAGTATTGCAAATACTCCAAGCTCAGATGAGCAACAAGGCATTACCAAAACCGCAGCCAACCTAGCAAACTGTCAACAACAATTAGCACAAAGCCGCATGCAAACTTATGCAGCGCATTACATTTTACCCTATCAATTCACATTGTTGAGCTGGAACATCTACAAAGCACAAACAGATGGCTTACTCACAGATTTGCAAAAGCTAAATGCCAATGCTGATATTGTGTTACTGCAAGAAGCTATCAAAGAGCCTGCGCTTACAAAGCTCAAACCTTACTGGCGTTTTGCTAAAGGGTATAAAAGTGGCAGTGTGCAATCTGGTGTTATGACACTCAGCCGCTGGCCCGCCGCGGTGCATTGCACACTCACCCACACAGAGCCTTGGTTACGTAGCCCAAAAGCGACCAACATTGTTGAATATGCACTGCCTAATCAACAGTTATTACTAAGTATTAATCTACATGGCATTAACTTCACAATAGGTGTGAGTGACTTTAAACAACAGCTCGAAGATGCAGCGAGCATCATGCGAATGCATCAAGGACCGATCATATTTGCTGGTGACCTTAATACTTGGAGCGACCGAAGACAGGCTCTTTTGAAACAAACACTTAACAAGTTAGGGTTACATGAAGCTATTTATTTAGATGATAAACGTACAAAAGCATTTGGATTAGCACTTGACCAAGTATGGGTACGTGGTGTCAAAATAGAAACAACGGTCGTGCCAGAAATGGATAGTTCAGATCATAACCCTATTATTGCCACTTTAACGATAGAACCAGAAATGCTATGAAAAATTTAATAACTGTATATTGGCTCTTTGCGCTCATTCTGCTGGGTGTTAGTCAATTAAGCTACGCTCAGAGTGCACAGCAGGAGATCGATCACTTAATTGACTTTGTCGCTAACAGCGATGCCGTATTTATTCGCAATGGCACAGAGCATTCAAGCCAAGATGCTGCTGAGCACCTTGCCATGAAATATCGTAAAGCGACCCGTTATGCGAAAACTGCCGAGAAATTTATAGAAAACCTAGCAAGTAAAAGCTCATGGAGTGGCAAGCCTTACAAGGTAAGATTTAGCGACGGTACTTTAATTAATGCAAAAGACTGGTTAAGTAATGAGTTGGCAGATTATCGCCGTAGCCAGCATAGACAACAATAACACGATTTTATCATCAACACACAAGAAGCGAAAAGCCATGCAAGAACACAAAAATCAGCCACTCAATGATTTTATTGAGTACCCTCATGACGAGATGCTAAAACGCGCCGAAGAGTTTTTAGCCGTGAGTCAACGTCGCCATAGTATTCGCAGTTTTAGCGACCGACCTGTGCCAAAAGAAATAATCGAAACCTGTATTAAAGCGGCTGGCACTGCACCAAGTGGTGCCAATCATCAACCTTGGCACTTTGTGGCAATACACAGCAGCGATGTGAAGAAACAAATTCGTGAAGCAGCTGAAAAACTAGAGCGCTCATTTTATGAAGGTCGCGCAGGTGAAGAATGGTTAGATGCATTAAAACCACTTGGCACAGATGCCAGTAAGCCCTACCTTGAGCATGCACCTTGGCTAATTGCCGTGTTTAGCCAAAAGAAAGGGGGTATTTCTGCCGATGACAAAAATACCAATTACTATGTTCATGAGTCTGTAGGCTTGGCAACTGGCTTTTTAATTCAAGCACTTCACAGAGCGGGCCTTGCAACTCTTACGCATACACCAAAACCAATGAGCTTTTTAACCGAAATTTGTGGCCGCGATAAAGATAATGAGCGCCCTTACATGCTGCTCATTGCAGGCTACCCAGGCACAGATGCAACCATCCCTGAACATGCCTTAGTGAAAAAGTCGCTGGACGAAATAGCGACCTTTATTTAGCTTTAAAATCAACAGCCAGCACATCACCTGGGTTTAAACCTGAAACGATGTGCTGCTGTCCATCGACCATTTCGCCAAGGCGAACGTAGCGACGCACGATTTGATTATTTTCAAGTAAATAAACCATACTCAATTGGCCATATTGATGCACCCAGCTCAAGTCAATCAACACCCCTTTTTCAGGGGCGAGCGGTAATTGTAATTGTGCGTAAAGGCCAGGCATTAACCCAGTTTGCGCATCTGTTTCTAAACGGATTTCCATACTACGCGCAGCACTATCAGCAACGGGCACAATTTCTGTCACTGTGGCAGGCATCGATATTGATAAAGCAGGTAATTTAACCGTTAGGGTTTGGCCAACATTCAGCTTAATTGCTTGCTGCTCTCTGACATTAAACGCTAATTGCAATTGCTGTGGGTTATACAGTGCGAGTAATGGCGTGCCAGGGGTTGCGGTGTCGCCAGGTTCTGCAAAACGCTCCACCACAACACCTGAAATCGGCGCTTTAATTTGCGTAAAACTCAATGCAACTTGTGCTTGTGTTTGCTGCTGCTTAGCAATGGCTAGATTTGCGCTTAAATTATCAAACCTTGCTTTCGCATCATCATAATCACTGACTGACACTAAACCTTGTTTGAAAAGGTCATTAACTCGCTTGAGCTGCTTTTCAGCTTGAGTAAGCGAGGCATTAATAGCATTAATTTGTGCATCACTTTGAGCAAGCCCTGCTTGAAAGTCATCTTGCTGCAAGGTAATTAGCACATCACCTTGTTTTACTGTATCGCCAGCGCGGACATTTAAACGCTCAACTTGTGCCATAACTCGCGATGAGATTTGCGTATTTTGTTTGGCAATCACAGTGCCCGGTACAACTTCATCACGCGCAATATCAGCCAGTCTCACTGTCACTAACTGACCCTTGTAATCATTTGCCGATGGGTTTTTCATGCCTGCAGCTTGCTTATCAGAAAAACTGCCCGCCATGTAAAGTACCGCCACAATGATCACTGATAACGCGATGATTGAACCAATAAGTTTTGATTTACCTTGCATGAGCTTGTTCCTCTTTGGCTGCATCCTTTGCAAACACTAAATAATAAACCAGCGGCACAACAAATAATGAGAACAATGTTGATGCCACAATCCCAAAAATAATCGCAATCGCTAGACCGCTAAATACTGGGTCTAGGGTGATCACCAAGTTACCTAATAAGGTGGTTCCGGCTGTCAGCAACACGGGGCGCATTCGCACCGTGCCTGCGGCGATTAAAGCCTGTTTAATTGCCATACCTTGGCTGCGAGCTTGATTAATAAATTCAACCAAAATAAGTGAGTTACGAACCACAATACCGGCAAGTGCAATCATGCCAATCATGGCTGTTGCAGTGAATAGCACCGGCTCTGGAGCACCAGCAATGGTGCGCTCTCCAAATTGATTTAATAACCAAAAGCCCGGCATGATCCCTATTACGGTTAATGGAATAGCCGACATGATGATCAGTGACAAACTGACAGAATTTGTTTGAATTCGTAAGATGATGAAAATTGCAGTGAGCGCAAACGCAAAGGCAATGCCCATATCTCTAAATACATCAATGGTAATTCGCCATTCACCTTCACCACTAAAGGTTACGTCAGTGCCAGCAGGTAATTGCCAAGCCTGGCTACCACCATTATTGAAAAAGTGCCTACTTTGCCAATCAGTTTGGCTAAATTCGTCTGCGCTGATACCTAAGTCGGCATTGACGTCAGCAATAATTTCAGCGGGTGTACGACCGTTTAGCTCAGCCATTACATACACCACATTACGCTGATCTTTACGCATAATTGGTTTAGCAACATCTTGATGCTGAAACTCACCCAATTCAGATAACGCCACCAGCGGACGCGGTGCACTTTGCAGCCCAAATTCGTCACTGGTTTTTGCAAGCTCTCTGTCACCGCGAACCTGCAATGCCAGCAATTGAGCAAATTGATTTCGGTCTTGATACGGCAGTTGCAGCTTAATATCAACAGGGTCTGTTTCACCGCTCACATATAACACCCCAACATTTTGCCCATGCGAGGCAATGGCTAAAGTCTGGGCAATATCTTGCGTAGACACCGCCGACAATGACGCTTTACTTTTATCAGTCACAAAACGCTGTAAGGGCGCATTAGCAGCAATACTGGTATCAACCTCTACCACATGCGGCTCTTGCTTTAACCTTGCTGCAACAGCAAGAGCTGCTTGATAGTGAATCTCTGTATCAACAAATGGCTCACTGTAAACTTCGGCCACTAAGGTACTTAAAACAGGCGGGCCTGGTGGTACTTCAACCACTTTAATAACAATGCCATCAGTTGCCAATGGCGCTAATGCGGCACGCAAGCGCATGACCACAGCATGAGATTGATGGCCGCGCTCAGTTTTATCAAGCAGAAGTACTCTGAGCTCAGCAAGGTTCGCTGCTTCACGTCGATAATAACCACGCACCATACCATTAAAGTCCATGCTCGATGGCTGGCCAACGTAGGCTGCCGCCTCGCTTACTTCATTTAATTGCCAAGTGATGGTTTGTACTTGTCGAGTGAAAGCCGCGGTTTGCTCAAGGCTCGTGCCTTCTGGCATATCGATTAAAACTTGTAACTCATTTTTATTATCAAACGGTAATAGCTTTAAAGGCACAACACGCATGACGGGTAACATGGCACTGGCGACAAACAAGGCTAATGTAGTCCATAAAACGAGTTTGGCACGGCCTTTAGACTCAAGTAATGGCGATAATATACGCTCATATAAACCATGCTGATTGGCATCGAGTTGTACGCTGTCATCGACTGGCGCTTTAAGTAGTTTCATGGCCAACCAAGGCGTAACAAAAAATGCCACTATGGTTGAAACCATTACACTTACCGGCACATTGAATGCCATCGGTGCCATATACGGCCCCATCATGCCGGTGATAAACGCAAGTGGGATAAATGCCACCATAATGGTCAATGTAGACATAAACAGCGCTACACGTATTTCACTCATGGCATCAACTATGCGCTGTTTTTTATCGCCTTTGTGGGTTAAAAAGCGACTTATGTTGTCTATTCCTGTGATCGGATCATCAACCAATAAACCTAAAGAAAGTATTAGTGCAAACAGTGTGACTCGGTTAATTGTATAGCCAAAGGCAAAATCAAGTGTCAGGGTGATGCCGTAGCAAATAGGTACTGCTAAACCAACCACAATTGCTGGTCGCCAGCCTAAAAATACACCAACAAAAATAACCACGGTAAATACCGCAAACACTAAGCTCGAGGTAAGGTTATTTACTTTTTCGTTCGCTGTTTGGCCATAGTCACGCAGTACGGTGTAGCCCACTTCATCTGGTAGTAGATTAGCCGATAAACTGCCCATCATACTGTGCACTTCATTCGCTACAGCGACCGCATTGGTGCCTGCTTGTTTAGCGACACTAATGGTCACTAAAGGAAGTTGTTGCTGATTATCTGATTGAGCCAGCCATTGATAGCTTTGTGCTTCGCTTGGGCCATCACTCACCTGGGCCACATCACTTAGGTAAACACTCTTACCGTTTACCACGTTGACAACAAGGCGTTCAATCGCAGATTGTGAACGTAAAACATCACCCACTTGTAAGGTAATTTGCTGCCTCCCCTCAACAACACTGCCCACATTCACTAATTGGTTAGATACGCTAAGTGCATAATACACATCGGTTAGGGTTGTTTGGTGTGCAGCGAGCGCGCTCGCATCAAGGTTAATCGTTAATTGTCGAGTTCTACCAGCAATCACTTTCACTTCGCTGGTGTTTTCGATGCGCTGTAAACTGTTAGCGATTTCGTTGGCAAAGCGGGTTAGTTGGTAATCATCGTAGAGTTTTGGATCTTTACTAAATAAGCCCAGCATCACAATGGGCACATCGTTCACTTCAACCGGACGAATTTGCCATGAACTGATCACTGACGCCATGGTGTGTTGATAGCTATAGAGTTTAGTGTAAGTGTCGAGAATGGCTCGCTCACGATCGTGACCGACTTCAAAGCGAAGAGTGACAACAGCAGCATTACTTTGTGTAGTCGAGTAAATATGCTCAACGCCCGTTAACTGCGCCAATAACTTCTCCAATGGCTCAGTTACCAACCTTGCTACTTCTGGCGCTTCAACGTTTGGCGCTGCCACATATATATCAAGCATAGGAACCACAATTTGCGGTTCTTCTTCACGAGGGGTTTGCTTTAATGCCATTAAACCGAGCAATACCGACATAATAAAAATAATGACAGGGAGGCGACCGCTCAAGCTGTTTTTTACTGCATTATCGATAGCATTCATTACCTAACTACCTTTGCAAAATAAACCATATAAGGTTGCAAGAATAGCCACTACATTCTTATCTATTACACGGTAATAGATGGTTTGGCTTTCGCGTCGAGTCGCGACGATCTGAGCTTTTCTCAGCGCCGCTAAGTGTTGCGATAATGCCGACTGCGCCAACGGCACAGCTTCGTTTAATTCGCTCACGCTCATTTCACCATCTTGTAGGGAACATAAGATCATCAAACGATTTTTATTCGCCAATATCTTTAGCATTTGCTCTGCTTGTTCAACATTGTCGGCCATAGCCGCAAAATCGATGTTCATAATCACACTACTCTATATTCTTAAAATACCGCTAAAGTATAGATTGATATATTAGAAAAGTCTAATATTAGAATTTACTAATGTAGAATTATCTAATATATTAAATACATCACTCTGTTATCGAGGTCTTATTATGAAACTAAATGACGCGCTTCGCTTAATTGCTGGTGTAATGATCTGTATTTCATTGTTGCTACAACAGTTTCACAGTCCGCTGTGGATTTGGTTTACGGTATTTATTGCTCTAAACTTAATTCAATCCGCATTCACTAAGTGGTGCCCAATGATCACCATTTTACGCAAACTTGGCATGGAGGATTAGTATGCTGACCCCAATTCCTGACTTAATGAAAATTATTGCTCCAAACCAGCGCCGCATTAGCGCTGACCAAGCAAAACAAGAATTAAGCGAAAACCATGGTTTACTAATTGACGTACGTGAACCTGCTGAACACGCCACTAAAGCAGCGACAGGTGCAATTAATATCCCACGTGGTGTACTTGAAATGAAATTAATGGAAATTGAAAAAGACCCTGCTCGGCCAATCTACTTACACTGTGCAAGTAGTGCCCGTGCTACACTCAGTGCCGAAGCACTGACTCGTGTTGGCTACGAAAATGTCACAGTAATCACCTGTAATGCAGAACAAATTTGCCAAGTGTTTTAGCTTCATAGAATAGTAACACTGGTCGGATAAGCTCGTACTTTTCTACTCATAGGTACAGAGCAATGACTTTTACACGGAGACGTTTTTTAAAAGCATCGGCGGCGGGTTTTGGCGCCGCCGTTTTATCTTTCGGTTTAACTGGCTGTAGTCTTAATGACGATGATGATGAAACCACAAAGCAGACCCTTGTCAGCTTTGATCACGGTGTAGCCAGTGGCGACCCGCTCGCTGACAGTCTGATTATTTGGACTCGCATTACCCCGCTTGAAAACGTCACGAGTGTTAACGTAGTTTGGCAAGCCTCAACGGATGCTAACTTCACAACCATAAGCCATGATGGCGAGACACAAGTAAGTGATGCAACCGACTTTACCTTGAAAGTTGATCTGCAAGGTCTCGATGCTAACACTACTTATTATTACCGCTTCATAAGTAATGGTAAAACTTCACCCACGGGGGCAGGTAAAACACTCCCAACCAGCAACATAGAGCAAGTAAAATTTGCCGTTGTCTCTTGCGCTAACTACCCTGCTGGCTACTTCCATGTGTATGGTGAAATCGCAAAACAAACCGATTTAGATGCAGTACTGCACTTAGGTGACTACATCTATGAATATGGCAATACAGGTTATGCCACTGAAGATGCCACCGAACTAGGCCGTTTATTACCTGATGACAATAGCGATGAAATCATTTCTTTAGCGGATTATCGCAAACGTTACGGCCATTATCGTAAAGACGAGAACCTACAAGCTGCACATAGTCATTGTGCATTTATTACTGTTTGGGACGACCACGAAATAGCAAATGATACATGGCACAGTGGCGCTGAAAATCACAACGACGGCGAAGGTGAATTTAGCGAGCGCAAAATGCATGCGCTACAAGCCTACTTTGAATGGATGCCTATCCGTAATGTAGCCGATAAAGAACGTATTTATCGACGCTTTGAGTTTGGTAATTTAGTGTCATTACACATGCTCGATACCCGTGTTTTAGCTCGCGACGAGCAAGTTAATTACGCCGATTTCGATTTAACCAGCAGCCAAGGACAAACTGACTTTGTTACAGCAATCAGCTCTCCAACTCGTGCTCTATTAGGTAATGAGCAACTAACATGGCTAACCGATGGTTTAACGACAGCAACAACACAATGGCAAGTGCTTGGGCAGCAAGTGCTGATGACCAAAATGCATTTGCCATTTGAGGTTTTGCAGTTACTAATGAACATTCAAGTGACTCAAGCAAGCGGTGCTGATCCATCGGCATTACTTGCTCAAGCAAATACATTATTTAGTGAGCTTGCGCAAATTAAAGGACGCATTTTAGCTGGCGATCCAACGGTTACGAGTGAGCAGCGAGCACGCGTAGAAACAACAGCACCTTATAATCTTGATGCATGGGATGGCTATGCTTATGAACGTGAGGTAATACTTGGGACAGCAATTGCAGCGCAAAAGAACTTAGTCGTCTTGGCGGGTGATACGCATAACAGTTGGGCAGGACAATTAGTCACTGATGCCAGCAACCCTGTTTCTGCTAACGCCGCAGCCGGTGTTGAGTTTGCAACATCTTCGGTTTCTTCACCGGGCCTTGAGAACTACTTAGCATTAAATACACAATCGAGTGAAGCTGTCGCACAAGTTGAGCAAGTCATCGCATTGCTGGTTAACGACTTAGCTTACAACAACTTAGTTGAACGCGGCTACTTAACCGTCACCTTTACTCAGCAACAAGCGCTTGCCCAGTGGCATTATGTAAGTAGTGTCAAAACAGCCGATTACACACTGCTTAACGAGCGTCAAAAAGCGCTCAGCGTACAAGCTGGTAGCCCTACTTTACAAATGGCCTAACGCTTTTCATCTAATAGCGTAACTAACATTTGCTCAATGTTTTTTACGCTATAAGTAAGTGAACGTAGCAGTTCTAACTGACTATCTTCTGCTTGATGCTCAGCTTTAGGACTGGTTTGAGATATTTCATCTTTTTGTTTCAAGATTGCTTCGCGAAACGTCTCTGCATCAATCACTCCGAGTAATGATACCAATGCACCTTGCCCTGATTGACCTGCCGTTTCAAAGCTCAGTCGATAAAGGCCAAATTGACGCATCAAAGGACCTTGGCTTAGTGCTACATCGGTTATTTTTTCAAGAGGGATCGACTTTTCTTCTTTAAAAAAGACACCACGCTTCACCACTAATTTACGAGTTAACAAAGTAGCTGACATCGCCGCTAAAATACGCCCTGCCACCAGCCAGATTATTAACGCAACAATGGGAATGAAAGGGATACCTACCATACTAATCACACAGGTAAACATACCCAGTAATAACCAATACCGTTTTACTTTGGGATCAAAACTGGCACTCAATAAACTGCTTTCTGTCATTTCGAATTCCTTATAAAGTGACGACAACGCGAACTGACAGAGCAATAAAAATCACCCCCAGTAGCTTTTCAAACCAAGGGTTTGCCTTGGTAAAACCAAACCGTTTTTTTGATATTTCGGTTAACAGTGCAACAAGTAGATACCACCCCGTATCGAGCACAAACACCGTTAAGCACATAATCAACCCAACCTGAAACGTGAGGTTTTCTGGGTCAATAAATTGCGAGAACAGCGCTAAAAAGAATACCGCAAGCTTTGGGTTCAAAAAGGCAATGGCAAAGCCATCTTGCAAAGCTGCACGAGGGCTTGGCTTCGCTTTCTCAACATGCAGTGTTTGCGAGCTGGGCCTAGCTAATAAAATACGAATCCCTAAATAGGCAAGATATGCTGCACCGCCATAAACAAGTACTTGATAAAGTGTTGGCAGTTGAGTCATCAATGCCCCTAACCCTAGCAACGAAGCACAGGCATAAAACCCGACCCCGATACCATGGCTAAGTGCTGCTAACATACCGTTTTTCATGCCACCATGCAGACTGTGCTTTAATACCACAGCTAAACTCGGCCCCGGTGACATTGCGCCCATAATGCAAACGGCGACTAGGCTAAGCCATAAAGGTAATGTCATTACAGCTGGTACTCAAAATCGTAATAATGAATCCCCTCTTCGACTCGAATGTGCATTTTCCCTGTTACACCTTCAAGTTCACCGGCCCCCGAGTCAGGCACGACTTCTAAAATCAAACGATCCGCCCCTTTATCCATCGTGCCAAAATGTTGCAAAACAAAACTGCCCTGCTTGCCATTGAGTTTTCCTATAACTTGTTCAATAGCAACATAACCTGCACTGCCTTGAGTTGGTGTCATGGCACTTAACATCTCACCTTGACTCAATGCCTCAAGTGCACCAGAGAATTCTTTATCTATTGACATACGTCCAAGATTCACACCATCTTGACCTGTCGCATAACCACCGATTGGGTTTAATTTAACGGTGAATTCACCACTAACAGTTATTGATTCCATACTAATCCCTTACTTTACTGTTGATTTTTAAAACAAAGATAACCATATCTATACCCTATTCACTTAAAAGAATCTAGCATGGCAAAAACCAAAGAGCAGGCCGCTTTTCGAAGCTTATTACCCATTTTAGCGTTTATAAAGCCTTATAAGTGGGTGGTATTCGCCGCCCTTGCAGCTTTGTTACTCACCGCAGGTGTCAACCTATCGCTTGGTCAAGGCGTTAAATTTGTCATTGATCATGGCTTTATTGCTGGCTCACAAGCCCAGCTCCAACAAGCTGTAATGGTACTCATTGGTTTGATTAGCTTATTAGCTGTTGGCACATTCTGCCGCTTTTATTTAATGTCGTGGATTGGCGAGCGAGTCAGTAATGATATTCGTAAAGCGGTGTTCGACCGTATCGTCACTTTGCACCCAAGCTACTTTGAAGAAAATCGTAGCGGTGAGCTAATGTCACGGTTAACGACCGACACAACCTTATTACAATCTATCATCGGCTCCTCTTTTTCAATGGCACTACGCAGTAGCTTAATGCTGATTGGTGGTTTGGCTATGCTGCTTATCACCAACTTAAAGCTAACCCTTGTGGTTGTTGCTTGCGTACCTGTGGTACTACTTCCAATGATGATTTTTGGCCGAAAAGTGAGAAAGCTCGCAAGCTCTAGCCAAGATGCCATTGCCGATATCAGTACTTACGCAGGCGAAATAATCCAGAATATTAAAGTTGTACAAAGCTACAGCCATGAAGAACGTGAAAAAGCGGCCTTTGCTAACGAGACCAATAAAGCCTTTCAGGTGGCTAAAAGCCGCATCAAGCAACGCTCATTTTTAATTGCAGCGGTGATATTCCTCACCTTTACAGCTATTAGTATTATGCTTTGGATTGGTGGCAGTGATGTACTTGCGGGCACGATGACAGGCGGTGAGCTTGGTGCTTTCGTGTTTTATGCCATTATGGTGGCGATGTCTGTAGCAACGGTTGCTGAAGTTTACGGTGAATTACAAAGAGCTGCAGGTGCTGCCGCCCGCTTGCTGGAGCTACTTGCCGTTGAAAGTATGATCCAAAGCCCAGCCAAAAACAGTGATGCACAATTTAATGCGAATAAAGTAAATCACCCTGCAATTCAATTTGAAAATGTGTCTTTCCATTACCCTTCAAGACCAGATAGCGCCGCATTAAATACGCTTAATTTAACCGTAAAACAAGGGCAAACAGTGGCGATTGTCGGCCCATCAGGGGCGGGTAAAACCACACTGTTTGAATTACTACAGCGCTTTTACGATCCAAGTTCAGGGAGTATTTCACTAGCAGGGGTTAATATTAAAGCGCTTTCACTAAATTGCTTGCGTCAGCAAATGGGTATGGTGGCACAAAACCCTATTTTATTTAGTTCAGACGTGATGCATAACATTCGCTATGGCAACCCTGATGCAACCGATGAGCAAGTTTATACGGCGGCAAAATATGCCCATGCCGATGAGTTTATTACTCAATTACCGGATGGTTATCAAAGCTTTTTAGGTGAACAAGGAGTCAGGCTTTCTGGCGGGCAAAAACAACGCATTGTGCTAGCACGGGCAATATTAAAAGATCCTGCCATTCTTTTACTTGATGAAGCCACCAGCGCTCTTGATGCGCAAAGTGAGTTTCATGTACAAGCCGCACTAGAACATTTAATGCAAGATAGAACAACACTGATCATTGCACATCGTTTAGCAACAGTTAAACATGCTGATGTAATAGTGGTAATGGATAAGGGGGAAGTGATTGCGACAGGAACACATCCGCAATTACTAGCTGCTAATCCTTTGTATAAGCAGTTGTGCGAACTACAATTTAATCGTGATTAACAAAGAGGGATTGTCAGGTTTGAAAGGGCAAATCAAACCTGACCACAAGCTCAGGCTTTAAGCCTAACCTTGTGTGTTTGGTACAATTTGAATCTCTACACGACGATTCAGAGCACGACCATTTGCAGTATCATTACTTGCTACTGGACGTGTTTCACCATAACCTCGTGTACTTATACGGGCAGATAATATCTGCTGATTCACTAGGTAATCTTTAACACTTTGTGCACGTTGTTGAGAAAGCGTCATGTTATAGCTATCACGACCGGTGCTATCAGTATGACCTTCAACACTTAAGTAAGTTTTTTCGTACTTGTTCATCACTTGAGCAATAGCGTTCAGCGTATTATGAAAGCCCGATGTGATATAAGATTGGTCAGTTGCAAATGTAATATTCGATGGCATGACTAGACGGATATTATCGCCTTCACGAACAACCTCAACGCCAGAGCCTGCCAGCTCATCACGGAAAGCCTCTTCTTGCTTGTCCATGTAATCACCTACAGCCGCACCTGCTAAAGCACCAATTGCTGCACCAATGAAAATACGTTTATCATCATGATCGCCTGTTGCTTTACCTAAAACAGCTCCCGTTGCTGCACCAATAGCTGCGCCTTTACCTGTATTTGTTGTTTCACAACCTGTTAATAAAACAGCGCATACACCTACTGCTAGAACCGATTTGCTAAAAGTCATGTGTCTCTCCATGGCAATTACTAATATTGAATTATTAACAATTATGAACAAATAACGATGAACAAACCATGAAGAATAGGTTAATTGTTCACATTTACTTTTGTGACAGCCGGCAGGTTATAAACCTTAACTAACTCGCTCAGCCGGCCATTTTCAACAATTGCATTCAGGTGCTCTTGAAACTGCCGTGCTAATTCAGTGTTAGCAAACTGTTTGCTAAGAGCAAGATGCCCATAGATTACATCATCAAAACGATAAGGCATTTTAATAATTTGTTTTGTGGGTCGATGTAAAAACACTGACGCATTATCGGCTGTATCTTCGACACCGATGACTAATTCGACACGTCCCTTAAGTAACATCTCGAAGGCATTATTTTCACTAAGCGCTTCCACTTTTAGCAATCGTTTGTCTTGGTCAAAGCGAGGAAAGTGAACAGCACCACGCGTTACAGCTATGCGTTTACCACGTAAATCTTGATATTTATTGACAGTGAATAAGCTGCTAGCACGGGCATAAAACACAAATGAAGACGTCAGCACCATATAAGGAGGTGTTAAAAAGTGCATTGTTTTTTCACGCTTAGCAGTACGGATTAATCCACCTTTAACATCGATTTCATTTTGTTGAAGCATTTTCACACAGCGAGGAAATGGACAAGCAACAAAATCAACTCTAAATGGTAAACTTTTTTGCATGTCGCGCATTATATCAACCACTACACCACTAAATTTTCCATCTTTAGTCGCTATGCTATAAGGGGGCGCGTGATCTAACCCGACCGTTACTTTAGGCAACGGCGAAGCAAAAACAGCCCCTGTACCAAGTAGTAATAGCAGGTAAGTAAAATATTGTCTCAAAGGGTTACTCACACCAAGTTCACTCATTTTTGATAATGAAAGACACGTTAATGTCATAAAAACCACAAAAATGTCATACAATGCTGTCATAATAGAGTGGATTACCTGTATGGCAAAAGCAATGTTACTCATTATATTTAAACAATTTTTATTACTAGGCTGTATGAGTTTTGGTGGCCCTGCAGCTCACCTTGGTTATTTCAAAAGGCATTTTGTTGATAATCTGAACTGGCTAAGCAACGAACGATACGCGCAACTAATTAGTCTAAGCCAAGCTCTACCAGGACCGGGCTCCAGCCAAGTCAGCTTTGCTATTGGGGTCGAAAAAGCAGGATTGCTGGGTGGCCTTAGCGCATTTATTGGCTTTACCCTGCCTTCATTTTTAATTATGTTTTTCCTCGCGTTGAGCGCCCATCAATTTGGCAACCTTTACTTTGCCGTCATTGCGGGTCTTAAACTTTTTGCTGTAGTGATTGTCGCCGATGCAACCTACAGTATGGCAGTGAGCTTTTGCAAAACCCACTTACACAAGCTTATCGCGGTGATGAGTACACTTGCGCTTATATTCTTTGCTCAGTTATCAAGCCAAGTTTTTGTGCTTATTGTGGCAGCTGCAATTGGCTGGTTTTACCCGCACATTAAACTCCCCCTCACCAATAATAGTAAAAAAGTGACTCTCGCGTGGCTCCCCCTTGGGCTATTCGGCACCTTACTATTACTTAGCTTTTTACCTTTAGGTGAATGGTTTGAAATGTTTGCACCATTTTACCAAACTGGTGCGATGGTATTTGGCGGTGGCCATGTAGTGCTACCCATTTTGCAAGCAGGTGTACCAACTCTTGAGACTGGGCAATTCTTGTCGGCTTATGCTAGTGCACAGGCCATCCCTGGGCCTATGTTTACGATTGCCACATACCTCGGCGCACAAGTGATGCCCAACAGCTCATTGGCAGGTGCAATCCTCGCAACACTTTTAATTTTCTTACCTGGTTTTTTATTAATGTTCGCATTTTTGAAAAGCTGGTTGCAGCTTGCTGATAAGCCCCGTTTCGCAGGAAGTATTGCTGCATTAAATGCCGCGGTAGTCGGCTTTTTAGCAGCGGCACTTTACTCGCCGATTTGGCAATCAGCAATACACACTGTGTGGCATATCATCGTTGTGGTAGTTGCGTTTGCTTGGCTTAGACTTGCAAAGCCACCTATTTGGTGGCTATTAGTAGGTTTTATTATGCTGGCGTTGGGGCAGCAATATATCAGCTAGTACTATTATTAACTCGCCGAGCTATTTACCTTAATGCTCGGTTTAATACCGCTCTGATCATTAGCGCTAAATTGTCCCGTGACACTTTGGTATGGGCGCAGTCCAAAAATCGGAATCACTGCTAGCAAATGGTCCATAATTTCAGCTTGTAGATGCTCATAAGAAATCCAACGTTTATCTTCACTAAAGCAATAAAATTCAATCGGTAATCCATGGTTGAGCGGTTGTAACTCACGCACCATCAACGTGAGATCACGGTTTATCTTTTCATGCTGTTTTAAATAGCCTTCAGCATAACGACGAAACAAACCAAGATTTGTAACAGGCTCAGGTAAACTAGAAACACGAATATAATCATGCAATGGAATCGCACTGTCGATTTGCTCGCGAAATGCTTCATCAACTAAGCGAATACTGTTCATATCAATGTTCAAAGAACGTTTGATGCGACGCCCACCAGACTCCTGCATTCCTCGCCAGTTTTTGAATGAGCCAGCAACAAGCATGTAAGTCGGGATCGTTGTAATTGTGTTATCCCAGTTACGAACTTTCACCGTATTTAAGCCTAGATCAATGACTTCTCCATCCGCACCATAACTGTCAACTTGAATCCAATCACCATAAGTAACTAACCGATTAGCTGCAATTTGAATACTGGCAACAAAACCTAAAATCGTATCTTTAAATACTAACAAGGTCACCGCAGCTATCGCACCAAAGCCAGACAAAATATAGGTCGGTGACTTTTCAAGTAAAATACTGACAATTAAGATTGCACAGATCATAAACGTGATAAGTTTTACCACTTGAATAAGACCTTGAATCGGCACTTCTCTTGCGAAATCAAGCTGGTTGTAAATACCACCTGCAACACTAACAATACTGCTTATGATGAAGCCGCCATAGATGATTAGCACTACTTGCCCTATCGTTTTAAGTATAAGGGCTGCAACATCAGTAACAGGGTATACATTGTCAAACGTAGCTAAAAATAATACACAACATAACGTACCGGCAAAACGGCCATTAAGCTTAGTCAACAAAGGAGCTAGGGCGCCAATACGCTCAGGCGATAAACGCGTCACTGCTTTTTGAATACCAGGAAGCATAAGTTTGCGTGTAAAAACATACACAAACAGTAATGCACAAATGCCAATAGCCGTTGCCGTAAGTGCGCTAAGCAGCTGTGCATCAGGCATATTTTCAAACCAAGGCATGACTAATTTTTGCAGGTTAGTTTGCTTCATGGTGTTTCAACTTCCTCATTCATCGTTGCCATATAGTTGTCTTGTTGCGTTTGATGATAACTTATTAGCTGAGCATCTTTTTGCAACCATAAATCGTTAATATGCTGCTGAAAAGAGGTTCTAAAGTCACGGTCATGCTGATAGTCCCCAATCATCTGTGCAGCAATTGCTTGCACTTGCATATCCACTTTTATCGCATCAAGACGACCACAAATTAAATTGCGGCAGATATGCTCTCCCTCTCCTTGATAAATAATCGATGTATTCAAAAGTGCATCAAATTGCTCTCCCAATACTTCGAGGGCAAAAGCAATCCCGCCAGCTTTTGGTTTGAGTAAATGGGTAAAGGGACTATTTTGTCTATGGTGCTTTTGAGTGGTAAAACGCGTGCCTTCGACAAAGTTAATAATGGTTGTTGGGTGATTTCTAAAATCTCGACAGCTGCGCTTGGTTCTCTCAACGTCAAGACCTTTGAGTTTAGGGTTTTTAGCCAGCTGCGACTTACTTACACGCTTCATAAATGGCATGCCCATGGCCCATGCCCCCGTGCCGATGAAAGGCACGTACTTTAATTCATCTTTTAGAAAAAATTTAGGTGCTGGCAGTGCATCAATCGCACTCAATACAACAATATCAAGCCAGCTCATATGGTTTGAGATAAGTAAGTACCAACCTTTACGATTTAATGAGCCTTGAATATTAACTTCTATACTGGGGCACCCAAGCCATAGTGCAAGACGGTTACCATTACACCAGCCTTTATAAGCTAAATGCAAAGTATGGCTAACCACCTTAAACGGTAAAACCAATTTGAGCACACCTAATAGCAGCACAAGCGTGCCCCATAAAATGACATTGGCAAACAGCACAATACTGACAAGTAGCCCTGTTAGCCAATTAGGTAAAAATTTTTTTAACATATGTGTGCTCTCAATGGCGCAAGTAACTATGATTTTACTTGCGATTCAAATTGCGCTAATTGCTGATTTTTCTGCAACCAGATTTGGTTCAATTCAGCCTGAAAGTTCACCCTAAAGTCTGCATCGTTAGTGTAATCACCAATTAAGTTAGGGCTTACATCCATCACTTCAACACGGACATCAATGCATTTTACACGACCGCTCGCAAAATCAACAAAGCTCGGGATCCCACCAGGGTAATGTATGGTGACATTGACCACTTTTGAGATTTGCTCCCCCATCGCTTGCATAACAAACGCTACACCACCTGCTTTAGGCTTTAGTAAATACTCAAACGGGCTATTTTGACGTTGATGTTTTTCTGCCGTAAACCGTGTTCCTTCAACAAAATTAACCACGCTTACTGGCATCTCTTTAAACTTTTCACAGGCTTTACGTGTTGTTTCTAGGTCTTTACCACGTAACTTGGGGTTTTTCTTCAATTGACTTTTACTGGTACGAGTCATAAATGGAAAATCGAGTGCCCACCAAGACAGTCCTAAAAAAGGCACATAAATTAATTCTTTTTTTAAGAAAAAATTTAAAAATGGAATACGTCGATTAAAAATGCGTTGCATCACCAAAATATCAACCCAGCTTTGATGGTTTGCAATCACTAAATACCAGTCTTTTGCTTGTAATTGCTCAAGCCCTGTAACGTTAAGCTTGTAAGGGGCAAATATATTTTGATTAACACTGTTACCAGAAACCCAAACTGTCGCACACTGCTTGGCAAGCCAGCTCATTAGTTTTTGCAATGGCTTGATTGGAATCAACTTAATCAGACCACAAATAAAAATCGGCACAAACCAAAAAAGTGTATTGATGGTATAAAAGAAAATACTTAACACACAACGAATAACGGACATTACAACTTATTCCTTTAACGCTTAATCTTCAAAATACGTGTAGCCTGCAAGGCCGGCATCTAGCTCGGACAAATATTGTGCCTTATATTGCTCATCAATTGCCAGTTCACTGACCCTTTTTGCGAAGTTTTCAGCAAGAATTTCGCTATCATAATCAACAAACTTTAATACGTCCTTAACACTATCACCTTTTATTGCATTCGTTAGCTGGTAGCCGCTGTCAGTAAGTTCCACATGAACTGAGTCAGTATCACCAAACAAGTTGTGTAAATCACCTAAAATTTCTTGATATGCACCCACTAAGAACATCGCAATATGATACTGCTGCCCAGGTTTATATTCAGGGATAGGTAGGCTGCTCTCAATCCCCGTGCCTTCAACATAATTACGGATTTGCCCATCAGAATCACAGGTAATATCTTGAATAATGGCGCGTTGTGTTAGTGGCTGATGTAAATTTTCAACAGGCATGACGGGGAATAACTGTTGAATCCCCCACACGTCTGGCAATGATTGAAACAATGAAAAGTTAACAAACAGTTTATCAGCCAACTTTTCATTGAGATCATCGAGCACCTCACGATGCGCACGTGCATTTTCGCTAAGCGAAGCACGAACACGGTGTAAAATAGTAAAATAAAGCTGCTCTAGCTTAGCCCACTCAAGCATGCTCAGTAAGCCGTGCACATATTGGTCGTGAGCTTCACTAAATAAATGCATAGCATCATGATAGATTTCTAAGGCCATACGGGGTGTTAAACGCTGTAAGCATTGCCACATATCTTCAAGCACTAACACACTATTTGTTTCTGGAGGCGCTGGGTTAGCATGATTAGGCGCACGCTCAACGTCAATCACGTCAGTAATCAATACCGCGTGGTGCGCAGTTAACGCACGACCCGACTCTGTTATAATAGCTGGATGTTTTAAGTCATGCTGCTGGCATACTTCAGCAAACGCATTCACAACATTACGTGCATACTCTTCAACACTATAATTCATTGAACATGCGCTACGTGAACCAGAGCCTTCATAGTCAACACCGAGTCCTCCACCAACATCAACGGTATTAAGAGGCACACCGAGTTGTGTTAGCTCAGCAAAGTGGCGGGCACATTCGCGTAACGCTCTATGAATGTCACGGATATTGGCAATTTGTGAACCGATATGAAAGTGCACTAGCTGCATCAGGTGTAATTTATTATGTGACTTTAATAACTCAACAGCCGAAAGCACCTGTCCCGCCGTTAAGCCGAACTTACCTTTTTCACCACCTGTGTTTTGCCACTTTCCTTTACCCACGGAGTTTAAGCGGATACGAATACCAATTGAGGGTTCAATACCTAAATCATCAATTTCAGTTAATAGCGTTGTTAACTCAGAAAGCTTCTCAACAACAATGTGAACTTTATGACCAAGCGCTTGACCTATGCAGGCTAGGCGCAAAAACTCACTGTCTTTGTAACCATTACAAACAATGGTAATGGGGTTTTGCGCAACACCCAAAATCGCCATTAATTCAGGTTTAGAACCTGCTTCTAAACCAACCAAGCCGCTTGGATGAGCCAGAAGTTTAGTTACCACAGAGCGCTGTTGGTTTACTTTAATTGGGTATACACAAGTATAACTACCTTGATAATCTCGTGCATTACGTGCTTTGGTAAATGCACTCGTTAAAGTGCCAACACGATTTTGCAGAATATCGGTAAAACGCACTAGAACAGGTAATGTTAGACCTTGCTTTTTAAATTGTTCAGTCAGTTCAGATAGGGAAATTGCCGCCTTAGCTTGATCGCCATCAGGGTAAGCAACCAGCTCTCCTTGCGCATTAATGTCAAAATAGCCGTCACTCCAATGAGCGACATTATACGTGTTGCGTGCTTTATCTAAACCCCAAGTCATGGCATTGTCTTCTGTAGTTTCTTTAATATAAACGCATATTTTAATACGCTACCCGCCACCACGCTAACAAAAAATACTGATTAAACCAAAGACAAGCCAAATTAAATGATGTTTATTATCTAAGTCCCCCTTATAAAATTCCGAAAGTAATAAACCTATCAGCTGTAGAATGAATAATATTAGGGCGCCGTGAGCTGGCCTTTATCTACATTCAAAACGCCTGTATAGGCTATGGGTGCCAGCTCTGGCTCACTTACGAGTAAAAGCGTGAAAGAGTGTTGCTCAGCAACATCTTTCAGTAACTGCCTGATCTCAGGGTGAGCAATAAACACCGGCAAATCGATTACCAATACCGCAGGTTGTATAAGTAGTGCTCTAGCTAATAAAATTCTGGCGACTAAGCTTTGTGGACAACCGCGTCCAAGCTCAGCAACTTGGCTGTCTAGTAAAGATTCATTAAATCCTAATTTTGCAATGAATGCTTCAACCTCTGCACTGCGCTTTTTTCCCGTGCCATATAAAATATTGCTGTAAATTGATCCCTTAAAAAGCTGAGAAAATTCATCAATAACAACTATCAACTGCTGTAAGCGTCTAAAGTCTAGGTTTTCAAACCGTCTTCGACCTAACACTAAAAACCCAGAGACAGGTTCTCGTTGTTGCGCAAGAGCGCGACATAGCATTGACTTACCGACGTGCCCGCAAATTAAAATACGCTCGCCAGCAGCAATCTCAGCATTACACTCTGGCATTGCACTCAAAATACGTAACTGACGTAGTTTTAAATCATAACGTTGAAAACGCTTTAAACGATGCTCCGCACGCTTTGTTGTTAGCGTGCAGCGATCATGAGCTAATTTTAAACGCTTTCGAGCAACATAAAAGTTAACCCAATCGGCCCAGCTTCTAATTAAATAATCGATACTCAATAAACATAGAGATAAAATAAGTACGCGCACTAAACTCGACCACGCCATTATGTTCATATCTTTTGAGTTCAGTATGATTAAAGTGGTAACGGTGAGTGGTGCTAAGCTTCGGCATATTAAAACTCCTCCTCGCCAGTGCACAAGCTGCCATGCTAAATCACGTCCTCGACGATCAATACGCTTCACTTCTTTACCTTGATTCCTCATCCGAGCAACATTGAGATAACCAAAGCAACGCTCGCTCAAATGCCCACTTAAACGACCACGACTAGTACGAATATTACCCGCGAACCGCAAAGCCCACAGCGTAATGGACGCAATAAAAGCAAACACTATAATCACAGCAAGTAGTACACTAAAAGCCAGTTTTTGATTCTGCATAAACAGCAGCCAACCAAAAACGATTAGCCCTATTCCTCCCATTTGTCCGTAAGCTAAGCCTCGTCCTGCAAAATGAGCAACACCATTAGCGTCACTAATTAAGCGGTTCATAGCCACGCCAATACGGTTGGGCCCATGTTCTATATCTGCACTCAACATCCGCTGAAAAAGCGCATTACGATATGCTAAAACGAGTTTCTGTCCATTTTGCTCGGCAAGAACACTGAGGCAAAATCTGGCTACAAGATTAACTAAAACGCCCCCCAAAAGTGCTATGGTTAGCGAGAACACCTCGCTTTGCCAAGCATTTGAAAACCAAATTAACTTGTAGCTACTCGCTCCCACACTTAGCAATGCTAATAGAGTGAGGGATATAAGCCGCAACGGCCCAATCCCCGACAAAAATGTAGGAAATCCACTGTTCATACTAGGCTGTACCTGATGTGTAAGCGTCAGTTCCTAAAATATAACAAGCTGTTGTAGGGTCGCGTAAATCAGCTAAATCATACACCGTCATCCCTAATGCATTTGCCGCCTCACGTGTGGCTAATGGAGAAGCACAGATACGTCCACCAATTCCCTGCACATTGTATCCCTGGTTCACCAGCCAACTGGCACCACTTTGTGCACCCATAGCTTCGCGTGCAGTAAATAAAACATTTGGAAAATATTGTTTAAAGTCAGGACTTTCTAGAATCGCATTTGTTTCTTGTTGATAGATACCATCCGCCACTTCAATCACAATTGCAGTGCAACCCTTGCGTATTAGTTCTGCCGCTAGAACAGGATAAATTTGCTTCGCTTGTTCATTACCAATATTAAAACTTGTTGGATAACCTGCATCAGTAAAGTCAAGTACGTGCGCGGCACCTGAATCCTTCATTAGCCAAAGATCACCACCTGCTCCAGTGCCTGTAATTTTCATTGCCCCCACAGTGTGACCAGCAGCATTTAAACCATGAATTAAATGGGCCGCTGTGGTTGTTTTACCCGCATTCATCGAAGTTCCAACCACCACCACGCTTGGCACGCTATTGGCTACGAGCCCATATTGATGGCTGGGCAGTTTATAATCAGCGACATTTATAACCTGATCATATTTATTGGTGATTAATCCTATTGGTTGAATAGCAGTGGGTACTGAAATGCGACTGTGCCAACCAAGCGCTAAACCAGCAATACCACCAGCAGCAACCATATGACAAGCATCTAAGTTATTGGGTACGGTCGCTTCAAATTGATCTGGAGCATAACGATTGCCAAAAGCGAGAATAATCTCATCACCTTCATATAAAGTTGCTTTACGACCATCAATTCGTTCTATTTTTGTATGGTGACCAATCTCTGTCACTCTTGCTAATACAAGGTCACCACTTTTAGGTGACTGGTTTGTGTTTAATCCCTGCAAATCATTGCTGTCTACTCGGCGCGTTACAAAAGCACGCTTTGCAGACTGAAGGCGCTGTGACATAGTGTAAGATGATGCTGACATAATATAATTCCTATACATTAAGTGACTATAATTGGCCTCATTGCCAATCAATGAGTGCATCTTAAAAGCATCACCCTGACAGCTATGTTATATAACCAGTAAGCTTGCTGTAATATTCAAAAAAGACATTACAAATCAAATAACTAACTATTTATTTTTTATTAAAATAATAAATTAGTAAACCTAAGTGGTGACTGTAAGGTTGTTGTAAGCTAAGGCTAAGTATACTCCTTTGTTGCTATCTTCTTTTTTAGGCGGGCTATGTCGTTATCCAACAATAAACAATGCCATTTTATCCCTTTAGCAATCGTTTTATTTTTGCTGACAGGGTTCGCTTATGGTCAAGATGAGCAGTGCACAGTTCAAAGCAACACTCCCTCAGCGAAAGTTTTTTATCGCTTTATTAAGAAGTTCAAAGCTGAAGACTTATTAAATGGGGAGACTCTTTTGAAATCAAATGTGCAGCAACTCGACTGTCAACAAGTCTTTAAGGTCAAAATTGTTAATCGTAGTGGTGATGTCAGTCATCGTTATTACCAAACCGACACCTTTGAGTTGATTTTAGATGATAGTAAAAAGCAATGGGATCCCATCAATCGTGTTTTTCAAGAATTAGATAAACTGGTTGGTGATAAGAGTATCAGCAAGGAACAACCATAAAAGGAAGCAATATGCGCGCGTTAGTCGTTGAAGATAATACTCAAGCTGCCGAGCAAATTAGTCACGCATTAACTGAACATGGATTTGCAGTCGATCAATGTCACGATGGCGAAGAAGCGTGGTTTATAGGTGATACGGAAGAATATGATATCGCTATTTTAGATATTGGCTTGCCAAAACGTGATGGCTTAAGTGTCTTATCTGATTGGCGAAGAAATGGTAATAAAATGCCCGTGATTATCTTAACCGCCCGTGACACATGGCGTGAGCGGGTAACAGGGTTAAGAGCTGGCGCAGATGATTACTTAATCAAACCATTTGAAATGGAAGAATTACTGGCACGCGTAGAAGCCCTTGTTAGGCGCAGCAATGGCCACGCTAGCAGCGTTTTAAGTGCCGGTTCTTTGCAGTTAGATACCGCAACTCAACGTGCGACACTAGCAGGAACTCATCTTGATCTAAACGCATTAGAATATCGTTTGCTCGCCTACTTAATGAATAGACAGAATCAGGTTGTCTCCAAAGCAACACTGACAGAGCATTTATATCAAATGGACTTTGAACATAACTCAAATGTTATTGAAGTTTTGGTCAACCGTGTACGTAAAAAGCTAGGCACCACGCATATTCAAACCCGACGCGGACAAGGATATCTTCTCAATGCCGACGAATAAAACTTACTCGTTACGCGGTCGTTTAATACAGCGCATGATCATTTTCATGATAATTGCGCTGAGTGTGTTATCGGTGGCACTAGTCATGCTTTTCGACTCATACATCGAGCGACGATTTGATCGAACGCTAACAAATAAATCAAACTCGTTATTGGCTGCCACACAGTTCACGGCATCAGGGGAGTTACAGCTAGATCACATCTCTGCAGCAGCGCGATTTCAAGAACCTTTTTCAGGCTGGTATTGGCAAGTCATTCATCAAGGTGAGGTAAAACAGCAATCAGCTTCTTTATATGCCGACGCCCCGTTTCCTTTAATTGCTGAGCATAACAACCCGCAGCTAACTTTTATTGAATTTGAAGGACCAACAGGCCTAGCCTTACGAGGAGCCATTCGTCGTGTTCATTTTCAAGCTGTCGATCAAACGGTATTCATCATTGTCAGCGGCCCAAAAGATGATATTCATAGTGATGTGATTGCTTTCGCAACTCGCTTAATAGTCGCGTTCGCACTTTTAGGCTTGGTGTTTGCCAGCCTTTTACTCTGGCAACTAAAAAAAATGCTTCATCCGATAAAAGAATTACAACGAGGAATTCGCGCCATTCGTGATGGGCAGCAAGACTCCTTGACTTTATCTCTTCCGAATGAGCTTGATGAAGTACAAACTGAACTTAATCATTTGCTACAAAACAATAAAGAAATATTAGAGCGAGCTCGTTTGCAAGCATCAAATCTCGCTCATGCTTTGAAAAATCCAATTTCAGTGTTGAAGAATCATGCAAATCAGTTACCTCAAAGCGACGCAAAAATCATTCTCGAACAAGCTGAAAAGCTAAGTCAAAGCACTCATAGCCACTTGGCACGCGCTCGTTTGGCGGGCTCATTTGAAAAGCTAGCAGCAAGAACTAATGTCGCAGACACACTCAGTGAGCTGATTTTTAGCCTTGAGCTTTTATATAAGCAAAAAGGCTTGAAAATAGATTTCTCTTGCCACCCTCATCTGCAATTTAATGGCGATAACCATGATCTTGATGAGGTCTTAGGGAACCTAATCGATAATGCCTGTAAATGGGCCACACAACGTGTATTTATTAAAGCAACACATGTTGAGCGTGGCATAGAAATATGCATAGAAGATGACGGCCCAGGTATTCCAATTGCTGAGCGCCAAACTGTGTTTGCTCCTGGCAAGCGCTTAGATGAAACAACACAAGGCAGTGGCTTAGGTCTCAATATAGTTCAAGATATTGTTCTACTGTATGGCGGCACTATTTCCTTGCATGACAGTACACTTTCAAAAACAGGTTTAGCTATCACTTTGCTACTACCTGGCACGCAAATAATCATGGATTGACACTCGGAGTTCTTATGAAACAATTAATCTTATCAATTGCTTTATTTACCCTAACTGGATGCCAGCTCACTGAATTAGTTAAAGATCCTGGGGCAATTGAAACACAACTGAAAAAACAGCATGCCTTAGCAGCATTGGCGATCAACGAAGAGCTTGATCTGTTTTTAAGTGATCAAGGTCGTCAGCACCTGTTTCGTGAGTTGGCTCATAGCCTTAAAAAGCCCACACACAGTAAAATAGTTAATCAAGACTCAGTGACTAAAACTCGCTGGACGGCAAGCATCGACGACACCACTTTACAAGCCTTTCAGCTACAACGTGTTGGTCAAGAAAATATAAAAACCAATTTTGAACTCATGTTTCTTGATATACCGGTGATTAGCAAAAATAAAATATCTCTTTTTCAGGCGCCATCGTCTGATTCAGTACCAATGGGTCAAATTGCCAAGAATGAATTAGTAAAAGTGCTAGCCTTAGAGCTTAATGAAGAATGGGCATTAATTGAGCGAGACAACCAGCTCATCGGCTATGCAAAGTATGCCGATTTTGAAAATACAATCAAAAAGCGAGATTTTCTAAACAGCCGTCCGTATGAGCTAAAAGTAACATATGATAACGATCTAACCCGCGATGGCTATGTATTACCTATTCACCACATTTTTGGCTTAGCACAGTGCCGCATTGTTAAATTACAATTTAAGCGCCAAGCGATACAACAGCAGCGCACTATCAATTTATGCCAAAAAACACCTGATGTTTGGTTTATTGATCCTCACCACGATAGCGCAACCACAGCCAATTAATAACCTGACACTCACCTTACAACGCCTCTAAGCATCTTGTCAGGAGAGGTTTTTTACCATGTCTCTTATTGAATTAATAAGAGACAAAACATGCGATACTCATACACTATTTTCCCTGTAACCCTACTACTCACAAGTGCACAAGTCAGCAGCAGTGACATACAATTAAAAGACTTAATAAATGAGCTTGATATTTCACCTTACGCTAATTTAAAAATTGCCGCGACTTATAGCAATAAGCAAGAAAAAACACATGAACGGTCAAACCGTTCTTCTCAACAGTGGCAATTAAAAGATAATGCCAGTAAAGCAGGAATTAAATTCAATTACCCTGTTGCCCAAAGCAAGATCTACGGTCGTTATGAATTAGGAACCAATGCTAATACTGATGACACGCCCTTTTTTAAAACTCGGCAAGCCTATTTAGGTGTACGCACCCAATGGGGGAAACTGCAGTATGGGCAACAAAATGCGATTGTAAAAAACTACGACAATTTTGACCGTAGCCACCGTGTGGGCGCATCGGTTCATTTAACAAAAGACGAGTTAAACACCAAGCGCCCTTCTCATACTATGCAATATCACACTCGCTTTGATGAGTTTCGCCTTTCAGGTCAATACAACTTCAGCCGCACGCTGGAAAATAGACCGCAGTTGAGAATTGGTAGCCAGCGATTGAGAGTCAAAGATACTAAGCTAGATTACGGGGTTGGACTAGGTATTCATTACACAGGTCTCAAAAATATCGAGCTTGAAGCTGGTTATCAAGCCAGCTATTACGAACAAGCCAAGTATCATACCCACATCGCTTCTGCTAAATGGCAAGCAAGCTCAAATTTGCAAGTTTCTATTTATGGCGCAACACACTCACTCAAAGACTTACAAAAATCTAAAACAGCAGAATCTCGACACTACGCACTTGGCGCTCGTTATCGTTTATTTGACCAGCATCGAATCTATGGCAGTCTAGAGTATGCTTATGGCGCTAATGACATAAAAGGAGCGAAGCAACGCGCCCTTGTCATTGGTAACGACTATCGATTTGCATCGCAAAAACACGCTTATGTAGAAATTCGAAAACGTTATTTCGATGCTGATAAGACTGATGATATTAATGTGGCTCTTGGCATTAATATTAAATTTTAATTAGTCTTACTATTTGGATAATGGTTTATTTTTGTAATGCCTGTAGTTTATTGTTTTAAATAATTATTAATTGTTTATCTCGATAAAACGACACCACCTTTATCACGGTTAAAAAGGTGCCAACTACAAGGTGAAGAAAAATTTTCGCTATACTGATTAAAATTTGATTGAGCAATTGGCCAAGCACTGGCAGAATTGCACCCCTTTTTTACCATTAACCAAAAGTGTATAAGCAAGATGGCTAATTTAGATCAAAACAACTGGTTCACTGAAATTAGTGACCGTGATGGTAGTGCCTTTTCACTTCGCATAAACAAAAAGCTTGATGAACAGCAGTCACCATTTCAAAAAGTAGAAATGTATGAAACGACTGACTTTGGTAATCTTATGATTATTGATGGCTGCACTATGGTAAGTAGCCGTGAAAACTTTTTCTATCACGAAATGATCAGTCATCCAGCATTGCTTGCACACCCCGCTCCTAAAAATGTAGTTATCATTGGTGGTGGCGACTGCGGAACATTGCGCGAAGTATTAAAGCACCCAGGTGTTGAAAGCGTGACGCAAATTGATATTGATGAAGTCGTGACACAAATGTCACTAAAATATTTCCCAGAATTATGTGAATCAAACCAAGATCCACGCGCCACTGTGATGTTTGACGACGGTATCAAATACATGCGTGAAGCAGCACCTGAGTCAATCGATGTTGTGATTGTAGACGGTACAGACCCTGTTGGTCCGGGTGAAGGTTTATTTAACCATGCTTTTTATACTAGCTGTTTAACGGCACTTCGCCCTGGTGGTATCTTAATTCAACAAAGTGAATCACCGCTTATGCACATGCCACTGTTAGTAGAAATGCGCGACGCGATGACAGAAGTGGGCTTTGTTGATCTACAAACTCTGCCTTTTCCACAACCAATCTACCCAAGTGGCCTATGGTCAGTAACCCTTGCACGTAAATCAGAAGCCTTCAATGGTTTTCGTGAAGATGATGCTGATACACTTTCGCAAAGTACAGAATACTATAATGCAGGTATTCACCACGGCGCATTAGCCACACCAAATTATATGAAACGCGCTTTTGAGAAAAAGTAGTTTTACTAAACTAAAAAAGGGCTCATTGAGCCCTTTTTGTTATCAATTAGTTTTAAACCTTAAACCGATTAACTAAATGATTAAGCTCATTAGTTAATTGGCTCATACGATTAGCCACCTCTTGAGTCGAGCTTGCCAAGCCTCCGCCTTGCTGAGTTTGATCGTTTAAGTCTGACAAGTTTTGGCTTATTTCATCAGCCACAGCGGTTTGCTCTTCAGTTGCTTGCGCCGTCTGCATTGCCATGTCGTTTACTTTCACTGACGATTCTTGCATCAAGTTTAATACATCATTTGTTTGCGCGAATGACTCAACCGCTTCATCAGCATAACGCTTACCACTATTGATAGCCTGTAGTGATTGTTCAACACTTTCCGCAAACTGCTCAACCATTGTTTGTATGTCATTTGTGCTGTCTTGCGTTCGCGTTGCAAGAGTACGTACTTCATCTGCTACAACAGCAAACCCTCGTCCTTGTTCGCCTGCTCGCGCAGCCTCAATGGCTGCGTTCAAAGCGAGTAAATTTGTTTGCTCAGCAATGGCACGTATAACTTCAAGTACTTTGGCAATATTATCAGAGCTTTGCTGTAATTCAGTAGAACGTTGACTTGCATGCTCCATATTTTCGGATAGCGCGGTAATTTTTCTACTTGAGTTATCTACTGCCGACAAACCCTGCTTAGCAAGCTGTTGCGAGTTATCAGCCTCATGGGATGAGTTTTGCGCTACATTTGCCACTTCACGGCTAGCGACACTCATTTCATGTACCGCGCTGACAATTGACTCAGATGCTTGGCTGAGCTTTTGATTTACTTGGTGGTTATGATTAGCAAAACTGCCTAAATCGTTACCTAATGCATTTAACTCTTTTGCTTGTTCTAAAATATCTTTAATCAACTGCTGTAAATTATCCAAAAAGCGGTTGAAAGCAGTCGCAAGATCAGCAAATTCGTCTTGTGTTTTTACGTTAATTCGCCCCGTTAAATCACCATCTCCAGAGGCAATTTCGTTAATTCGTTCTGTGACAAAGTTAATTTGTTTTGTAAGTTGACGTGGCACAAAATAACTAAACCAACCTGCAATGGATAATACGACGGCGATCATGATCATTAACATCACTTTAAAATTGATCACTTTGCTCATCAGCTTCTCGGTTTCAGCTTGTGATGTTTTATCCGCTGCTTCACCTGCTTTATCAAGAATATCTCGAAGCGCCGAAAATGCGCGTTCAGCGTTTTGTTTTTTCTCGCTACTCGATGAATCATTTATGTAAGCAGTAGATGCTAAAAACCATGAATCAAAGGCTTTATTAAAACCACCAAATTGCCTTGTTACCTCAGGATAGGCAGACATATAGGATAAATACTGTTTGAAGCGGTCAGCCACTTGATTTGCATTTTCTTGATGGTCATCTAGATAAGCTTTATCGCCTTTATCTGTGGTCACTAAGTGCAGTTCAGCCACTTTTGCTTGATATAAGTCTCTGTCTGCATTTACGACTACCGATACGGCATTTACAAACCGCTCTGACTGGGCGTCTATTGCCACTCTTTGTATGTTTATTAAGTAGGTGTAACCTGCTATCAAGATTACGATAGCAATTGCGAGTAAAACGATAGGCAGTGAACTTTTGACGCGAATGCTTTGTAAATTCATACATTATCCTAATTCAAATTCTAATTAGCACGTTTATTAGAATGTTAGTAGAAAAACTAAAAAAGTGTATGAGGTTAAAAGCGCCAATGTGCAGATAGCATTAACTGTTGTTGTGAATTGCGCTCATTAAATCCCATACTTGGTCTATTTTGAGCGTCACTGCTCAGTACTGAATATTCAGCACCCACTTGCCACTGTGTTGACAATTGATACCGCCAACTAGCGGTTAAAGCATCTCCTCGGCTTTGGTTAGGATCAAACATCCAATCATCATGATCACTAACCTTAAAGTAATCATACCTAATTGTGAGACGATGCTGGTCTAACTTGTGGCTTAACATAACAAAATGACTGTAAAAACTGTTGTTTACTCCTCGATTTTTACCCATTGCAGTCTTACCATCTAGGAGCTGCATAATAATGCGCGTCTGCTTGGTAAACTTGTACAACCAGGCCGCACTCAAAAAGCGCGTATCCCAAGCATACTGACCAGTACGCGTATTTATTGCGCTCGGATCACCATTATTATCATAGTAGTAAATACGAAATTGTGAACGTTTTTGATAATCCCAATGTGCGCCAACATAGTAACCAAACCGACCATCGACTTCTTCGAAGGGCTGCACATAGTCGGCCTGCTTGGTAAGCTGTGAATGAGAAAAAGATGCCGGCACAGAAAAATCGATACGTTCATTAAATGTTGTTTGCCTATCATGAAGTGCAAAACCACGCCAAGACAACAGCGTTCCAGCAGGATCGTTACCTTTAAAGACCGCTGCAACACCCTCAAAACTATGCTCACTACGAAATTGTCGGCCTGGGCGCTTTATACTTGCTTCAACACCAAAAGTACGTATTTCTTCTCCTAACCAACTATTAATGGCTGAGTTGGTGTAGTTATAAGGTGACATCCAGCCACTTTGCGGATTCTCAAGCGACATTTTCGGATAAAAGCCACCGGCTTTAATAGCTAACTTATAACGACTTTCTGTCAACGGCTGGTATTGCAGATAAGCTTGACTAAAACCGATTGTCGTAGAAGGGTCAGCATGAACATTAACAGTGGAGTGCATAGACCAATCTCTATCTAACTCTAAGCGACTGCTGAGCATCGCTTGAGAAAGACGAATACCATCATGGTCATTATCGTAGCGATATAAACCAATACCGGTACGCTGGTAGCTGGCTAATTGATCGCCTGTTAGTGCGGATATTGCGATTAATCCTTCATGCTCTGCAAGTACAGAGCTAGGTAAACCAAAAAGCACAGAGCACAGTACTACTTGCCACTTATTCATAGTCATCGAACTCGTCACTGCTTAATTCAAGTGCTGGTAAAAGCGCCTGCTTCAATTGATAACGTAACACACTGTTTTTGCTATTAAACGAAGTAATTTCTGGTTCGCTAATGTCAGACAATCGATCATGCCATATCGCTAACTCAAACGTCCCTTCAGGGAGATCTAAATCAACAAAACCTTGTTCATCAGTTTGCGCAAATGATGGACTATCAACCACAACAATATAACCCAGCATCCAGTCATGAATATTACACCCGAGTTCAACAACCCCGGTCTGCTCAAAACGAACCGGCTTTTCAGGTTTATCTCGGTAAAGTTTTAATTCGAAGTGTTTTGCTTTAGAAAATGAATACACATGGTGCATGATAGAATCTAAGTTCGGAAATTCAACATTCGCCCCTTTAGGCACCACTAATACATGAGGAGAAAAAGCTCTATTTTCTTGGCTCATGGTGTAACTAGCTTCCGTTGATGGACTTTGCGAGTGGCCTTTCAACCAAACAACAGCATTAGCAACAGGCTGACTGTTTTGGTCAACAACTTGAATTTTCTGTGCCATCAGTGTTGGACTAAAGGTAAGTAATAACAGGATTATTCTTATCATTTTTGATGAACCTTTTCATATGCTTGGCTTTTTAAAATCAGTGCGTACTTTGCTGAATACGTATGCAGATACCTCGTATTAACACGCAAGTCAATTTATGCTTATTGTGACAACAATCCACAACCATAAGCCGCCAAGGAACAACAATGCGATTAACTGCCTTAATGTTAGCAGCCTTTTCAGGTACTTGCCTAGCACAAACCACAACCGTCAGTTCACCTGATGGGCAGATCAAAGTAACTATCTCAGATGAACAACACACACCTAGCTACGAAATCAGCTTTGCAGGTAAACAAATCATTGCTAACTCTGCGTTAGGCCTTGTTTTTAAAAAACAGCCAGCAATGAGCGAAGGTTACAAAATTAGTAGTCAAACTACCGATTCTGTAAAAAGCAGCTGGGAGCAACCTTGGGGTGAACGCCAAACTGTGGTTGATAACCATAACGAAGTGGCTGTTACGTTTAAAAAACCTCAGCCGCAAGGTGGCACTTTTACAGTACGTTTCCGTGCTTTTAATGATGGTATTGGCTTTCGATACGAATTACCAAAGCAAGCAGGCTTTGAAGATATAGAAATCACCAAAGAGCTTACGGAGTTTGCAATTACAGACTCATCACACGCAACGGCTTGGTGGATACCTGCACGCGGTTGGAACCGCTATGAATATGTTTATAACACCACGCCATTACATCAAGCGGCGCTGGTACACACACCATTTACCTTAAAAAACAAAGATGGCATCCATATTAGTATTCACGAAGCTGCCCTTGTTGACTATGCGGGCATGGTTCTAAATCAACGCCGTGACGGTACTTTTCAAGCCGATTTAACACCTTGGTCTGATGGCGTAGCAGTTAAAAAGCACGGCGCATTCAATACTCCTTGGCGTACCATTCAAATTGGTGATGAAGCTGTTGATTTAATTAACTCCGATATTATCTTAAATCTAAACGAACCAAATAAACTCGGTGATGTATCGTGGGTTAAACCCGGCAAATACGTCGGTATTTGGTGGGGTATGCATATCAATGAAAATACGTGGGGTAGCGGTAAAATTCATGGTGCTACAACCGCAAACACTAAATACTATATGGACTTTGCGGCTAAGTATGGCTTCGATGGCGTACTCGTCGAAGGCTGGAATACTGGCTGGGATGGTGACTGGTTTTATAACGGTGATGTATTTAGCTTCACACAGCCTTATGATGACTTCGATATTGAACAGTTAACCCACTACGGCAAAGAAAAAGGCGTGCAATTAATCGGTCACCACGAAACATCAGGTAACGTAACTAACTACCGCAATCAAATGGAAGATGCGTTTGCACTGTACGAAAAATCAAATGTGAGTCAAGTAAAAACAGGTTACGTCGCTGACGGCGGCAATATCAAACGTATTGATGAAAACGGTATTGTGCGTAAAGAATGGCACGATGGTCAGTTCATGGTAAACGAATACTTATATAACGTAAAACTGGCTGCAAAACATAAAATTAGCATTAATACTCACGAACCAATCAAAGATACCGGTCTGCGTCGTACATACCCGAACTGGATAACCCGCGAAGGGGCGCGCGGACAAGAGTTTAATGCATGGGGAACCCCTCCAAACCCACCAGAACACATTCCTATGCTTGCTTTCACTCGCATGCTGGCAGGCCCAATGGACTTTACACCAGGTATTTTTGACATGGGCTTTAACGGTTTAGGTGCCGATACCAACCGTCCACAAACGACGCTCGCAAAACAATTAGCCTTGTATGTTGTGATGTATAGCCCAATTCAAATGGCCGCAGATTTGCCACGTAACTACTTAGCGAAACCAGATGCATTCCAATTTATTCAAGATGTACCAACCGATTGGCAACAAAGTATTGCTCTACAAGGTGAAGTGGGCGATTACGTTGTGTTTGCACGTAAAGAGCGCAAGCGTGATCAATACTCAGGTAACGACTGGTATTTAGGTGCTGTAACAGATGAAAACGCCCGCACTTTAGAAGTGAAGTTAGACTTCTTAGATAAAGGTAAAAAGTTTGAAGCACAAATCTACCGTGACGGTGATAAAGCACAGTGGATAAATAACCCTTATGACTTAACAGTAGAAAAACGCATAGTGACTGCTGATGATAAGCTAACGTTAAAGCTTGCTACCAGCGGCGGCACAGCGATTCGATTTAAAGCACTGTAAGACGAGTTTAACAAACCTAAAAAACGCGGCATGTAGATGCCGCGTTTTTCTCTAAGTTAGTATCTACAGTGGCAAATAGATCTGTGCGCTAAGGCCACCTTCTGGGCGATTAAGTAGCTGCACTCGCCCGCCGTGCATATCAACAATACGCTTGATAATCGCTAGACCTAAACCGCTCCCTTCACTACCGCGAGCGGCATCACCTTGTTTGAACGGCTCAAAGACAGTTTCAAGTTCACTTTCAGGAATACCTGGCCCTTGGTCATTTACAACCACCATGGCAAACTTTTTATTACTGCTCATGCGCGTTTCCACTTCAATATCACCGTCAGAGTAACGAATGGCATTTTCAATCATATTGGTCACAACACGCTTTATAGCTACCGTACTGACAGGTACGTTACTAATGCTGGGGTTTTCTGTAAAACTAATTTGCCGATGATGCTTTTGCTCGGCCTCAACGACTTCATTGACGATGGCATTAAGATCTTCAAGAGCAAGCTCTTCGCGCTTGTGATGACGCAAGTATTCAATAAATTGATCGATAATCGCATTCATATCCTCAATATCATGAATAATTCCTTCACGCAGATAATCTTCGTCGTCAGACATCATTTCTGTTGCTAAACGAATACGTGTAAGTGGTGTACGTAAGTCATGGGAAACCCCTGCCATAAGTAAACGACGATCGTTTTCTAACGCCGCAATACCACGCGACATTTGATTAAACGCACGGGTTACTTCTATCACTTCAGTTGAGCCTTGCTCTTCAAGTTTTGTTGAGAAGTCCCCAACACCTACTTTAACTGCCGCCTGCTGTAGCGCTTTTAATGGTCGGTTTAGATGGCGCGCAAACAACCAACCACCTAATACGCTTAAAAAGCCGATACTAGATAAATAAAAAGTGAGGAATTCAAGGTTATTCTCTTGTAACCCAGTCAATGGCACTCGCACCCAATAACCTGGGGCTTGTGGTGCTTCAACCCAGTATACAAGTGGATCTGTTTGGCTTATACGCACTCGCGCAGAACCGTTAAGTTGCTCCGACATGCTACGTGAAAGCATTGAATATTCTCGTGTTTCCGCCAGACCTTCACGCATAGCCTGGCGCTGCGTCATGACTTCAATGCCAGTGATTTCAAAAAATTTTTCGGACGCTTCTTTACTTACTTCAACGCCTTCTTCCCACTCAATAAACACCGTTTTAACTTGTTTCGAGAGGATCAGATTAACTTGCTCTATGGTGGGTTTAACCACATAAAAACTAACCGTTATATAGGACACTATTTGATTGATTAAAAGCAGTGCAGCAACCAAAAATACGGTTTGTCCAAAAGCACTACGTGGAAACATCCCCATAACTGTTACTTTTCACCATCTGGCACAAATACGTAGCCTAAGCCCCATACTGTTTGGATATAACGAGGATTAGCGGCATCCACTTCAATCATACGTCGCAAGCGCGACACCTGCACATCGATACTACGTTCAAGTGCGCTGTAATCACGACCACGGGCTAGATTCATCAGTTTATCGCGACTAAGTGGCTCACGTGGATGAGTCACTAATGCTTTTAATACCGCAAACTCACCACTGGTCAACGACATCGTTTTATCGCCATGCGACATTTCTCGAGTAGCAAGGTTAAGCGTAAATTCGCCAAATGATATTTCGTTTTCTTCTGCTGCTGGCGCACCAGGTACTTCCTTTGCTCGACGACGTAAAATGGCTTTAATACGTGCTAACAGTTCACGGGGGTTAAATGGTTTTGGAATATAATCATCAGCGCCAAGTTCTAAACCGATAATACGGTCTACCTCATCACCTTTTGCCGTTAACATAACAATCGGTATATCATTTTCTTTTTGACGTAAGCGACGACAAATCGACAAACCGTCTTCTCCAGGTAGCATAAGATCAAGCACCATTAGATGAAAATTTTCACGCTCGATTAAGCGATCCATCTGTTCAGAGTTTGCCGCTGTACGAACAATAAACCCTTGTTCTACCAAGTAACGTTCAAGCAAACTACGCAAACGCATATCGTCATCAACTACCAATACCTTTGTCGTTTCGTGTCCCATAACTTTCATTCTTTTTGTAATATGTTACTTGTTAATATAAATGAAAAACTTAAGAATAAAAAACGAATTGAACGCTTAGATTGTTACTGAACATTTCAAAACGATCTCGACAAAGGTAAAAGACTTTTATACCTTGCACAGGTTTTCTTTAAAGGCTTAATAGATATGGCAAAAACCAACTTAATCACACGTGAAGGGTATCAGCAATTGCAACAAGAGCATGATTACCTATGGCATGAGAAACGCCCTGAAATCACTAAGATTGTGACATGGGCAGCAAGCCTTGGTGACCGCTCTGAAAATGCCGACTATCAATTCAATAAGCGTGTATTACGACAAATAGACCGTCGCGTGCGCTACTTACGTAAACGCATGCCTGACTTAAAAATCGTTGATTACAACCCACAACAGGCGGGGAAGGTGTTTTTTGGTGCTTGGGTTGAGATAGAAAACGAACAAGGGGAAACTAAACGCTTCCGCATTGTTGGCCCTGACGAAATTTATGAACGCAAAGATTATATTTCTATCGATGCGCCGATGGCTCGCGCGCTCCTTGGCAAGCAAGTCGATGACGATTTTTCAGTCACTACCCCTGAAGGCCAAAAAGAATGGTATGTCAATGAGATAAGCTACCCAGACGCGCCATAATTAATAAAATAAATTCAGAAAAGGTTAATTTGTGATTGTTTAGTCTAAAAATGTGATCTATAACTAAATAAGCTTATGACGTTTTAAGCTTGATGTTTAGAAGGTAGTAACTATGTCAAACGCAATACATCGCATATTAAGTAATGCCATTGTATTCGCACTTTTAATCAGTGTGAGTTTGATTTCTTACGCCAGCGACATAGAAAACCATTCTGATAGTGTTACACCCACCTCACATTTCATTGCGTGTGATAATGCAGACCTTGCTAACCTTGATACTGATTTAGATAAACATACTCCAGCACTCAACTTTTGCGCAGCCCAACCACTGCCTGATGTGCGTCTAGGTGTACGTGTTTTTACTCAGACTAAGGCCTCTGTATACAGTGCGCACCAGCGAGGCCCACCTATATTTTAATTTAACTACGTTTTTAAAAAATCGATGCTTAATTAAAATTTATGGTGACAAATATGAATAATTTCAAAGAATTACGTCTTCAAGACGTATCTAATGGTGCATTATCTAACGCTGTTAATGAAGTAGAACCAACACTTGATCTAACATCTCCAGCATTAAAAGTACTAAATAGCTTTACACAAAAAGATCCACTACGTGCTCACGCAAGCACCACCATTGTTGATGCGCTAAAACAAACAAGTAACCGCTGCTCTGACTTCATCTTAGTCGTTGATGACACAGACAAGTTAGTTGGGATCACATCGAGTGCAGATCTACAAAGCTCTAAAATAATGATTCTTGCACAACGTTTAAACTTACACCGCGACGAAGTGACTTTGCATGATGTAATGACTCCATTGAATAATCTTGCTGGTGTTAGCTTACAAAGCATCAGCTATGCATGTATTGGAGATGCACTACAAACTATGGAACACCAAGGTATGATGTTTCTTTTAGTAACAAGTGCTGAACATGAAATTTGTGGGTTAATTTCTGCACGTGAAATTGCGAAAAAGCTACATATTCCTGTCAATATTAACCCTATTGCAAACAGCTTCAGTGAGGTGATGCAGCATATCGATCACCCTCACTAAGCCATAAATATTGCGTTGTGTAGAACAATTTTCGAGGGCCTTAAAAGCAGTGCTTTTAAGGCCTTCTTATTGTGATATTATTCAGGCAATTAATCTTCAGTTTACTGATTTTCTATTTTTAAAAAGGTTTATGCATGAGCAATATCTCTGCACGCTTAGCGACCGAGCTAAATGCCCAGCAACCACAAGTTGTTGCTGCAATCAAATTACTTGATGAAGGTGCCACAGTCCCTTTTATCGCACGTTACCGGAAAGAAGTTACAGGTGGCCTAGACGACACGCAATTACGACTACTTGAACAGCGTCTTTCGTACTTACGCGAGCTTGAAGAGCGCCGCAGCTTTATTCTTGCCACAATTGAAGAGCAAGGTAAGCTAACCGCCGAGTTAAGTAGTGATATTAATAACGCTGACAGTAAAACAGAGCTTGAAGATTTATACCTACCATTCAAACCTAAACGCCGCACGAAAGGACAAATTGCCATTGAAGCGGGTATTGAACCACTTGCCGATGCGCTATTTAATGACCCTAACCTCGAACCAGAGCAACACGCTGCTGACTATATTAATGCTGACGCAGGCTTTGCTGATACAAAAGCGGTGCTTGACGGTGCTAAATTTATTTTGATGGAACGCTTTTCTGAAGACGCCAAACTGCTTGCTAAATTCCGTAGTCATATTGCACAACACGGCCAAATTGAAAGTACAGTAATCGCTGGTCAAGAAAATGAAGGCGCTAAGTACCGTGATTACTTTGAACATCAAGAACCGCTTAAAAAAGTTCCCTCACACCGTGCTCTGGCCATGCTCCGCGCTCGCAATGAAGGCGTTTTACAATTAAGTATCAACCCAGAACCGAGTGCAGAAAACCCAGCACAGGTATGTGCACAAATGATTGCTGACTATTATCGGTTAGATGTGAGCAATAGCGCTGCAAGCAGCTGGTTAATGAGTGTTGTACAGTGGGCTTGGAAGATTAAATTAAGTCTACACTTAGAAAATGAATTTTTAGGTGCAATGCGCGAAAAAGCGGAAACCGGCGCGATTGACGTATTTGCAAAAAATCTAAAAGACTTATTAATGGCTGCGCCTGCAGGGCCACGTACAACCTTGGGACTTGATCCTGGTTTACGTACGGGTTGTAAAATTGCTGTTGTAGACAGCACTGGTAAGCTGTTAACAACGCAAACAATTTTCCCACATGCGCCGCAAAATCATTGGGAAAAATCACTTCGCACACTTGAGCAACTTTGTCGCCAATATAAAGTTGAGTTAATCGCGATTGGTAATGGCACAGCTTCACGTGAGTCAGATAAGTTAGTTGCTGAATTGATTAAAACCAACAGTGAACTTAAATTAAATAAAATAATGGTCAGTGAAGCGGGGGCATCTGTTTATTCAGCGTCTGAATTTGCTGCCAACGAATTCCCTAATCTTGATGTATCATTACGCGGTGCAGTGTCAATTGCACGTCGTTTGCAAGATCCACTTGCCGAGCTTGTAAAAATCGAACCTAAATCAATTGGTGTAGGTCAATATCAACACGATGTGTCACAAAGCCAACTAGGTCAAACGCTGACCTCGGTTGTCGAAGACTGTGTAAACTCAGTCGGTGTTGATTTAAATATGGCCTCAGTGCCGTTACTGACTCGTGTATCTGGCTTAAACAAAACGTTGGCGCAAAACATTGTTAGCTATCGTGATGCCAATGGCTCATTTAGCAAACGCTCTGAGCTTAAAAAAGTTGAGCGCCTAGGACCAAAAGCCTTTGAACAAGCAGCTGGTTTCTTACGTATTAGCACAGGTTCAGATCCTCTTGATAACTCATCAGTTCACCCTGAAGCTTACCCTGTTGTTAAGCGTATTTGTGAAAAGAACAGCTTAGATGTAAACAGCTTAATTGGTAACACTGATATTTTGAATAAATTGGTTGCTAACGACTACACAGATGAAAAGTTTGGTTTACCAACCGTTACCGACATTATTAAAGAGCTTGATAAACCAGGTCGAGACCCTCGCCCAGAGTTTAAAACAGCTGAGTTTAAGGCCGGTGTTGAAACCATTAACGATCTAAAACCTGGTATGATTCTAGAAGGTGTGGTTTCCAATGTAGCTAACTTTGGCGCCTTTGTTGATGTGGGTGTACACCAAGATGGTTTAGTTCATATTTCAGCGATAACCAACAAGTTCATTTCTGATCCACGCGAAGTGGTTAAAGCAGGTGATATTGTTAAAGTAAAAGTACTTGAGGTTGATGCAGCGCGTAAACGTATTAGTTTTACAATGCGTTTAGATGATGATGTAGATACAAGCAATAAAACAGCACCTGCAGGCAAATCAAAGCCTGCGGCTAAAGCGAAAAGTGCGCCTAAGCAAAAGCGTGACTTTGGTAATGCGGCCATGGGTAACGCATTTGCCGATGCATTTGCAAATGCTAAAGTAAAAAAATAGTTTTAGCTTAAAAACAAAAACGCGGTTCAAATTGAACCGCGTCTCTTATAAATCTAATAATTATATAACCGCCGAAAAATTATTTTGTTCCCCAGGCGATGTAGCCATTTGGTAAAAATTGGCTATTCGTGTGGCTCGTTCATCAACTTCCACATCTCGTTTGGCTGTCTTGGTCTGAGAAGTGCTCACTGCTTCACTTTCGTCTTCAGCACCTTCACGGTCAATTCTTAATGACGACGATTCATCACCACCCTGTGCTTTTTCGCGCGACTGCATAGCGAGTTCAGCCTGCGCTGCGGCAAGTTTCTGTGTCGCATCGGCTGCAATAGCACGGTCTGCACTAGATGGCTCTTGGGGTGCAAGTGCTGCCGCTCTTACCGTTTGCATTTTATCGATTGTTGCTTGAGGGTCACCACTTACCTCAGCCACATCAATTTGTACTTCTCCGCCAACCGCGTAGTTTGTGCCATCGGGGCCTCGTTGATACTCATAACTTGGCGAGCCTGCGTATTTACCTCCCACCGAAGCATGCGCCTGTTCATGTACACGCACTTCAGTGTCTCGCGCTTTCAGCTCTTTAATTTGTTCAAGCTCTAACTGTTCTTGCTGTGCAACTTTTTGCTCTTGTTTTTGCTCTTCTTGTTGCTGCTGCTCTGATTTCTCTTCGCTACCTTGTTCGCTTTGCTCTCGCTCTTGAATCGCTTTATCGTCCTCAAGGCGACCTTTAGCATCATAAGTACTTGCATCGCCACTTGGCTGTCTTGCTTTTTCGCCATCATTCAGTGCTTTATTTTCTGCGTTACTCGAATTAGTTGCCACAGGAGGCGGGATGACTTCACGCAACTGATTATCACGGCGCGCACTTTCGGTGTGTACATTCGCCGTGTTAATGTTGATTGCGGGAAAGGGAGTAACGATATTCATGGCTAAGCTTTTATATCGATTAGCGTGCCTAGTACTTCATCGGCAGTTTGAATCGTATTAACGTTAGCCTTAGCATTGAACTCTTCAACTTTTAGGTTCACCAATGCTTCATCAATACGAGCAGGCTGAGACACAGGTGGCGTAACAGCTTCCTCTGGTCTTGCACCTTGTAACTGTCTTTGCTGAGCAAGTTGGGCGTCGTCTTGCTGGTCAATAGACGCGCGGCTAATTTGCGCGCTTGCTTTTTCAATGCCTTGACTTGCGCGGTTGTAACCTTCCACGCCATTATTAAATACAGAACTGATTGGCATCATATCCTCCAACAGTGAGATCTTCCCTACAAGTATCGCTCACAAAACAATCAAAATAAAGTAAAATCCCCCTATTTTTGGGCTCTGCAGAGCAATATTTAATTAACACATTGATTTCAGAGCGCTTATAAATTCAGTTTTATGAGAAATAAAAGGAGCGTGAGACGCCTTATCGATCACCTCATACTCAAAGTTAGGTTGCAAAGCCTGCATATCCTTAATTGCACGGTAAGGGACTAGCGCATCTAAACGCCCAAATATACCGCGAATGGGGAGCGTTATTTTGCTAAATAGCAGACGTAAATCTTCTTGCTGTAGGATATCTAGGCCTGCACTGAGGGCGCGCTCTTGCGGTGCTGGATACTGTTTTAATAATCTTTTTAACGCTTTAATATCGTCACGAGCTGATTCGCTGCCCATAGCTTGAATCGCTAGGAATCGCTCAATGGTTTTGTCTGTCTGAGTGATTAATTGCTCTTTAAACGCATCAAGCACTTCAGGCTTAATACCTGCCCAATTATCAGCTTGAGCAAAAAAAGGGCTCGATGCCACTAAAATAACTTTTGATACTTTTTCTGGCCAGTGAGCTGCAATGTAAAGTGAAAATAATCCGCCAAGCGACCAGCCAACTAGTATTGAGTCGTTATGCAATTGTTCACTCAGCATCTTGGCTGCTTCATGCAAATTATAGGTGTTAGGTACTGACTGCGCTTCACCAAAGCCTGGTAAATCAAGGCAGCGAATGGTGCCCTCATATGAAAACTCAAGCTCTGGTAAAATCACTTGCCAGACCCCTTGGTTCATTCCCCAGCCATGTAATAACACCATTTCATTTTGCATATTTTTAAACTCTCAAGCACACTGATGGCTCATAATAGCGTTTAAAGGATTGAATGCAATGGCTCACCTAACGAAGATATTAAAACATGGCTTACATGCGCTGTTTCCTAACTTTTGTGTTACGTGTCAAACGCATATAAAAAGTAACTACGCACTTTGCGAGCATTGTTTAAACGACTTAAGATTATTTGATCTAAGCAAACATGCCAATTTACTTCATCGCCCTGATATTTGTGACGCATTCCCCGATTGTCATTTTGATCACCTCATAGCCTGTGCATGGTATGAAGCCCCAATGAAACAGTGGCTTAAACAGCTGAAGTTTAGTGACAAACAGTACTATAAAATTGCCCTACAACAGGTTATTTATTTGCAGTTGCAGCGCGCAAAGGCAGTCAATGAATCTTGGCCTGATGAATTTATTATTATGCCGCTGCACAATAAACGCTTTATAAAACGAGGGTATAATCAGGTAAGCCAAACTTGGCTACCGGTATTAAAAGCAATGAACTTAGTTGTAACTGAGCCGCTTGTTAAACAAAAAGCAACGATTGCACAATCTTCTCTCAGTAAAGCGAAACGAATTAAAAATATGCGTAATGCATTTGTGTGCGAAACTAATTTGCAGGGTAAGTCGGTCGCCATTATTGATGATGTAATGACCTCAGGGGCAACATTGAATGCAGCAACCGATGAACTAAAAAAAGCAGGTGCCAAACACGTATGGGCAATGCTGACGTGTTTGACCCCTTTAGGAGAACCTTAAAATACGTTAATCACCCGCTGCATGAAAAGCATTACCAAAGAATAAAGCATTGCTCAATAATCGGCTAGTACCATACCAATACCCACGGAACACGGGGTTATCCGTCATACCAATAACACTGCCATTTCCATATGAATGGGCTATTAAGCCCGCAGCACCGGCAACTTGCTCTACATTCACATCATCAGTAAAGCCCGCTAACAATGGCTTATCTGTGTATGTTAAAACATTTACAAACGGTGCATCTGACTTTTCAAGCAACCAAGTGCTATTTTTAAATACTGGCAGGGTATTACGGTTCAGTGAAAATGTTAGCGGGTGTGATAAATCAACAGACGTATTAAAGATTGCTCCGGCAATACGTTGACGGCCCGCTAAGTGATCTTTATCGGCATAAGTAAGCCCTTGCGTATTAAATGCGCTCGCTACATCACGACGAGATAAGTAACTGGCCTTTAATAATTGTTGGTCAGCGAGGAACTTGGCACCTCCTTTATGACCCCAAATAACACCACCTTTACGTACCCAAGCTTTGATCGCAACCTTGGTCGCATCATCAAGTGTATTGTAATTACCATGAGCCAAAATAATATGGCTGTAATTTTCAAGGTCAAGGCTGCTAAGACGAGGCATTTCAACAATAGTTGGCGCAGTGCCTACAAAACGGTCGAGGTAATACCATACTTCACCCAATTCATATTGGCTGGTGCCTGCACCACCCACGAGTAAAACTTTAGGCGCTTTTACAACGGCCATAGAGCGAGAGCCTAAATCAGCCCCTTTCACCGTTAAACCTGAGCTAATTGGCGTAATTTCAATACCGAACTCAGTCTGCGCTTGATTTAAGTAATCAACCCAATTACTGTCTGTTTGCAAACCTGCGGGGAGCAAAATACTACCGGGTTCAAATGCAACCTCACCACTGGGCGTTTTAGCAGTAAGAGGACTCAATGCAACACGCGCTTTAACACCTTGCTTTAGCAATGTATTCAACATTTTTGGTGCAAGATAATCGTCCCACTTGAATGCGTAAGCATAACTTTGTGGCAATGTTGCATAACTTGACTTAACTCCTTTCTGCCAAGGCATTTTTGCAACATCAAGCCCCCATTTACTACTGACTTTTGCAAATTCTAAATTAAATGCATGCGCGAGTGTCCAGCCAGATACATCATAGAATGTGTTATCAACAAAGCGTTGTTGCTCACTAAAAACGGCTTTCACTAAGCGAAACTGTGGTTGTGCTAATGGTACGAAATAGCTGTTTTCAGAGAAGCTTTGACCATTCACTTTTAATGGCTCTTCAAGCATATACGCATTAATTTGATGTTGCTTTAATAGCTCTAGAAAGTACTGCATACGGCTGTTATCTGCACCGCCTTTAACAACATACCCTTTAAAGTCTTCATCACCAGCAAGATCGATCGCTTTGTTATAAAACTCAGCTTGGTAATCAAGCAGATCTTGGCGGTTTTCAATTGCAGCTTGAAATGTAGATAAGCTAGTTAGTAATTGATTTTTAATCGTAAACGGAAAGCTTAATGGGCCGTTGATAGTGTCTTGTAAGTGACCACGTGAGCTGGCTTGCTCAAATAAAATACCCACCCCACCATTCACGTCAGGGTAAGTTGAGCCTTTTCCGTAGTAAAAATCATCAAAACTTTCTTCGGTGAAGTACAAAGCATTATGCTCGTCAAGCGTCTTCGCATGATAGTTAGCAATTGCTTTAGTCAAAGTGACATTTTCTTCTGGTGTAATCGGGTGCTTACGTGTCGGAATACCAGGTTGAAAAAAGAAGGTGCTGTTTGGTCCCATCTCGTGGAAGTCTGTAAGAATATTCGGCTTCCATTGATGGAATTGAGCTATGCGTGCTCGTGATTCAGGGTGTTGTAGTAATAACCAGTCGCGGTTTAAGTCAAATAAATAATGATTAGTCCGGCTACTAGGCCAGTTTTCTCTATGCTCGCGAGTTTCTGGATCTGACGATAAATTCATACCGCGATTACTGTTTGCCCAGTTCGCGAAACGCGCTAAACCATCAGGATTTAAAGATGGGTCCAGTAAGATAACGGTATTGTTCAGTAAATTATCAATTTCTGGGCCTTGCGCAGCAGCTAAGTAATAAGCAACCAATAACGAGGCATTACTCCCTGATGACTCATTACCATGCACGCTATACCCCATCCATACAACCGCCGGCTGTTTGCTTGAGTCTGATGATTCACCGTCCAAACGTGCTAGGTGGGCTTTACGAATAGTCTCAACCTGCCCTAATTTGTCTGGCGCAGTGATAGTTAACATAACCAATGGGCGTTGTTCATGAGTACGACCGATCACTTGAAAGTTCATTCGGTCACTTTTATCGGCAAGAATTTGCATATATTGCACAAGCTGATCATGGCGAACATGCCATTCACCTACTTCGTAACCTAACACCTGTTCAGGTGTTGGAATGGTTGGATCAAATTTCACATCTTGTTCAAAGTAATAAGAAAGGGGTTTCGCTAATGCGCTAACGCTCACTAGCATGGTTAATATTGTTATTATTAAACGCATAGATAGCACCTGTACTTAATTGATGTTTTCACGCTACCACTAGACAAAATAGATGCAACTTTTTACGCTCAACACTGGCGACAATACGATGAGCGGAGTATGATACACAGTATCCGAGTAATTTAGTCAAGTATAGTCCGTTTTATGATCTCTATTTCTGAATCTGCACAATCTCATTTTGCTAAACTTTTAGCAGACCAAGCTGAACAAACAAACATTCGTGTTTTTGTTGTAAATCCAGGTACTTCGCAGGCGGAGTGTGGTGTTTCTTACTGCCCAGAAGACGCGGTTGAAGCGACTGATATTCGTCTACCTTTTAATGGCTTTGATGCCGTTGTTGACGCAGAAAGTGCGCCTTTTTTAGAAGAAGCTGAAATCGATTTTGTAACTGACAAAATGGGCACTCAGTTAACTCTAAAAGCGCCTAATGCCAAAGCACGTAAGCTTAGCGACGACGCAACGTTACAAGAGCGTGTACAACACATGCTTGAAACTGAAGTCAATCCACAACTTGCAAACCACGGTGGTCAAGTTGGTTTAGTTGAAATTACCGCTGACGGTATTGCTGTTCTGCAATTTGGTGGTGGCTGTAACGGTTGTTCGATGATTGATGTCACGTTGAAAGAGGGCATCGAGAAAGAAATGATCGCTAAGTTTGATGAAATCAATGGTGTGAGAGACATTACCGATCACCAATCGGGTGAGCACTCTTACTACTAATCGGTATCTAAAGCATGCTTAAACAATGGGTATTTCGCTTAGGTAGCGACCCCAAATTAAGCTTGAAACGCTTTCTTTGCGGCCTAGCACTGTTTGTGCTGGCCGTGATTTTTATTGCCACTGGTTATTATGGCCCTGCAATCTTGCAGCTGATTGGCTTACTTATTTTGGCCATCGCATTATTTTTTGCCGCTTGGGGTTACTTAGGTATTTTTGCCAACCGTTTTGCTCAAGTTCTTGAGCGAGCATCTCCCAAAGATGATGATCCTGACCTTTGGAAATAAACGCTTAATTCAACAAGCTATTTTGTTTAACGATATAACGATAGCGCAACCATAACGTTACACCACGCATCAGCATAAAAATGGTCATTGCGAACCAAAGGCCATGGTTTTGCCAATCACTCACCAACCAAAACAACCCAAAAAAGCCGAGTGTTGCACTAATCAGCATCGTATTTCGCATATCTTTTGCACGCGTTAAACCAACAAAAACACCATCGAATAAAAAGCATGCCATTGCTGCAATTGGTAAGATAATCACCCATGGCAAATAATCTGCAGCCATCCTAATTACTTCTGGCACATCGGTTAATAAACGAATAATTGCATTACCAAAGATTAAAAATATTAAGCTGTAAAATAATGCAAACAGTCCCCCCCAGAACAAACTCAAATTAACCCACAGCTGTATATGCTGAGTGCTTTTTTCGCCTTTTGCTTTACCTACTTTAGCTTCACTTGCATATGCAATACCATCAAGCGCAAAGCTGACGAGCATTAAAAAGTTCAGCAGTACTGCATTCGCTGCCAGTGTTGTTTCGCCAATTCTTGCGCCATAAAAGGTCATAAAGCTAAAACACAATTGCAACGCCAGTGAACGAATGAAGATATCACGATTTAAATTGACTAATTCGAGCAGTTTAGCCACGTTAAACCACGCCTTTACCGCTAGGTTAATGCCCTGCTTTTTAGCCAACTGATAAACTAAACAAAGTGCAAAGGCAAAAGCGATGTAATCTGCAATTAGCGACGCCCAAGCCGCTCCAGCCACTTTCCAATCAAGAAAAATAACAAAATAGATATCAAGCACGATATTGGTAATATTAGTGATGAGTAATAAATAAAACGGCCCTCTGCCGTAATGTACCCCCAACATCCATCCTAATAGCACTAAATTACACAACGCAGCTGGCGCACTAAAAATACGGATTGAAAAATAGCTATGTGCTTGCTCTAGCACCGCTTGATTTGCGCCCGATAAATATGCCATTAAGGATTGAATAGGTACACTAAGCGTGATTAATATAAGCGCAACGAAAGTCGCTAATAACAAACTGCGCTTTAATAATTCAGCTAGCAAAGTATGATCGCCTCGACCGTAAGCTTGCGCTACAAGCCCCGTGGTGCTCATACGTAAAAATCCTGCTAGCCAAAATAATAGGGAGATAACTGCTGAGCCCAGTGCAATACCGGCTAAGTAGTGAGCACTGCCTAAATGACCGATGACTGCAGTATCAACTAATCCTAACAATGGAACAGTAATATTTGATAAGATCATTGGACCGGCTAATAACAGCAAACTTTTATGGTGTGCCTTATGACGTTTAAGAAAATGTTTCATGTAGTTTTTGCAGTCCTGTTAGGTTTATCAATGCGTGCCCACGGCGCCGTTATTTTACAGTATCATCACGTCAGTGAAACCCTTCCGGCTGTTACAAGCGTCAGCAGCGAGACGTTTACCAAGCACATGCAGTATTTAAAAGACCAGCAATTTAATGTTATCCCATTAAATGAGTTGATTTCTCAACTACAGGCAGGTCAAGAGTTAGCTGATAAAACCGTCGCAATCACGTTTGATGATGGTTACAAAAATAATTATGAACAAGCTGCCCCTATCCTCGAAAAGTTTGGCTATCCTTATACTATTTTTGTAAACCCTGAACTTATTGATAGTGGCAAAAGCTATGTCATGACTTGGCAGCAATTAAAAGAGCTGGCTAAAAAAGGAGCCTTGATAAGTAATCATACGCAAGTGCACAATTACTTGCATTTAAAACAAGAAGGTGAGACTGACGCTCAGTGGCAATCTCGCACTAAAGAAGATATTTTAAATGCTCAAAAACGCATTAAAGATGAAATAGGTCATGATTATAAATACCTTGCTTATCCCTATGGTGAATTCAATAACGAGTTACAAGGATTAATTAAATCATTAGGCTTTGTTGGTATTGGTCAACATTCAGGTGCAGTAGGTGTTCACTCTGATTTTACGCGATTACCACGCTTCCCTGCGTCTGGTTTTTATTCTAAGCTTGATACGCTTTCAACGAAACTTGACTCACAAGCTTTCACAATTAAAGCATTAAATTACACTGATAGTGTGACCAGCGAAAACCCGCCAAGTTTGAGCATCCAGTTCGATATGCAGGATTTTCACAAAAGCCAGTTTGCATGCTATGTGTCGGGTGTTGGTCAAGCTAACCTTGATTGGACAAGTAAAGATACTGTTCAAATTACCTCGCCTAATAAATTGAAAAAAGGCCGCTCTCGATTCAACTGTACAGCCCCTTCTATCAATAAAAAAGGCAGTTATTATTGGTTTTCACAACCTTGGGTAATTACACCTTAGCAGCCTGTTTAAGCATGTGTGCTGCTACTTTATCAAGCCTGACAATTTCATTAGCCGCATTCAATTCGATTGCGGCTTTTGGCATCCCCCATACCACAGACGATAGCTCATCCTGTGCCATGGTATAGGCACCAGCTTGATGTAAAGCTAATAACCCTTTTGCACCATCACTGCCCATTCCAGTTAATAAAGACGCTATCGTTGCTTTGCAATTTAAAGCTGCTAAAGAGTTAAATAACACATCTACAGCAGGCCGATGACGATTAACGGGCTCACCTGAGTCTAATTGGCAATACAGCGCAGCTCCCTTTTTCGCCACACTTAAATGCTGATCGCCTGGGGCAATATAAGCCCAGCCAGCTTCTAACTTATCTCCTTGCTCTGCCTCTTTAACATTTATCGCACAGATTCGATCCATCCGCATCGCAAATGAAGTACTAAACACAGGTGGAATATGTTGTGTTATCACAATGGGTGGGCAGTGTTTGGGCATACGGATAAGCACTTCTTTGATTGCCTCTGTTCCCCCCGTTGAAGCACCTATGGCCATCACTGCATTACTTTTAAATTGCAGACTGTCGAGTGAGCTATCTTTTTCTAGTTTCTGCTCTTTAAATGCTCGGATCCTTGCACCTGCTGCTGTACGGACTTTTTGTTGTACTAAGTACGCATAGCGTTGCAAGTTTTCAGACACATTAGCCGTTGGTTTTGCGATAAAATCCACAGCCCCGAGTTCTAGCGCTTCGAGGGTAATAGGTGAGCCTTTTTGAGTCAATGTTGAAACCATAACAACCGGCATAGGTCGCAAGCGCATTAAATTTTTCAAAAAGCTTAAGCCATCCATTTTTGGCATTTCAATATCAAGCGTCAGTACATCAGGATTTAAACGCTTAATGAGATCACGTGCTTGATAAGGGTCTTCAGCGGCACCTACAACATGCATATCACCCGCTTGCTCAAGTACCTCTTTCAGTAAACCACGGATCAAGGGAGAATCATCAACAATAAGTACCTTGATCATACACTCTCCTAAAATAGCTCAATGTCTGTTCCAGCATCTTGCTGCTCGATTTCGTGTAAGTATTTAACTTCACGTTTTTCTAGTTTATCAGTATGCAGATCACGCAGCTTTTTTACTTGTGCTTGACCCGTCTGAGGGTTAAAAATTATTTTACGAGGCCAAGGGCCACCGACGTCATGTGATATTAAATCTAAACCTTCCTCAAGTACATATGCATTTGCAAAGCGAATATTACCGACGCCTATATCTGTCATTGAGCGAATAATTTTACCACCACCAAATAGCTTCACTTTTAAGTTACGTTTTGATGCACCATTTTTTAAAATTTCATTAATTAAAAACTCCATAGCCCAGTTACCATAACGGCAATTTAAACTGTGAGCATTACTCGGATCCACGCCTTTTTGTATCGGTAGCATAAAGTGGTTCATGCCACCAACACCTAACCCTTGATCATAGATACATGCAGCAATACATGAGCCAAGTACGGTGGTGATCAGTTCATCATTTTTAGAGACATAGAATTCACCCGGTAACACTTTTGCGACCACCTTTTGTCTGTGACTGTCCCAAAAACGCTTTACGTGCTCAAACCCTGATAATACTGGTTTGAAATGACTATTCATTAACCACCTTTTGATAAATCGTCTGGCCTAGGTTTTTAAATTCTTGATGGTCTTTGCCCATGGTTTCTGAATGCCCCAAAAACAAATGCCCCGCGTCATTCAATAAGTCAAAGTAACGATGAAAAAGCGTATCTTTTGTCGGCTTATCAAAGTAAATAACTACGTTGCGACAAAAAATGACATCAAATGCTCCCTTCATCGGCCACTGCTCAAGTAAATTCAACCTCTTAAAAAAGATATTCTCTTGTAACTGTGGTTTTACTTTATAGAGCTGACCATCATGACTTTTTAAAAACCAACGTTTTAGCTGACTTTTATCGAGCCCATTTACATTAGCTGCTGTATAAGTACCAGCTTGCGCCTTAGCAAGTACGTTTGAATCAAGGTCAGTGGCTAGAATTTTTACATCCCAATTAGTCGGGAACAGACCACTTAGGGTCATTGCTATCGTGTAGGGCTCTTCCCCTGTGGAGCAGCCTGCTGACCAAACGCGCACTCGCTTTTGCTGTGCATTTGTAGTCAATAGTCTCGGCACTATCGTATTTTTTAGATAGTTAAAGTGATGTGGTTCACGAAAAAATGACGTCAAATTGGTGGTAATCGCATTGATAAACTCACTAAATTCTCGCTCTTTATGTTCTTCTAAAAAAGCTAAATAGTCTTTAAAACTCTTTAACTTAAGTAACCTAAGTCGCCTTGCTAAGCGTGAATACACCATTTCACGCTTATGCTCCGCAAGTACGATACCGCAAGCATCGTATACCTGAGATGAAATGTTTTTGAAATCACTATCCGTTAGTAAAAACTCTTTCATAATTTAACCCACCAGCCTTAGAGGGAATACACATTGTATTAGCGATGTAGAGTGGGAAGAGTTTTAAAACTCTTCCCATTCATCACTTGGGTCTACAAAGTTATTACCTTTTGGCGAAGCAGGTGCTGATTGGCTTGGCCGCTTAACGGATACACTCGAAGCACGGCTGGTTATATCTGCTTCTTCTTCAACAGAGAGAGAAAAGAAGTTTAGTAAACGTCGCATGTCATTTGCTTGCTCAGCCATTGACTCACCAGCCGCAGAAGCCTCTTCAACGAGTGCTGCATTTTGCTGCGTCATTTCATCCATCTGTGCAATCGCTTTATTAACTTGCTCAATACCTGAACTTTGCTCTTCTGATGCTTGGGCAATATCAGAAATCATGGCTGTAACTCTTTGCACAGCGGTTACAATTTCTTGCAGTGTTGAGCCTGACTCATTAACCAGTAAGGTACCGTCCTCAACTTTACCGACACTATCGCGGATCAACTCTTTAATTTCTTTTGCCGCTGCCGCAGAACGCTGCGCAAGATTACGCACTTCCCCTGCAACCACAGCAAACCCTCGGCCTTGCTCGCCCGCTCTTGCGGCCTCAACAGCAGCATTTAATGCAAGTAAGTTTGTTTGGAATGCTATTTCATCAATCACACTAATAATATCGGCAATCTTCTTGCTCGACTCATTAATGGCCGACATACTTGTCACCGCGCGATTAACAACTTCACCGCCTTTTTGCGCCTTAGCACGTGTTTCTTCTGCAAGTTCATTGACCTCTTTGGCATTATCAGCATTTTGGCGAACTGTACTGGTCATTTCTTCCATACTTGATGCTGTTTCTTCAAGTGACGATGCTTGCTCTTCAGTGCGTTGACTCAGGTCAGCATTACCTTGTGAGATTTCCTCAGCACCACTGGCTACTAACGTTGCAGAGCTATTAATGCGATTAATCACTTCAGTTAACTTATCAGCCGTGGCATTAGCATCACGTTTTAATTTCTCAAATGACCCTTGGTACTCTTGTTCAATACGTTTTGATAAGTCGCCGTTCGCCATTGCATCAAGCATATTACCAGTATCTTTAACCGCATCCTCAACAATACTGACCATGCTATTTAAGCCTTGCGCTAAGCGTAGAAAAAAGCCATTTTTACCAGTCTCTTCTACTCGGGCTTCTAGGTCTCCTTTACCTGCGGCAGCGACTAAACCAGCAATTTCTTTTTCAATGGCAACCTCTGCTGTTCTATCATCCCATTCCACCACTGTACCAATACGCTCATCATCAGGTGTAAAGATAGGATTGGCCACAAGACCAAAGGTGCGTCCACCGACAACAATCTCCGTGCTGTAGGTACTGCTAAGTTTTGCCAGCATGTTACGCTGATGAGCAGGATTTTTATGAAACACATCGATATTTTGACCAATCAAGTTGTTGCTATTGAAGTTAGGTAGGTCTTTGCGCAAATCACTTTCAGCAATTTTCATCATGTTTAATACGGCTTCATTCATGTAAATAATGTTATTACCCGCATCAGCAATCATGGTATTTGTTGCAACCCTGTCAAGCGCACGACGCACTCGCAGGTTTTCTTCGGCTTCACGCTTTTCAGCCTCAGCTTTGTTAACTCTGTCGGTAATATCTTGCCACTCAACAATAGTCCCCAAACGCTTTCCTGAGACACTGACCCAAGGTGTGGCAATTAAACTGAAGATTAAACCTGCAAGGCGTAAGGTAGTTTTATAAGGTTCAGTCAATGTCCTTAATAACTCACGCTGATGACTTGGTTGTTTGTGAAAATCGTCAACACAAGTCCCCACTAAATTGGCTACAGAGAAATTGGGTAAAACTGACTGTAAGTCACTTTCACGCGCCTTTAGCATTTGTTTAACCTGCTCATTAACAAAAACAATTTCAAGGTCATTATTAGCAATCATCACACTTGCTTGGCAGACACGTAATGCATTAGATAAATCTGCATCACGTTGTGATTGTTTGTCTCGCTCTTTTTGTGCTGATATATCACTGGCAAACTTAATGACTTTAATAACTTGGCCGTCATTATTAATAATTGGGTTGTAGGTCGCTTGGATCCAAATCTCTTTGCCATTTTTACCGATGCGCTTAAATTCATCAGAGATAAATTCGCCGTTTCGCAAACGCTGCCAGAACTGCTGGTATTCGGTGCTTTTAGACTCCTCTTCAGCAACAAACATCGCGTGATGCTGCCCTTGAATCTCCTCAAGCCGGTAACCCATGACGCTTAAGAAATTTGCATTGGCTGTCAAGATTGTTCCCGATGGTTGAAATTCAATCACTGCAAGTGACTTATTCAATGCAGTAACAATTAAATCATTATTTGACTCAACACTTTTAGGACTGCTAAACCATCCCATACCCTTCACCTTCTTGTTAATCAACCCAATTAAATGTCCATCGTTTTTTGTAGGTCTAATAATGCGACCATTTTTTCACCCACATTCACCAAACCTGCCACAAATTGCGCATGCTCAGAATCTGATAAGTGGGGCACTGCTTTCGCTTCATGCTCAGCAATGCTATAGACATCCGAAACGGCATCGACAACGATACCCATAATTTTACTTGTGCTTTCTAATTTCACCTTGAGGATAATCACCACTGTCAGCGGCCCATACTCAATAGCCGGAATCGCAAATCGACGCCGTAAATCAATAATAGGCACTATGGTTCCCCGCAGATTAATTACTCCTTTAACAAAATCTGGCGCATTTGGAATGACGGTTATTTCTTCCCAACTGCGAATTTCTTGAACTGTTAAAATATCAACGCCATACTCTTCATCTGCCATGATGAACGTTAAGAACTGTTTAACATCCTGATTTTGATCCAAAGTTAGTTTGTTATGTAAGTCGTCTTGCGATGTAATCATGACGCCTCCAAACTTGCTTTAGACTCGATGATAAGCTCCTGACTTCCCGGTTTTCTCAGTCCAGATAGCTTAATCAAGCCACTAATATCGACAATCAACGAAACGCGACCGTCTCCTAAAATGGTTGCGCCAGACACCCCATCCACTTTTTGATAATTGGCTTCTAAGCTTTTAATAACCACTTGTTGTTGAGACAGTAAGTCATCTACCAGCAAACCTACTTTTTGGTTGTCACTTTCAACGACAACTAACAAGGTCTTATCAAGTGTTTCTATTGCACCTTGGTGATTAAAAATAGTGTATAAGCGTAAGATAGGAATATATTCATCACGCAGCCGCAATACGTCTAAGTCTTTTCCTACCCGACTTACTTTGCTGATATCAATTTGTAGTGATTCAATTATCGAAATGAGTGGGATGATGTAAGTATGTTCAGCAATACGAACTAACTGGCCATCAAGAATCGCTAGTGTCAGTGGTAAGCGAATAGTAAAGGTCGACCCTACACCTGGGGCTGATGAGACTTCGACTGACCCGCTCAGTGCTTCAATATTTCTTCTCACCACATCCATGCCGACGCCTCGTCCGGATAGATCGCTCACTTGATCTGCGGTCGAAAAGCCAGGTAAGAAAATGAGTTCATTGATTTCATTATCACTAAGCTCATCAGACTCGGAAATTAAGCCATTTTTTATCGCTTTTTCACGGATCTTCGTTGTATTTAAGCCCTGACCATCATCCATGATCTCAATCACGATATTTCCGCCTTGATGAAAAGCATTCAATGTAACGGTACCGACCGGATCTTTACCTGCTGCGACCCGTTTCTCAACTGTCTCTAAGCCATGATCAAGTGAGTTTCTTACTAGATGCACCATGGGATCAGAGATTTTCTCCATCACAGTTTTATCCAGCTCGGTTTGCTCACCTAAAAGCTTTAGTTCAACTTGCTTGTCGAGTTTTTGAGAGATATCACGCACTAAGCGTGGGAAACGGCTAAAAACGAAGCTAATCGGCAACATTCTTATACGCATCACATTTTCTTGTAAGTCCCGGGTGTTGTGAGCGAGTTGAGCAAGCCCTTCTTGTAAAGAAGCAATGGTTGCTTCGGTTATCTCTTGCTCACCCAACTGGCTAAGCATGGCTTGTGTAATAACGAGCTCGCCGACCATGTTAATTAGCGAGTCCACCTTATCGATTCCAACACGAATCGAAGTAGACTCTGTATTGGCTGCGGCTGATTTAACTGGCGCTGACTTCTTAACCTCCGCCGTAGGCTTAGCCGCAGTTTCTGTCTCTTTGATGTCTGTATCAGTGGCTACTTGTGCTACTTTTGTTTCTTCTAGTTCATTACCAAATAAGCCACCGCATAGTGTAATAGTGATCTCAGCATCATCTTCAACCCACTCAAAAACCTCTTCGATGCAGCTTTGCTCTTTATCTGTGGTTAAAAAGAAGCGCCAAGATAAAAAACATTCTTCAGGCGCAAAGTCGGTAATATCTGGCACATCATCTTGGAATGCCTGAGTTTCAAGATCACCTAGCTCAGCAAGCTCGCTGATCATATACAGCGGTTCGTTACCTGTTTTAAATAAATGGTGATGAGGCTTAAAATCTATTTGAAAAGTGTTTCGACTACTTTCTGCGCTAGGCTCTTCGCTATCTGTATTGCTTGCCACGGCTTTTGCTGCTGCGCGCATACCTAAAATTTCTTCAAATTTTATACGTAGTTCATCAGCTTCCGCTAAATCAGGCTGTTGTTCAGCCTGCAGAGCACGTAATAACGCCCGCAAACAATCAACTGACTTTAAAAGGAGGTTTACATGCTCAGCAGTTAAGTCTCGTGAGCCTTCACGTATTTGGTCTAAAAGAGTTTCTAAAACGTGGGTAAAGTCAGCAACTGCAGTAAATCCAAATGTTCCGCTACCTCCTTTGATAGAATGCGCAGCGCGAAAAATTGTATTGATTGTTTCTAAGTCTTCTTCGCCTGGAACTAGGTTTAATAACTCAGCTTCCATTGCATCGAGTCCTTCAAAGCTTTCTTCGAAGAACACTTCAAAAAATTGGCTTAGATCTATACTCATGCCCCGCTCCTATCGTTAGCGAATCACTTTTTTTAATACCGCTAACAATTGCTCTGGGTTAAAAGGCTTTACTATCCAGCCTGTTGCGCCAGCAGCTTTACCCTCTGACTTTTTATCTAGACCCGATTCTGTGGTCAGCATGAGTAAAGGAGTAAATTTATAGTCTGGTAGAGTGCGTAACTCTCTTATCAGTGTGATCCCATCCATTACCGGCATGTTGACATCAGAAATTACCGCATCAAAGCCCTGCTGCTTTGCGATACTCAATGCTTCGCTGCCATCCTTTGCTTCCGTTACGTCAAAGCCCGCTTTTTTAAGGGTGAAACCAACCATTTGTCGCATTGATGCTGAGTCATCGACTGCTAAAATTCTTTTCATAAAAACCTCTTAATTGGTATTTTCAAGCACAAGGTAATGACTTAATCCCAAACTATTAATTGCCTGTTGCAATGGTTCGCTTTGTCCAACCCAAATAATTTTATGCTGAACCGAAAGCAAATGTTTTTGTAATGCACACAGCAGCTGTACTGACGCAGTATCGGCTCTCGTTACTTCACTGATATCAAGACATATATCATCATTTGACGACAACTCTTGTAGTAAATCTTGGTGTAACGACTCAACCTGAGTAATTGCGAGTTCAGTAGGAAGCTTTATCATTAACACGCTCTTCACGGCTTTTAATAATTCATAACAAAAGCTTAGACTGAGTTAATAAAATTGCCATTTTTTAAATTAAAAAATAGTAATTTTTTTTAATAGCTTAGAGGAAAAATAAAAAAAGAGAGCATCTGCTCTCTTTCAAAATACTTTACTGCTCTATACAAGTTATAAAGCATAATAGTCAGCAATTTCCTTAAACTCTTGCGTTAATGTTTTGGCATTAATCAAAGGCACACTACCTTGCTTAAATTCAGGTTTAAAAATCGCTCGCACAGCCCCAGCTTGATCAACCATCACCACCGAAGCACTATGGTCGACAGCATACTCTTGCTCATCGCTATCATTAATCGCATAAATTAAGCCAAGCTCCCGCACAAAGGGAAATAGCTGTTTATGCGACCCTGATACAGCTAAAAAATCAGTATTAAAATAATCAATATAAGCTTTACGTTTAGCCGTTGTATCTCGCTTTGGATCGACGGCAACAAACCACACCTGTACGTCATAATCCTTGCTTAATTGCTTTTGTACACTTGTAAGTTTTGCCAGTGTCATAGGGCAGATATCAGGACAGCTGGTGTAGCCTAAAAACAGTAAATTCCAATGCCCCTTTAACTGACTATTATCGGCAGGATTTCCATGTTGGTCGGTTAATAAAAAAGGGCTAATTGGCTTTGCCTTCTCATACACAAGCGCAGAAACATCAGGGGCAGACTTCTCACTACCGCAACCGATCATAATAAGACTAAGGCATGCCATTAGCACAGCTAAAAAATGCTTCATACAAGAAACCACTTATCAATAAATAGGGCGATAAAGAGTAGCATTAAATGTACGATTGAAAAACGAAATAAGTCCATTGCCGTACCCTCTTTAGGCGCAAACTTTAGTTTTAGCGCTTTATAAATAAAAACCGCATTTAGAGCACTTGCAGCAAATAAATAAATAATCCCCGACATACCTATTAGGTAAGGCAATACACATACTAAGGCCAATAAAATTGAATATGCCACTACACATGTTTTGCAAAACTCAATGCCGTGAGTGACAGGTAACATAGGGATTTTTGCTCGCTCGTAATCACTTTTACGCGCAATAGCCAACGCCCAGAAGTGCGGCGGCGTCCAAGTAAAAATAATCATCACTAATAACCAAGGCGCAGCTGCCATGTGCCCTGTTTCTGATACCCAGCCTAATAAAGGAGGCATCGCACCAGCAAGTCCACCGATGACAATATTTTGTGGGGTTGCTCGTTTTAAAAAAGAAGTATAGATAAAAGCATAGCCAACCAAAGCAAACAGCGTAAGCACAGCAGTTAACGTATTCGCCCAGATCATCAACATAATAAACCCAAGCACACCTATGATGGCGGCAAAACTAAGAGCATGTAGCTTACTTAAGCGGCCTTTTGCCACAGGACGATGTCGTGTGCGTGCCATTTTGCTATCAATCTCACTATCAACGACATGATTTATTACTGCCGCAGCTGCAGATAATAAACCTATGCCTAGTAGACTTGCTAATTGAACAAATACATCTCTTCCCATATCAGGGGCAAGTGCTAATCCTACCCAAGCTGTGAGTACTAACATCGCAACAACTTTAAATTTGCTTATTGCTAGATAGTCCTTCAGTAATTCAGTGATCTGCGCTGTTACTGATTTTTCAGTTGTTAAAATAAGTGCCATCCCAGCCTCCTAAGTTCTTGCTTTTAGATGAAAACAAAGTCTAACCATGCTCAAAAGCAACAACGCCGCCATTAAGTTATGAGCAAGTGCGACGCCTAATGGAAAATGCCAATGCACGACGGCAAGACCCAAGCAAATCTGGCATAACAAGGCCACCAGTACTGTTACAGTGCAGTGCTTGATCTTTCGAGAATAGGATTTCGAAAAGATTCGCCACATAATCAACGCAAGCACCACACAGGTTACCAGTGCCCATATGCGATGTAGTAAATGTATAGACATGCGTGCCTGTTGCGATAACACGCCATACTCATAGGTACTGTGCTCGAGCGGCAGCTGAAACACACTTGAGAGTGAAAACGGCTGCCCGTAACTACATAGTGGTAAACCATTACAGTGCGGGGCTGCATAATTAGCCGCAAGCCAACCGCCTAAAGCTATCTGTAATACCAACACCACTAACCCTATCAGCGCTAATCTGTAATAAGGCCTCGCCCCTGCATCACCGCCAGTAATAGGCTTAGAGGTCAGCCGCAAATATAGTAAAAATACTAAAGATAAAATGCTAAACCCACCCAATAAATGCCCCATAACAACCAAAGGTTGCAGATTCATGGTCACTGTCCACATTCCTAGAGCCGCTTGAAAAACCACCAGCAATAAAAGTGCTAGCGGTAGTTTCACTGGGGTAGTGGGGTATTGACGTTTCAGCCAAGCAAATACAAACAACGCCAATATAAATAGACCTAATGCTCCTGCAAAATAGCGATGAATCATTTCTTTCCATGCTTTTGCTGCTTCAAACATCATATCTGGATAATTCTGCTCAACATGCAAAAGTGCAGTTTCATGCTTTGGCACAGTTAAAAACCCGTAACACCCTGGCCAATCAGGGCAACCGAGCCCTGCATCACTTAACCGCGTATATGCCCCAAGCCCCACCACTAAAACAGATAGAAAACACGTAAATAAGACTAAATATTTATAATTTTTATACATTATTGCCCCTTACCGAGTATTAACTTGAACGTGCGTAGTTGAGTAGTTTTTTTAAATCTTTCAGTAAGCCTTTTTGAATTAACCGATTCTCTTCAGGTTCTTTTTTATAGGGGTAATGCAAAACAACCAGTCCCATATGATCGACTAAATATAAGTCCCCCGCTTGAAGATCTGCGTTTTCTTCTAAATGGCGCCAATTCGCTGCTGTTTTTTGCTGCCGACTTAACACAGCAACATCCACTTTTTGCTGGTTTTTCCCTAACGCAACGTATAAGTTTTCAAGACTCGCAAGCTGCTCTTCACACCTTAATTGGCAATCATCTGGATAGTTAAGTGCAATTGTCCATTGCTTAGGGTCTCCTTGCTGCCAATCAGCGAGTTTTACTTCGGTCTTTAACAGCTCACCATGATTACTAGAGCCACTTGGCAACCACTCAAGCTTTAATGCTGCAAAGGCCAGAATAAGGGGCACAAAACAACACAGAGCAAACAAACTAAGTGGATTTATTTTCATGATGTCTCCTTCTCATCGCAAAATACGCAATAACAGCACAGGCCAAGCCAATTAGCAGCCATTGCACTGCATAGGCGTAATGTTTATCAGGACCCATCACAACACTTTTGTAATGGGGGGTTGCTAAGCCGCCTGCTTCTTTACGATAACCAATAAAGGCGTGTAACGGCTGCTCTAGTTGACGACTAAAGATGGCTAAATCGACTCCCTGAATACGTTTGGGCCAGCCACTTTCTGCACCAATGTCATCCGCTAAAGTAAAGCCTTGCAGCTGGCCTTGTTTTATTTGAACTGTCGCTGTAATGAGCGCACTGCTAGGCCAAGCCACTGATGGCAATTGATTACGATTAGCAGGGGCTTTGAGCCAACCAAAATTAACAATTAAAGGGGCTGTCTCTCCTTTGATGCTTACAGCTGCAAGTAAGTCATAACCTACTTGCCCTTGATATATTTGATTATCAAGTAGCCAGTAATGTTGTTTATTAACCACCCCAGAGACTTTGACCTGTAAGCCCGTTTTGTTAACACCATCGGGTAAGCTTTGCAGTGCTTGCCAATCCATAACACCTTGTTGGCTTGATACAGCGAGCTGACTTAATTGCTGCTGCTTTTGCTCGCCGCGTTGATACTGCCAAACACTTAAACGCAAACAAATCAGCACCGCAAACACCACAACGCAAATTGCGATAATTGAACTAAGCTTTTGTTTACGCCATAAAATTAACTGCATCAAGGAAACCTAAAATGATAAAAATCATCATTGTGTTGTTATTGTTATATATTGTGTTTAACCTTTTTCGAGCACTGTTTGTAATGATGTCAGCAAAACAGACCGCACGACCCATGTCACACTATTTAGGACGCAGAGTACTTTTCTCTGTTGTTGTGTTGGTGATCATTATTGCCGCAATGAAATTGGGCTTTATTCACACCAACCCATCACCTCTTCGTCACGCTACAGCACATACACAAATACAAATAAACACAGCCAAACCACATCAACAAAATGCCAATACCAAGCTGCGGCCTGAAACGCAAAATGCTTTTCACTACTAAAATGACCTTTGAATATACGCAACAGTACGACAAACAGAATGACCGTCCCCAAGGTCACGTGCATACCGTGAAAACCAGTTAATAAAAAGAACGTGTTGCCATATACACCCGCATCTAGGGTTAAACCGAGATCCTGATAAGCATGCATATATTCATATACTTGTAAGCCTAAAAAAACGACACCTAATAACACGGTTAGCGATAAGAATACTTTTAGTGCACCACGCTTATTGTTTTCCATTGCCACATGAGCAAAGTGAATAGTGACCGAGGAGGTAAGTAAAATAAGGGTATTAATTAATGGGAGCCCTTGCCAGCCCATAGCCTGTGTTGTGTCACCACTGGGGGTGGTTAAAAGAGGCCATACGGCTTCAAAGGTTGGCCAAAGTACTTCATTGGTCATGGCATTGTTACCAGCCCCACCCAACCAAGGTACAGAAATCATACGGGCATAAAAAAGTGCACCAAAAAATGCCATAAAAAACATTACTTCAGAAAATATAAACCAGCTCATGCCTTGTCGGAATGAACGGTCCATTTGTGCTGAGTAAAGCCCTTTATGCGACTCTTCAATAACGTTTCTAAACCAGCTAAAAACCATATAAATTAATATCGCAATGCCTAAATACAATACATATTGACCACTGTTGCCTTCGCCACTGACTTGCATCACAGTTAAACCAGCGCCAACAGCAATTAAAAACATCGCAATTGCACCGACAATCGGCCACGGGCTTTCAGCTGGTACATAATATTTTTCGTAATTCTGACTCATTTTGTTTGCTCCTAATTAGCAATTAGCTTGGCGGCTTCATCGTTTTTAGCCACAACCTGCCCGCTAATATCAAACACGGTATAGGACAATGTCAGCTCTTCAACATCATCCGGTAGCTCAGTATCGACATAAAATAGTAAAGTAAACTCGATTTCTTCACCTGCTTTCATAGGCTGTTGATCGAAGCAAAAACAGGCTATTTTGTGTAAGTATTTAGCTGCTTTTCCTGGCGATACCGAGGGGATTGCTTGCATTATTTTGTCTGTGTTGCTGGTATTCTTAGCGCTAAACTTAACTTCACGCATAGCGCCTGGCTGCACAGCGACACTGTACTGCTGGGACTCAACTTTGAATGGTGCACCGCTTTGTGCATGTGTTGTAAAGCTTACATCTACAGAACGCTCAGTATTAACTGTGTCACTCACTACAGCCTTCTCAAGAGAAGGTTTGCCGTTTAAGCCCGTAACATCACAAAACACGTCGTAAAGCGGCACCAATGCAAAGGCAAATGCAAACATACCAAGGCATGCTAGCAGGAGCTTTTTGAGCAAAGGTGCATGATTCATTACTTAATCTCCGGCGGTGTCTCAAAGGTGTGGTAAGGTGCGGGAGAATCAACTTCCCACTCTAACCCCTCTGCACCATCCCATACTTTTGCAGGCGCTTTGTCACCACCTCTGGCACATTTAAATACCACCAGCACGAATAGTAATTGTGAAAGGCCAAACGCAAACCCACCAATACTAATAATGGCGTTAAAGTCTGCAAATTGCAGAGCATAATCAGGGATACGACGTGGCATGCCCGCAAGGCCAACAAAATGCATCGGGAAAAACAGCACATTGACACTAATTAGTGATAACCAGAAATGCCATTTAGCCAAGGTTTCGTTATACATATTGCCAGTCCATTTTGGCAGCCAGTAATAGGCTCCTGCCATAATAGAGAACACTGCGCCTGTAACGAGTACATAGTGGAAGTGAGCGACCACAAAATAAGTATCATGATATTGGAAATCAGCAGGTGTGATCGCAAGCATCAAGCCAGAGAAACCTCCCAAGGTGAACAATACGATAAAAGCAATGGCAAACATCATGGGGATTTCAAAACTAATTGACCCTCGCCACATGGTAGCGACCCAGTTAAACACTTTTACGCCTGTCGGTACCGAAATCAACATCGTGGCGTACATAAAGAACAGCTCACCGGCCACCGGCATGCCTGTGGTGAACATGTGATGTGCCCATACGATAAAGCTAAGCAGCGCAATCGATGAAGTTGCATACACCATAGAGGCATAACCAAATAGCTTTTTACGTGAGAAAGTCGGCACGATAGTAGAGATAATACCGAACGCCGGCAAAATCATGATATACACCTCAGGGTGCCCAAAGAACCAAAAAATATGTTGGAACATCACAGGGTCGCCCCCCCCTGCGGCATCAAAAAAGCTGGTGGCAAAGTATTTATCCGTAAGCACCATGGTCACCGCACCGGCAAGCACAGGCATCACAGCAATCAATAAGAATGCGGTGATCAACCATGTCCAAACAAACAGTGGCAGCTTCATCCATGTCATGCCTGGGGCTCTTAAGTTCACAATGGTCACGATAACGTTAATCGCCCCCATGATTGAGCTAATACCCATGATATGTACAGCAAACACAAAAAGCGCTGTATTATCGTTACTATAAGTAGTCGACAGTGGCGCATAAAAAGTCCAACCGAATGCAGGGCCACCACCAGGCATAAGCAATGAAGCTAACAGGATTAAAAAGGCGAAAGGTAGAATCCAGAAACTCCAGTTATTCATCCTTGGCAAAGCCATATCAGGTGCACCAATCATCATTGGCACCATCCAGTTGGCCAATCCAGTAAAGGCAGGCATAACAGCCCCAAATACCATGATCAAACCATGTACTGTCGTCATTTGATTAAAAAAGTGTGGATCAACAAGTTGCAAACCCGGCTGGAAAAGCTCTGCGCGGATCACCATTGCCATCGCACCACCAATTAGAAACATGGTTAGTGAGAAAATGAGGTATAAACTACCAATATCTTTATGGTTTGTTGTATATAACCAACGCTTGAAACCCTTAGCAGGGTGATGGTCGTGATGCGCATGCTCAGTGGCTTGCTCATTAATAACGTTACTCATTAGTTCGCCTCCGCTGCTGCATCAATTGCTGCTTGAATTTGACTCGGCTGGATAACATCACCCGTATCATTGCCCCAAGCATTTCGTTTATACGTAATGACAGCTGCAAGCTGCTTAATTGAAAGCTGTTTATCGAATGCTTGCATTGCTGTACCAGGCTTGCCATGAAGCACAATATCAATGTGATCTTTAACATCACCTAGTACAATAGGGCTGCCTTTAAGCGCAGGAAATACGCCTGGTAGCCCCATACCTGTTGGCTGATGACATGCTGCACAGCTAGCCATGTAGACTTGCTCACCTAGTGTCATTAACTCTTCTTTCGCAAGTGTTTGATCAAGTAATGCAGCATCCGCTGCTGCCGCATTCGCTTTTTCTTGCTTGGCATCAGCTAACCAAGTTGCAAACTCATCTTCAGGTAATGCTTGAACCACAACAGGCATAAAGCCATGATCTTTACCACACAGCTCAGCACATTGACCCCGGTAAACACCAGGTTCGTTAATTCGTGTCCATGCTTCATTGATAAAGCCCGGATTTGCATCTTTTTTCACCGCAAAATCAGGAACCCACCAAGAGTGAATAACATCGTCAGAAGTCATCAAAAAGCGTACTTTTTTATTGATAGGAAGAACCAGCGGCTTGTCGACTTCAAGTAAGTAATTTGCTGTCTTTTCAGCTTGGTTATCTATTTGATCTTTTGGTGTCGACAAAATCGAGTAATAGGCAATATCTTCACCCATATATTCGTAATGCCATTTCCATTGAGAGCCCGTGACCTTAATGGTGATGTCCGCCTTAGAGGCATCCTCCATGGCGATTAAGGTTTTTGTGGCAGGCACAGCCATGGCAATTAAAATCACAAACGGAATGGCAGTCCAAAGAATTTCAACTTTTGTGCTTTCATGAAATTGGGCAGGCTTTGCCCTTTTTGATTTTCTATGATGTATTAAAGCCCAAAACATCACCGCAAAAACGATGACGCCGATTACACAACAGATAATAAATATCGTCATGTGTAACTCATAAACATTATTACTTATATCAGTTACCCCTTTACGCATATTAAATTGACTATTTGCCAATGCTAACTGCGGTAGAGACACTAATATAAGCCACAAGGCATAACGCATTTTACCCATGTGACAGCTCCTTTAAATGCTATTGCAAGACGCAAAGCGAAAAGGCGTACAGCTAGGTGCCCATTCGTATTTTTATTGTTAAGAGCAAACACGTACCAACACGACAGAAATCTGATACAAGCTCATCGTTTAACACCACAGCACATTATTTTGTGTCTTTTTAGTAAAACGGTGTTAACACAATGTATTAACCAATTAGTTAAAAAATGAACAATAAGCAAGTTTTTAATCTAAGAAATGTTTATTTTGGTGCAAAAATAACAACTATAATCAGAGCGTTATTTGTAAAAAAGGGGAAGAGCAAAAACTCAAAAAGAAAGGAAAACTGCGCTATACATGGACTCCCAGCAACGCTAAGGGGTCACAAATCGATGCTAAATAGGTAAAAAGCGGCGTCGCACCAAATTAAATCAGTTTGACGCACCATTTTGGAAACATCTTACTCAGTACAATACATCAAAACAAAAAACGAGCGTGACTGAGAACACTAAAGTTACTTAAGTATATTAGCGTTACATCCAATCAGCATTACGAATAACGCCAACTGCCAATCCTTCAATATTGAAAGATTCGTGTTCGAGATCAACTTCAATCGGTGCAAACTCGTCATTTTCTGCATGTAGGAGGACTTTTCGACCTGCTTTTTCTAAGCGTTTTACAGTCACATCTTCATCAACACGCGCAACGACAACTTGACCATTTTCAGCCACTTGTGTTCTGTGTACTGCCAGTAAATCACCATCCATAATGCCTATATCTTTCATACTCATGCCATTAACACGTAGTAAAAAATCTGCAGCGGGCTTAAACAAAGATGGATCAACCTGACAATGGCTCTCTACATGTTCCTGCGCTAAAATTGGCTCACCTGCGGCAACACGACCAATTAAAGGGAGTCCTAGTTGTTCTGGCTCATCTTCTTCAACTAACTGAATACCTCGACTCGCACCAGGCTTCATTTTTATCATGCCTTTTTTAGCCAGCGCTTTAAGATGTTCTTCAGCAGCATTGGCACTTTTAAAACCAAGCGTTTGAGCTATTTCGGCACGAGTTGGCGGCATGCCTGTATCTTTAATAAATACTTTAATGAGTTCTAATATTTGCGATTGGCGTTTCGTTAATGGGCGCATACAACTGGTTTTCCATACAGTACATTTAACTGTGAGTATATACAGTTATCTGAAAATCGCAAATTTAAATTAGCCACCTCATTTTGCTACAAAACTAACATTGAACAGCACAGTTATATGCAATAAGGTAGTAGCTTTAATTAGCTTGCTAAGGAAATACCATGAGCATTTGGCATCAGCCAATCACTTTGGAGCAATGCCAGCAATTTGCACAAGGCATTACAGGTGAAGGAACTTTAATGAAAACCATGGGCATTGAAATAACCGAAATTGGTGATGACTACCTAGTTGCCACCATGCCCGCTATACCAGCCCACCATAATCCAATGGGGATGGTACACGGAGGCGCAAATGTTGTGCTAGCTGAGACTGTGGCCAGTTATGCGGCAAATTTTGTTGTTGACTTCGAAAAGTTTTATTGTGTCGGCCAAGAGATAAATGCCAATCACCTCAAAGCATCACGCAAAGGCGTACTTACAGCAATTACACGCCCTATTCATCTAGGGAAAAGAACATCGGTTTGGGAAATTAAAATTAGTAATGCGGCAGGTGAACTGTGCTGCGTATCACGTATGACCGCAGCAGTGGTAGAACGAAGATAGCGAGCTTAGCTCTGAACCGGGTAGATGGTAATTTCGAGCCCTGCGCCAATGGCAGAAATACGTAATAAGGTATCTGCGTGCAGGGCTTGATTAAAACATTTTGGCGAGTCACCTGACTCAAAACCAATATCAAATGTTCGTTTTGAACACGAAAGCCACTGTTTCAATGCATTGCGTGAACATGACTCAATTAATTCGCATAATTGATTAATTGCTTTATCTGGCGTGCTAATGTCAGCTGTTGCTTCAATACGAGCAAGTTGACGATATTCATCTTTGTCATAATGTAAGACCATGGCGTTTTTCTTTAAATCAGCCACCAGTGCACTTATATCGTGTTTTGATTCAAGCTCCAAGTCTACATTTAAAAATTGAATTTCCGACATACCTTCGTTTTACCCTCTATTAATAGCGATTGGAACTTTAACGCAGTTTTGTCTATATACCAAATCTAGAATACAGTTAATGCGACATTATGCCGCATTGGCAGCCTAATTTAAGCTTTTACAATAGCGCCTATACAAAAATAACAAGTGGTTTTCTATGAATAAACGTATGTTCAAATATGCCCGCAAAGTGCATAAATGGTTAGGTTACTTGCTCGCCATACAAATCTTTTTTTGGCTGCTGGGTGGCTTGGTAATGAGCGCCATTCCACTTGAAAAAGTACATGGCAAACACTTAGCTAAACGCAGCCTCAGTAATCCATTTAAAGTACATGATTACATGGCATCAATTGATGCAATAACAACTCAGTTTGAGCAAATTAGTGATATAAAATACAGCCACTTACTCACAAAACCCACTATTGAAATTGCCACTTTAAACGGTACATTTACCTTTGATGGTATAACGGGTGAGGCAATGGCTAGGCCAAGTGAATCTGAGATTATTGAAAATGCTAAAGCACACCTACTCATTAGTGCAAAGACCTCTCAAGTACAGCTTTTAGCAAAAGGACCCAGAGAAATTGCATACAAAGCGAATGTTTGGCAAGTCAGCTTTGATGACTGGCTGACAACCACCCTGTATTTAGATAGCGCTACAGGTAAGGTCATTACAGTACGCAGCACTATTTGGCGTATTTTCGACTTTTTCTGGATGTTGCATATTATGGATTACGACGAGCGCGAGGACTTTAATAACCCCTTACTTATAAGCTTTGCAGCCACCAGCGTACTGTTTTGTCTTTCTGGCATTTTATTATTACTACAAAACCTACGTATAAAACGCCGTAAGTCAATTTCAATTATCAGTAAATAATCCTACCAGCATCGGCACCACTGTTTTGGTGCCTTGCTTATAACTTGTCGAAGTTTGAACTGTCCGAACTGATTATCTCGATAACAATCAAACTCTTTTTCTTTTAGAGCTATCACTCTACAATAGCAAATCCTGTAGTTCACACATGTGATGGATATGCGTTTATTTTTCTCTTTACTATTTTGCCTTGGGGTGTGTTTTACTGCCTCTGCGGAGCAGTTTTCTAGCTTTTCTAGTGCCAAAAAATATCTAATAAAGACCTTACCAAACGACACTAAGAGCCTATATTGTGATTGTGATATAAAACGTGAAGGTAAAAAGTTAGTGCCTGATCCAACGCGATGCGGCTACCTGCCGCGAAATGCTGTCACTCGTTCTGGTAAACAAAATATACGGGCACACCGTATTGAGTGGGAGCATATTGTACCTGCTTGGGAGTTTGGTCATCAACTGCAGTGCTGGCAAGAAGGTGGTAGAAAAAATTGCCGAAAAGTGAGTAAAAAGTTTCGTCAAATGGAAGCTGACATAAATAACTTAGCACCGGCCATCGGTGAAATTAATGCTGATCGCTCTAACTATCGTTTTGGTATGGTAGCCAATAACATCAAACAGTACGGAGCATGTCCTGTTAAAGTTGACTTTAAACAGCGTGTTGTTGAACCGCCAGTTTATGCTCGAAAGCGCATTGCAGATACTTACTTCTATATGCAAAAAACCTATGGACTCGCTATTTCAAACAAACAACAGAAGCTCTTTGAAGCATGGCAAAAACTTGAACCTGCAGACTGACATGATGCGCTGAAAATTTATACACTTATTTACACTATTTAGATCGCTCTTTATTGTCATCGCGTATACTTATTGATACTTTTTCAACAATCGTTTACAGGAAAGTAATCTCATGTTTAAAAGTAACACACTCGCACAGGCGACTTTTTTTCTCTTTTCAAGCCTTTATTTAACGGCTTGCGGTGGGGGTAGTTCGTTAGACTCTGACACAGATACAGTAACTCCACCTCCCGCTAACTCTTCCACTGTTTGGACAGCTGGTACATTTGCGCCATCCAGCGAGTTTAAAGATCAATGCGCCGTCCCTCGCACAGGAAATGATCCATTCAATGAAAATCAGCCTTACCCCGACACTGCTGGTTCTGAGTTTACAGAAAAAATGTGGTTACGCTCATGGAGTGATGAAACATACCTTTGGTACGATGAAATCGAAGACAACAACCCTAATGACTTTAGCTCAGTTGCAGCCTACTACGCTCAACTGAAAACATTTCAAACGACAGACTCAGGCGCTAACAAAGACAACTTTCATTTTAGTCAGCCAACTGAAGATTTTTTCAAAGAGTCGCAATCTGGTGTTGTATCGGGCTACGGAATCAACTGGGCGTTTCTTAGTAACACACCACCTCGAGTACTACGCATCGCCTATTTAGAGGATGGCTCACCTGCCGCCAATGCAGGTTTACAACGCGGTGATACGATTTTATCGGCGGATAATGTAAGTATCAACGACAACACCGAAGCCGGCATTGAAATTTTGAATGAAGTACTGTTCAACCCCACAGCTGGTAGCACCCATAACCTTAAACTACGAAGCAATGATGGTACTGAAAAATCAATCAATGTGGTAGCAGGTAATATTACCCAAACCCCTGTGCAAAATGTGAATACACTGATCACAGAAAATGGCACCAAAGTTGGTTATATGCAGTTTAATAGTCATATAAGCATTGCCCAACCTGAGCTTATTAATGCTGTTAATAAGTTCAAAACCGATATGATCGATGAGCTTGTAATTGACTTTAGATACAACGGTGGTGGCGTATTGGCTCTTTCTGCACAACTTGCTTATATGGTTACAGGCCCTGCCAATAGTAGAGGTTTTGACTATTATCAAACCATTCGAAACGACAAACAACCCAATGATACGCCCTTTCCATTTATTGACTTTGAAATTGATTATTCAACGTTTCAAGCGACTAACAACACACTCCCCGATTTAAACTTATCAAAAGTGTATGTGCTTAGCACTGAAGGAACTTGCTCGGCATCAGAAGCATTTATTAATGGGCTTAAAGGCATCAACGCAGAGGTTATTCTAATTGGTGATAAGACCTGTGGTAAACCATACGGGTTTAATCCGACTCATAACTGTGCAACAACCTACTTTACTATTCAATTTTCAGGTGTGAATGAACAGGGATTCGGTGAATATTCAGATGGCTTAAGACCGACTCCGACCCCGCAATTTGACGCTGACGTGCAAGGTTGTCTGGCTGCAGACGATTTTAACCACCAGTTGGGCGATAAAAACGAAGGCTTATTATCTACAGCACTTTTCCATATCGAAAATAACCGCTGCCCTATTTCAACTCAAACGGCAAAAATCAAACAGCCCAACATCTCAGTCAATGCGTTAGCGGATACAGGCTTACCACTCGTTCCTAAACAACCACTATATAAAGAGAATATGGACTTAACACGCCCCACACCAGCAAAAGGAGATAGCGATGAGTAAAAAATACCTCTTTATTTCATCATTGCTGATGAGTTTAACTGCGTGTCAAAGTAGCCAAGCTGAGCAGCCTCAAGATGCGACCTTAACTCGTATCAATGCTGGCGTGATTACCGAGTTACAACAAGCCATTCAGTCAGCTAAAGGAGGTGCTTTAGTGACCTTAGCTGATGATGTGTTCACTAAAAGTGCCGTGCTGTTAATTGATCATGGTACAGGTAAAGGGCCTGATGGCTTGCCAATAATGGGCGCCCATTCAATTCCTTCTGAGAAGTTTGTGTTGCAAAAAGCAGGCGAGCAATGCCTGCTTTACTACCCCAAAAAAGAGCGCCGTATTCCACTTCCTAATGTAGAGTGCGAAGTTAACTAACAATCAGGCGCGGCTTAGGCTGCGCCCTTTTCGTTATAGGGTTTGGTGAGGGCCAAACACCTCATAGTGAATGCGTTCACTTGCAACCCCTAAACTTAGTAGCTGCTCTTTTATCATAGCCATAAAGGCGATTGGACCACACAGATAAAAGTCCCCTTCGCTAATTGGTAAGTTATCGGTGATGTGGTTAACATCCATCAAGCCCGCAAAATCTCCTCCCTTGCCATCTTTAAACCAAGTAACACAATTAAAAGCAGGGTACGCTTGCTGTTGCTTTGATAAATATTCATGAAAGGCAAATTGCGCCTCACTGTCGCATGCATGCAGGTAATGAATTGGCTGGTTATGTTGTTTGCTCAATAATGTCTCAAGCATCGCCATCATCGGTGTTTGGCCAACACCTGCTGAAATCAATACGACAGGCGAGTCGATTTCGCGAAGCACAAAGTCGCCTGCTGGAGGATAAACTTCAATTACCTCGCCTTCACGCAAGCTATGTAAATGGTAGGAGACTAAACCTTCTTGCTTTACGCTAATACGGTAGTTTTCACCATTACTTTGCTGCGAAATAGAGTATTGGCGAATTTGAGTATTATCACTGTTTTCAGGTTTAACTTTAATACCCAAATATTGCCCTGGTAAATGCGACACCACCGCTTTACCATCACAAGGAGTCAGGGTAAAACTACAAATATGCTCTGACTCGATTTGCTTGTGTGAAATAGTAAATAAACGTGTACCAAACCAACCTCCTTGGGCTTGCTTGGTTTTGTTGTATAATGCCATTTCTTCTGTAATACAGACATCTGCAAGCAGTGCATACGCTTCTCGCCATGCGTATTCAACCTCTGGAGTAAACTGCTCAGGCAGCAACTCCTTAAGTGTTGCAATTAAGTGACCACCTACAATCGGATAGTGCTCAGGCAAAATGTGATAACTAGTATGCTTATGATTTATACGTGCTAAGGCATCTTTCAAAACAGTAAGGTTATCAATATTCGCAGCATAGGCAGCTAACGCATTAAACAACGCAAATTGCTGATGCCCTGATTGCTGATGGCTCATATTAAAAATGTTTTTTAACTCGGGATTATAACTAAACATACGATCATAAAAGTATTCAGTAACCTGAGGGCCTGCCTCTGCTAGCAATGGCACTGTACTTTTAACAATCTCGATCGTTTTTTCAGACAACATATCATTTCCTCTATTTTAAAGGGAGTAATTAACCCACGCGGCCATCTACACGACGTTTCACTAAAATGGGCGCACAATGAAATAAGAACAATAAAAAACCAGCTATCCACAGCATTGCACTCAGCTGCCACGCCAAGTGGTGCCCTATTACAGATATAAGCAGAGCGCGTATAATCGCAGCAACGGCAATACATACAAATGCTAGGGTAATGATAAATGGCACTTTTAGGGGTCGGCCGGTATGACCATGAGACACACGCACCATCATAGCTAAGATCATTAAGCCAACCGTACCTACAGTGATAAAATGCAGCGCATCTTTAAATAAAATGAACGAACTATAGGAGCTCAGTGCAATTAAGAGTAAACCTATACTCAAAGCCCAATATGAAAGGTGTAGTGACCATAACAGAGGCACTTTTAGTATCCCCTTGTGCCACCACGCAACACAGCGATAAAAATGTAAACAAGCAAGCCAAGCAAAAACCCAACCTACGCTCATTTGATTAAAGAATAATTGACTAAAAAAGAACCAAGTAATAGCAAATAAAGAGCTTACCACTACCAGTTTATCAAGCCTTGGTAGACGAACTTGCTCGGTAAGATTCAATCCTCGCGCAGTGAAAAATGGCACAACACGCCCTGCAACAATACCAACCAATAAAGTCATCACAATCACGGCGGTATCCACAACACTGAGCGCAAAGAGCATTTTTTCAGCAACCACCAATGCTAAAAAAATCATATTAAGAGTACATAGCATGGAGGCAATAACAATAAACACGTAATTCTGCTTACTACTTGCTTTGAGCAACATATTACTCAGGGTAATGATGCCGGCTAACCACCATATAAGCTGAAACACTCCCACTACATATAAATTAAAATTCGCTGTTATTATGGCAGGTAAAAAGAAACTCAAACGTGCTAATAACCACACACCAGTCATTAGACAAAGCTTGCTGCCACTGACACTCGGTACGCCAGTCCACGTTTGCGCCGCGGTCAGTAAAAACCCCATAGCAACAACACCTGAAAAACCAAATAGCATTTCGTGGGCATGCCAAAGCGTAGCTGGTACAGTTAAATGCCAGTTGGCATAACCACTTAACATGAGTAACCAGTAACTCATAGAGCCCACGGCTAATACACCGGCAACCAAAAAGTAAGGCCTAAACGCTAATGCCCAAATAGGCCATTCACTGACTTGATGAGCCTTTACTTTTTTTGGCATTGGCTCTGTTAAATTAATGACTTTCATTACCGCCCTCACTGATATCATTGCCATTGTTATTGCACACACCTTGCCAAAATTAAAAGCCATTAATTTTCAATTAGATAAGAAAATGGATATTGAATAAAAAGTCAAAATGACTCACCATTAATAACATTAAAAAACACAATAAGGTCAATATGACATGGCGAGTAAAAAGACTATGCTCGATATTGCAATCGCACTGGCAAGAGTAAGCCCTGAATATACAAACTTTAATTATTTACTGGATTGCATAAACGAGTGGATAGCCTGTGATGCGCTCGCACTACTTCTTAACAAAGGAGATGTGTTAAAACCGGTTGCCTTACAAGGCTTATCACATGACACGTTAGGCAGACGCTTTAAAATCGACGAACATCCACGTTTATATGAGATATGCCAAGCAACTCAGCCATTAAAATTTGCCAAAGAATGTGGGTTACCAGACCCTTATGATGGTTTACTTAAGCGCAAACATGGTGATTTTCCCGTACACGCCTGCATGGGTATTCCACTGTATAGCAGTCACCAAAAAAACCCGAATTTACTGGCTGTCATTACATTTGACAGCTTGGATGAATATGCATTTGATGACTTAGACTCCGCAGAGTTAAAACAACTAATGCAGCTCATTTCTGCACATGTTGAAAGTGTATTAACCTTGCAACACTATCAGCATCATGCGCAGCATAACTATCAGCTTGCACAACAGCTTAACCTTGCGGCTCTTACCAGAGAAGGAGTCGAGATCATAGGTAATAGCCATGCAATACAAGCACTAAAAAATGACATTCAATTGGTCGCAGCATCCGAATTTAGTGTGTTGATCCAAGGTGAAACGGGCGTGGGTAAAGAGCTGGTTGCCCGCAATATTCACTTAAATTCAAAACGCCGCGAGCAGCCTCTTATTCATCTCAACTGTGCTTCATTACCAGAGAATTTAGCTGAGAGCGAGTTTTTCGGCCACAGTAAAGGCGCCTTTACGGGTGCACATACAGCTCGTCAGGGAAAGTTTCAACTCGCCGATGGCGGCACGCTGTTTTTAGACGAGATTGGCGAGTTACCCCTTGCGATGCAAAGTAAACTACTACGCGTATTGCAAAGTGGTGAAATACAAACTGTGGGTGAAGATCAGACTCATTATGTCGATGTACGGGTTATTGCTGCAACAAACCGTGATTTAAAACAAGAAGTTGCAGAGGGGCGTTTTCGAGCAGATCTGTTTCATAGACTGAGTGTTTACCCGCTGAATGTGCCAGCGCTGAGGGCCCGTGATAACGATGTTATTTTACTTGCTGGCTTTTTCGTGGAGCAAACTGCACGTAAGCTTGCGATAAAACAACTAAAGCTAAGTGTAGACACCCAAGTATTATTGCGTCAATACGATTGGCCTGGCAACGTCAGAGAACTTGAACACGTCATTAGTCGCGCAGCATTAAAAGCAAAGCAACAACAGTGGCAGCAGGATATTATTACTATAGAGCCTGCGCACTGTAATATTGAGCAGCTATCAAATAAGGAGAGCTATACAGCAGTAGAGCACAAGAATGCGCTACCAGAGCTGTCGCTAAAAGAGGCCACTGAAGCATTCAACTACCAACTTATTATGCAGCAACTTGAGCGGCATAATCTAAATTGGGCAGCCACAGCACGCACCCTTAAAGTGGATAGAGCCAATCTAGTGCGACTCGCGAAACGCTTAGGTATCAGTGTTAAAAAGTCACTCTAGCTTGTTAGCTTTTTAAAGTAAGCTTTTAGTAACTGACTAAAAGCTTGCACTTTAGCAGTACGGTGCACCAAATGATGTGTCACCAGCCAAAGGTCTGTTGGCCAAGCAAGTTCTTTTGCTAATACTGGCACTAAATCAGGATACTGCTGTGCCACTTCGTGCTGCAAGCCACCAATACCAAGTCCCCTAACAATAGCGCGGGTTGCTTCTGATGTTTCTGATACTCTAAGTTTGATTTGTGCTGGTGCTATGTGCTCATCGACCCAAGCAAAATAAGGTACTTTTCCATTATATCCTGCAACTCCAGATACAAAACTATGTTGCTCTAACTGCTGAATACTCTTTGGCATACCATATTTTTCAATATAGCTTTTTGAGGCATAAAACCCAGACGATAACTCCGCTAAATGCTGGGCAATATAATCGCCTTCATCAGGGCGCGGACCCGCTCTAACAGCAATATGTGCTTGACCATGGTCGAGTCGTAGACGATTTTGGTCAAGAATAACCTCAAGCTGCACTTGTGGGTGTAAACTTTGGAACTGCTCACAAACATCACTGAGCACATCAATAAAACCACTCACCGTGGTTAATAATAAGCTGCCTCGTAACTGGCTGTCAGCAGCAATAATATCGTTATGGAGCTTTTCAAGTTCTGCATTAATCGATTTAGCCGTGGCAAACAACTTAGCGCCAATTTCTGTCACTGTATAACCACGGGCATGGCGGTGAAATAACCGTGCATCAAGGTTATCTTCTAAATTGTTGATTCTTCTTAGTACTGTGCTGTGATGAACACCCAAGGACTCCGCGGCAGCCGTTAAAGTACCTAGTCTAGCTACTTCATAAGCGACCTTAACATCTTGCCAATCATCAAATTGAATTGCCATAACAGCTCCACATGTGCATTTACGCACATAAGTTTTGCGTTTATTTAGCTTTTCTGCAAGCTATTTTTTGCTACAGTGAGCATATCAACAGTGGTTATATCAACAACAGTGAAGCTTAAAAAGGAGCCCCTCATGACAGCGCCAAAAATTATTGCCCTCGCAGGCAGCCTACGTAAAGACAGCTTTAACCAAAAACTAATTAATGAGGCAGCACGCTTCGCCCTCGAAAGTGGTGCAGAAGTAGAAGTCATTAAGTTAAGCGATTTAGACCTACCGTTATTTGATGAAGATATTGAAGCGCAAGGCACACCCGCTGGGGCACAATTATTAAAAGATAAACTTCGTGCAGCAGACGGCATTCTGCTGGCAAGCCCCGAATATAATGGCTCAATTACGGCACCACTTAAAAACGCTATCGATTGGGCATCTCGCACTGAGCAAGGCGCGGTACCAGCATTTCGTAATAAAGTAACCGCGCTCTATGCTTCTTCACCAGGCGGTTTAGGCGGCTTACGTGGTTTAAACCACGTGCGTGATATTTTATCAGGTATTGGCAGCTTAATACTTGCAGATCAATTAGCTGTGTCTGCTATCCACACTAAATTAGATGAACAGGGCCGCATTAATGATGCTGATACAGCGGAACAAGTTGCCAGCCTAGCTCAACAACTTGTTAGTGTGGCAAGTAAATTAAATAAGTAAGCCTGATTTAATTTAATAGCCCTTAGCTGAGTTTTGTCGCTGCCAGTTTCGCAGCGATAAAATCTTCATGAGTCACATATAAGAGGCTAGCGACACGGCGGATCACAACCTCTTCATGTTTATCTAATTCACCATCAGCATAGGCTAAACGCCATAACAGCTCGATAATATCAATACGCTGCTCAGCACTACACTGTGCATTTATTTGTTTAGAAAACTGAAAATAATCAATCGCTTCATCTAAATTTTTAGAGGCGCTATCAATGAGCTCCTGAACCTCATCGTCTGTTAAAGAAAAATATTTCTTTAAGGTGTCATTCAGTGTTTGTTGCTCATCATCTTGTAATTCACTGTCAGCGCGCATAACCTCGATTAATAAAGCGGCAACCGCTGTTTTTAGGTCATGCTCACTAATATTAGATTGAGTATCGTTCATCGCTGAAAATAGCTGTTTTATTTTATTGAGCATCACATTTTACCTTTTGAGTGTTAGACTAGGTATAAGATATAAACTAACGTTACCCTAGTTTGACTGTCGAAGCTAATTCATGGTTCAACAACACGCGCTAGAATTATTGCATCAATCACATGGAGTTAGGTGTTTATGAACAAACCCCGTTCGATATTCGCATTATCAATCAGCGCCCTTTTACTTACCGCTGGCTTTTCCCCTGCATACGCTGAAGAAACCGAAACAGAAAAACTTTTCGACTTTGATGAAGAAGTCCACTACTACCAAACTAAATTAGCCGATGGCCGCTACCACCTCGAAATTCAGTCTGATGACTACAAGCACTTTCGCAATCAAAGCGTATTTTTGCTGCGCCATGCCAGCCGTTTATGTAGAGACAAACCGTTTATGTTAAGAGTGACTGATGGTGTACAGGAGTATGAACGCTTTCCCACTAAACCACGCCCCTACCAGCCACCTTTAACGGTTGTTTTACAATGCGAGGATGACGCTAAATAGCGCTAGTCTTCATACCCCCACGGAGCACTTGGTGGTGTAATTGGCTTTGTTAAATCAAAATCAACGCGAAACTCACGCCCTTCTCGCACTAAACGATACGTAAATTGCTTGGGGTAAATATACATTTGCCACGTATTGCCCATTGATTGTGGAATACCTTGGCTCACAAACAACTGTTTTGAATATTGATCAGCCGGGAACGACTGTGCATTAGCAAAACCCGCATCAAGGGTATGGCCCCCATACATGGTTGATTTATCATCGCTGCCATCTTTATGGCGATGGTCATGCTTTAAACTCAAACCACTGCCTGTTTTTGTGATGATCCATGTACGAGACGCATCATCGCCCACATGAAATGGCACTTGCAATTCACGTTCATTACAACGACGCACATGCATCACTAACTTTTTACCCGCAAATGAACTGGGGCCTGTCGCGTTATCAACGCTCACTTTACCTTCGTAAGCTTTGCCACAATGGGCTGCAATATTATCAAAAAAGCCATCATGGCTTGGAATTGACACTAACGGTGCAGGACGCGCAGCCGCTACTGATGATGCTGCCACGAGCACCGATGCCACTAAGTATTTCATGGTGTGTTCCTAAAATAAAAATATTAACCCTAGCCTAGCGATTTAAAGCTAATAAAGAAAACAATCACGATAAACTGCTTGTCTAAAAATAGTTACGATGGGTTTGTAGCTAGTTGTATGTCATGTTCAGCGCGCGATTTCATGAATTTCAGAAGAGCTTTGTGAAAATCCTGAAAGATCACCTCTCCCCACACTCGTGAATAAATGCCAAAATTAGTGTTATCAAGTACAGTCGTTTTTAGGCTCAACAGCGTTTGATTCTTACCACTTGCAACTAATTCATAACCGCCATGTAACGGCGAAAAATATTCACCACCTAATTTCACATGCTGATCCAGCGCCTTATCAGGAATTAAGTCTGGGTCTATATCAAACTTATAAAGCATTTTCTCATTCGGCTGCCACTCAGTTATCACTTCTTTAAATACTACATTTTTCTGCCACTGACTGGTTCTTATTGCACCGACTCCATCCCCACTCATATCAGCTCGAATTGGCCTTGGAATACCAATTAAATGCGAAAATGAGCTCGGATACTCGCCCTCGTGAATTTGGCTAACATTAGCCAATTGTTGCCACACAACGTCAACAGGCGCATTTATAACAATCGTATTTTTAACTTCGTAAGTTTTCGATAGGTGTAAAAAGTTGAACTCTAAAGGAGAAAGAATTAACGGCAGCAATGCTACCGACATCACCGCTTTGTTGCTTTTCTTTGCCCAAAGTCGATGGCAGAGCCCTGCTAACATACCGCCAATACTAGCAAAAAACATAAATGCAGGGAGTGCCATTGCAACGCAGATGCTGCCCTCTAAAAGAGTAATAACACTCACAAATAAGAAGATAAAAATAGGCTGCCAAGCGATCACTGCCATTCTTCCGTATGTCATCACAGGCAGCTGATTGTATTCAAAATGTACCCGTATAAACCCAATAGCAACAGGCACTAAAAACATAAACGAAATAGTAACAAGGCTACCGAAATTAAACGTTCCGCTAACTTCAAGAAAAATGCGTATGCAGATGCCGTAAAGAACACCCATCAAGATGCCGATAGATTTAGGAGAAAGAGGCCACATAGTTATTTGTTGTTTTCGTTATTTTACCAACCAAATTAACAACTTTCTTTTTTAGAAACAAATAAAAACGCGACTTTCGCCGCGTTTAGGTTCCACATGTAATAAAACCTTTTATTGCCAAGGGCGCTCAGCTTTAAGCTTAGTTTCAAAGGCATCAATTTGGCTGTTAAGTGTTTCAGTCACACCAATAAAGTCCAAGCCACTTAGTAAACGCTCTTTAATGTCATGACGAATATCAAAGTGAATGGTGTCAAACTTATCGCTACGAAGTTGTTGGTTTTCTAAATCAACTTCGATATGAATAGCATCATGCTGTTCACTCAGCACAAATAATTGCTCAAGTGTTTCTGCTGGTAATGCGATAGCAAGCATTTGGTTATTGCCGCAGTTATTAAAGAAAATATCGGCAAAACTTTCCGCTAAGATAACTTCAAAACCATATTGCTTTAATGCCCATGGCGCGTGCTCGCGCGATGAACCACAACCAAAGTTGTCGCGAGTTAAAAGAATTTGCGCACCTTGGTAACAAGGACGATTCAAAATAAACTCAGGGTTTGGCTCGCCGTTATCTAAATAACGCCAATCGTAAAAAAGCGCCGCATCAAAACCATCACGGCTGGTCGACGTTAAAAACTGCTTTGGAATAATTTGGTCAGTATCAACATTGTTTTTATCTAACGGGGCCATTAAGCCACTAAAAAATACGCTCATTAGGCTTCTCCTCTGATATCAACAAAACGGCCATGAATTGCCGCTGCCGCTGCCATTGCTGGGCTCACTAAGTGAGTGCGACCACCGCGACCTTGGCGACCTTCAAAGTTACGATTTGAGGTCGACGCACAGCGTTTACCAGCTTCTAATCTATCATCATTCATTGCTAAGCACATTGAACAACCTGGTTCACGCCATTCAAAGCCAGCTGCTTTGAAGATATCTGCAAGGCCTTCGTCTTCGGCTTGTTTTTTTACAAGGCCAGAACCAGGAACAATCAGTGCTTCAACACCCGCTGCAACTTGTTTACCTTCTACAATTTGCGCAGCAGCACGTAAATCTTCAATTCGGCTATTTGTACATGAGCCAATAAACACGGTATCAACAGTTGCTGAAGACAATTTATCGCCTGCTTTTAAGCCCATATATTTTAGTGCGCTACGGATTGCATCAGCTTTGATTAAATCTGGTTCTTGCTCAGGGTCTGGAATGAATTCATCGACGCCAATCACTTGCTCAGGGCTTGTACCCCAAGTTATTTGCGGTTGAATATCAGCAGCCTCCAATTCAACAACATGATCAAACTCTGCGCCTTCATCCGTTTTTAGTGTTTGCCAGTAGGCAACAGCATTATCAAAGTCAGCACCTTGTGGTGCAAATGGGCGACCTTTTAAATAATCATAAGTTGCTTGATCTGGCGCGATTAACCCCGCTTTTGCACCCATTTCAATACTCATATTACAAAGCGTCATACGCGCTTCCATAGACAGCACTTCAATTGCTTCACCACAAAACTCCGCAACATAGCCAGTACCACCCGCAGTGCCTAATTTACCGATCACTGCCATGATTAAATCTTTTGCAGTAACGGTTGGACGTAGGCGACCATTTATTTGAATTTTTAACGACTTGGCTTTTTTCTGCTGTAACGTTTGAGTGGCTAGAACATGCTCAACTTCTGACGTACCAATACCGTGCGCTAGTGCGCCAAATGCACCATGGGTAGAGGTATGGCTGTCACCACACACTATGGTTGTGCCCGGTAAGGTAATGCCCTGCTCAGGCCCCATTACATGCACAATACCTTGATTAATCGAATTTAAATCATAAAGTTGAATACCAAACTCTTTACAGTTTGCATCCAGTGCCATTAATTGATTTTTCGACACTTCACTGGCGGCATCTAATGAGCGACTTTTTGTTGAAACATTATGGTCCATAGTCGCAAAGGTTTTTTCTGGGCAACGTACTTTACGGTTTTTCTCACGTAAACCAGCAAAGGCTTGCGGTGAAGTAACTTCATGAACTAGATGACGGTCGATATAAAGTAAATCAGTTTGATCGTTAATGTTGGCGACTACATGAGCTTGCCAGATTTTATCGTATAAGGTTTGGGCCACTTGCTATTCCCTCATTTTAGTTACGCTGAGTGACGAGCTCAGCGTAAACAATGTTTAATTAAATACGTGCCACAATTGCCGCAGCAACATCACTGGTGGTGTACCCTGCATTTGGGTAGATATCTGGCGTACCAACACCGGCTTCAACCGCTTCTGCTACCGCTTTTTCAATGGTACGCGCCGCTTCATCTTGACCTAATGAGTAGCGCAGCATAAGCGCAGCACTTAAAATTTGTGCGATAGGGTTTGCCACCCCTTTACCCGCAATATCAGGTGCTGAGCCACCCGCTGGCTCATATAAACCAAAGCCAGACTGATTTAAACTCGCTGATGGTAATAAGCCCATAGAGCCTGTGATCATCGCGCACTCATCAGACAAAATGTCGCCAAATAAATTATCGCAAAGTAATACATCAAACTGGCTTGGCTGTTTCACTAACTGCATCGCCGCGTTATCAACATAAATGTAGTCTAGGCTTACTTCTGGGTAGTCTTTACTCACTTCAGTGACCACTTCACGCCAAAGTACACTAGACGCTAACACATTCGCTTTATCAACCGAGGTAACATGATTGCTACGTAGTTTAGCGGCTTCAAAGGCAAAACGAGCGATACGCTCAATTTCTTTACGTGAATATGTTTGGGTATCGAAAGCAGCTTCTTGCTCCCCTTCACCACTGCGGCCTTTTTCACCAAAATAAATACCGCCTGTTAACTCGCGCACACATAAGATATCAAAGCCTTGTGCGCTGATATCTGCACGTAGCGGTGATGCAGCACTTAGTGCAGGTAATAATTGTGCTGGGCGTAAATTACAGAACAAACCAAAATGCTTACGCAGTGGCAGCAGCGACGCTCGCTCAGGTTGTTCGTTCGGTGGTAAGTTTTCCCACTTAGGGCCGCCTACCGAACCAAATAAAATCGCATCAGCATTTTCGCAGGCGCTCAATGTGCTTTGCGGCAGTGCCTGACCAAACTCATCGATGGCAGCACCACCAATCGCGTGGTGATGACGAGTCAAAGTAAAACCAAATTTTTCGCTTACAGCATCCAAGACGGTTTCTGCTGCTGCCATAACTTCTGGACCAATCCCGTCGCCTGCTAATACTGCGATACTGTAATTCGATTGACTCATCCTGCTTTCCTCTGTTGTTTTAAATCAGACACTTTTTGTGCACGATAAATTAAGTTATAAACGCGGATCATGGCGCGTACTGACGCTTCAACCACATCCGCTGCAATGCCCGCGCCGTGATATGGGCGACCATCATATTTAGCGATAATGTTCACTTGCCCTAGTGAGCTGGCACCTTGGCCTGTTGCTTCTAAGTTGTATTCAATCATCTCAACCGACATACCGGTTAAGCGCTCAATTGCTAAGAATGATGCCTCAACTGGACCATTACCTGTCGCTGCCTCTTGCTTAGATTCGCCATCAATAGTCATACCGATTGTTGAGCTCGCCACTGACTGCGAGTTAGACGTAGAGTTAACAAACTCAAGTTGGTACTTCTCGTCTTTATCTTTGATTTGATTAAAGTAAATCATCGCTTCTAAGTCGTAGTCATAGACAGTGCCTTTTTGGTCTGCTAATGCTAAGAAGCTTGCGTACAAGCTATCCATATCGTAATCCGATTTTTGATAGCCTAACTCCTCTAAACGATGCTCAATAACATGACGACCGGAACGCGAGGTCATGTTTAATTGGTTATTGGGTACGCCGACACTTTCTGGCGACATAATCTCGTAAGTATTTTGCGCTTTTAATACGCCGTCTTGGTGAATACCTGAGCTGTGTGCAAAGGCATTTTCACCAACAATGGCTTTGTTTGGTTGCACTGGCATATTACAAATCTTCGCGACTTGGCGCGAAGCGCGGTAAATTTCTTCACTGCGAATGTCAGTGTGAACTTTTAAGTGGTCTTCACGCATTTTCATGATCATCGCCACTTCTTCAAGCGAGCAGTTACCTGCACGCTCACCAATACCATTAATAGTACATTCGATTTGGCGAGCACCGGCTTGCACCGCAGCGATTGAGTTCGCAACCGCTAAACCTAAATCGTTGTGGCAATGCACACTTAAACGCGCCTTGTCGATGTTTGGCACATTGTTCATTAAGTGGTGGATCATCGCAGCGTATTCGTCTGGCGTTACATAACCTACGGTGTCAGGTAAGTTGATAGTTGATGCACCCGCATCAATGGCACTTTCAACGATGCGGCATAAATCCCAATGCGGTGTTCGACCAGCATCTTCACATGAAAACTCGACGTCATCCGTGTAGTTACGCGCAAGTTTAATCGACTTAACAGCCATCGCTGTTGCATCGTCTAAGCTCATTCGTAATTTGTGTTCAAGGTGTAATGGACTGGTTGCTATAAAGGTGTGAATACGGCCTTGCTCAGCAGGGCGAAGTGCCTCACCACAAGCTTCAATATCTTTTGCTACAGCACGTGCTAAGCCACAAATAATTGGCCCTGTCACCTCAGTTGCAATACGCTGTACTGAGCGAAAGTCTGCCGGACTAGATACCGGAAAACCGACTTCCATTACATCCACATTTAAGCGGCTAATGGTATGCGCAAGCTGAATTTTGTCGTCTTCGGTTAGGCTGGCTTTTAATGCTTGCTCACCATCACGTAACGTTGTATCAAAAATCCAAACTTTATCTTTCATAAACTGTCCTCGTTCCCAATGACCCATTAGCGAGATAAAAAAAACCCCGCGTTTGCGGGGTTTTATAATATTTACAAATGCAAATACACTAAGCCCCACCTACTTGCTTAAGCAGTAAGAGGTTCAGTGTTAATGTAATTAAACGTGTCATTTGCATGTTAATTTTCTAAATGTGTGTTCAGTGAGCTGTATTTTTAACACCCAGCACACACTCTTGCAAGCATATTTTTTTCACTAAGCACAATGCAAAGGCATACATATAGAAATAAAAATTCACAAAACAAATAAAAAAAGGATAAAAATGACAATTTAATGGTTAGTTGTCGTTAGAAAAAGTACGTAACGCTTACGGCCTGCTTAGATTAACTTTTTTCATTTCCACCGTTATCCCTAACATACAATAATGCACCACGGGCTATATAACGTAATTGCCAAATAACACGTTCTACCAACTCTTCACGTTGCTGCCCTTCAATATCAAGCGCTTCTGCCCCTGCGTTAAATACTAAAGTGACCATCGCTTCCGCTTGTATATAGGCATGGGTGGCATCGCATGGCGTTTCACTTTCAAGGTAATGTGCAAGCTCCAAGATGAAATGTTTTATCTCGCGAGCAACCGCGGCACGAAACGCTTTTGAAGTACCCGAACGTTCACGCAATAACAACCTGAACTGGTTACTTGAGTTATCAATAAATTCCATGAAAGTAACAATCGATGTAGTAATGACACTGCCACCACTTTCGATACGCCGACGGGCTTGGCGCATTAACTGGCGAAGCGTTAACCCCGCTTCATCAACCATGGTCAAGCCAAGTTCATTCATATCTTTAAAATGGCGATAAAAAGAGGTTGGCGCAATCCCTGCTTCACGAGCAACTTCACGTAAACTTAAATTAGAAAAGCTGTGATCGGCACTCAATTGATTAAATGCAGCTTCGATTAATGCTTGTCGTGTTTTTTGTTTCTGTTGCGCTCTAACACCCGACATGAAAACTCCCAAGGTGAACTTTTAATGATTTTTAAGTTAATGAGACAGTCTAATACTTGACGCGAAGAGTTTGAAACACTATTTTAGCGTACAACTGTACGCCGAGATTTATTATGATGAAAAAACCACCGATTATTTGGACCAATGTGTTATTTTTTAGCCTGACATTTTTGGCCGCCATTACGCTTGTTCCTTGGTATGGATTTAGTTACGGATACACCACAGTGCAATGGATAGCTTTTGTTGCTTGCATGTTCTACGCAGGATTATCTATCACCGCGGGTTACCACCGTTTATGGGCACACAAAGCCTATGATGCACACCCTGTAATTGAAGTTATATTCGCCTTGGGTGGTGCATTTGCGCTGCAAAATAGTGCGCTTCACTGGAGTAGCGACCACCGTATTCACCATGGTCAAGTTGATGATCCAATCAAAGACCCTTATGCCGCAACAAATGGCTTTTGGTACAGCCATATAGGTTGGATGCTGCGAGACTATCAAGGAGAGGAATACGGAAATTATAGTAATTGCCGTGACTTACAGAAAAATAAAGTCGTTATGTGGCAACACCGCCACTACATGAAATTAGTGTTAGCGACCAATATTGGAATTCCTCTTTTGCTTGGGTTAATGGTCGGTGATGTGTGGGGGATGTTACTACTTGCAGGATTGTTACGTTTAGTATTAAGCCAGCATTTTACCTTTTTTATCAATTCAGTTGCCCATATATGGGGGTCTCGCCCATACACCGAAAAAAATACCGCACGCGATAATGGTTTTTTAGCGTTATTCACTTATGGTGAAGGCTATCATAATTTCCACCATATTTTTGCCAGTGACTATCGCAATGGTATTAAATGGTATCACTATGACCCAACCAAGTGGATGATCCGCACGCTCGCATCTGTCGGTCTTGCATCAAAATTAAAACGTACACCGGTTGAGCGCATTGAAAAAGCCAAAGCAGAAACCTTGATGAATAAAACCCAAGGCCGTCTTGCAAAATTGCCTTTAGCGCAAGATAAGCTTACATTATTACAATCTGAGTACGATTTACTGCTGAAAAAGCTGCAACACTTCTGTGCCCTGCAAAAACGCGTGTTAGAAATCAAAAAGAATAACATGATGAAACAATGCGAAAAATCAGCATTAATGACACAATATCATGAGCTTGAAGCCGCTTGGGAAAACCAAAAGCAGGCTTGGCTTGCACTAAATGCGAGGTTATTAAAAGCCTCTTTTAGTTAATATAGGAGCGGCTGTGGCCAAACAACAAGTAAAGCAAAAAGATACTCCATCTTATCAATATGATGCGATTATCATAGGGACAGGTCCTGGCGGTGAAGGTACCGCCATGAACCTTTCAAAGAGTAACAAAAAAGTCGCAGTTATTGAGCGCCAAGAAGCAGTAGGCGGCGGTTGTGTTCACTGGGGCACTATTCCATCAAAAGCCTTACGTCACTCAGTAAGCCGTTATATAGAATATAAAGCCAACCCTTTGTTTAATATCAGCGAACGTCCGAACCGCCTCACTTTTCCTGATATTTTGCGTCACGCTAGTAATGTCATATCTAAGCAGTCAAGTTTACGTAGTAGCTTTTATGACCGTAACCGCATTCATATGTATCAAGGTGATGCTGAGTTTGTTGACAAGCACACAGTAAAGATTACACACCTTGATGGTTCGCACGAAACACTTACCGCGCAAACAATTGTCATTGCTACAGGCTCTCGCCCATATCGTCCACCTGGCGTTGACTTTAATCATGCACGTATTTACGACAGTGACACGATTTTAGGCCTTGAACATGACCCACACCGTGTACTGATTTATGGTGCAGGTGTGATTGGCTGTGAATACGCCTCTATTTTTAAAGGTTTAGGCGCAAAAGTTGACCTAGTGAATACCCGCGATCGCTTACTCGCCTTTATGGATGCAGAAATTTCCGATGCACTAAGCTATCACTTTTGGAACAGCGGTATCGTTATTCGTCATAACGAAGAATTTGATAGAGTAGAAACTCGCGATGATTGTGTTGTGATGCACTTAAAATCAGGCAAGCGAGTTAAAGCAGACTGTATTTTATTTGCCAATGGTCGAACGGGTAACACCGATACATTAAACCTTGATGCTATTGGCCTAAAAGCAGATGGTCGTGGCCAGCTAAAAGTGAATGAAACTTACCAAACAGAAGTCGATAACATTTATGCTGTTGGTGATGTTATTGGCTATCCAAGCCTTGCTAGTGCGGCATTTGATCAAGGCCGAATCGCCGCTGATGCTATTGCCTGTGGTAACTGCGAAGAAAAATTGATTATTGATATACCCGCAGGGATTTATACTATTCCTGAAATGAGCTCAGTGGGTAAAACCGAACAAGAGCTCACCGCAGCTAAAATTCCATACGAAGTGGGTCGTGCCCAATTTAAACATTTAGCGCGTGCACAAATAGCAGGCACTGAAGTAGGTAGTTTAAAGATTTTATTCCATGTTGATACCAAGGAAGTGCTCGGCGTGCATTGCTTTGGCGAGCGTGCCTCTGAAATCGTTCATATCGGCCAAGCGATTATGGAACAAAAGAACGGCGGCAATAACATTGATTACTTTGTGAATACCACGTTTAACTACCCAACCATGGCAGAAGCCTACCGAGTCGCGGCATTAAATGGTTTAAATCGTTTGTTTAAGTAACAAAAAGCCCGCTTAATGCGGGCTTTTTTTGTCATTCGCTTTTAGCTTATTTGTGATACTTAGCGCTGAACTCATGCACTGCGTTAATAAACACACCCGCATTTTCAGGGTCAACATCTGGTGTAATACCGTGACCTAAGTTGAACACATGACCAGAGCCTGTACCAAAGTCTTCTAGAATAGTCGCGACTTCTTGACGAATACGCTCAGGCGTACCATGTAGCATGGCAGGGTCCATGTTACCTTGTAGTGCTACTTTATCACCAACACGACGCTTAGCATCACCAATATTAATTGTCCAATCTAAGCCTACTGCATCACAGCCCGTCGCCGCGATTGCTTCAATCCACTGACCGCCATTTTTAGTAAATAACGTCACTGGCACTTTACGGCCATCATGCTCGCGAATTAAGCCATCAACAATCTTATGCATGTATTGTAATGAAAACTCATTGTAATCACGTGGGCTTAATACTCCACCCCATGAGTCAAATACCATTAACGATTGCGCACCCGCTTTTACTTGCGCGTTTAAATAGTCAATGACTGAGTCAGCTAATTTATCAAGTAATAAGTGCAGTGTTTGCGGCTCAGCAAACGCCATTTTCTTGATTTTACCGAATGTTTTACTGCTACCACCTTCAACCATGTATGTGGCAAGTGTCCAAGGTGACCCAGAGAAACCAATCAGTGGTACTTCACCTTTTAGTTCGCGACGAATCGTGCTTACCGCATTCATCACATAACCAAGCTCATCAGTTGGATCGATATTTGGGATTTTTTTAACATCAGCTAAAGAAGAAATCGGACGTTCAAATTTAGGACCTTCACCCGTTTCAAAATAAAGACCTAAGCCCATTGCATCTGGAATAGTTAAAATATCACTAAATAGAATTGCAGCATCAAGCGGATAACGACGTAAAGGCTGTAACGTTACTTCACAAGCAAGTTCAGCGTTTTTACATAAACTCATAAAGTCGCCTGCTTGGGCACGTGTAGCACGGTACTCAGGTAAATAACGGCCAGCTTGGCGCATCATCCATACCGGAGTGACATCAACAGGTTGTTTTTGTAGTGCACGTAAATAACGGTCGTTTTTTAATTCGCTCATGCGTATAGGTCCTAGAACTGAATGAAATTTTGCTGGTGATTGTATCACCATATTACGCGACCCACTATGGATAGATAACCAAGCCTAGATATAGATCACGATTTTTAAACTTACTCCATCAAACAGAACAGGCTTTATACGAAAAAAAATATTTTTAAAACTTTTCATTAATAAATTTGCAACAAAGAAAAAAGCTTGGTATAACTTATCCCGCGTTAACAAAAACAATAATAAAAATCTTATAACAATAAGAACAAAAATCTTCCCATAACAATAAGAAAGCTTGTTTTAACAAGTCTAGAAAAAGAATTAAACCACCAATTTTGGTGGTTTTTTCTTTTCTGAATCATTGATTTATACAATCACCTCAGTATTTTCAACGTTAAAAATTAACACTAGTAGTTTTTAATTATTTCCCATACACTGCTGTTAAAGCAAAATTGACCTAACCTATTACGACACGCATTTTCATATAACAATATGCTGTCTTGTGTTTCTAGGTTGGCTTTTAACAGTTTGTTGTAACTAAGCACGAAGAATTAGTTGATCTTTGTGTCATATTTCCTTTTTATATAAAAAGGAAACCAACTCAGCGAGGAGATGAAATATGCTGACGCGTTTGGAAAAAGCTCAACAAAAATGGGGTGGAAGCCACTCTGTTATCGATAAGTGGCTCACAGAGCGCCAAGAATTACTTGTGCTATTCTGTCGTATAGCGGGCTTTTCACCGTATGAAAAGAAAGATCACGCCCTTCCAGATCAACTACAAATCCAAAATTTTTGTCAAATTTTAATGGACTACTTATCTGCTGGTCATTTTGAAATTTACGATGACATTGCAAAAGCATGTGAAGAGAAAGGCCCAGAAAGCCAAAAGCTTGCCAGTGCGCTTTATCCACGTATTTCAGAAACAACTGACATCGCACTCGACTTTAACGATAAATATGCTGAAGTAGATAAAGATGATTTACTGGATGAGTTTGATAAAGACTTATCTGCCCTAGGCGAAGCACTTGAGCTACGCTTTGAATTAGAAGATGAGTTAATCGATAACTTATATTCAAATCATACTAGCTAGTGCAACTTCACAGCAGCAGAGAGTAAATTCTCTGCTGAATGCCTCTTTTTGCCTTCCTTTAAAGAATCAATTATTCCATCCAAACAAAAATATTTGAAATAAATATTTAGATGCGATACTCATACTATAAAAACATGAGGTTCGCCATGCATAAACGGTCATTTTTAAAGTCACTTTCAATCCTTGCAGCAGGTGCAAGCCTAACATCAACTCCCTTAATGGCCGCACAGAATAGCAGTGGCCACACTTTAATTAAGCCAAAAGCACTTACAAAGGGAGGCACTATCGGTGTCTGTAGTCCTGCTGCGGCAACCGCCGAACATGCTGACATCATACTAGCAAAAGGGGTGATTGAAGCACTGGGTTATAAAGCAAGGCTGGCGCCTAATATTCTGGCAAGACGAGGGCATTTAGCTGGAACAGATGCCATGCGAGCCAACGATCTAAATAACTTGTTTAGCGATACGGATGTCAGTGCTATTTTTTGTTTGCGTGGTGGTTCAGGTGCAGCCCGTATTTTACCTTTGCTCGACTACACCATGATCCGCAACAACCCTAAGCCGCTCATGGGCTACTCAGATATCACCGCTTTACATAACGCACTGCTTGCCAAAACTGGCATGATTAGTTTTCATGGTCCGAACGCATCTAGTGAATGGAATCCATTTCATGTAGAGCAATTTAAAAGCCTGTTCGAAGCACGAAAGCACATGCATTATCAAAATTTACCCAAAGCAGACGATGAGCTGGTAAATACCAAGTACCTGACTCAAACTATCACACCTGGTAAGGCGACGGGTCGCTTAATCGGTGGAAACTTGACAGTACTCACCGCTTTGGCCGGTTCTGATTACCTTCCCGACTTTAACGGGGCCATTTTGTTTTTAGAAGATATTGATGAAGCACCGTATCGAATTGACCGTATGATGAGCACATTAAAGCTCATGGGTGCACTTGATAAGATTGCGGGTTTTGTATTTGGTGATTGTAATGAGTGCAAGCCAAGTCGTGGTTATGGCTCGTTAACACTTGATGATATTTTTGCAGATTATATTAAACCATTAGGCATTCCCGCTTATCGCGGTGCAATGATAGGCCATATTAAACGCCAATTTATTTTACCTGTGGGTGCGTTAATTGAACTTGATGCTAACAAGGGTACGCTAAAAATGAGGGAAACTGTATTTAGCTAGATGAGTGAAGTACAAAAAAAAGGGCCATGAGGCCCTTTTCTTCTGAGTAATAAATTACTCTGCAGCAGCTGCTTTTTCTTCGTCTTGGATTTCAAGTAATTCTACTTCAAAAACCAATGTTGAATTAGCAGGGATCTTACCAAGATCACGCTCGCCGTATGCAAGTTCAGATGGGATTGTGAACTTGTATTTAGAGCCAACTGGCATTAATTGTAAACCTTCAGTCCAACCTGGGATCACACGATTAAGTGGGAAAGTTGTAGGTTCGTTACGTGAGTATGAGCTATCAAACTCAGTGCCATCAAGTAAAGTACCTTTGTAATGTACTTTTACAACGTCAGTTGCTACTGGTTTTTCGCCTTCACCTTCAGTGATCACTTCGTACTGTAAGCCAGACTCAGTAACAGTAACACCTTCTTTCTTCGCGTTTTCAGCTAAGAACTTTTCACCTTCAGCTTTGCTTTTTTCAGCTTCTACTTTTGCTTTTTCTTCTTGCTTAGTACGCATACTTTGATCAAGTGCAGTTAACACTTCACGAATTTTTTCATCGTCTAGTTTAGCGTTACCAGCAAGGGCATCTTCAAAGCCACGCTTTAATAGCGCTTCGTCTAACTCAATACCTAGCTCTTTTTTATCAGCTAAATCTTGGTTTAAGAAGTTACCAACAGATGCACCGATACCGTAGGCTTGTTGTTGTGCTTCAGTCTCTAGTTTAACTTCAGCTTGCTGTTCTTTTTTTGCTTCTTGATTACAAGCTGTTAGCGCTAAAACTGACGCTGCAATCAATGACAATTTAATCGTCTTTCTCATTTTATATCTCCGACACACTTTGCAGTTGTCAATTATTGTATTATTACTAGTTAAAGGTTAACGACCTATTATGGTAGGCTGCTTGTCTAATAACTAAACTTTATGCAAACGCATAATCTAGTGATTAGACTAACAACCTTGGCTTTTAACGAGCCCTAGTCTAACCTCTCAATCACTAAGAGTTAAGGGGAAATACCTGTAATATGTCGATATTTCGTACTTTTTTATATCTACTAAGCTTTGGCTTAGTTGTTGCGTGCACTGAGCAACATGAGCAATCCGCTGAACGATATGAACATGCGGCTAAAGGTGCGTTTGCATCTGCTCTTTCGCATGATGGCAAATACAGCTTGATCTCATCAATACACCATGGGGTCGCGCTGTGGGATAATCAACAGCAGGTATTAAAATACCAATGGTTTCAACAACAAGCTCAAGATAGCCTTGTGCATACAGTGGCAATCTCTTACGACAATAGCCATGCAGTCACCGCTGAAAAGTCCACATTTGCAGTATGGGACATTAGCACCGGTGAAAACACGGGCTACTATAAAATACATGCCTCAACAATTAGAGATATCGCCATAAGTAACCAAGGGCGTAGCGTTTTATATGGCCGCGCCGACGGTGTAGTCGTTTACCTCGACTTAGAAACCGGAAGGCGTATAGAGTTCCTCGGTCATCAAGAAAAAGTCAACGTTGTTGATCTATCTCCCAATGGCCACTATGCAATTAGTGGCTCAAATGATTACGTAGCTTACTTTTGGGATACTCGCACAGGGCAAGTAATCCACCGCTTTAATCACCCGACTCGTGTCACTCAGGTTGCGCTTGATCCACAGGGTCGATATGCATTTACAGCAGATAGTATGAAGCAAGCAAATGTATGGCAACTGACTACAGGTGATCTTGTTAGCAAACTGGCGTATATTGCGCGTCAGAAAATTTTTACCGCCGTGCGCTTTAATGATCAAGGCACCTTAATTGCAACCGGTTCACCGAATCGACTCGTGGATTTATGGCAACTGGACTCTGGTAAAAAATTACAAACGTGGCAAGTACTCCCTCGTGAAGGCAGTCGCCCAAAATCAGCCGTGGTGTTAGATGTTGCGTTTACAGATAACAACCAAGCGTTATTAACCGAAAGCTCCAGCGGATTCGCTGAAAGTTTTAATTTAAGAGAATCGAATGAATACAATTGAAGATCGTCTCATGGAACTTGAAGCGAAAGTCGCCTTTCAAGATGAAACAATTGAAATATTGAATGATGAGCTTAAAGCGCACCAACAGCAATTGGCAAAAATGAAGCGCCAAACCGAGTTGCTCGCAGAAAAAATTAAAGAGGCGCAACAGCCTTCTCTTATGTCACAGTTACAAGAGCCGCCTCCGCCACATTACTAAGCATACAATAATGGCCGGGTTAATCACCCGGCTTAAATACCCCAATTACCTGTTCAAATTGACGTGTTGAAGCTTGCACAGCTTTCTCTGGCTGGGTCATTTTATGGCCACACTGTACACACTCCACTTTTTCGACATCATGCTCTTTATAAAGCATCATGGTATCCATAGCCCCACATTCTGGGCATGACGCACCAGCAATAAAGCGTTTTTTTTGTCTCATAAGTGATCTCCCGTGGCATGTAGGCCGCTATTTTAGCCTAATAATTCTCTGTTTGATACGATTGCGAAGCCTTATAGGATCCGTGTTATGATAACGCAACTTAACTAGGACTCAGCATAGTATTTTTCAATGATCCAAATCTCAGATATCGAACTACTTCGTGGTGGTAAAGCACTCCTTAAAGGAGCCAGCGCCACACTTTTCCCTGAACATAAAGTTGGTCTTGTTGGGGCTAATGGTTGTGGTAAGTCAACACTGTTTAGTTTGCTAAAGTCTGAGTTGCAGCTCGATGCGGGTGAATGCAGCATCCCTAAAGATTGGTCCATCGCCTCTGTTAAACAAGAAACACCGGCACTGGAAATAAGTGCGCTTGATTATGTTTTGCAAGGCCACCCTGAGTATTATGCGCTCAGAATCGCACTCCGAGAAGCTGAAAAAAATGACGATGGCGCAGCACAAGCCAAAGCGCATATCGGCCTTGAACATATTCAAGGTTATAGCATCGAAGCCAAAGCAGGTGAACTGCTACATGGCTTAGGTTTTAGTAATGAGCAAATAGACAACCCTGTCAGCGCCTTTTCAGGTGGGTGGCGTATGCGTCTAAACTTGGCTCAAGCGCTTATTCGTGACGCTGACTTATTGCTGTTAGATGAACCAACCAACCACTTAGATCTCGATGCCGTATACTGGTTAGAGCGCTTTTTACGCGCCTATACTGGCACCCTAGTACTGATTTCTCACGACCGTGAATTCTTAGACGCGGTGGTTGATCAAATTTGGCACATCGATCAGCAAAAAATTAATGTTTACAAAGGCCACTACTCGCAATTCGAACGCCAAAAAGCGGAGCGTTTACTGCAACAGCAAGCTATGTTCGAAAAACAACAAGAACAAATCGCTCATCTAGAAAAGTTTATTACACGCTTTAAGGCTAAAGCCAGTAAAGCAAAACAAGCACAAAGCCGCGTAAAAGCCTTAGAGCGAATGGAAAAACTAGCGCCTGCGCATGCCGACTCCCCTTTCGATTTTGAATTTGCAGACCCCACTGCGCTGCCAAACCCCTTGATGACACTCGACCAAGCCAAAGCGGGCTATGGCGACATCACTATTCTACATAGTATTAAGCTAAACCTAGTACCAGGTAGCCGTATTGCCCTGCTTGGTCGAAATGGTGCGGGTAAGTCTACACTTATCAAGCTGCTAGCAGGTGAACTTGACCCACAAGCGGGCGAAGTGTTCCAGCATCAAGGCTTAAATATTGGTTACTTTGCGCAGCACCAACTGGAGTCTCTTGATTTAACAGCCAGTGCTGTTACGCATTTACAACGTTTAAATCCGCAAGCAACAGAGCAATCACTGCGCGACTTTTTAGGGGGCTTTGCCTTCATTGGTGATAAAGCCCTTGAGCCAGTTGCGCCATTTTCGGGGGGTGAAAAAGCACGTTTAGTGCTGGCTATGTTGGTATATCAAAAACCTAACTTACTCTTACTGGATGAGCCTACCAACCACCTAGATTTAGAAATGCGACATGCTCTTGTCATGGCACTACAGGGATTTGAAGGTGCGATGGTTACCGTATCGCACGACCGCCATATGCTAAAAAATACCGCCGATGAGTATTACCTTGTTGATAACGGCGAAGTCACGCAATTTGGCTACGACCTTGATGCTTATTACCAGTGGCTACTCAATGCGAATAAAGAAGCGGCAAAAACACCAGAAGACAATGCAACAAAAGCTCATTCAAGTGTAAACCGCAAGGAACAAAAGCGCTTAGAAGCTGAGTTTAGAAAGTCAGTGCAGCCATTAAAAAAACAAATCGACACGCTTGAAAAGCAGCTCGATAAGTACGCAACAGAGCTTAGTGAAGTTGAAACTGCGCTCGGCGACAATGATTTATATAATGACGACAATAAAGCGAAGCTAACAAAGTTACTAGCAAAGCAAGCTGAGTTAACCCCAAAACTAAATGCCGTTGAAGAAGAATTATTGATGGCGCTGGAAGAACTCGAAGAAAAAGAACAGGCCTTCGCCGATGAAACCGCTTAATAGCGAAGCATTTTGGCAGTTTGCGTGTCGACTTTATGATGAAGAAGGCATGCAAACACGGCTGTTAGGTTATCAAAACCAGCAAGGCAAAAATGTGAATGTGTGCTTGTTGCTTTATTATTTAGATTCTCTTGAGCTTGCTTTAAACGAATCTCAACTTAATCAGCTTGAGTTATGCATTGGTGAGTTTGACCAGCAGGTATTAAAACCTCTACGCACGGCTCGCGCCTATCTAAAAGCTAATCAAAGCGAAATTGCTGACTACACCACAATTCGTAAAGAATTACTCAGTGCAGAACTCAAGCTCGAAAAACAACAGCAGCAAATGCTCATTGATAGCGTGAATACTTGCACACTTACATCAAACCCAAAAGCAGATAATTTAAAGTTGTATATAAGATAAAGGTGATTAGCAAACCCAACTCATATCACCACTACCTTACCCCGTAAAATTTCACAGCAATAAAATAACGCTCTCGCTCGAATAAAGGCGAGTACTAATAACTTAGACTCAGTAAACTTGATCCAAATCAACTTCTAAATCGCCTTGTGTAGCTTCAGGAAAATAGCTTGATCTGGATCATGTCAGGCTATGCCAAGCCAGCCTATGATTAACCCATAGACATTAGGAGGCACAACCATGAACGTATTCTTTAGAGATTTTTTTAGCGACCCAGTCTTATTTATGTCATTTGGCATTTTGGCAGTTGTTATCGTTTTATGCCTTTTTTACGTCGGGTATTTCATTAAAAAAGTACACGACGCTGAAGTTCCTAAGTAAGAATTAAGCACGACGCACAAAGCCCCTATCCAATTTTATTGTTTAGGGGCTTTTTATTTGCATAAGCCAAAATCGTTAAACTGTTCTAAAAAAGCAAAAACTTGCTACAATAGGCGCTTGTTTTGTCTTTAAAGTGTCAACTATGTTACCTGAGTTTAAACCTGCGTGGTGGATGCGCAATCGTCATTTACAAACCATAATGCCGCGCTTTTTTCGCCCTTTTCATAAAACACGTTACAACTTATCGACACTCAACACTCCAGATGGTGATTTCTTAGAGCTTGCATGGGCACAACCCCACAATGACCACGCACCACTGGCAATTGTATTGCACGGGCTTGAAGGCAATATAAATAGCTTTTATGCCAAAGGCATGATGAAAAAACTAAAGCAGCAAGGGTTTGCGGTTGTGCTTATGCATTTTCGCAACTGCTCACGGGAAGTTAATCGATTGGCTCGTGCCTATCATAGTGGTGAAACTGAAGACCTGCGCTTTTTTATTAATTATTTGAAAGGCAAATTTCCTTCTCGCCCATTATTTGCCGTCGGTTTTTCTTTAGGTGGCAATGTCTTAGCTAAATACTTAGGTGAACAAGGCCAATCCTCACACTTAACTGGCGCTGCGGTAGTATCGGCGCCATTTGACTTGTCTGCCTCGTGTGAAATTATTCGTAAAAGTTTGTGCAAGATATACCAAAAATACCTGCTTGATCGCATGAAAAAATCAATGCAAAGAAAGTTGCCACAAATTCAGCAACAAATAAATCTAACACCTGAAAAGTTAAAGTCGATTAATGACTTATGGCAGTTTGACGACATGCTGACCGCCCCCTTACATGGCTTTTCAGGGGCAGAAGATTATTATCAACAAGCCAGTGCTAAACCTTATCTAAAAACAATCGCGACACCGACTTTAATCGTACATGCTAAAGATGACCCCATGCTATCAGTTAAAGCAGTACCTAATGGTACAGATGTCAGTGACTATGTTACTCTGCGGGTGTCAGATAAAGGCGGACACGTAGGCTTTATTAGTGGTAATAACCCATTTAAGCCTGTTTATTGGTTAGAGCACATAGTGCCTAGCTACTTCACACAGATCGTTAAAAAAGAGCAGTTATGATCATCCCTCATGAACAAATTGATAAAGACACGCTATATAACTTAATTGAAAGCTATGTGCTACGTGAAGGCACCGATTATGGTGAGCAAGAGGTAAGTATTGAAAATAAAGTTGCGCAGGTTCATCAACAGCTTAAAAGTGGTGAAGCGATGGTGTTTTTTTCTGAGTTACATGAATCGGTAACAATAATATCGAAAGCTGAATTCATTGCTCTGCAAGCTGATCCTGAGTATCAGGCGTCGTTTAACGACTAAACTTGTAAGTTATACTGTAACCCTTCACAATGGCTTTTTAACTTAAAGAGCCATTAAAAATGAAAAAACTAAGCTCATTGGTTGCCGCCGTTTCGCTGGCTTTAATTAGCCAAGCACACGCTGAACAGGCTACTGCATCAGACAAAGCCATAAAACTGGCAAAAGACACTATTTTAATCGACACCCATATCGATGTTCCTTATCGCATTCATAATAAGTGGGCTGATGTAACAAAAGCCACCGATGACGGCGATTTTGACTACCCACGCGCAGTACAAGGAGGTTTAAACGCTCCTTTTATGTCGATTTATATTCCTGCAAACCTAGAATTTGAAGGCAAAGGGAAAAGCTACCAACTTGCTAATCAGCTGATTGATAGTATGGAAGCCATTGTGCAACGTGCTCCTGATAAGTTTGCTATTGCAGATTCAACCGCCGATATCAAAGCGCAGTTTAAACAAGGCAAAATGTCGATTGCAATGGGTATGGAAAACGGCTCGCCGATTGAAGGTGAGATGAAAAACCTTAAGCATTTTTATGATCGTGGTGTACGTTACATCACCCTTGCACACTCACAGAGCAACCACATTTCTGACTCATCTTATGATATCCGCCGTAAATGGAAAGGCCTGAGCCCATTCGGTAAAGAACTGGTTAAAGAAATGAACAACATAGGTATGTTGGTAGATGTTTCACATATTTCTGATGATGCATTTTATCAAGTAATGGAAATTTCAAAAGTCCCTGTGATTGCATCACACTCTTCACTTCGTAAATATACGCCTGGCTTTGAGCGTAATATGAATGATGACATGCTATTAGCGCTGAAAAAGAATGGCGGCGTTATTCAAATCAACTTTGGTTCAAGCTTTGTAACAGCACAAGCTGGCTCTTGGTATGACCAACTAAAATCAGCAAAAGCCGATAAGAAAAAAGACGGTACTAAGCTAAGCAAAGATTTTGACGCAGCTTATCGTGCTAAAAACCCATTCCCTTATGCAAGCCTTGAGCAGGTGCTAGATCACATCGACCATGTCGTTGAGCTCATTGGTATTGATTATGTTGGTATTGGCTCTGACTACGATGGTGTAGGCGACTCTCTACCTACTGGCTTAAAAGATGTAGCAAGCTACCCTAACCTTGTTCAAGGGCTTATGGATAGAGGCTACAGCGATAAAGATATTAAAAAGATTCTAAGTGGCAATATGCTACGTGTTTGGCAACAAGCTGAAGCGTATGCAAAAGCGCACTAATTTTTAATCACCAATCAAAGCGCAGTACTCACTGCGCTTTTTGTTTTTATCAATACAAGTGATTGATAATACTAATTGCCTGTTTTAATCTGCTGGTATTACAAAGCAACTTGGATGATGTGATATGTCGACTTGGCAAGGAAATATTGCACTTGTTTTGGCAAGCACTGCGCTTGGACTAACGGTTTACAACCATTTCAGTGTAGATAAGCAACGTGCTCCTAGCTCACTTCCCTTTACTATCGATGATTCAATTATTCCCAAACAAGATAGAGAAAACCTCGTTGCTCTACATGGTTATATTCTTGACTTAGAGACACGTATTAACGAGCTTGAAAATAGAACGCCCACGATTGAGCCTTCGCTTATCGAATCAAAAGTAAAACAAGTCATCGAAGAGCGTGAAAAAGCACGTATCGCAGAAGCAACGAAAAGAAATCCTTCCGTAAATTGGTTCCGACATTTACCTGAAGATTATCGACAGCGTATAAAAGCCGATCCGAACTATGCGAATAAATCGATTAATGATGCATTTACAGCGTTATTAAACATGAGTAATACCGACGATGATCGCCTAGCAGCTTATGGACAACTCAAAATGACCTTAGGTATGCTGAGACGAGACTTGGATGATACACAGGAGTCTTTGGCCATTGATGCCATGATAAGTATCAGTGAGTATACAAACGAGCCTAAGATACGCATTCAAACATTGGAGAATTTATCTCATTTAGATGCAGTTTCACCTAAACTAGCCGACTATTTTCAAAAGCTATTATTAAATGATGCGAATGAGTACGTTAAAAATCTTTCAGCAAGTGCGTTGGTGGCGCAATTTTTCCGTGCCAAGCAGCTAGGAAAAACCCAATTAGCGACGACTCTGGCACAGCGCATCCATATGCTAGAATCCAATGGTGATAGTAAAGTGGCGAATGCTATGACTAATAATCTCAAACCCTCGCACTTAAGAGATGAACTCAATAAATTTATCGAGCAGTAGCCAAAACTTTCTTTGGGCATTAAAAAAGGCCGCCTAAGCGACCTTTTTATGAGCTGTGAAGCTCTATCTGTTGATATTACTCAACGATAGTAGCTACAACACCAGCACCAACTGTACGGCCACCTTCACGGATAGCGAAGCGTAAACCTTCGTCCATCGCGATTGGAGCGATTAGCTCTACAGTCATCTTGATGTTGTCACCAGGCATTACCATTTCAACGCCGTCTGGTAACTGTACGTCACCTGTTACGTCAGTTGTACGGAAGTAGAACTGTGGACGGTAACCTTTGAAGAATGGCGTGTGACGACCACCTTCATCTTTAGAAAGTACGTATACTTCTGAAG
>NZ_JAKKCV010000007.1:0-186524 GCF_021728035.1 Pseudoalteromonas sp. L21 | reverse complement strand
TACGCTTGGTGACAATAGCGTTTTGGACCCACCTGACCCCATGCCGAACTCAGTAGTGAAACGAAACAGCGCCGATGATAGTGTGGCATTTGCCATGTGAAAGTAGGACATCGCCAGGCTCCTAATTAGAGAAACCCGATTCGAAAGAGTCGGGTTTTTTGTTGCCTGTAGAAAAATAAAACACCCAACCAAGACCCTACTACTTCTATCCTTGTAGGCATAGTGCGGCATTCGCCATGTGAAAGTAGGACATCCTACTGCATAGCGCACCATGGCTCCTAATTAGAGAAACCCGATTCGAAAGAGTCGGGTTTTTTGTTGCCTGTAGAAAAATAAAACACCCAACCAAGACCCTACTACTTCTATCCTTGTAGGCATAGTGCGGCACTCGCCATGTGAAAGTAGGACATCTTACTGCGTAGCGCACCATGGCTCCAATTAGAGAAACCCGTTGCAGTAATGCAACGGGTTTTTTCGTGTGTGGTCGCGCTTTTACATCGCGCGCTACCCGTGAATAGACACCCCATGACGCGGGATAAACCCGCAGCTACGCGACAAGGCCGAGCCAACACAATGAGAGTGTGGCATTTGCCATGTGCAAGCAGGACATCCAAGCCCAGAAAATATCACGGCGTTTAAATTGAGTGCAACTATCTTGCTATATCACACTGCTCTATTTCTTTTACATCTCCGCGACCATCGCTTAAGTAGCATTGTTCTAACAACGAGCAATAGCAGATCTCGGTTTTGATATTCATGCGTTGCTTATTCACCTTGTCCCACTGAGTTGTATTGAAACCTGTTTTCTTAAAACCAAAAAGATTAAGTTCAGCGCCTGAGGCTAATAATCGGTTATTACTAACGCCGGTGTATAACCAACCGAATGTTTCAAAGAAATTGATGTCAGTTGACTCTTTTTGCAGTTCATTTAACTGTGCTTCATAAGCATAAATATCAAAGCAGCAGTCTTTTATTAATTTGAATACATTGCTATACGATTTTTCATCATGGAAGAATTTAACGTATTTAATAATGGCTGGGCCTGAGCCTGAATTTTTAATGTAAAAAGTGATTTCTTGCGAATTTTTTTCCTCATCAAAATTCCCTGTCATAACTTCGAGCCATGGCCATGTTGCGGCTTTTACTTGCCGCTCTGCGGCGTTGGCTTGTAAGTAAGTGGCATAAAAGGAGGCTGCTGAAATTATAATAGCGCACAATGCGAGAAAAAGGTTTAGCCGTTCGTTGGTTAACCAAGCTTCGGGCTTATTTATGTTGCTTGGTTGTGCACACAGGTTTGTGGATACTATATCTGAGTCATTATTTGATTTAATGATATCCTGCTTTTGATTGTCCATAGTCTTGTATTTGTTGTTTTTTATAGACTATAAAACATGCAGATTAAATTGCATACAAAAAGAAACAGGGAGTATTTCTCCCTGTTTGAGTTATTAGCTGTTTGAAATAAATACGGTGAGCTTTTCACCCACTCTTAAGCTATCTCTTGAAAGGTTATTCCATTGTTTAAGCTTAGTGATACTGACCTTGTATTGTTTAGCTATCTTCCAAAGACTGTCGCCAGGTTTCACCTTATACTCGATTTGTTGATCAGCTAATTGCGGTAATAAAAGCTTTTGGCCTATACGAATCGTATTTGTTTTTAAGTTATTAAAAGCTTTGAGCTGGCTAACGGTTACTTTATAGTTCTTTGCGATCACACTTAAGCTATCACCGCGTTTAACTGTGTAATGTTGCCACTGGCTATAATCATTGCTCTTTTGATTAGTTAATAGACTTTGATAATGTGCTTGCTGCTCTTTTGGGACCACAATATGCGGCGCATCAATTACAGCAGGGTAACGGATAACACCATGGTTTAGCTCTTCAAGCTCTTGCCATTTCGCTTTATCTGCCAAGATCACGGCACCAGTCACAGGTAAGGTTGCAATAGCCTGCTCATTCTTAATCGCAGGGAATATCATTTTTTGATGCTTTAATAATTGTGCTGCGGCCAGTAGCTTAGGCACGTAGTGTTTAGTTTGCGATGGCAGCTTTAAACTAAAGAAGTCCGTCGACTTACCTTGTTTTTTATTACGAGCAATAGCTTGTAGCACCCGTCCTTCACCAATATTGTACGCAGCAATAGCGTGATACCAATCGCCATCAAAGCGTTTATAAAGGTATTCCATAAAATCGAGGGCTGCACGTGTGCTGTCAATTACATCTTGGCGACCATCATACCAAGGGGTAATTTTTACTTTGAAATATTTAGCAAGAGAGGGTGTTAACTGCCACAAACCTGAAGCATGTTTATGTGAATAGGCACTGGCATCAAAATCACTCTCTATAAGTGGCATCAGGGCGAGTTCTATTGGCAAGTCACGGTTTTCTACTTCTGTGACGATATGATACAAATACGGCGCTGCACGGCGGCTTATTTCTTCCATGTAGTTTGGGTGAGTAAGGTACCAAGCGATGCGTTTTTGCACATCAGGGTGGCTTGAATCGCTAAATTGCAGTTGAATGCGAATACGCTGCCATACGTCATCAAGTTCACTTGGTTTTAGCGGTGTCACCGCGTCGGCTTGTGCTGTTTTAGCTTCAGCAACCACAGTACCTGGGTTGGCTTTGATGGCGGGCTTCTTTTCGGGAAGAGACTCAGGGGCAGTCTGACAGCCTGTTAAAATAATAGAAACAACAACAAGGCCTAAAAATCGATTGAAAAACACGTATTAAAATACTCCGTTAACTTAGGTGCGGGTAAACTAAAGCGCCTAAGCTTAACATAGGGTGAGCTAAAAATGACCATTAGATTAACAACTCCCTAACTCACTCACCCAATTGAAATTAAAACGAAATACTAACTTGTAACCCTGCGTAGCCATGGTTTTGTGCTTCCCAATAGCGGCTGTCTATTTCTCGGGCTCTGGCATAGATCTCTATTCTGAATGGCTTTGAGTCAACGCCCATGCCCACACCAACATAGCCATCAATATTATTGTGGTCATCATCAAAGCGGTCGCTGTAATCATGGTCATCTCGGTCGTCGTAAACAGCAAGCTCAATTAAATCTAAGCCCACTTCGCCATAGGCAAAAAAGTCACTGAAATAGCCAAATTTTATGCCTGTGTCTAAGGTTAGAAATGTTTCCCGATCACCTTTTTTAGTGAACACTTCAGCTGAGCCTAGTGCCGTTGTAAATGCTGCGCCGAAATTGCTGCGGTTAACTTTAGTCATAAATTCGATGCCTGCCGAGGTGATTGAATCAGTACTATTATGCTCTGATTTAACAAACAAATTCATATCTGGGCTGTCATAAATACCAGCAAAGCTTGTAGCAGGAATGAAGATTAATGAAGAAAAGAGTGCTAAGGCGAGATACTTCATATTGGTTAATCCATTAAACGTTAATGGGTAGATGATACCAAACAGCGCCTTAGCAAATTGTAAGTAAGTGTTCTAACGATGTAAGTTAACCGAACACACAGCGAAAGCAGGCTCCTTGTTGGCGTTTGATATATACCAAATCGCCGCCATGATTAAGCATGATCTGGCGTGATAAGCTTAAGCCTATTCCTGAGCCTTGTTGCTTGGTAGTAAAAAATGGCACAAAAATCATCTCGATCACATGATCGCTGATACCTGTACCATTGTCGCTGACCTCTAAATACAGTTGCTGATTAGTATTTTGTGCAATGCTTACCTCAATGCACTTTGCTGACTCTGAATTATTTAACTGCTTTAGTACATCAAGGGCATTTTTCAGCAGGTTTATCATCACTTGCTCAACTTGGCCTCTATCTATCATTACTAACTGTTGGCTTTGCACCGATAAACTCAAAGTAATATTAAGTTGTTTAGCCTGTTGTGAGTGAAGTGCTACAACTTGTTTGGCAAGATCTGCCAAAATATGTGGCTGTAAGTGTGGGGCAGGTAAGCTACTAACCTTTTTAAATTGCGCTATAAACTCCCCTAAATGCTCGGTTCGTGATGCCAGTGTTGTTAAGGCAAGTTGCAGGTCTTGTTTATCTTCCTGATCATCAAAACAAAGCTCATTTGGCAGCAGCGCCGTACAAGTTTGTGCTAATGAAGAGAGTGGTGTAATCGAATTAGCAATTTCATGGGTTAGTACTTTGGTGAGGCGTTTATATGCTTGTTGTTCTTTTAATTGCAGCTGATCATGAATAGATTGCAAACTGATCACTTTACGAACTTTACCTTGGATTTCGGCAATACTGATCTGCACAGATAGCGTATCGTGCTGCTCACCATTTTGCCATGGCACGGTATTACGGCTACTTTGTTTAGCGCCTTGGACTAGGTTTGCTATTACACCTAAATCATCGATGTGCTTTACAGATTGCCCAAGTAAACGACTGACCGCTGGATTGCTTTCAATAATATTGCCTTGATCATCACATACTAATACCGCTAAATCGATATGAATTAATAACGCTTGTAAGAACTGGGCTTGTTGCTCTGCATTAAAACGCGCAGCCTGAATTTGTTGTTTAACCTGCTCAAATTGCTGCTGCATAGGATGTTTATCGCCAAAGCCTAATGTGCTGTCTCCATTTGCTAAAGCGCGAATCACCCTATCTGCACGCCTTGTTTGGCGTTTAAATAAATTAAAAATTTGTGCAGCACATGTCACATTTAAAATAACTAAAAGTACCGAAATTGCTGAAAATCCGCTTTGGTCTATTTGCCAAAACAAAGCAATTGATAAACCTATTAATGCAGCTAATAGGCTGGCTAAGCTAATGAAATTTCCCATCGATTAAAGTCCGTATTTTTCTAAACGTCGATACATGGCTCCGCGTGTTAGACCGAGTGCTTTAGCTGCGTGACTCACGTTCCCTTGAAAATGCTTTAAAGCTGCACGAACGGTTCTCTGTTCGATGATTTCAAGATCAAAAGTGTCATAGTCAGCGGCGTTTGTAGAAAGCTCATTTGTGCTAACAGCGGTACTTGGTGAGCTTATCACTGAGCTTATATCGAGCTCTGAACCTTCTGAGAGGATGACTGCTCGCTCAATTGCATGGGCAAGTTCACGGACATTGCCTGGCCAATGATACTGACTTAAACGTGTCATATCAGATGCTGCAATCGAGAGCTCACGTTTGTATTTATGTGCAAAGTGCTGCAAGTAGTAGTTACACAGTAATGGAATGTCTTCACTGCGCTCACGCAGAGCTGGCAAACGGATCTCTACGGTATTAACACGGTACAGTAAGTCTTGCCTAAATTTACCTTCAGTCACTGCTTGTTCGAGGTTTTCATTGGTTGCACAGATCAAACGAATATCAATATCGATGACTTTTGAGCCACCAACCGGTGTTATTTGCCTGTTTTGTAGTGCCGCAAGTAGTTTAACTTGTTGGTTAAGCGGTAAATTACCTAGCTCGTCTAAAAATAAACTACCACCATGGGCCAGCTCAAATCGGCCAATGCGATCTTCTTTCGCGCCAGTAAACGCCCCTTTTTTATGGCCAAATAGTTCGCTTTCAAACAGGCTTTCGGCTAATGAGCCCATGTCTAGGCTTATGAAGGGTTGGCTTTGGCGCTGGCTTGCATTGTGGATTGCATGTGCGGTGAGTTCTTTACCTGTGCCACTTTCGCCACTAATCAATATGTTGGCATCTGTGTTGGCTGCTTTGTCGATAACCGAAAAAACCTGCTGCATGGCATCACTTTGGCCTAAAAACTCAAATGGTTGATTGCCGATTGACTGCTGCAAGGCCTGCTTTTGTTTTGTGAGCTTACCAACTTGCTGCTTGTCTTTAGCGTGTGAAAATGCCGCCGCTACAGCACCGAGTAATTGCTCATTCTGCCAAGGCTTGGCAATAAAGTCGGAGGCACCAGCCTTAATTGCTTCGACAGCTAGCTGAATATCGCTGTAGGCCGTCATTAGTAACACTGCAATATTAGTATCTTGGCTCATTATTTTTTTAAGCCAGTAGAATCCTTCTTTGCCACTAATTGAATCTTGCGTGAAGTTCATATCAAGTAATACAACATCAATAGCCTGATCAGCCTCATGCTGTGCGCTAATGATAGCTTCTATATCAAAGGGGTTATCTGTGGTTTTTACAACCTGATAATGTTGTTTTAGAAGTAATCGTGCGGCGATAAGTACGTCAGGGTTATCATCGACGATAAGAATTGATCCTGCTTGTTTCATAGCTGTTTATTATTATTCCTTTTTAAGAACACTAAGATTAATTGAAAAGAAGAACAGTGTCCATTTATGGACGATATATGATTTTTAAAGTGTTCTATAAGTGGACACTTGATTATATATACCCCCATTAATTTTTATCTAAGTTGCTGTAAATTAATAAAAATAAAAGTTGGCACAAGAGTTGTTATATCTATAGATAATTAGCACCTAGATAACTTAAAGGCGTCAACATGGATAAGAAAATTACACGCTCAAATAACAAAGCACTTTTCAAGAAATCATTCATTGCAGCGGGATGTTTAGCTGTTGCGGCTGCAGCTTATGGTTTCACGCAAACTGAGCAAACAGGTCGTAGTCAGCAAGTAACCGCGACAAGCTTAACGATTAGCACAGTACAACAAGGTGAATTTGTTGATGCTTTAAGTCTTCGTGGTCAGGTTATGCCTCGCACTACTATTTACCTCGACACCATTGCCGGAGGCCAAGTTGAAGAGCGACTTGTTGAGCAAGGTGAGTTTGTTAAAAAAGGCCAACCCCTTGTGCGTTTAAGCAATACCAATTTGCAGCTTGATGTAATGAGCCGTGAAGCACAGGTGACTGAGCAGCTTAACTTTTTACGTAACACGCAAATGAATATGGAAACCAGCCGTTTAAACTTACGCCGTGATTTGCTTGAAATAGACCTTAAAATTACGCATTTATCGCGTCGCTTAAAACAGACTCAGCCGCTAGTGAAAACGGGTGTGTTAGCACAAGAGCAATTATCTGAAATTAAAGAAGACTTAGCGTATTACAAAGCGCGTAAAGAGCTAACCCTTGAGCGTCAAAAGCAAGAAAACAGCATTCGTGAAGTTCAGGTAGCTCAGTTAAAAGACAGTGCCGACATGCTAGAGAAAAACTTACAGTTTGCGCGTAAGAACCTTGAAAACTTACTCGTAACAGCACCTGCCGATGGTTATTTAAGTGAGCTTGACGTTGAAATTGGTGAATCAAAAGGTCGTGGTGCTCGCCTAGGGCAGATTGATATTCCTAATGAATACAAGCTAGTTGTGCGATTAGATGAGTTTTATCTAAGCCAAGTTCAAACAGGTATGCCAGTGCTTATTGAACATGAGCAAGGCGAAATTGCGGCAACAGTTAGCAAAATTGATAGCCGTGTTCAGCAATCACAGTTTCAGGTTGAGGTCGAATTACCTAATGACACGAGCAACATAAAACGCGGGCAAAGTATTGATGTGCAGCTGATGTTAGGTGATAGCAAAGGCACTGCTTTGTTACTTGAACGCGGCGCATTTTTTAACAGCTCGGGTGGTAATTGGGTTTATGTCATGGAAAAAGATGGCAATCGTGCAGTACGAAAAGACATTCGTCTTGGCAAAAAGAATCAAAACTATTACGAAGTGTTAAGTGGCCTAAGCGCCGGAGATCGCGTGATCACCTCTAGCTACAGCAACTTTGATAAAGCACAACAACTACAATTTTAAGGATAATAACAATGATTAAATTAACTAACTTATCACGCGTATTTCGTACTCAAGATGTTGAAACAACAGCGCTTAATAACATTAACTTACATGTAAACGAAGGCGAGTTTCTTGCCATTATGGGGCCATCTGGCTGTGGTAAATCAACATTACTCTCTATTTTAGGTATGTTGGATTCGCCATCAGCAGGCAGTTTTGAGTTTTTAGGTGAAGACATCGCAGGGTTTGGTGAAAAGCAATTAGCAACACTTAGAAAATCGTCGATTGGTTTTGTTTTCCAAAGCTTTAACTTAATTGATGAATTAACAGTATTTGAAAACGTTGAGCTGCCATTACAGTATCAAAATATCTCAAAGAGTGAACGTAAACAGCGAGTAGACGCAATCTTAAAACGTGTTGCAATCGACCATAGAGCAGATCACTTACCGCAACAGTTATCGGGTGGTCAGCAGCAACGTGTAGCAGTAGCCAGAGCTCTCGTGATTAATCCAAAACTAATCTTAGCGGATGAGCCTACGGGTAACCTTGATTCAAAAAATGGTGATGAAGTCATGGCGATGCTACGTGAGCTAAATCGCGAAGGTACCACGGTAATTGTGGTTACTCACTCAGAAAAAGAAGGCAATTATGCTGACCGTTTAGTGCGCTTACTTGATGGCCAAGTGATGGTTGATAAGGCTAACCGTGTTCAACAAACAGCAGAGGTGGCATAACATGATTTTAAGTTATTTGATCACCGCGCTGCGTGCGTTTAAAAACCAAAAGCAGCACTTTATTTTAAATGTTCTGGGTTTAAGTGTGGGCTTAGCTGCGGCAATTCTAGTTGCTTTGTTTGCAAAAAATGAGCTTTCGTACGATAGCCAACAGCCTCATGCTGAGCGTGTTTATCGTGTTGGCCAAGACTTCTCAAAACTTGGTTTAGCTGTGGTGCCTATTTTTAATTATGTGCGGTCAAAGCAGGCCGAAGATTACAGCCAAGTTGAAGAAGTATTTGGGTTAACTATGGTCGAGCTGACTCGTGAAGCCATGGTTGATGTGAGTTACCGCAACCAAGGCTATAAGTTAAATGCCTTGTATGGTGCTACAGCAAATATTGAAAACTTTATTGCTATGGAGACGATTGCAGGTGACTTAACAACAGCAATGAGTACACCAGATAGCCTAGCTTTAAGTGAGTCAGAAGCACTGCGCATTTTTGGTCGCACCAATGTGATTGGTGAAACACTAACGCAGGAACAAGGACAGTACATAGTGCGTGCCGTGTTTGCAGACTTAAAAGACAACACTCACTTTGCCTTTAAAAACCTTGTTTATGTTAAGCATGATCCAAGCAAAATAGACATCAACAGTAGTTATGTTTATATGCGTGTAGCAGAGGGCACCGATACAGATGCATTAGCTAAAACCTTAACAGAGCGCTTTTTTAGCAATTCGATGCTGGAGCAAGTTAGTTTAGAGCTGCATCCATTACTTGATTTGCACCTAACGGCTAAATCACCGTTTGAGATGAAAGCGGGTGGTGCTAAACAAGTGGTGATGATCTGTGTTGGTTTAAGTGTGTTACTTATTCTTATTGCAGGTTTTAACTTCATTAATATGACCGTCGCTCAATCGACTAAACGTGCAAAAGAAGTGGGAGTGCGTAAAGCGCTTGGCGCAAGTAAAGGCCAGTTAGTAACGCAGTTTTTATCTGAATCTGTGCTGGTATCAATGCTTTCAATGGTAATTGCATGTGCTTTAGTGGAGCTATTTTTACCAAGCTTTAACCAACTAGTAGACCGCGAATTGGTCGTGAATTACGCCTCTGAATTTGGCATTGCAATTATTGTGGTCGCAATTGCTGTGGGTATATTAGCTGGGCTTTATCCTGCATTTTTTATTTCGTCATTCAGTGCTAAACGCGTTTTAAGTGGCGACCTACAACGTGGTAATACTGCAATATGGGTTCGTAAGAGCTTACTAACCTTACAGGCTTCGTTAGCAATAGGTTTAATCATTGCCTCTGTTACCTTGTTAAAGCAATTAACTTACTTACAAAGTTTACCTTTAGGCTATGAAACAACACAAAGATTGGTTATTTCAGAGCTACCTGTCGGCGAAGTATTCACAAAAGAAAAAAATGCGCTAGTTAACCGTATTAGCGCAATTCAAGGCGTACAGCAAACAACAGTCATTGATACCCGTTTAACCGTTTCAATTAATAATACGCTTATGCCAACGTGGCCAAATGGTGAAGCCTCTGGCAGCTTAACGCCTGTTGTAGGCGCAGGCTACGATGTTGTAAAAACGCTAGGATTAAAACTGGTTGCTGGCCGTGACTTTAGTCGTGAATTTGCCGGTGACTGGGCAAGCCGTGAAAATGGAGTAACAAGTACTGGCACTATTGTGACTGAGTCTGTCGCAAGACAAGCGGGTTACACTAATATGAGTGACATTATCGGTAAGGTCATTAAAGACTCAGGTCGCGGCATAGATATGCGTGTTGTGGGTGTGGTTGAAGATGTAAAAGTAGGTAATGTTAAAGATGCCAACTCTAATATTATGTTCTTGTGTGGTTTTAACTTCTTATCGCCTGTATCAGAGTTAATCTTAACCATTGATCAGCAAAACTTACCATATATTAAAGCTCAGATCGCTGAAGTATTAGCAAGCTCAGCCAATATCTATGAGCCAAAAATTAACTTACTCGCAGACAACTACAAAACCCTGTTAAAAGGTGATGAGCGAATTTCGAATGTCGTTTTAATCTTTACCGCTCTTGCCGTGTTCTTAACTTGCTTAGGTACCTTTGGTTTGGCTTCGTTTGCAACAGTGCGTCGTCAAAAAGAAGTGGCTGTTCGAAAAGTGCTAGGCGCATCACGCATCAGTATTGTTAATATCATTGCAAAAGAGTTCCTAGTGCTGGTGGTGCTCAGTATTGCTATTGCGTATCCAGTGACTTACTTGTTAGTTGGTGATTGGTTAGCAAACTTTAATGACCGCATTGAACAAGCTATGTGGGTATATGGCGCTGCGGCACTTTTGGTCGCACTCTTTACTTGGCTGACTGTCGCAACCCTTGCCTTCAAGGCGGCCAGCACCCGTCCATCATTAATCCTTCGTTATGAATAAATTGAGTTTTTAGTCAAGACTATGCTCTATCGGCGTAGCTGATGGGGCATTTTTAGGTAGAGCAGGTAAGGTCTAAAGGTAAAACATGTTAGTATCACACATTACCACGGCGTTTAGGGTATTTAAGCGGCATAAGCTGTACGCGCTTTTGAATGTCTTTGGGTTAAGCATAGGTCTTGCTGGGGCGCTGTTAGTGGCGTTATTTGCAGAGTACGAATTGTCGTTTGATAAAATGCAGCCCGATCATCAGCAAGTATATCGTTTACATGTTGATGTAAATGTACCAGGCTTAGAAGAGATCCCATTAACGGTTGTAAGCATTGCGCAAACAGTGTCTTCACGAAGCGATGTAAGCGATTTATTGGTGTTGGCAGATGTGGTTGATAGCGATTTGCTTTCCGCTCATATTAATGTTGCAGGGCAAGCATTTAAGCTGCGTAATTTATATGGTACATCGGCTAATATTCGCGATTTTATTCATTTAGAGGTGATGCTTGGCAACCTAGAACAAGTACTCTCTGTGCCCAATCAAATAGCTCTGAGTAACAGTGAAGCCACAAGGCTGTTTGGTAGCGCCAATAAAGCGTTTAGACAAACGTTATTGATGGGCGAGCAAAGTGTTACTGTGGGTGCTGTTTTTGATGATTTACCCGATAACAGTCACTTTTTGTTCCATGCTTTAGTGTCTGTTGATTTCACCGAACATAACGATATATCGAGTTATGTTTATCTAAAAACTCAGCAAGGAGCTGATTTAAAAGACATAGAAAAGCTGTTAGCTAGTCGTCTTATCGAAAAATATCAGTTAAAGAATAGCCAACTTGAGTATCGTTTAGTGCCGATGCGAGAGGTGTACTTTAAAGCCCATTCGCCCTTTGAATTTAAACCAGGCGGATCGGCTTTTTTAGTGAACTTGAGCTTGGTGCTAAGTGTCTTACTACTCGCCATTGCTGCAGCCAATTACATTAATATTGCGGTATCGCAATTGCTTTATCGCAGCAAAGAAATTGCCATGCGCAAAACCTTGGGGGCGAGTAAGCGACAATTAATACTGCAATTTTTGTTAGAAGCCTTGCTAATGGTGATCCTTGCTACGTTGTTAGCGTTGTGTTGGGTTGAGATGTTATTACCAAGTTTTAGTGGCTTTGCGAATCGACCATTGCAGCTTATTTGGGACTGGTCACAATTGCTAGCTGTATTGGGCGTGGTGTTTTTATTGGCTTTTATATCTGGTGCTTATCCGGCTTTTTGTGTCGTACGCGCACCGCTAAAAAGTTTACTTGCAGGGCAATTGCAAACAGGTCAAGCGGTGCGTAAAGGCCTTTTAGTATTTCAAGCAGCCATGGCAATGGCCTTATTTGTTTGTACTATAGTGAGCTTACAACAGTTAACGTTCTTGCAAAACTTGTCGCTTGGTTATGATGCGACAGATCGCATTGTGATACATGATTTAAGCAGTAAGCAATTGATGGGAAAAGAACACGCGATACTTAATGAGATCCGAGCGCTGCCAGGTGTCATGCAAGTGACCACTACAGACACAGATTTAACCGACAGTATTCTTGAAAGCTTTTATTTCCGTTGGCCCAATGGTTACGAAGAAAGCGAACTGCCACCGACCATAGGCACAGGTTTCCATGCCGTTGAAACCTTGGGTCTGACACTACTTGCAGGCCGAGATTTTTCACCACAGTTTCAGAGCGATTGGCTGCACTCTACCGATGAGCATACTGAGGCGCAGCAGGGTGAAGGTAACCTTCAAGCAATGGCTATTTTGGTGACCGAACAAATGGCAAAGCGTGCTGGCTACGATAATGTGGATGAGGTGGTGGGTTTGCAAGTTCAGGGGCTTTATCGCAATATTAATGCAACCATTGTCGGTGTGGTAAAAGACATTAAAGTCGGTTCGGCGAAAGATGATTGGCTGCCTGTGTCATTTTCAGCAGGGTATAGCTCGCAATCAACCGTTCGATTGGTGGTAAGCACCGAACAAGTAAACTTTTCTCAGTTATTTAATCAGTTACGCCAGCTTTTAAAGCAGTTTAATTTAACCGCCGATCCGCAATTTAGCTTGATGCAGCAAGACTTAGCCAAGGTTTATCGCGTCGAGCATGATTTGTTTGTGCTCATTCGAAACTTCTCTGTGCTGGCCATGTTTTTAAGTTGCTTAGGTTTATTTGGACTTGCTGCGTTTGCAGCGAAACGTCAGCAAAAGCAATTAGCCATTCGAAAAGTATTGGGTGCAACCCGTTTAAGTTTAGTTAATCTACTTGCCCGTGAGTTTTTAATCATAGTATTCGCAGCGGCGGCAATTGCTTTGCCTCTAGCTTATTGGCTAATGGATGACTGGTTGCAAGGTTTTAACGACCGTATTGAGCAAGCCGTGTGGGTATATGGCGCTGCGGCACTTTTGGTCGCACTCTTTACTTGGCTGACTGTCGCAACCCTTGCCTTCAAGGCGGCCAGCACCCGTCCATCATTAATCCTTCGTTATGAGTAACGCTTGACTCAAGATCCACTCCAAGCCTAGCAATACAGCTGGGCTTTTTTACAACTCAAAATAGCGACCAAGTACAGCAAATACTTTATGTAGATGAACTTCATCTAGAGTGAGCTAAAAATGAGCCGCAGACGAATTAACCTGTTTTTTAAATTGCTCTTTGTAACGACGTGATAAGTTAAGTATTTTACCCGTTATAAGTTTCACTTCACTATCACCGCTTGGTAATGGCGTGATAGATTCAATCGCATCGAGTCTAATAGCATAAGAGCGGTGAATACGACAAAAACCTTTTGGTTCTAACCGAGATATAAGATGGGTCATGGTTGTACGTAGCGGATAAATACGTGTGCCAATATGTAGGTTTACGTAATTGCCGCTAGATTCAAGCCAGTCAATTTGCTCTGTACAGATGATGAATTCTTTACCCAGTTTTTTAACCAGTAATCGGTCGAAATTTAAATCCTGTTGGGCGTTTTCTTCATGATTGATTGGCGTGGCTTCGCCGGTTAATTGGCTAATAATGTATTGATACGTTTTGATAATGACAATTAAAGATAAAAACCCCCATAAGTCTTTACGGTATTCATAAAGTAACTCAAACCACAGCAACCCGAAGTCATACTGCATGTCTTGAATTGTGTAAATGAACTCACGGATAGCGACCATGATCCCGATATGTAATAAGGAAAAAATAATGCTTGCGAATAAATAAGTGAGCAATGAGCGAGCGATCTTTTGCCAATTAAAGGGGTGGGCTTGCAATAACCAAACTAAAGCAGGAAATAATAGTAAGGTGCCGATAGCGCTTGAATATTCCCAGACAAAGGGCTCCCAAAGCAAAAAGGACAGTTCACCATCGCGTTGGGCTTCCATGATATCTGAGCTGGCATTAATAGTGTTATTTATAAAAATATAACTAAATAAAAATAATGTCGCATACCAAGTTCGATTACGTTGAAAATGCATTAAGGTGATCATTATTATTGTTACTCTTTGAAGACCGTAATTAGATTAACAAGATAGTGATAAATCACCAAACATACCATCCCTGATATCCACCGTTTATCCCTACTGATTGTTTTATCGACCTTTTTTGATAGCTTAACGCTGCATGTTGTTCATAGTTGTTATTAATTTGTCGTAACCATAATAAATTATGAAACTTAAAATAATAATTAAAAACACAGCGCGCACGTTATTACAGCCATGGCAAAATGCGTTCAATCAAGCCGTTGAGTTACCACCGCGTCGTTATGATTTAGATTGGCTAAGAGTACTTGCCTTTGGCTTATTAATTTTTTACCACACTGGTATGTTATACACTCAAAATTGGGGCTTTCACTTTAAAAGTCAGTATTTATCCAGCAATATAGAAAACATCATGCTCTTATTGTCGCCTTGGCGGATGGGGTTAATCTGGTTTATCTCAGGTACTGCACTGAGGTTCATAATTGCGCGCGCTAGCTTAGGTGGTTTTTTAATATCACGCAGTGTCAGAATATTACTGCCATTATTAATTGGAGTTTGGTTTATTGTGCCAGTTCAGCTATATGCGCAAATGAGCCAAGAGACCGGTTTAGCGATAAGTTACTGGCAGTTTTACTTGCAGTTTTTTGATTTAACAAGCCCTTTATTTGAACATTATCAAGCAGGTATTTGGCCTCATGTTGATGTAAACCATCTTTGGTACTTACGCTCGTTATGGCAATTTACCTTATTGCTCGTGTTTGCTCTGCCACTGCTTCATCACCATTATGTTCAAACAGTGATTACACGTCTATGTGAACAGTCGTTATTAATTATTTTTATCGTATTGCTATTGCCGCTTTGTATTTTAAAGTTGAGCTGGCCGAGCGATACATTTCGATACCCCATGGGTGTTTTATTTTTACTTTATGGTTACTTACTTGCGTGGCACTCAGTATTTTATAGTCGGCTACTTCTTCATTGGAGGGCATTATGCGTGGTATTTATTGTAGGTTACCTGATTGTAGTGGCGGGCTATAACATGATTTGGCAAAACTCAGCTGCCAGTCAGTGGCAAATTACGGGCATGGATATGTTGTATACCGCGCAACGATTAGTTGGTGTGTTAATGATGCTGGCACTAGCACAACGTTTTTTAAATCACGATCACCCTAAATTGGCTTTATTGAACTCAGCGGTATTTCCTTTTTATCTCTTACATCAAAGTGTGATTATTGGCCTTGCCTTTTATTTATCGAAGCTGCAATTAGGTGGTTTCATGGAGTCACTACTTATACTAAGTCTCACTTTTATTCTTTGTTGGCTAGTGTTTATAGGTGCGCGTCGCGTCGATTTATTAAGTCCATTTTTAGGGATTAAAGTCACAGGTAAATATAAAGCATGGCAAGTAAAAGTAGGTTTTGGTTGTGGACTAATCCTAGTAAGCCCATTGATTATCAGGTTAATCTAAACAACTATACCATTGGTATAAAATATACGTAGCGGGCTCGTGTAGTATGTGCTTTAGCGCTCGATATGCTTTGAGTGTGTACTTAAATATCTTTAATCTTCACCGCGGGGTTACCTGCTATTAGGGTGTTTGCCGCGACATCTTTGGTAACTATTGCCCCTGCGCCAATCACGGCATTATCGGCTACTTTAATGCCTGCAAGTATAATAGCGCCAGCACCAATCCATACGTTGTTACCAATGCTAATCGGCGCTGCAAAATTAGCTTTTGCTAAACGCTCGGTTGGATTTACTGCATGCGATACCGCGAGTAATTGCACATTAGGGCCTATTAAGCAGTCATCGCCTATAGTAATTTGCGCATCAGATAGCGGTGCATCGAGCACCGTACAGTTAATATTTATGAAGGTTCGATCACCTATTTTAATACCACTGCCATAATCACAGTGAAAACCTGCTTCGATGACAACCTGTTCACCACACTGAGCAAACGTACCTTTTAATCGCTTTAAATTGCCTCTACTTGGGCTTTTGGCAAATAAACGGCAAATTTCATGGGTGTTTTTTCGTTGTTCTATAAGTGACTTTTCTAGGCTGTTAAATGAAATGCTCATCGTTTATTCAGGTAATCCAATATGTGCATGACCACTTTTATAGTCAATAGTGATTAAAAAATGTTTGAGAACATCGTAGCCTATTAAGCCTTGTACTTTTTTTCCTCTAATATGTGTACCCGTTGTTTTGTATTGAGATTCAAGATTCGCAGATTCTCCTTTAGCAGGGATACTCACCAGAACATTTTCCATTTCAAAAGGGCCAAATTTTAGCCAAGGGATACGAAAGCTTTCAGTCATACCACTTGTATTCACACCTGTGCTTATTCCCGATTCGCGCTCTATCTCATCAAGCCACCCCATGCTTTGAGCGACACTTCGTTTAACAACCATACCGCCATTGTTACCTGTGTCGAGCACCAACCATATTGATTTTTCATTACTTAACATCACTTCTACAATAGGCATACCTGAGCCTTTTTGTTTTAGCATTTTAATATTTTCAGTGTCATTTAAATTGACTGAGTCGTGGGTAATAAGACGCATTTTTTGATTTGGGTAATCCAGTTGTATAACAAACTGGCGAAAGAAGCCGGCACCAAATAGGAGTGCGTTATCATGAAGGCCAAGGTTGATTTCTACCGCATCATCAACTTCAGTGTCCATACCAAAAAAATTAATGGGCACATTGTGGTAAGTTGTTTTATTTTCAATGCCATATACGCCTTTAATTCGCGTTTTGCCTCCTTTATCTAGCTTAAGCTTATTTTTGTTAATAAAGTGAGGATTAATGCCATTCACTTGTGCGCCCGTATCCAATAAAATTTTACTCGGTATACCAGATACCGTTGCTGGCACTTTGATGTGACCATTTTCTAAGTGAAAATCCAGCCAAGGCGTGACCGCCGCGTGGCTATAAAAACTTAAAACAGTTAAGCATAGTGCAATAAGTAACTTCATTATTAATCCTTTAATTTATTGTTTTTTATAGCTTAAGCTATTTATAGTGAAGTAATTCAGATACTCATGCAAGCCCAAAGTTGGCTCAGTTACAGCTAGCCTTATGTAGCAATGATGACAAGTGAAATGATATAGAGCCTTTGAGTGTAAATAATTTAGGAGATTATATAAGAATAATGCTTTTTATGCTCAATAGCGGTTACTAAAGAGCATATGGTATTACTTCATAATTGTGCTCGGGATGATTTTAACCACTTATTAAGCCAAGCTGATTGCTCTTTAAGTAAATATGTTAAGTTTTCTTTCGCTCTATAAGAGTGGCCTTCATAGGGGAGCATAATGAGCTGAGTTGTTTTTTTATTCGCAATTAGCGCTTGATACATTCTTGTTGATTGTAGGGGGTAAGTCCCCGAATTTTGGTCATTTTCACCATGAATAAGCAGCAATGGCGCATTAATTTTATCTGCGAACATGATTGGTGATAAGTCAATATAGGTCTTTTTTGCTTGCCATAGAGTACGCTTTTCACCTTGAAAGCCAAAAGGCGTTAATGTTCTGTTATAAGCACCGCTTCGAGCAATACCAGCTTTAAAAAAGTCAGTATGTGCGAGCAAGTTTGCTACGGTAAATGCGCCATATGAATGACCCATGACAGCTAAAGAGTCGATATCAATCAACCCAGTACCTTCGAGTGCATTGATAGCTGCTTGTGCATTAAGGTTTATTTGATTGATAAAATCATCATTGGGTTCTTGACCGTCAAATGCAGTGATTGGCATCGATGGTGACTCAAAAACTGCGATGCCGTCATGAAGAAAAACCAAAGGGCTTAATGGATCAAATTGCCTAAATATATTGGTTTTTACAGTATTTTGTTGGCTTAGTTTTTTATTATTAAATTCATCCGGATAGATCCATAGGACTGCAGGTATTTTGCCTTGTGCTTTATCGTAGTTACTCGGTAAATGTAGCGTACCACTTAAATTTAACCCATCGCTTCTTTTATAATTTATAAATGTAGGAGGCTTGTCAAAATATTGCTTATTTTTGTTCGTTAATAAGGGGATTCGCTCATTCATATCAGTGCTCAAAATTGCAAAATATTGAGGAGCAGTTTGTACATTTTGTGTTTGTATAATAAGCGTATTATTTGCCACTCTTAAAGGGAGTTCAATGCTTTCTTTACTGCTGATAAAGTACTCTTTTCGTGTGTTATTGGTCTTGTTTAGTGTCTTTATAGTGGGCCTGATGCCCTCTTTGCTAAGGCCGTTCGATAAAAATAAAAGGTTTGAATCATCTTCAACAAGCACTTCATACCCTTCAGGTAGTCTCAGGGTTTGCGGATCGCCAAAGTCATTAAATTTATCTCTATAGTCTCGTTGCTCAATTAAGACATTTGCTGAGGTACTTGCACTGATTAAAGAAGCTTTTGCTTGTTTACTAGCATAAAGCCATTCTTGAGCGACTCCGGCACCTGACTTCCCCCATATAATATTATGTACTCTCCACTTTGCCTGATGGATGAGTTGTTTGTTTTGATTGAACGGGCTGGGAAGTTTATATGTATTGTCATGATATTTTTTATCTACTGACATATCACCATTATCAATTGCTTCGGTCCAAGTGAGAGTTGAGCCTTCAGAGGGAAGCCATTTTACTAATCTTGCACCATTAGGGACGCTATCTTTGGCTTTCTTTAAGTTAACCTTGTTATTTAAAGAGGGTAAAACATTTAGCTGGTGGTGGGTTTTTAAGTTAGTAACTTGATAGTCTCTGCCCCACTTTTTGTATGGTAAATAGGAAGAGAGCTCTTTGGGTAGAGTTGACGACAACACATACTCTCCGTCAGGAGACACAGAGAAATCATCAAATAGCATATTATCAGTTAGAGAGGTCACATTACCTTTTAAATCGATTTTAACTAAGCTTGAAAGCGCAAGAGTTTTAAATTGCTCTTTAAGTTTGTTATTTTTTAGAAGGCTTTGATATGTTCGTCCTTGCTCTACTTGTCGCTCAGATGAGAGAGAGTTCGGCTGTTTTAATTCGTTAATGGGTGAGTGTACTTTAGTATTTCTTTTTTTAACGATTAGTGCTGTGCTGTCAGGTAGCCACCTGAGGTGTCTGCCACCTAATGAGGCAGATAAATTGACCTGAGAAAGGCGTTTGAAAACCTGAGTTTCAACATCATATACCCATAAATTAATTGTGTTGTCATTTTGAATTAAATAAGCAATTTTTTTAACGTCAGGAGACCAGTTATAGTCAATAATGACGCCGCTATCAGGGGTTAGATCTATGCTCGTTCTATTGCTGATATCAAAAAGTGTTGTATGGCTATATAAAGGTGTGTCAAATCGGCTATATAGATTGCTATAAAAATCCAAGCCCGCTAACTGTACGCGTGCTTGTGATACATAGTGAATCGATGGATAGCGTATCTGATGTAAAAATAGAGCCTGTTCCCCATTAGGTGATAGTGATACATTCTCTTGTGTTGTGGAATCTATATAGCTTTCCCATTGGGGCCTATTCTCATCTGTGTTTGCGTGTATCGCGAAAGATAAGAGCAATACTATAAATATAAGAAATCTATTCATTGCGTAATGCCTTTATTGGATCTTGTCTTAGTGTTTTATTGATCGGAAAAAAGCTCGTGATAAGCGCCATAACTAACAGCCCAAGCCAGATAGATAATGTTAACCACCAGTTTATAGTTAAGGTGACGTTGGGTAGTGAAAAGCAATAACCAATAATTAAAAATGCTAATGAAAAAGCGAGCACCAAGCTCATCGTTATGGGTTGCATAAGCTCAAGTAAACTTTCTTTTAATAATCTTAGGTTATCTGCGCCCATTGAGAGCTTAACGCCCAAGCTATATCTGCGTACTTTAATTAAGTAGTTAACAATGCCATTGATGCCTATACAGACCATGAGTAATGATGTTGATGCAAGTACAATAGCGAGCCAAGCTGCGTTTAAATGACGCTGTCGTTGGTCATCAAATTGAGTTGTTAATGACGCTAATGAATGTATATCTAAGCGTTTATCAATCCCGTAGATCAGTTGCTGAATTTGCGATATTGATGCGGAATCTTTCATTGTTAGAAGGTAGGTATATTGACTCCAGCCGGGGTAATCTTTGGGTGTGAACACTTCAAAGTTTTCACTTTCAGGCCTTCCTGGTACGTAGGTATTACTGACTACACCTACGATAGAATAAAACGTTTTGCTGTCAAAGCTGACTTTACTATTTAGTACGTTCTGTGTGTTTTTATCCAACATATCCGCAAGGCGTTGGTTAACAATAATGGGCGGGTTTTTAAGTTTTTCATCACCTTTGCTAAAGCCCTTGCCAGTTACTTTAAGATCTAATTCTGCAAAATAATTGTTGGAAACTAAGCTATTACGCGCTTGGGCAATATACTGGCCAGCTTCATCATATATTTGGTTAACGTTAACCGTATCGGGTAAGCGCTGTTCTGATGATAGTGCTAAACTGCTCACATTATCGAGGTTTAATAGCTGTTGGGTAATGGCTTTATGAAGGTTAATTCGTTCACTCGGCTTATCGATATTACTGTAATTTATTGTAAGTGAGTATTTACCTTGAGTGTTTATACCATTATCTCTGAGTGCTTCAGAGAGTGTCACTAACACGACGTGACTTGCTGCGGTTAATACTAAAAATGAGAACAAAATCTGTAAGCCAACTAACAAGTGGCTGGTCGCTGCGCTCATTTGTTTTCCAGTACCTTTACCGCTACTTTGTAAGCTACTCATTAAGTTTTTCTCTTTTACGACACTTAATTCTATAAATGAATAGAGTGCAGCAATAGTAACAATCAAAAATACTGAAAAGAGGAGCGTATTTATACTTAACGAAAGAGTATCTAGCCGTTGTATAGAATTTTCGGCTAAGTTTTGAATAACGATAAACCCTATTTGGGTAAGTGTTAATGCCAGTATGACTGCAATGCTAATCAGTAGTAAGTTGTGTTTTAGTGTTTCAACAATGAGCTGTTTTGTACTTGCTCCAAATGCAAAGCTTATAGCAATCGGTTTTATACGAGTAATTGCTTTTGCAAGTTGCATACTAGAGAGGTTGATAAGTGCAATGATCAATAACAAACAAACACCTAAAAGCAGCATGAGTACTATTTTTCCGCTATCACCTTTTAATGCTTCACTAAATGTCGTGATACGTGCGTTAACAGTAAAATCTTTCAGAATATTAGGAGCATGGAGCTGAGCGCCTTTCAATGATAGGTCTGATAACTGTTGTGTGATTGCAGATTCTGATGCTGTATCTTTTAATCTAACAACACTTTTGTATGCACCCATAAACCCATTTGCTGTTTTGGGATCAAATACCTCATCGACATCAATAGGTAACCATATCGCATCGTTTATATTTTTGTAGTGGGGCAGAACAAGATCATCTGGAGCTACACCAACAATAGTGAATCGACGTTGATTTAACTGTATTTTTTGACCAATGATATCATCTTGACCTTGGAAAAGTTTTTGCCATGCCCTATAGCCTAAAACGACAGACATGTGCTTACTGCCAAGCGCCTCGGTCTCATTGAATAATCTTCCAAGTTCAGGTTTGACACCAAGCAGGTCAAACAAGTTATTAGATGCGAGAATAACGTCTACAGCGGGTCTAGTTGGCCTGTCTAATAATTTATAGCTGGTCCACTTATGGTAGGTAGCCATATCAGTAAAGAGCGTATTTTCATTCTCTATATAACTCATTACTTTTGAGTTACTAGCAGGGCCTGAGTAACTTTTTGAATTTACGGTGCCTTCTAATAAATATAAATTATCACTTTGTTGATAAGGCAAGGGGGAAAAAAAGACTAAATCCACTAAGCTAAAGGCGCTAAGTACCATGCAAAGAGTGAGCGCTAATGTAAATACGGTTGTTAAATAGTACTGCTTAGCACGTTTGAAGGTATTGTAGGCTACTTTTAACATGGCTGAGCAACTCGATTTGCATCTGTTGGCGTACTGACATCATCATTTTCAGCTATTACAGAGCCATCTTTTAATTGAATATTACGAGATGCCATGTTGGCATAACGCGGGTCATGGGTGACTAAAACGATAGTTGTGCCTTGCTGATTAAGGTCTTTGATCAATGCCATGATGGCATCACCGTTTTTAGAATCTAAGTTACCTGTCGGCTCATCGACAAGCATAATACCTGAATCACCAGCTAAAGCGCGAGCAATGGAAACGCGTTGCTGTTGACCCCCTGATATTTGGTTAGGGTATAAATCAGCTTTATCTGCAAGGCCTACTTTTTCTAAGCAATCTAGGGCACGTGCATGGCGTGTTGAAAGCGAATCCCCTCTGTATTTTAAAGGCAGTGCTACATTTTCTAAGACGGTCATTTCATCTATTAGATTAAAAGATTGAAATACAAAGCCGATTCTATTTCCACGAACTTTAGAGCGTTGCGTTGAATCCATATCAGAAACAAGTAAGCCGTCGATGTAATATTCACCGCTTTGTGGGGTGTCGAGTAATCCCATAATATTCAGTAGTGTTGATTTTCCGCACCCTGATGGGCCTGAAATAGAAATAAATTCGCCATCATAAACAGTGAAGCTAATTCCTTTTAAAATTTGACTGACCTGATCGCCATTGGTAAAGGACTTAGTTAAGTTATTAACCCTTAAAATTTCAGTGTTCATACTTCTAGCTCTCTATTTTTATCATTTTTGTTTCAGCAGGAATATCTAAGGTGGAAATAATAACTTGCTCGCCAGGCTCTAAGCCTGATAGCACTTGAATTAGCTGTCCTGATGTTTTGCCATATTGCACATCAACTCTAACAGCCTTGTTATCACTCGTTAGCTTGAATAGTGAACCATAGGCTCCCTCTTTAGCATCACTGGGCTGCTTTATGTAGTTCATATCTTTTTGTACGTCGGCGTAGATGGTTGCATCAACCTGTTGCATTGGTTTCATGCTGCCATGCTCAATTGCTTCAAGTTCAATATCAACCTGTACAGCACCATCATTGATAACAGGGTCAACACGAACGACTCGTCCATGCACTTGCTCATTGAGTGTTGTAATCTCGGCTTTCATGCCCATTTGAATTAAATGCGCTTGAATTTGCGGAACTTTTATTTCCCCAACTAATGGCGATAGGCTGCCAATAAGCGCAAGCTCAGAGCCTGCTGTTACACTTTGCCCTAAACTGAGAGGAAGGCGCTGGATGACCCCTTTCATTCCTGCTTTTACAGATAATTGCTCGACCATCAGTTTTGCAACGTTGAACTCATCTTCTGCTTGAGAAATAAGATCATCTTGAATTGAAAGTGCTTCTTTTTGCATTTCAGTGAGCTTGTCTAATTTTGATTCTTCGAGGCTGATGCGTTTAAGTAACTGCTTCGCTTCCAATTCATTTTTTTTAGCACTAATCCCAGAGACAATTCCCGACTTAGCTAAAGAGCGTTCGGCTTCTACTTGGAGCATGGCAATTTCTGCTTGTGCTTTTAACTCAGAGATACTTGATTCATTGTTTAACAGCTCCCGTTGTTGCACTAACAAAGTTTGACGTTTCTGTGTCTTTGCATTTTTGAGCTTTGCTAAAGCTAGACGCAGCTTACTCTCAAGCTCAGGGTTGTTTAATGTCAGAATCACTGTATCAGGCTCTACAACGGCCCCTGCTTTTAGCTTTATTTCGTCGACAACCGCATTGCTGGTGGCTGTAAGTAGTCTTTTATTAATAGATTGTAGCGAGCCATAACCTTCAACCTTAATAGAAAAGTCACCTCGCTCTACTTTTGCCATTGTTACAGACTCAAGAGAGATTACTTCTGCATTATCTGCAAACCCTAACCGCCAACCAGATAAAAGCATAATGGCTGACAAACCAATTAACCCCTGATAAACAAGTTTAGATGTGAGTTTCATTATTTTTTCCTTTGCTTTATGAGCAATCTTTAGTTAGATCACCTCTGACAGTGTTTGACCATTAATTAACTTTTCTAAGTCTATTACTCTGTCTGCTGCTTTTATCGTTTCTTGCCTGTGGGCGACGCTAATTCTGGTTATTCTTTTTGATTTTAAATGCTGATTCACTTGTAATTCAGTAGCAGCATCTAAGTGACTCGTTGCTTCATCTAAAAATAAAACAATAGGTTGGCTGTAAAGCGCTCTGGCTAACAGTAAGCGTTGTTTTTGACCACCAGACAAAGAACTGCCTAAGTCGCCCACCTGTGTGTGCAGTCCCATAGGCATGGCTTGAATCTCTTGCCAAATTGCTGCACCTTTTGCAGCCTCAATCACTTGATTGATATCTGGTTTGGGTTCAAAAAAGGAGATATTTTCAATTAAAGAGCCATTCAGTAATTGATCATTTTGCATAACCGTGGCGCACATAGATCGAAAGTTTCGCATCCCTAGCATATTGATTGAGTGTCCATCTAATAGGTAATCACCTTGCTCGGCTTTAATTAGGCCCGTCATTAGCTTAAGTAAGGTTGATTTGCCTAATCCCGAGCGGCCAATAATAGCGACAGATTCTCCAGCATTTATTTCAAAGTTGATACCTCTAAATAACCAAGGAGATGATGGAGAATATCTAAAATGTAAATCACGTACTTCGATATGTCCTTTAGTTTGCTCCTTTGCAACGACCAATGAATTACTCTCTTGTTCTTGGCTTTGCATGACGATATCTGACATTCTTCGAAGATAAGTGGATGCCAACTTAAATCGAAATATATGGTCAACTAAGGTTTGAGTGCTGCTTGAAAATTGTTGACGATAGGCTAAGAAGGCAATGAACATACCAATCGTAAACGCATTGTTTATAATTAATGTCGCACCAAAAAATATAACGGTTAAATACTCTACTTTACTTATTAATTCTTGGCTTATTTCAGCCGAAATAGATATTTTCTCTCGCTTAATATTTTCATTGGTTGTATCGGCAAATAAGTTAAGCCATGATGATAATCGTGTACTTTCTTTGACGTAGCACTTTATGGGCATTATTGCTCGAATTGTTTCGAGGAAGTGGCTATTTTCTTTTGCTTGTTTCGCTAAAACCTGTTCTAAGTGTTTATTTTCTTTTTTTGTTAAGTAAAGCCTTACCATTAACGTGATAGATAAAAATATAAGTGATATCAAGGCAAGGGTAGGTGAATAGGTATACATTATGATTAAAGTCGTAATACCAAGAAGGCCTTCGACAATCGCGGCAATAAAGCCTCGGCTAATCATACGCTGAACTTCATTAAAGGCCTCGAATCTTGATTTGATATCTCCGACATGGCGAGACTCAAAGAATGATAGAGGTAAATGTAGTAAGTGGCGTTGTATATTAGCCTTTACCTGAAAACCTAAGTTCTTATCTAGGTATAATATTGCCGCTGAGCGAATAATATTACTAAACGTAGTTAATAGTGTGATTGCTAGAAATGCAGCCAGTAGCCAGACCAACACACCGCTATCTGAAAGTGGAATACCATGGTCAATGACGATTCTTATATAGTATGGGGATATGAGTAAAAAGCATTGCAATATCAATGCAATAACGAATATTTTGAATAGCGATGAGCCTAACCCATCAATATTACCTATAAACGTTCTAAGTGGCATTTTTACTCTTTCATCTGCAACCGTAAATGTCGATGAAGGAGTTAACTCTATTGCAATACCAGTGAAAGCTTCAGAAACTTGTTTCCAATCAAGTTTAACTTTCCCTTTGGCAGGATCATGAATAACGATCCCTGTTCTACTGACCGACGCTAAGGTTACAAAATGATTAAAGTTCCAATGAAGGATTGCTGGCCCTTTTAGCTTTGATAGCTGTCCAAGCTCTAGTTTTAGTACACGCCCAGACAAGCCAATATCATCAGCTATTTTTAAAATATGTTTAACGGTAATGCCTTGTGTTCCTACCGGATAGCGCTGTCGCATGGCAAGCATATTAACTTTGTAGCCATGATAAAATGCGATCATTGCAAGGCAAGTAATCCCACATTCAGCTACTTCACTTTGTAAAAAAGTAGGCAATTTAGATGATTTAAAGTCAATATAATCGGTTAGTCGCATTTAATTTTCACTATTTAATTAAATTTATAATCTTTTCATCTTGCTTGTTAAGTACTATTTTTATTTCAGCGTTAGGTGATAATTTTTGTATCTCATTTTCTTTTATTCTTAAGTGAATTTTTTGTTCTTTTTCACTTGATATTCCATTAATAACCATAGTGACTGTTGCAGTTATTTTTTCATCGTTAATATGTAGAGTCGCTTTGTCATTTACATTTAAATTGATTTTATTGGTGTTTGATATCCAAAAAGATAATTCACCATCGGCTGGTGGAGTCAAAAGATAACCAAGAGGCTTGTATGGTTGAGTTATATTTTTATCAATTTTAGAGTGAAAGAAAAAACCGTCACTGGGAGAGCGGATAACATCACTTTCTAAACTACTTTTATTGTTTAGTTTAGAGATGGAGATCAAAGGCTGATCTTTTCTTACATGCCCACCATTTTTAGATAGGTAACTTTTTATAATGGCAACTTCACTATAAATTAGTGGTGTATAATTTTCAGCAGATATCTTAACCGCAAGACTCTTACTTGATGGGATCGAGATTATTTTTATTAAAAGGAAGAAAGCGATAAATATGAAGATAAGAAATAATATAGAGTTATTTATCACTTTAGGTTGCTTTATAAGCGACTTGCCAATATCACTTGATTTATATTGGTTCCTAAGAGCTTCCTTTCTAAACATATTAACAATAGACATGAGCTAGCTAACTTTCTTTATCGGAATGTCACCAACAACAGTGTTGCTGTTCATATAACTAAGCGGGCATCCCATTTGCCAGCTATCAAGAGTCGTAAAGCCTTTTATCCAGGTGCTAAATTTTTCATTATTTAAAGTGAGAGTGCCGTCAGGGTTAATCTTGCCAATATTGTTTCTGTCATCATCTAAAGCAACGGTACACTTATTGATATTACCATTTGCTCTAATTCCTAAAGAATTTGGCTTTCCGGCATAACAGATGTAATGGCCCCGATCATTAGTTTCCTTACTATTATCTAAATAACGTTCTGTTAGTTCTCGAGCTAACTGTTTGGCTGATTTTTTTGATATTAGGCGGTTTATTTTTTCTTGATTATCACCCCCTAAGTTAGATATTTCTTTAAAAAGCAACTGAAACCTACTGTCTTCTTTTAGCTCTTCATCATAGCGTTCACAAAAGGCTAAAACACTTTCATGGTTTAAGTCTGTAACATGTATTCTGAGAGTTATATGAAAATCAAGATCTGTTGCAGATGCTGCTAATAAGCGACCCCATATTTTATCAAAACTGCCTCTTCCGTTACGTGTTAATCGAGTTGTGTCGTGTGACTCTTTGTCACCGTCAATAGAGATTTGAAAGCTATTTTGTTTTAGCTCCACAAGTTTTGTAAGTGTTTTTATATCGAGAAGAGAACCATTTGTAGTCAGATTTCCCGACACTTTACAGCCATTTTCTTTTGCTAATGATTGGGCGTATTCAGCAATTTCAAATAGAATATCTTTTGCTAATAAAGGTTCTCCACCAAACCAACTAAATGATAGGCTCTTTAACTTAGGTATTTTATTTTTGATAAGAATTTTAGTAGCATCGACTAACCAACGAGGCATTTTCCCAATTTCAAAATCTTCATAGCAATACACGCATCGAAAATTGCACTGCTCTGTTGGAAAGATTATTAGCTGGAATTTTTCATTGCTGAGGCTATTTACTAATTGTTGTTTAGAAAAGCCTTTAATTTTTCCTGTTGAAGAGATCATTTTTTCTCCTTTAGTTGTAAATTAACCCAGATCACTTTAAAGAGGGTGATCTGGGTTAGTGTGTTAGTTATAGTTCTTTAAATTCAGAGCCACAGCTAATGTTTGCACAACCGACATTAGTCTCTTCATCCTCTTCTTCTGGAGAGAAACCACCAGCTACAACGCCAGCTAACTCTTCACTTAGCTCAACTTCACCTAGCTCATTAAGTTTGATTTCTTCGTTTTTGATATTTTCAAATTTCTTGCTCATTTTATTTCCTTAAATTTATTTTATTAGCCCTTAATGGGTTTTATAATTATGGATGTTGTTTTTTATTTTTTTAACTGTTAAATCTACTAGGGTTAATTATTTTATTAATCCTTTTTGTTATTTCTTTTAAGTTTTTCTTGTTTTCTCTTTCCTCAATGAAGGGTAAGTTTAATTCATGTGAAATGTATTTTTTCAGTATGAAATATTCTGTTTTTTCATTTATTTCTAAAAGTTCTTTCTTTATATCTTTGGATGGGTGGTTTTTATATATGTCTAGAACTGTCATGCCATAATTGAATTCATCATTTATTTGTTTATAACTTTTCAAAGTGTTTTTTACGAGTGATGAACTCTGTGACTCTTTACTTTCTGCGATAACATATGAGGAAAAGTTCAGGTCTGATAGTGAATCTAGCTTTGTTTTCTTTAAGCAAGCTATCAGGTGATTTAACACAGTTTTAGATTTGCTTTCATTTCCTGATTTTTTAAATAATTCGTAAAGCCGGTAGCTGTATATCCCATTTTTTATACATTTGTATTTTCTTATTTGCTTAAAGCAAATATCCAAAGCTTCATCAAATTCATTTAAGTAAATTAGTGATATTATTTTTGATTCAATATATATGTCATTATTACTATATTTTTCAGGTATTAAGTCTTGGAGTGAGAACACCGCATTGAAATTAGAATCTGCAGTATAGCTTTTTAAGCATTCATCTAACGTAGCAAGGTAGAGTGCCTCCCAATGCTCGCCAATATCCGACTTTGAAACTTTTATTCCACCTAAATGAACTTTGTCACTGTTATAAATTGGAGATATGTTGTTTAACAGGGAATCGAACTCTGATTTTCTTTTCGTCAATTTATAGAGCCTGAGTAAGTTGATTGTAGGGTCTATAAGGTTTATGAGATTTTGGTTATCTCTGTCATTGCTATATGACTCACTCCACAGGTCGATCGCTTTCTTTAAAAACAGCTCACTTTCATTAGTTTTTCCTTGGTAAGCTAACACTAATGGGTATGCATTGATTAGTCTTCGCAGTGTTCTATTAAACTTTATCTCTTGACCTGCTACATCCCTATCAAAAGCAATGCACATGTTTTCACACCATTGCTCAATATTATATAAAGCTGCCAAATCCCGTTTTTCGGTTAAACGCTTTAAGTGAGGTTTGTAGCTTGTCGAAAAATTTTCTGGCATTAGCTAATGCCCTCGGAATCTGAGAAGGAGGTGCGTTGTTCCTGATTATCACTTACATGACAATAGACCTCTTCAGGATCGATATAACCACCGACGAGTGCATCAAGTAATTCGAGGTTGGTAATTTCAATAAAACCATCATTTGTTCTTCGAGCTGCTACCGAGTGTTTTTCTGATTTCATATTGTTTCTCATTTAACTTGCCTTATTAGTTTTTCGGACTTGAAGATAAACCTAAAATAAGCCAGCTGATTTGCAATGATTTAACGCTGATATATCTGTAACCAAGTTGTGACTTTCTTATAAATCAGTTGGTTATGATTGTGTGGTAATTCTAATTACAGTGCGGTACTATAGTTGTTGTTAAGGAAGTGTTAAGTTTGTGAGTGACTAAACAGTATGTTTTTTAAGATTGGTGAGTATTATTTAGATACGCAAGAGATGTCTCTTCACATAAATGAGCAATCAATTTTATTAGAACCAAAAGTCTTTGCTGTCTTAATGTATTTTATTGAGCATAATGATCGTTATATTTCGATGGAAGAGCTCCATGAAAACTTATGGCAAGGTCGATGTGTCTCTGATGCAGCTGTTAGGCGAATTATAAGTAAAATACGTATTGTTTTGAACGATGACCACAAAGAACCTACTTACCTTCAATCTCTTCCAAAGCGTGGCTATAAATTAATTTGCCCAGTATCTCAAATTGCAGAAACATCTACGTCTGAGGACACCGAAAAACCAATAAATGTTAAGAATAACGACGCAAAAAAAAATAGGCGTTTTTTATTCATTGTAATTGCCACCCTCTTTTTGTTTTCATTGACCTACTTCATCTATAAAAATACTGATAAAGAAGTACATGTCGTTACAAAAGTGATTGATTCTGTTATTTCGGACAAAAGGGCGTTAGCTGTTTCAAATGATGGCAAATATATAGCATTTACAAGTAAAGTAAGTCATGAGGAAAATGACCACATCTATTTAAAAGATAGAGAAAGCCAAACTGTCAAAATGCTAATTGATGATACGACCCTACCCAGGGGGTTAACTTTTTCCAATGATGCAAAACACTTGTATTTTTCTGATAATTTAGATGGTACTGCTTTATTAAAACAGGTTGCCTTAGAAAGTGAAGCACATAAACCAGAGATATTAGTATCCGACTTTTACTTTATCGCCGATGTTTTTGTGGATAAAAATGAAGATGGCCTAATTTACTTTTCTGGGCAAAAAAGCCAACAAAGTGCAATGCTTATCTATAAGTATAACTCTAACAATAACTTGCTAGAGGAAGTTACATCCGTTGCTCAAAAAGGTGCACATGACAGCCAAGCCGATATTTCTCCAGATTCTAGCAAAGTTGTTGTGCTTCGAGTTTTTTTAGATAGTAAACGTAACTCTATTCGAGTACTCGATTTAAAAATTGGTAGCACACTTTTCCAGCATGACCAAAATGTTGTCATTTATGATGTTCAATGGCTAGATAATGAGCACATCATTTTAGTCGATGATAAAAAATTAACTAAATTGAACATTAAAACAGGTGATTTAGAGATCATAACTAATTCAGAAACAGGCTTGATTGCTGCCAAAGTTTTAAGTTCTAGTTCTCTATTGGCGATTAGAGATAATGTGTTAACCAATACGCTGATAGAGAAGAAACTACCATTAAGTGATTTTAAAAATGTTGAGTTAATCCAAGAGAAACAACCAAAGCAAGGTTACATTAAAGCTTACCAGCCCGTTAATAATAAAATCTGGATGGTTATAAAAGAGAGCGGAGTAAACTCTTTGATTTTTTATGAAAAAACAAAGGCTGATAAAAAAGTGACTTTAATGAGTACTGAAAAGCCACTTAAGTTAATAAGCTCCTCGACATCTGGGCAATATGTATTACTGAAACTTCAAGAGCGCATAACGATTCTTAATACACTTGATAATAGCCTTACCTACCTCTCTAAAGCTGATGAGTTGATTGGCGATATTACTTTTTCACTAGACGAAAAGTCTATTTTATATACGCGTAAGAGTAATGGTGAATGGCAAGCTTTTAAGCATACGATTGAAGAGAAAACAAAGGAAAAAATCTTTAAAGGTTACCGCTTTATTCGTCCATTCAATGAAGGGTATGTTCTAGGTGATGACAACGGCAGGTTATCACGCTTTGAAACGTTAAAAGAATCGATGATCCCAATGCCGATAAGTGTGTCTACTGAGCATAATACAAACTGGACGATTATAGATAGCACATTACTATGGAGTGATCATAACTTGATAAACACCACCTTCTATGAAATGGACTTATACGATGTTGATGCCTCTAGCTTAAAGTCAAAAACGTTTGACTTTAACGTGATTAGGCCTAGTTTTTATGTAGATAAAATGAATAACTTGATTGTAGTTGAAAGCTTAGGTAATAAATACAGTGATATAATTTTATTTGAAATTCAATGAGTTAAATGCTTTTCTTTAAAGTTATAAAAAAGTCACCACATAATTATTGATAAAATTGCCCTCTTAGCCCAAATTTAATGTGAACAAAATAACTACAACATAAGTTAGGGGCTATACCACTATGAAAGACACTTTTAAAAAAACATTCATCTATGTGACTACCTTTATATTATTAACAGTAGCTAATACCGGTGGACTGTATATAAATGATACTATTAAAATTAATACTGACGAGTCATCAGTGAAAAGCATTTGTATTCTCGCTCCAGATCTATGTAAAAAATAATCTTATAAGAGAGCGTTTTTTATGGTAAATATAAATGAACTTCATTCTAGGATTGAGAGTATAAACTCAGTAGATAGCTTTAATAATTTTTTTACAGATATAAAAAATACTTATAGTTATACGCAGGTAGGGTTTATTACTTTTGATTTCTCTGACTTATTTAGATTTGATACTAATTACTTTGGAGAATTTGAGCGCCCTTTTTTAGATGAGGTTCATTCCTGTAAAAAATTAATTCATTATTGTCTTAATGAAACAAAAGCGCTGATGCTTAGTGAAATAAATGGCAATTATGATTCAGTATTAATTGTTCCTACAGGTTTACATAAGAATAAATTTGCTTGTTTGGTACTTGAGTTGCCCAATTTAAGTACTGAACCGCACAAAGCAAAAATGCTAGGAGACTATTGGCGAATCTTTTTAATCGAAATGTTTGAAGCCTACCGACGTTCAACGCGTACAGAAGCAGTAAAAATTACACGGCGAGAAAAAGAGTGTATTAAATGGGCATCAATAGGCAAAACATCCTGGGAAATTAGTCAAATACTTAATATCAGTCAAAGAACGGTTGATTTTCATTTGTCTAACTGCATAAAAAAAACGAGTAGTACTAATCGACAGCAAGCTATCGTGAAGTGTATCTTAAACGGAGAATTGCTTGCCTAACACCAGCAAGAGCCACCTTTTATGGTGGTTTATTTGTACCTAGTGTGAACTTAATTGAATTATAAGTTTCCCCTTCATTTTATTTAAAGCATTCACTTGCCATTTATATTGTTTCGTTTAAAATCTAAAAACTTTCGAAACGAAACTTATGTGATCATATAAATGACAAAACGAAACACTCAACAACGTCGCCATACAATCTTAAGTCAAGTTAATGAGTACGGTGAGGTCGCTGTAGAGGCGCTGGCTGAGCAGTTTCAAACTTCAGAAGTAACGATTCGTAAAGATCTCACGGCACTTGAGAAAAGTGGCTTATTACTGCGCCGTTACGGTGGTGCCATTGCATTGCCGCAAGAAATCGTTGCAAATAGCAATGAGAAAAGCGACTCGCTTCGCAAAATGGCAATCGCGCAGGCGGCTGCAAAGCTTATTAAAGACCATAACCGCATCATAATTGATAGCGGCCGCACTACAGCAGCGATGATCCCTGAACTTGCCAATAAGCATGGCTTAGTAGTGATGACCAATGCTATTAATGTCGCTAACCGACTGCTTTCATTAGAAAATGAGCCAACACTTTTGATGACCGGTGGGACTTGGGATCCGCATTCAGAATCGTTTCAGGGCCAAGTTGCAGAGAATGTTCTACGCTCTTACGACTTTGACCAACTCTTTATTGGTGCCGATGGCATTGATATTGATAGAGGTACTACAACCTTCAATGAATTAGTAGGGCTTAGCCAAGTGATGGCTGAAGCTGCCCGTGAAGTGGTAGTGCTGGTTGAGTCAGAAAAAATTGGCCGAAAAATACCGAATTTAGAACTGCCTTGGCAGCGTGTTACCACTGTTATTACAGACAACCACCTAAGCGTAGATAAGCGTGAGGCGATAACAGCATGTGGTGTACAGCTGATCTGTGCAGAAATTGAATAACCGTAATAAGACCGACAACACCTTATTACGCATCATTTATGACAACACATACCGCCCAAAGTAAAACACTTTGGCATGTGCAAAAGGAGAGATTATGTGTGGAATCGTAGGGGCTGTTGCAGAACGCCCAGTAAATAAAATTCTTGTAGAAGGCTTAAAGCGTCTTGAATACCGTGGCTATGACTCAGCAGGTGTAGCCCTCGTTGAAGGAAATGTATTAAATACAGTAAAAGCAGTGGGTAAAGTTGCTAATTTAGAATCAGCCCTTAATGCGGCAAATGTAAAAGGCACGACAGGTATCGCACATACGCGCTGGGCAACACATGGCGGTGTAACTGAAGCGAATGCACATCCGCATATTTCGAATAGCGAAATTGCACTCGTTCATAACGGTATTATCGAAAACCATGCCAGCCTGCGTGATGCGTTAAAAGGTGATGGTTATGAGTTTTTATCAGAAACTGATACTGAAGTAATGGTGCACCTTATCCACCAACTTCGTCAGCAACACACTTCTTTATTGGCAGCAGTGCAAGCGGCTGTTAAGCAGTTTGAAGGCGCATTTGGTACCGTTGTTTTTGATAAAGCGAACGATAACGAAATCATTGTAGCGCGCTCAGGTAGCCCTCTAGTTATTGGTTTAGGCCTTGGTGAAAACTTTATTGCATCTGACCAACTTGCTCTATTACCTGTTACTCGTAGCTTTATTTACCTTGAAGAAGGTGATGTTGCTCGTATTACCCGTGATAGTGTGGAAATATTTGATGCAAACGGCGAGGCAGTCGAGCGCGAAGTGATTGAATCAAACATCACGCAAGATGCATCAGGTAAAGGCGAATATCGTCACTACATGCTGAAAGAAATTTACGAACAGCCCCTTGCTGTACGTAACACACTTGATGGCCGCCTTCACAATGACACTGTAGCGATTGATGCCTTTGGTGACAGTGCTCAGCAAATCTTTAAAGACGTAAAGCACGTACAAATTATTGCCTGTGGTACTTCATATCACTCGGGTATGGTTGCGCGTTACTGGCTTGAACAGTTTGCAGGCGTGAGCTGTAACGTAGAGATAGCCTCTGAATTTCGTTACCGTGAATCATTTGTACATGAAAACAGCTTACTTGTGACCATTTCACAGTCTGGTGAAACAGCCGATACACTTGCTGCACTTCGTCTTGCAAAGCAGCAAGGTTATATGGCGTCAATGACCATTTGTAACGTACCTGGTTCATCACTGGTGCGTGAATCTGACTTAGCCTTTATGACTAAAGCGGGTGCTGAAATTGGTGTTGCATCAACTAAAGCCTTCACCACACAGCTTGTTGGCTTATTAATGCTAACAGCATCGATTGCTCAAGAAAAAGGTTTAGATCAAAGTGCGATTGTCAATGCAATCAAAACACTGCCTAACAAGTTAGAAGAAGCATTACAGCTTGCAGAAGGAATTGAAGATTTAGCTGAAGAGTTCGCTGACAAGCATCACTCATTATTCTTAGGTCGTGGTTCACAATATCCAATCGCGATGGAAGGTGCCCTTAAGCTGAAAGAAATTTCATACATTCACGCCGAAGCATACGCAGCGGGTGAGCTTAAGCATGGTCCTTTAGCGTTGATTGATGCTGACATGCCAATCATTGTTGTAGCGCCAAACAACGAACTACTTGAAAAGCTTAAATCAAACGTAGAAGAAGTACGTGCCCGCGGCGGTATTATTTATGTATTCGCAGATAAAGACTCACACTTTGAATCTGATGAAACAATGCGTGTAATTAACGTAAACCATGTGGATGACGTGATTGCCCCAGTTGTATATACAATTCCATTGCAGCTACTTTCATACTATGTTGCGGTTATAAAAGGTACCGACGTTGATCAGCCTCGAAACCTAGCAAAATCGGTGACGGTTGAATAAGTTTAGAGTTTTATATTTATTAAGGCGCAATATGCGCCTTTTTTTGTACTTGTAATTCTGTTAGCTTAAAAAATTACCAACATCTCTTAAGGATAAGTCGTGCGACTATTTAAGTTACTCTGCATTAGTGGTTTTTTACTTTGTACTAGTTATGTAATGGCTCAACCAGCCGCAGATGAGGCGGTTACAAATTACAGCCACCATACGCATACAATCGAATCAAGTAATCTTAATGAGCAACGCACTGTCGTTGTGCAATTACCAAAAAGCTATCAAACACATCCAAACAAAAGATATCCCGTTATTTACCGTTTAGATGGGGCAGGTAATTTACCCTTAATTAATGCTGTGCTTGAGCGCTTACAACAAAATGATCAGGCGCCAGAGGTGATTGTAGTTGCAATTGAAAGCACTAATCGACTTAGAGATTTTTATCCTACAGTGAACAAAGAACCACAAGGGCCGGTTGGTGAAGGCGGTGGTGCAGCAAAGTTTCTAGCTTTCGTAGAGCAAGAACTGATGCCTTTGGTTAATAAGCAGTATCGCACTCATGATTATAGAGTTATCGCAGGAGCTTCCGCGGCTGGTGTATTTGCTCTTTACGCAATGCAGGCTAAACCCGAGCTATTTCAAGCACATATTGCTTATAGTCCTGCGGTATGGTGGAACTATGGCGCTCCGGCTAAGAGCTTAAAAGCCTTTGTCACTAAAGCCAACAGTATCAAAAGCTATGTATATATGAATATCGGCGAAGAAGCTGGCATTATGCGCGAAAGATACGATGATATGCAGCAAACGATGCAAAATAGTAAGGTGCAAAATCTGCGCTTTAAGAGCGATGCCTTTGCAGGCGTTTCGCATAACCTAACCTCAGCTGCTGGGGCATTTAATGCGTACCATGGCTTATTTTTATCTAAACATATGCCTTTGAGTGCATTGGGCGATGATGTTTCATCAATTGATGCCTATTATCAACGTTTATCTCAGCAATGGGGCGAGCAAATAGCGCCACCAGACCGCGCTGTTAGGTTACTTGGTTACAGCTTAACGGATAACCAGCAATTTGAGCGGGCGATTGAGGTGTTTAAGTACAATATCAAAAACTACCCTAAATCAGCGTATGCCCTGTCAGCTTTGTCTTATGGCTATGAAATGCAAGGTAATACACGCCAAGCATTAGTCCAAATTGAGGCTGCAATAGCCGTTGCCGATGACGCTTACCCTTACCTTAATTACTTAAAAGAGACAAAAACGAGGTTGCAAGGGTTGTTATGATCAATAGGCTCGCTCCCCTAAGTCATAAGCAAAATAACCATAGGTCGCAAAGATCATCATAGCAACTAATGAGTAATGCATCGCTCGAGCGAGTACAAGATCAATTGGGCGTGCGTGGCGAAGTATTGCTTCATCGTTAACGATAGTTGCTTTGGCAGGCTTTTGACGACGAATTACTATCGCGTACATATTAATCCTGATACCTAGTCCTTTGTCCCAAAGAGGCTCGTATATTCCTTCTTCGCGCATTTTTCTCTCAATATGCTTCATCGAAATGCGAGTGAAACACAAGGCTGAAATGAGAAAAGAGATAAATATAGGAAATGATATTATAAAAAAATGAACTCGGGGATAATTAACATCGTTTTAATTCAATTTATTTAAGAGTTGTAGGCATATTAAAGTGCATGATGATTCATCAATGTTACGCCTATTCTTTATAATTCAACACAAATTTAATAAGCACGTTCTCCAAAGTCATATGCAAAATAACCATATACAGATAAGATCATGGCTATAGTGAAGGAGTAATGCATCACTCGAGCGAGTACAAGGTCAATAGGGCGTGCATGACGAAGTATTGCTTCGTCGTTAACGATAGTTGCTTTGGCAGGCTTTTGACGACGAATTACTATCGCGTACATATTAATCCTGATACCTAGTCCTTTGTCCCATAGAGGCTCATGTATTCCTTCTTCGCGCATTTTCTTCTCAATGTGTTTCATTGAAATGCGAGTGAAACACAAGGCTGAAATGAGAAATGTAATTATTGAAGGACCAGCTAGTAGCCAGTAAAAATTTTCAGGTATAATGAACATTAAAACCAACTTATGCTAGAGCTTGTATCATATAACATCCCCGCAAGCGCCTGCCCAGCAGAGTCACCTGCTTTTCCTGCAGCATAACCTGCTGTCAAACCTACTCCAATTAAAATGACCCAGCCAACGGGTCCCATGGCAATAGCAATGCCGACACCTGCGGTCACTGTGGCACCACCAACGAAGGCCCCTGCGGCAGTTCCAAAGCCAAACCCTGTTGTTTCTACAACTGCACGGCGTTGCCAATCTCTGCCTGCTTTATAGTCACTATAAACGCTGTCAATTCGTAGCCCTGCGTCTAAAGCTATAATGGCTTTTCCGGCGATATTCGCTCCTTGCTCTAACTTACGTAAATGTCGAATATTTGCTAACGAAGATAATTGCAAGGGAGCTGAGCTTCTTGCGCTTTTGGCGATATTAATTCCCCGTTGTGGGTTTGACCAAATATTACCTCGCGCTGAGGCTTTTATTTTTCCTTTAAATTTAACCATTTCAGATTGAAATTTTGTATTTAATTCTAAATGAGCTTGTTTTGCTGCATTTCCAAGCTTTATTAATTCAAGTTTAGGAGCTTTGTTTTGAGCGGCTTCGCGAACTTTTAATAAGCTTACTTGGTACTTTAAAATAGATTTTCCAAAATCACTTAGCCTAACCTGACTAGACTCTAGGGAAGTGGCAGCTGCGCCAAGCGCAGTCAGGGAGTCAAACTTTTTACCTGCAACTGGAAGCTCTGTAATTTTTCTAACTTTATCGATGTAAGGGGAGATTTCAGCTTCATATAACTCTGCAATTGCTAGAGCATCTTCATCACCAAATTGATTGACCATAGTACTAACATTTCTTTTAGTATGTTCAGGCCATGACATTGTGCTATCGAGCGCACAAGCAATATCAGGACGTGCACGTCTAAAGTCACTCATATTACCTTGTTCAGGGCTTCTTAATATAAAGGGAGTGCCTTGAGGGATGAAATTCCCGATAATATGGGGGTTATCTTTTCTGAACTGCTTTAAAAGTGTGAGGTCATTTTCGTTAATTGGTAAGTTTGTTCTGCTTTTGGTGTTAAAGCACAAGTCAAAATTAGACATTATATTCCTATATTAAGATCAATCCATTGAGCGGATAAAATAGCAGAAGTGTTATTTTTATCAAGTGGCTAAAGTGGGAACTTTGCACGGAGTTAATAATATTTTAGTTGCTTTCACTTTTTAAGGTGTTTACAATCGCCGCGATTTTAACCATTCACACACTGTAGAGGAGTAAACAATATGACTTATACAACTTGTTCCTTTGCAGGTCGTTTTCTTGCCTAGCTCGAAGCTATTTCCTTATTAGCTTTTCAAAGCTAAGCCTGATCAATTAATCAAAGACCTGCCAAATCATTTTTCGTTAGCATTTTTCTATTGCAGAGAAAGGAATTGGTATTATGGGCAAGTCCGTCCAAAAACTTACTGATAACGTTAGCCTTATTGCGTCTAAAGAGTCGTGGATTGAAGGGCTAGCAATACAACAATTAATTAAAACTTCTGAATTACCTAGTATGCACGCTGTAGCGGGTATGCCCGATTTACACCCAGGTCGAGGTTACCCCATTGGGGCTGCTTTTTTTACAGAAGGTAGAATTTACCCCGCTTTAGTGGGGAATGATATTGGCTGCGGTATGTCGCTTTGGCAAACCAATACTAAGTTAGCCAAGTTAAATATAGATAAGCTCGCAAAACGCTTAAGCGATGTTGAACAGCCGCTAGATGAAAGTTGGCACACATTGATTAGCGAGCGAAAACATGAACTAGCTATCACACAAACAGGTTTTGATAGCGCCCTTGGCACCATAGGTGGCGGCAATCATTTCGCTGAATTTCAGGCGATTGAAGAGGTGTTTGATCAACAAGCATTGCTTGCTTTAGGTCTACAACCTAAACAATTGCAGCTATTGGTACATTCTGGCTCTAGAGGCTTAGGGCAAGCTATTTTAGTTAAGCATATTGCGGAGCATAACCATGATGGCCTTGAGGTAGTAAGTGATGCCTTTACAGATTATATGGCCAAACATGACGAAGCACTGCGTTGGGCACAGTTAAACCGAGAACTGATCGCACGGCGCTTTTTACAAGCTATCCGTGGTGGTGGCGAGGAGGTTTTAGATGTGAATCATAACCTTGTAAGTCAATCACAGATTGCAGGACAAGCTGGCTGGTTACATCGAAAAGGTGCTACACCCAGCGATCAAGGGGCTGTGATGATCCCAGGCTCTCGCGGTGATTACAGTTACTTAGTTAAGCCAACGGCTGAGCAAAACGTAAACTTACGCTCCCTTGCACATGGCGCTGGTCGCAAATGGAAGCGTGGAGAATGCCAAGGCCGTTTGAGTCACAAGTTTAAAAAGGAAGATCTATATCGCACTGCGTTTGGTAGCAGGGTGATCTGTAATGATAAAACGCTGCTTTATGATGAAGCACCACAAGCTTACAAAGATTGCCAAACTGTTATTGATGACCTTGTTGATGCGGGGTTGGTTACTGTAATTGCCAAATTAAAGCCTGTGCTTACCTTTAAAACACAAGGAGCGTGCGGATGATCTTAGTGCAATTATCGTCAGGTGCGGGTCCTTTAGAGTGCTGCAAAGCGGTGACTATGGCTGTTAAGCGCCTTGAGTGTGATGCTAAAGCATTAGCTATTAAGGTGAATACTCTTGCTGTAGAGCAAGCTGAACTTTCAGGCTGCTACAAATCGGTATTGCTTGAATTAACCGGTGCTGAGCCGCGAATTTTAAAACAGTTTGGTCAGCAATGGCATGGCTCGATGTTGTGGGTTTGTCAAAGCCCATTCAGAGCAAGGCATAAGCGTAAAAACTGGTACTTTGGCGGTCAACTATTTGAAATAGCAGAGCAAACTTTTGATAGCGAGATCCACTTTCAGCAATGCCGCGCGAGTGGTGCGGGAGGCCAACATGTAAACACCACTGATTCGGCTGTTCGTGCTACCCATGTTGCGACAGGAATGACTGTTCGCGTAGAGAGTGAACGAAGTCAGCATGCGAATAAGCGCTTAGCCCGAGTTTTGCTAATGCAAAAACTGGCAGAACAAGCTCAGCAGGCTGCTAGCCAGCAGCAAAAGTCGCGGTGGCAACAACACAATGAGCTGCAACGGGGTAGTCCTATTCGTACGTTTAAGGGCCCTGAATTTAGCCAGACTCACAAAGGAAAAGGTTAGCAAATAACATGGAAAACTGTTGATACCCAAACCACCTCAAGGTGCGAGTTTCAGTTGGAATTAAAAGCGATTTAGGCAAGGCATTGATTGCAAGTAATAGAGGTTCTATTGTTAAGATCAATAACGCAGTATAAATCGCTTTTAAACCAACCCTTTGGGCGCTTCACAGGCACCTACTCTCATCGTTGTTACTTCTTAAAAGGGACTGCCATTCTTGCAAAGTAACGCCTTGATATTAAGCACCTGTGAAACGCTGAATTCTGCATCTTGAGGAGGCTTGGGTATCTATGTAGCCGTAACCAGTGGCGTAGCCCAACGGCAGAAAAGGTATTCAACCAATACAATGGCATTAAAGCCCGCTCTGCAGGCACAAGCCCACGAGCGAGGCACACGGTAACAACTGCTGATATTAATTGGGCAGATATAATTTTTGTGATGGAACATAAGCATAAACAACGCCTTAAAGCGCAGTTTAGCCGTTTATTACAATACAAGCCGATTCAGGTACTCGATATACCCGATGAGTACCAATATATGGATGAGGCACTCATTGAAACTTTAAAGCAGTCAGTTGACGGCTATTTAGCTAATTAATTTGTGTATGCAAGTTAATCAAGGTAGTAAGAGTAAGGTTTCAGCCATAACTCATATAGCTTAGCCTTTATTTCCAACGCATTCAGCCACCACTGTATAACCGTATTAAGTTACATGACTTCTTTGGTGGCTTATTGCATACATTAAGCGATTTGCTGTTTTCTCATTGCTTCGAGTTTGGCGTACATATGTTCTGTAAAAAAGCCGTGCATTAAAAATCGTTGACCTAAATTCCACGGGCCTACGAGGTAATGCGGGTATTTATTGTATGCGTACTCGGTTAGTGAGCTATCGTTGATTATTTTTCCTATTCTAATTGCAATGCTGTGATCTAGGTTGAATCCATTAATAGCGTCGCGATATTCATCACGTTTTAATAATAAGCAAAATAAGCACATAAATAAGGCATGTGCGGTTTCAAAATCAATGACTTGCGTGGCTTTTTTTTCGATGAAAAAATCGTTCATATTAATTGGTTGCCAACTTTTCCAATTATATCGATTGGATTTATTAATGTGTGTTTGTGCATTGCCGAGTTGTGCGAAGGACTCAAACAATTCTTGGTCGTGATCAACAAAGCTATTGTGTAGCATGTCGTCTATCGTTTTAGGGTATAGATTCACTCTATAACTGTGATCTGTGTTTTCTGAAAGGAAATTTAAAATATTTGATTCTGTGGCAAAGTGCCTAAGAATAAGCATATTCGCCTCTGGCGAAACAAAGTATTTACAAAACCAGCAAATGGTTTTTTGTAAAAATGTATGCGCACTAAATTGTGGTAATGGTAACCTTTTTAAAAACCAAATCAGATGCAATAAAATAGCAAATACAAACTGCAAAATGGGCCTTAGTGTCCAGCGAAAGCGATTTTCTAAATCTTTGTGCCAAAGTGTTAATGCTTGTTGCTCAATAGGCAGAGAGTCATCATTTTTTAGTGCTCTTAGGTAGGCGCTTTGGTTATTGCTCATTATCAATCTCCTCTAGTTGCAAGCAATACAAACGCCCTACAACCTTAGCTGTTTTAACGATGGTGGCCACTTTTTCGTTTGAGGATGCGACGCGATCAATCAGTTGATAAAGTTCTTTTAGGTGCTCAACATCATTTTTACCATGATATTCTAAAAAACGAGTGATGTTTGCTGTGGGTTGTAAGTGCTCTTTAATCAGCTTGGCCCACTTGAGTGACATTTTGTTTCCCAGCCCTTCAATGATCCACATCGCACCAATGAGTGCAACAGGGTTGGGTTTACTGGCGCTGTACATTAGGTAACCATGCAGCGCTTCTGAGCCTAAGTTTCTGTCGGCTGTTTGTATATCATTAAGGTTGCCACCGGCTGCTAGGTAGTCTTTCTCGATCATCAAATAGTCGCGGTGTTCTTCGTGGGCATGATGGATAACGCTAGAGCGAACATCACTGTAATCACGGTCAAAACTGGATGCGCTGCGGCTTATCCACCTTGAACCTTCAATCACTTGTTGACGCATATTGAGCAGTAAATGACGGTAATCTTGTTGGCTTAATTTACCCGTTTCTAATCGTTTTACTATTGGCACTTTTGATAAATTGCGATCAAAATCAAGCCATACTTGTAGTAACTGTTGTAGGCATTTCTTACCAAGCTCGGTTTGAATGTAATGTTCCATTTTATTTCTCTATAGTTAGCAGCATATATGCGCAATTAAATCGGCCTGACTCAGGAACCATACACAAAATCGTGTCGCCTGAGTTTAAAGTATGCGTTTTTATAAACTCATCCAGCATAATAAATAATGAAGCGCAGCCGGTATTTCCTCTGTCATAGAGATTTGTGTACCATTTTTCTTCAGGAATAAAAGTGCCAGCTTGTGCTAGCATTTCAAAAATTTTGCCTTTGAAATAGTGTGATGAAAAATGGCAAAGTACATGATCGATTTTATCAACGTCGACATCACCTGCACTTATGAGTTTTAAAAATCCATTAACACCAACGGTAACGATATTATCTAATAACCTAACATCTTGCCTGAGCAGTAATGAGCCAGCTTTTTCTGCTGCAGCGTAGGTTGGGTAGTCTTGCCAGGTTTTTATATCCTCGTTTTTACTTTTGCCTAATGACATGCAGGTATCGTATACGTCAGCGTGAGAAAAGCTTTTTATCCATTCGATTTTTAAACTTGTGGTGTTAGGTCTAGGGATATTTTCGAGCAGTAGGGCGCCGGCCCCGTCTGAGAGCATCCAGCGCAAAAACTCGGCATTAAAATCTACGGCATTATCTGTAATTACTTCATAGCGTGAGTGTTTGAATAGTCGAGAGGCAAGCTCGCTTGCTACCACTAATGCGTTATCGCTTAATTCTGCTTTGATATTAGCGAATGCGTATTTGAGCGCCATCATACTACTTGAGCAAATACCATGGCTGGTGTTTATTTCTACTTCAGGAATATTAAGCTCGGCTTGTAACATGCTACTAAACCCAGGTAAAACCATATCACCTTGACTGGTTGCAGTACTTAACAGTTTGATTTTATTGCGCGGTAGAAAGCTGTTTTCAATGCAGCTTATGGCTGCCTTTTTAGCTAGGTCACAGTTGCTTTCAACTGTTTGCTGCTGTGTGTTTATGGCGTAGTGGCGTGTTTTTATACCATTCGACTTTAAAATTTTATTTTTTAAGCGGCTGGGTTTGTTATTTATTAAGCCCAGTACAGCTTCGATTTCGTCATTATCGATTGGGTTTCCTGGCAAGTAGCGACCAGTACTATTTATATATACGTTCACGCTTTTCTTCCTTTAAAGTAAGCATAAATACAGCGAAGGTTTTCTTCCATGTAGGGAAAAACACACACAATAGCCATAAATGTTAAGTAAGCAGGTAAGTAGCTAGATGTGCCATATGGGTTTTCAAGTAATGTAAATGTCATTTCTCCATTGAGATCTAAGGTAATTAATTTTAAAAAATGATCCCAATTGATGACAATAATGCTGGTTAGCATATACAGGGGCAAGGATCCTAAATAGGTGTGGGCGTGCATTTCCCAAATAGAGATTTCTCTTATGGGGGATGCATAGGCAACATCCAGATGGGCAACGAGCTCGTGCAAAACCCAAGTTATGATACAAATAAGTAAAATGAGTGCATTGACGTCAAATATAAGACAGAGCACAATGGGGAGTCCCATCTGAATTCCCATAACGGAATGCATTAATGTTTCTCTAATGCCTGTAGTGTGTTCTATCTTAGTTGCACGGTGACAGCACCAATCAACAAATCCAGCTATTCCCCACAGCGGTAAGAAAAAGTACAGCAATGCGTTTATTAGTAGTAAAGACGTATCCATTCTCGTTTGTTCCTTTTTTACCATGCATAGTAGGGGGTTATGATTTTTTAGTCAAAGCGTACTTTTCATAATACAGCTCATGGCAAATTATAATTTGTATTAATAAAGGGCTAGAGGCTGAGGGATAGATTGAGTCGTTGCGCAGTGTTTAATACCCCGCATTGCTGCGGGGCTTTTTGCTTTTATACAAAGAGTTAAAAATTAAAAGTCAGTCGGTGCGGGTGGCACGGTGAGTGGCTTTTTCGGGTTGTCTTTTAGCTCTTTTAACAGCTCTTCTACGGCACGTTCAATCGACGGATCTTTACCTTGGTAGATTAGCTCAGGGCGGTCAACAACTTTGATATCAGGGGTGACACCTTCGTTTTCGATGATCCAGTTGCCATCGTTATCTAAAATGCGGAATGTTGCCGCGATAACTTGGCCGCCATCTACAAGGCTTGGGTTACCCGAAATACCAATTAAACCACCCCAGGTGCGGGTACCAATGAGCTTACCTAACCCTGCTTGGCGGAAGTAGTAAGGAATAGCGTCACCGCCTGAACTTGAGTAACCATTGATCAGCATGGCTTTTGGACCATCATGAGCAAATTGTGGTGTTTTCGTTGGCTCAACACCGCGACGCTTCCAATAGTTAAGCGGCTTACGGGCAAGCCAGGTGATCATGTGCTCAGGAATAAAGCCGCCGCCATTGTATCGGTCATCAATAATCATGGCGTCTTTGGTGGTTTGCGGCATGTAGTTTTTGAACATGGCGCGGTTACCCTCAAACGCTGTATTGGGTAAGTGAACATAACCAATACGACCATTTGAAAGCTTATCAACGTAGGCTGCACGAGAGTTAACCCAGTCTAAATAACGCAAACCTTGCTCGCTGGCTACAGGCTTAACAGTAACTTGCCATGCACCTTTGCTGCGCGGTTTACTGTTAAGTATAAGCTCAACTTGCTCGCCTTGCGTGTTCTCTAGTAATTCGTAGAAGTTAGCTACGTCTTTTACTGAGCGGCCATTTACGGCAATGATGAAGTCGCCGTTATGCGCTTTTACACCTGTTGTGCCAAGTGGTGAGCGGAAGTCTTCGTGCCAGTTTTCACCTTGGAAGATTTGCTCAATTTTTACGTATCCTGATGGATCGCTGGCAAGTTTTGCTCCCAGTAAGCCGTGCTTTTTGCGCTCTGCTTTAGGCATATCACCCGACTGCACATAAATGTGGCCTGAGTTTATTTCACCTGCGATTTCACTGAGAATGTAATCTAGGTCACTACGGTGTGAGATAGCATCAGCCATAGGTTGATACTTAGCTAAAATTGCGTCCCAATCTTGGCCGTGATGGTTTTCATCGTAGAACCAATCACGTAATGTACGCCAGCCTTCAACATACATTTGCTGCCATTCAGTTTGTGGCTCAATTTTTAAGGTCATTTTACTGAGATCGAGTTTGTTCGCTGCTAGGTCTTGTTTTGCTTTTGGCTCAATTAAGCTGTAATCCTTGCCTGCATGAACAAGTAGGTGTTCACCGTTACTCGAAATTGTGTAATTACTGACTCCTTCAGCCACGGTTTCAAGCTCACTATCGTGAGCTGTGCCAATCAGTTGCAAACCGCCATTAGCCAGTGTTAGCACGCCATCTTTGACTGCGGTTAGGCCACGATAATCCCCAGCTGGTGCATTAAGAGCGGTAACACGTTGCATAAAGTCGCTACTTTGCAGGGTATTTTTCGCTTTCTTGTTTTCATCTTTTTGTTCATCGCTGACGATTGCTGTTTCATCACTTTGTAGTGCGATAAGCGGTTTGATAGTGTCATTTACGGCAGCGGCATAAATACGCGTCGCACGATTAAACATGTAGTCAAACTCGTAGCTGCTGAAGGCTAAGTTAAAGTCGCGCTCAGAGCTAAAATACAAATATTGACCATCAGGAGAAAACGTTGGGTTTTGCTCATTGGTCATTTCATCCGTTAAGCGAGTCACTTTCTTTTTATCAATATTGTAGTGCCACAGTGAGGCATAGCGGTTTTCATTGTTTTTCACATAAACAATGTCTTCGCTATTTGGCGACCAAGTATATTGGCGAATGCCTTCTTCATCGTAGATGCTGGTATCAATTTTGTGTTGTTTACCCGATTTTGCATCTATCCACCAGAGTGTGTGGTTCTTATCTGCAAATAATAGTTTTGAGCTATCTGGTGACCAAATCGGCGTAAAACGCCAAATAGTGCCATTGTTGGTTAGCTGTTTAGTGGCATTGTTGTCGCTGCGATCTTTTAAGTAAATTTCATATTCGCCACTTTCATCGCTCATGTAAGCAATGTAACGGCCATTTGGCGACCAACTTGCATCAATTTCGCGGCCTTTTGCTGTGTAAGATAAGTTACGTGTTGGGCCTTGTTTAACTGGTACGCTAAATAGCTCACCGCGGGCAGTAAAGAGTGCACGCTTACCATCATGAGAAATCGACATTGAGTCGATAAAGTCACTCACATTTTTTGTGTACGGCATGGCGTATTGACGCACACCGGCAATGTTAATGCTCAGCTTAGTGCTTTTTTGAGTTTTTGGATCAAAGCGATAAAGGTAACCACCATTTTCATAAACAACAGCATTTGGGCCAGCTGATGGCCACAGTACGTCAAAGTCTTGATGGTTGGTTAGCTTTTTCGGCTCAGCACCTTTTTGGTATTTATACAGATTAAGGGTGTAATCACGGTCAGATACAAAGTAAATGTTGTCGCCAACCCAGGTTGGTTGCTGATCGGTAGCACGGTTACTGGTTAGTTGTTCTGAGGTATTGTTTTTTAGATCGTAAACCCAAACATCTTGTGCGCGACCGCCACGGGTGCGTTTCCAAGTACGAAATTCACGGTCAATCGGCGTGTAAACATATTTGCTACCATCTGGCGAAAGCATACCACCGCCGGTTTCAGGAATAGCAAGAGGCTGCTCAAGGCCACCATCAGCAGGCACCATGTATGGACGACCCATACGTTTACCCCACGGTGTGCGGTTAGCACGAAATACCACATTTTTGCCATCAGGTGTCCAATCGAGAACACGATAATCAAAACCGCCGCGTGGTGGCATTGGGCCAACATCGTTGTAGTAAGTGAGTTGTTTTAAGCCAGAACCATCGCTGTTAATGACATAAATTTGGCGGCTGCCATTGTACTCGGCTGCAAACGCAATGCGTTTACCGTCAGGTGAAAACTTAGGGAAGGTTTCAAAGCCAATATGGTCGGTTAAGCGTTTGCTCTCGCCTGTTTGTGTATTAGCAATGTAAATATCGCCACCGTACACAAAGGTAACATGTTGATTATGAATATCAGGAAAACGCAGTAAACGCGTGTCTTTAGTTTCGTAAGCTGATGCCCAAGGTGCCAGTGTCGCAGCCATGGCCAGTGCCAACGTTGTTAGTTTTTTCATGGGATTACATCCTATTATGGGAACTGTAACAGCATAACAATTCGCTTAAAAATAGCGATGCAGATGCGATGAAAGCACTGTTACAAAATATGAATAAAAAAGGTTGGCAATAAATGCCAACCTTTAACCACTATGCGTTGAACGTTAAAACTTAATGTTCATGATTATGCTCGTCACTTTGCTCTGCAATACCTAGCCACGTAATTGCGCTTGGTGCGAAGGTTAATTCTAAATCACCTTCAATTTCGAGATCTTCAATATGCACTTTTAGTACGTGCTGGGCGATAGGGTCAGCAACGTAAGCAAATTCACTATTTTGTGACACAGTCATGCTGAAGCTCATGCCTTCTGGCATAGTTGTTACATCTTCTTCAGTAATATCTACTTTACCTGCAAGCTCCCAATGCATGTGGCCGTCGTGCTCATGGGCTTCAAGCACGTTTAAAAAGCCTAAGTTATCAAGTACTAAAAAGTGCTCTCCGCTTGCAGAGAATGAGTAAGATACAGCACTTGCGCCTTCATCAAGTTGCCACTCAAGCACTTCCATTTCAGCTTCGCTTGGATTGATACTAACAAGCACACCAGAAGCAATTGCAATAAAGCTTTCGTTGCCTTCATGGCCGTATAGTGTACCAATGCGTGTATCACCTAAAGCATCAATATTGACGATTTTTTCTGCATGATATTCATCGTCATGCTGGTGGGCAATTAACACACCGTCGCCACAACCAAATGCTACATAATCATGGTTTTGTGCTGCACCGTGTAAATCGGGGCAGGTTAGTTCAAATGTTTGCTCAAGCTCATATTCACCATCATGAAGATGGTAAACGCCAACTTGATCAGGCAAAACTTTAGCATTTGAAGTGCTCTCGCTATCATCGCGACGCAAGGTTGCAATTAGGTGCTCGCCACGTGGTTCTGCAACACCATGCATATTAATGTCGTACTGAATGCCAGCAAGTGTGGCGGTTTTGTTTGCAATGTCGTTATCGGTTAACACTTCAACAGAAGCAGCCGTACCTGCATCGGCATTGCCATCATAAAATACAGCCATTTGGCCGTCGTGCTTAACGATGTGAGTTGGGCGGCTACCGGTTGTTAATTCGTAGTCACTAAAAGCTGGGCTTTGTTTATAGTCGTGTAGGTGATCGCCATGATCTTCACGCCATAAGCCACTATCAATAAAGCCCAAGTAGTCTTGATTGCGATTTGCAATTACCGCATAGCGATAGCTAGGTGATACATTTAATGAACTTGAATCATGAGTCAGTGTAAACGACTCGAGTAGCGAGTTATCATCTAAGTCGAAAATATTTGCTTCGTTACTGTTGGCAGCTAACACCGCCAAGCGACCCATAGAATCAATAGCATGGTCATCACCGTGATCGTGATCATCGCCATGATCATGACCGTCGTCAGGTGTTTCAATTGGATCTTTTTCAACAATGTTTGTTTCTGCATCACCACACGCGGTGATCAAGGTGCTACTAATTGCAAGAGCGAGTAGTTTTAGTCTAAATAAGTGTGTCATATTGATTTTCCTTAATTGTAATTTTGTTTAGAAATAGCCGCGAATACCCACTGCAAAACTGCGCCCCGGACGTGGCGCGATATTCTTTAAGAACGAGCTGTGTACGCGTGCTTCTGTGTCCGTTAAATTTGTGCCTTTTAAATAAAGCGATAGGTCTTGGTTCAGTACCGATAAGTCATAAGAAATGCTGGCATCAACGAGGGTGTAGCCATCGGTTGTGGTTTCTTGTTGCGCTATGCGGTCTTGTTCTTGGTAGCGAGTTACGTGAATATTTGCTGTTAGGTTTTCGGTTTGATAGCTAAACTCAGTACCAAGACGCAGTGGAGGAGTGCGCGGTAAATCTCCGCCGTCTTTTAGACGCGCGCGTACATAATCTGAGAATAAATCGACTTTAAATTCGTCGGTTAGCTGCCAAGCAACTTGCGCTTCAAAACCATGTAAAACCACGTCGTCTGTTTTAAATAAATAAACAGGTAGTTCAGATGAATGATCGTGCTCATCTTCGTGGTTGTGTTCGTCACCATGGTCGTGATCATGACCGCTTTCAGCGTATAGGCCTGTGTTGATCTGGTAATAATAGTTATCTACTTGGTTATAGAAAGCATTGAAGATAAAGCCAATATCGCCCTCGGTTTTACGAAATGTAAGGTCGATATTATTTGCAGTTTCTAAATCGATAGCTTTGTTTGAAAGTTCAAAATGACCATCATGAGTATCGAATAGTGCGCCAACTTCATAGGTTCCTGTACCTATGTGTGGACCGAAAGATAAAAGCTCAGAAGCAGAGGGAGCACGCTCAGAACGCGATACCGATAAACCAAGGTTATAACCCGGGGTAAAATCCCATACCACACCTGTTGATAAGCTGACCGGTGTAAACTCTTGGGCTACATCAAATACACGTGTGTAGTTTGATTCTTCGTGGTCATGGCCGTGGTCGTGCTCATCGCCGTCTTCATCATGAGCATGGGCGTCGATTTCTGGTAAAAGCACATTGTTAGCATCAATAGTGACTCGCTCAGCACGGACACCTAATTGCACTAAAAAATCACCAAAGTGCTTTTCTTCCATCATTGCAAAAGCAATACTTTCAGTAACAGAAGGAGGGGTGAAGGCTTCAGAGCCCTGTGCTTCTACATCACTTTTTTTATAATGAAAGCTGATGCCACCATTCCACTCATCAAATTGACTATGCAGAATGTCAACGCGCAGCTCATTGGTTTCGTTTTTGAAGGTTGTACCGACTGCACCGTGTTCGATTTCAGCATGTTCGTAGTCTGTGTGGCCTGCACGTAAGTTAATTTTGCTTAGCCATTCACTGTCGATATTGTACTCACCAAGTAATTGCACTTTGGTTTGGTCAAGATCAGCAAATACGGCTTCTTCTTCGCTGTGTTCTTTTTCGTGGTCATGCTCTTCTTCACCATGAGTATGGCCTGGAATACCGTATTGGCGGTTAAATTGCTCAACCGCAACGCCAATGTAGCCTTGTTCGAATAAGTAGCTGGTACCAAGCGTGAAGCCGTCAGAGTCTTCGTTACTGTTTGCTACGATATCATCATCATTGTGCTCAATATCTTCAATATTTGCAGCGACAGGTACACGGTAGTCATCAGACTCTCGCCAAAAAGCATCAGCATAAAAGGCAAAGGAGTCAGTACCAGTAGTGGCATTAAATGAAGCTGTTTTTTGTTCATCAATTGAGTTGTGTTCTAAATTCCATTCACCACGTGTTGTGCTGTCAGTTGGCACTCTGCTATCAACCACGTTGACCACACCACCAATTGCGCCGCTGCCATAAAAAAGAGTTGCTGGGCCACGTAAAACTTCAATTTGCTGCGCCGTTGATGCTTCAGAGGCCACAGAGTGATCAGGACCGACGCGTGATACATCACTTACATCTAAGCCATTTTGTGTGATCAATACACGTGGGCCGCTTAAACCACGGATCACAGGGGTACTGGCAACTTTGGCATGAAAGTTTGTGTTAACGCCGGGTAGTTTTTCAAGGCTATCACCAAGCGTTGATGCTTGTTGGCGTCTTAATTGCTCGCCAGATAACACACTAACTGGTGAAGCAGATTCCATTGCCGACATATGAATCGGTGTTGCTTCAATATCAATAACTTCAATAGGTGAACGTTTTAAATTAAACGTTGCGCTGTGGTCTTGGTCATTGGCAAGTGTGATATCTCGGTGTAAGTGAGCATAACCTGGGGCTGAAATATGTAGCTCTTTTAAGCCGTTATTTAACCCGCTGATTTCAAACTCGCCTTTGTCGTTAGTTGTTACTTTTTGATCTGAGCCTTCAAGGTCAACAGTGGCATTAGCAACTGCTTTACCTTGGTTATTTAACACAACGCCTTTGATTGATTGCGCCAAGACACTGGCTGGTAATAACGCTGCTATGACGACAGCGACTCTTGAGATGTTATTCATTATGCATCACTCTTTGGTATGTTATAATGTATCAATTGTGCTTTAATTGTTATAATGTATCAAGTATGAATCGACGAATGAGTTTTATTCTTTTTTGTAACAGTATGTTGATAGCGAGGTAATGAAGTGGTTGGGGTGATCAAAGCAGCAAAATTAGCAGTGATATGCTTGATGGTTGGATGTATTTTTTCAGCTCAAGGGCATCAACACCATCATCATTCACATGGTGAGGGAGTGCTTTTTGTGGTTCATGAGCAAGGTAAGTGGCAAGTTAAGTTCATTTTGCCGGCTGGAGATATTTTTGGCTTTGAGCATCAGCCAGAAACAGCCGAGCAAAAGCAAATTATCAAACAAACATTAGCCCAGTTAGCAAATTCAGAGCAGTTAGTGACATTTAACGGCGAATGTAAGCTTATTCATGCAAATTTTGAAAACCCATTTGCACAACGCACACATCATTCACATAACGATCTTGAAGTTGAGTACTCGTTTAGCTGTGATAAACCGGTCTCTAAAGTCACAGTCACTTTATTTGGCTGGGCTAAAACGATATCTGTTATTGAAGCGCAGTGGATCACAAAACAAGCACAAGGAATCGAAGAGCTGACGGCAACTAAACCTTATATTGAGTGGCCGCTATGAATAAGCAGCGATTAACCAGCACACTTAATAAAGCAAAGCAGGTTTGCCTTGAACATGGCAGAAAATTCACTATTCAACGCAAACAGATACTGCAAATATTGCTAACCACTGACGTGCCGCTATCAGCCTATGAACTGGTCAGTTGCTACAAGCTGCGCACAAGCTCGAGTGTCTCTGTTATGTCTGTTTATCGCATCTTGCGCTTTTTAGAGTCGGTAAACCTTGTTCGCAGGCTTAATAGTGCTAACAAATACATCGCTTACGATACTGGCAGAGAGCGTTGCAAAGATGATCTTTCTTTGTTTTTAATTTGTCGCCATTGCCAAAAGGTTGAAACACTTGCTGTTTCACAGAGCGATGTTGCAACGCTATTCCCTCATTTTGCTGAGGTGGGTTTTACCTCACAAACAACGCAATTTGAAATGCTGGGAGTATGCAATGAGTGCCAAGCAAAAATTGCTTGATACGTTTTTATTATTCATGTGTTCTATTTTGTAGGAATTATTCAGTGAAATTACAATTAATGATGGATAAGTTTGCTATCGGGTTATCAGCTATGTGTGCTATTCACTGCTTAGCTGTGCCTGTGTTACTCGTGTTATTACCGAGCACTGCTGTGCTTGGTTTAGGTAACGAACAGTTTCATTTTTGGATGCTTGTCGCGGTACTTCCTAGTAGCTTACTTGCATTAGTTCTGGGTTGCAAAAAACATAAAAAGTATCGGTTTTTTATGTTTGGTGTGATTGGTCTCTTACTGCTCGTGATAGCCGTTTATTTTGGTGCAGGAAGACTAGGAGAAGTTGGTGAAACGGCTTTAACAATATTAGGATCAAGTTTTATTATTTTAGGTCACTGGCTTAACTTTCGCTCATGCAAAACAATAGACGGTAAACATCAATCATGCCAGCAGACTGTTTGAGTAAGAGATGATACCGGCCATATATCTTTTGACCGGTATTGGTTTCACTTATTTGTAGAAAACTTCTACAGTCCCTTTTACTTTTAATAGTAAAGGTTGGCCACGGCGATCAAGCGCTTTTGGAGAAGCAATTTTGATCCAGCCTTCGCTGATATTATATTCTTCAACGTCAAAACGCTCTTTGCCATTTAAGGTAACACCAATTTCATGCTCGAATACTTCTTCTACGTAGAACTTGCTACGAGGGTTAATCGATAATTGATTTGGTAATTCAGGTTTATTTGTATCTGTCATGATTGCAATACTGTATTGAATAAATTGTGCGCCATTGTAGGCAATACCAAGCATGGGCTCAAGTAAGAACAGTGCAAATTTGTTTTGTGCTGAGGTTTGAACCTACGATAGTGTTGTTATTGAGTGTATTTTAATTCGCAACATTCTTTCAAAACTCAATACTTTTGCGGTAGCTACACTAAAATAAGTAGCCATAAAATAGAAATTTAATGATTTGTTATACTATATCAAACATGCATATTGTGTTATTTTATAACAAATCATTTTAATCAATATTTTTAGCCAATTAATTTATGAAGTACTCAACTCTTTTTCTTGCCTTAACAGCGGCGTTTGCTGCGAATACACACGCTACTAATAGCGATATCGAAACAATCACGATTGAGCACAAGCAAGCTTTTCGTGGCGACATTCCAACGAAAGATTTACCACAGTCAATCACTACTTTAAGCAAAGATATGATGATTGATAACGGCATCACTAAGTTTCGTGATGCACTGGATTTTTCTGCCAGTATTAGCCGTAAAAATAATGGTGGGGCGCTGTGGGATAGCTATTCAATCCGTGGTTTGTCGGGTAATGAGAATATGCCATCAGGCTACTTAATCAATGGCTTTAGTGGTGGTAAAGGATTTGCTGGCCCTCGTGATGTATCAAACATTGAATATATTGAAGTATTAAAAGGGCCTGGCTCTGCGTTGTATGGTCGCTCAGAGCCCGGTGGTACAGTAAACATTATTACTAAGAAGCCACAGTTTTATCAACAAGGTCAAATTCAAGCAGAGTTGGGTAGTGATGACCACAAACGTATTCAAGGTGATTACACCAATGGCCTGACTGATGATTTAGCGTTTCGCATCAATGGTGCTTGGCAAGACAGCGATAGCTTTAGAGATCATGTGCATCACGACAAACTCGTGATTACACCTTCGCTTTATTATCAAATTAATGACAAGTCATCGCTGACGTATGAATTTGAATATGTTGATCAGCAGCAAATGTATGACCGTGGTATTGTGGTGTTAAATGATGACTTTGATACCGTGCCAGAGTCGCGATTCTTAGGAAATCCTAATGATGCACCTACAAAGGTACACTCTCGAGGTCATCAAATTAACTATAACTACGATTTTAATCGTCAGTGGTCATTGCTGGCAGGGGCTAACTATCGTGCTGCAACGCTAACAGGGCAGTCTTCAGATGCGGAACTATCACCATCTCGTCAGTCATTGTTTGATGATGGCAGAACCTTAACTCGTCAACATCGTTACCGTGATTATGAGTCTGAAGATATCTCTGTACGTTTTGAATTAAGCGGTCACTTTGATATTGCAGGTATTACTAATCACGTACTCATAGGTGCTGATGCGTATGATTATGAGCTACGTACGGGGTTATACCGTTATCGTGGTGGCTATGGCACTTACACGATTGATATTCATGAACCTGATTACAGCACAGGTGAAGGTCCTGAAATGAGTATGCAATACGAGAATAACGAAAAGCAAAATGCGTATGGTATCTATGTGCAAGATCAACTTGATCTAACCGATAACTTGAAAGTGATGTTAGGCCTGCGTTTTGATGAAATTGAGCAAGATATTTTTGAAACTAAGTCAGGTGTTGCATCAAACAGTAAAGAGAACCGCATTAGTCCTCGCTTTGGGGTTGTATATACAATTAATGACGATATTAATGTTTACTCAAGCTACTCCGAAGGGTTCTTACCTCTAAGCGGTACTGACGCCGAAGGTAAGCCATTTGGTTTTGAAGAAAGTGACTCGTTTGAAGTAGGTGTTAAGTTTAGTTATGCCAATATCAGCGGTACCCTTGCTTACTTTGATGCGAGTAAGAGCAACATGCTGGTGGCGGACCCTGTCAATGTAGGTTATTCAACGCCTGTTGGTAAAGCAAATAGCACAGGTTTTGAGTTAGACCTAACAGGCTCACTGGGCGATAACACTGAGTACAACCTATCTTATGCGTATGTTGATGCCGAGACTGCAACAGACAGCCTAAATGTTGATTGGCTCGTGCCAATTCCTAAAGGCAGCCCACTTGTGAACGTACCAAAGAATAATCTTTCGATTGGTTTAAATCATGACTTAAGCGTATTTGCACAAGCAATAAAGATTGGTGGTCATTATCAATATGTGTCTGACCGTTTAGGCGACCCTGCTGATTTAACCTTCCGTTTGCCGAGTTATCAAACTGTTGGGTTATTCGCTAAATGGCGAGCGACTGAACGTACTACGGTATCACTGAATGTTGATAACGTGTTTGATGAAGAATATATTGCAAGCTCATACAATGCATTGTGGGCATATCCTGGTGCACCGACGCAATTTAAATTGGCTGTGAGCTATGACTTCTGAGCAAATTAAAAGCCGTATTCATAGTATCGATATCATGCGTGGCGTCGTTATTCTGCTGATGTTACTTGATCATGTGCGAGAGCGGTTTTTCTTGCATATGCAGGTGACCGATCCTATGGTGGTTGATACCACTTCGCCTGGGCTCTTTTGGAGCCGCTTTGCCGCACATTTTTGTGCGCCAACCTTTATCTTTTTAACCGGTTTGTCGGCGTGGCTTTACAGTCACCCTGCAAGTGGTGTAGCCCGCTCAGCACAAAGCTTTTTGGTTAAGCGAGGGTTGTTTTTAATCGCCCTAGAAGTGACCCTCATTTGTTTTTCGTGGATAGGTTACTACCACACTATTTGGTTGCAAGTGATGTGGGCCATTGGTTTATGCATGTTGGTTTTAGCGTTATTGATAAAACTGCCGCGCAATGTATTGTTAGTACTTGGTTTGGCTATTGTGTTTGGTCATAACTTACTCACCCCAATCAGTTTTACACCTGATGAGTTTGGCTACTCGCTGTGGACGATTTTGCATGACCGGGGCTATCTATCACAAGGTGGTTTAATCGACGTAAAAATTAGCTACCCTGTATTGCCGTGGATTGGTGTGATTTTACTGGGTTATTGCGCAGGGCCACTATATGCACATACGCAAACAGCGCAGTCGCGTAAACGAGCACTGCTGCTGTTAGCACTATTATGTGTAGGCTTATTTGCTGTGCTGCGTGGTTTGAATATTTATGGTGAAACCTTACCTTGGCAAGCCTTTAGCACCACAACAGAAACTATGATGTCGGTATTTAATGTCACTAAATACCCTCCATCACTGAGCTTTTTGCTTATCACTTTAGCTGGCATGTTTGTTGGTTTATGGTTATTTGAAAGACCGCTTAATCGCTTTACTAATGCGCTACGTGTGTATGGTTCTGTACCCATGTTCTTTTATATTTTACACCTCTATGTATTACTAGTGATGTACCAATTAGGCATGCAGGTGTGGGGGGCAAACCAAGGGCAGTATTTAGGTGTCAGTGATATTTCAGGTATTTGGTTGATCACTATCGTATTAGCCGTTGGGCTTTATTGGCCAACTAAGAAGTTTAGTGAATATAAGCGTAAGGCTAACAAACCTTGGCTTAAGTATTTATAAGCTTTAGAAATGCCGACTGCCTATGCGTGTCGGCATTTTTTAGGAACCGCCGATTAAAACTGTTCAAGGTAAAGGTTGCCAAAAGGTTGCTGCAAGGTAAAATTATAGTTAAATTAATATTAAATTCGTATTTTTAATACTTCTTCACTACTGTATGTTATTTGTACCACTTTTGGTAGAAAAATAAGGATAGTAAAATGAAAAAAGTATTAACATCAATAGGATTACTCGCCGCTAGTGTTTTTTCAGTTCATGCAAGCGCAGATACAATGGAATGTTATGTCGATACGCAAGCATATGATCAATACACACCAAATCGTTGTTTTGCACTCGTGTATGGTCAAACATATGCAACAGCAGTGTTTCGTGTAGTAGGAGATGGTTCAGCGATTGATAGTGTAATTTGGTCTAATGGTGCATCATCGTGTGGAACATCAGGTACGTCTTGTTCATACCAAATCCGAGCGTTTCGACCAAGCAAAGCGGAAGCGACAATTCTGTATGCAGATGGCCGTTGGAGCAAAGTGTCAGCGACAGCTTCTTTTGAAGATGGTCGTTAAAACTTAAAGCTTACGGATCGATTCAATAGGCTGGTTTGTACCAGCCTATTTAGTATTCACTTATACAATAAAGCGTTTATTAAGTTGCCTTATCAGTCACTTTTTGCGATATTATTTATAATATAATATTAACAGGAAGCTAAAAGATGACTCTGCCTAGTTCTCAATCTGCAAATGCTATTCGCATACTTGCTGTCGATGCCGTTCAACAAGCCAACTCTGGCCATCCAGGTGCGCCTATGGGTATGGCTGATATTGCAGCGGTATTGTGGCAAAACTTTCACCGCCATAACCCATTAAACCCAGACTGGTCTAACCGTGATCGCTTTGTGTTATCAAATGGCCATGGTTCAATGCTTCAATATGCATTGTTACACCTAAGTGGTTACGACGTAAGCATCGAAGATATTAAGCAATTCCGTCAGCTTCACTCTAAAACACCAGGTCACCCAGAATATGGTTACACACCGGGTGTTGAAACAACGACAGGCCCACTAGGTTCGGGGATTGCTAACGCAGTGGGTATGGCCATCGCTGAAAAAACTTTAGCAGCGCAATTCAATAAGCCAAAGTTTGATATTGTTGATCACTTCACTTACTGCTTTATGGGTGACGGCTGTTTAATGGAAGGTATCTCGCACGAAGCATGTTCGCTGGCAGGTACGTTAGGCCTAGGCAAGCTAATCGCATTTTGGGATGACAATGGCATCTCGATCGATGGTGAAGTAGAAGGTTGGTTCACCGACGATACACCTGCACGTTTTGAATCTTACGGTTGGCAAGTTATCCGTGATGTTGATGGTCACGATATGAATGCAATTGCCGGTGCAATCGAAGCAGCGCAAAGCAACACCACGCAACCAACACTCATCTGCTGTAAAACAGTGATTGGTTTTGGTTCGCCAAATAAATCAGGTAGCCACGACTGTCACGGCGCACCACTGGGTCACGACGAAATTGCCGCAGTACGTGAGCAGCTAAACTGGCCACACCCAGCATTTGAAGTTCCACAAGAGGTTTATAATGAGTGGAATACCCAAGCGAAAGGGCAAGAGCTTGAAGGTGCATGGCAGCAAACGTTTGCCGCTTATAGCAAAGCACACCCTGAACTTGCAAAAGAATATACACGCCGTGTTCTTGAAAAAGCATTACCAGCTAACTTCGCAGAATTAGCTGATGAGTACATTGCTAAATGCCAAGCTGACATGCAGAACATTGCGACACGTAAAGCATCTCAAAATGCGATCACTTTCTTTGCAAACCAACTTCCAGAATTAATGGGTGGCTCTGCCGACCTTGCCGGTTCTAACTTAACCTTATGGCCAGAAGCAAAAGGTTTACAAGATGCTGCTGATGGTAACTACGTATTTTATGGCGTACGTGAGTTTGGTATGAGCGCAATCATGAATGGTATTGCATTACATGGTGGCTTTATTCCATTTGGCGCAACCTTCTTGATGTTTATGGAATACGCACGTAATGCAGTACGTATGGCCGCATTAATGAAAGCGCAAAGCATCTTTGTGTATACCCATGACTCAATCGGTCAAGGTGAAGATGGTCCAACTCACCAACCAATCGAGCAAATTGCTAATCTTCGCATGACACCGAATATGACTGCATGGCGTCCGTGTGATGAAACCGAGACAGCGGTAGCTTGGCGCCAAGCGTTATTAAAAGAAACAGGTCCAAGCTCACTCATTTTCAGCCGCCAAGGCACGAAAGCGATGGCGCGCGATGCACAGCAAGTTGCTGACATTGCAAAAGGGGGTTATGTACTTGTTGATAGCGAACAAGCTGCAGAGCTTATTCTAATTGCAACGGGTTCTGAGGTTGAGCTCGCTGTGAATGCTGCTGCTGAATTAACAGCACAAGGCAAGCAAGTTCGCGTGGTATCTATGCCATCAACGAATCAGTTTGACAGCCAAGACAAAGCATACCGCCAAAGCGTGCTACCAACGGGTACACCAAAGATTGCTGTTGAAGCTGCACACCGTGACTTCTGGTTCAAGTATGTTGGCCAAGATGGTGATGTACTCGGTATGGAGACATTCGGTGAGTCAGCGCCAGGCGCAGTATTGCTTGAGCACTTTGGTTTCACAGTGGCAAGCCTAGTTGCAAAAGCAAACGCATTACTTGCTGAATAATGTAAGGTGCAAAAAATTATCGTAATCGCAACACGATAAGCCTGCTTTTACTAAAAGGTAGGCAATAAAAAAGCCCGCAAACCAAAGTTTGCGGGCTTTTTGCTGCTTAAACAATTGGTTTAAACTAATTCGCTTAAGATTGATTCTAGTTTCTCTTGGTCAATGGCGAACTGACGAATACCTTGGCTTAGTTTTTCAGTTGCCATGGCATCTTCATTCATTTCCCAGCGGAAAGCCTGCTCAGTCATTGCTGCTGGCGCTTCTGCTTTTTCTGTTGCTGGTAATAGTTTTTGAGTTAATGGTGCGTCAGTTGCAGCGAGTTCAGCAAGTAGCTTCGGGCTGATAGTTAAGCGGTCACACCCTGCTAATTCTTGGATTTCACCGATGTTACGGAAGCTCGCGCCCATTACAATCGTGTCGTAGCCGTGCTTTTTGAAGTAGTTGTAGATATGCGTGACTGACTTAACGCCCGGATCGTTAGCACCGTCGAAATCAGCGCTTGTATCTTGTGCTTTGTACCAATCAAGAATACGGCCAACGAATGGTGAGATAAGGTAGGCACCCACTTCGGCACAAGCACGTGCTTGAGCAAATGCAAATACCAGTGTTAGGTTACAACGAATACCTTGTGCTTCAAGTACTTTAGCCGCTTGAATACCTTCCCATGTTGAAGCAATTTTAATTAATACGCGCGATGTGTCGATGCCTTGCTCTTTATATAAAGCAACAAGATCAAGTGCTTTATCAATGGTTGCTTGGGTATCAAATGATAAACGCGCATCAACTTCAGTAGACACTAAACCCGGTACTTGCTCCATTAATTTAGAGCCAATTAATACCGCTAGCTTATCAGCTGCTTTTGTTACAACTTCAGCTGCGTCACTGCTTTGGGCTTTTGCCCATGATACGGCTTCTACAGCAAGTGGGCGATATTTCTCAATTTGAATCGCGTTTAAGATGAGTGATGGGTTTGTTGTTGCATCTTGCGGTTTATATTCGTTGATGGCTTCAAAATCACCCGTGTCAGCAACAACGGTTGTTACTGCTTTAAGTTGTTCTAATTGACTAGACATAGTTATCCCATTCTTATCATACAAAAGTTAATGTTATAGCTTTAACCTATTATTTGTGCTGAAAAAACAATCTAATCTTCCAGTAGAGCTGCGCAATAAATCGCCCGTCAGCAGCAAATAATCCTGTTAATAATATTTTTATAATACCTTTACAATCCAGTATTGTTGATATTATCATACAAATAAAGATAATGACTAACAATGTTAGTAAGCAATTAGTGAAAGGTAATTATGTCTCGTTATACGTTGGGATTAGACTACGGGTCAGACTCGGTAAGAGCATTACTCGTTGATGTTGCGACTGGTGAAGAACTTGCCAGCCATTTAGTAAACTACCCGCGCTGGGCACAAGGTTTATATTGTGACCCAAGTAAGGATCAGTTTCGTCAGCATCCACAAGACTATATTGATAGCCTTATAGAAGTAGTGAATGGTCTTTGGTCACAAGTTCCAGCAGGTACCGCAGACAACGTAGTGGGTATGAGCTTTGATACGACAGGCTCAACGCCTGTGGCGATTAATAGTCAAGGTACACCACTGGCATTAACTGAAGAATTTGCAGAAAACCCAAATGCAATGTTCATTCTGTGGAAAGACCACACGTCTATTAAAGAAGCAAATGAAATCACGTGCGCTGCAACTAACAACGATGTGAACTACCTTTCACACATGGGCGGTATCTACTCTTCTGAGTGGTACTGGGCCAAAGCATTACATATTTTCCGCGTTGATAGCAGTGTTAAAGCAGCCACTTATTCATGGGTTGAGCATTGCGATTGGATGACCGCGCTCATGTGCGGCACAACACACCCTGAAGCATTAAAGCTAGGGCGTTGTGCAACGGGCCACAAACAAATGTGGAACGAGCAGTGGGGCGGTTTCCCACCAAACAGCTTCTTCAGCAATATCGATCCACTATTAGATGGTGTTGTTGATACGTTAAATGCAACTACAGAGCCAAGCGACCAAGTTGCTGGCAACTTAACTGCTGAGTGGGCCGAGAAGCTTGGTTTACCACAAGGTATTGTTGTTGGTTACGGTGCATTTGATTGTCACATGGGGGCAGTAGCAGCCAATGTTCGCCCTGGTGTGCTAACCAAAGTAATGGGTACCTCAACGTGTGACATCACAGTAACGTCTCAAGAGCAGCTAGGTGATACTTGCGTTAAGGGTATTTGTGGTCAAGTTGATGGCTCAGTGATCCCTGGGTTAATTGGCTTAGAAGCGGGTCAATCTGCATTTGGTGATTTATACGCATGGTTCAAGAACTTAGTACTTTGGCCAACTCGCCAACTTACAAATCTATCTGACGCTGAGCAAGCGTTCGTTAACAAGCTAGAAGACTCAATCTTAGTTGATTTATCAAAAGCTGCGGCAGCACTGCCTGTATCAAGCAGCGACGTAACTGCGCTTGATTGGGTAAATGGTCGTCGTACGCCAGATGCTGACCAAAGCGTTGCCATGGCATTAACAGGCTTAAAGATGGGCACTGATGCACCTAAGTTCTTCAAAGCGCTTGTTGAAGCAACTGCCTTTGGCGCACGTGCTATCACTGAGCGCTTTCGTAGCGAAGGTGTGCCAATCGAGTCAGTGGTTGTTATCGGCGGTATTTCTAAAAAATCAGACTACGTAATGCAAACCTGTGCTGATGTTTGGAACTGTCCAATCGACGTTTTAGAAAGTGAGCAAAGCTGTGCATTGGGTGCGGCAATTATGGCTGCGGTTGCTGCGGGTGAGCACGCAACAGTGGCAGATGCTCAAAAAGTGATGGCGTCGTCTGTATGTCATCAGTACTTACCAAACCCTGAGCGCGTTGCTGTGTATGACGAGCTTTATGCAAACTACCAAGCACTTGCAAGCTATGTAAACGGAGACAAAGCATGAGTTTTACAGAACTAAAACGTGAAGTTTATGAAGCGAACATGGAGCTTCAGCGTCGTGGCTTAGTGATTTATACCTTTGGTAACGTATCGCAAATCGACCGCGACAAAGGCGTGATTGCGATTAAACCAAGTGGTGTATCGTACGACCAAATGAAAGCCGATGACATGGTGATCGTCGACCTTGAAAACAACATTGTTGAAGGGTCTATGCGTCCGTCTTCTGACACTAAAACGCATGTTCATTTATATCGCCACTTCGATGCGATTGGTGGTGTAACACACACGCATTCGACCTATGCAACTGCATGGGCGCAAGCAAAACAAAGCATTCCTTGCCTTGGCACAACTCACGCTGACTATGTACACGGTGACATCACCTGTACGCGTGAGCTAACAGATGAGCAAGTGAATGGCGATTATGAATTAGAAACCGGTATTCAAATTACTGATGCGTATCAAGACCGCGATCCGAAAGCTGCACCTATGGTGATTGTTGCGGGTCATGCGCCTTTCACGTGGGGTAAAGATGCCGCTCAGTCTGTATACCATGCCGCGCTACTCGAAGAGATTGCACGCATGGCGTATTTAACACGCACTTTAGATCCACACGCAGCTGAACTTAAAAAAGCAGTGATGGATAAACATTATCTACGTAAGCACGGTAAAAACGCGTATTACGGTCAGAGCAAATAGCAAGAATTTAGAGGATTATTAACATGACGACGATGACGAAAGAAGTCTGGTTTGTTACCGGCTCACAACATCTTTATGGTCCTAAGGTGTTAGAAACGGTTGCCAAAGACAGCGAAGCAATTGTAGCGGGCTTAAACAGCGAAGCGAACCTACCAGTAAACTTGGTATGTAAGCCTACCGTTAAGTCACCTGAAGAAATTCACGCTGTTTGCCAAGCGGCAAATACGGATCCTAACTGTGTTGGTTTAGTATTATGGATGCACACTTTCTCACCTGCGAAAATGTGGATTGCTGGCCTAAGCGAATTACGTAAGCCTTGGTTACACCTTCATACTCAGTTCAATGCAGCCCTTCCTTGGTCTGACATCAACATGAATTACATGAATACGCACCAAAGTGCACACGGTGACCGTGAGTTCGGTTTCATCGGTACTGTCATGCGTAAAGAGCGTAAAGTTGTTGCGGGTCACTGGCAACGTGCTGATGTACAACAGCAGTTAGATGACTGGTGTCGTGCGGCGAAAGGTTGGGCAGAAAGCCAAACACTTAAAGTTGCGCGTTTTGGCGACAACATGCGTCAAGTTGCGGTGACTGAAGGTAACAAAGTTTCAGCACAAATTACATTTGGTTATGAAGTACACGCGTTTGGTGTCGCTGAGCTTGTGAAAGTGGTTGATACCATCACTGAAGAAGAAGTTGATGCGCAATTAGCGCTTTATAAGCAAGACTACGTAATTGCTGACGAAACGCTACAAGACGATTACGCAGTGAAAATGCTACGCAACGAAGCACGCTTAGAGCTTGGTATGGAGCGCTTCTTAGAGAAAGGCGGCTTTAAAGCATTCACAAACTGTTTTGAAGACTTATCAGGTCTTTCTGGTCTTCCGGGTCTTGCTACACAGCGCCTAATGTCGAAAGGCTATGGTTACGGTGGTGAGGGTGACTGGAAAACAGCTGCTATGGTTCGCATCATGAAAGTAATGGGTGAAGGCCGTGACGGCGGTTGTTCATTCATGGAAGATTACACTTACAACATGGGGGAGACTGACCAAGTACTTGGCGCGCACATGTTAGAAGTGTGTCCTTCAATTGCAGCGCAAAAACCACGTCTTGAAGTTCACCAACACACGATCGGTGTGAAATGTGATGTAGGTCGTTTATTGTTTACTGCAAAACCGGGTGCTGCAATCAACGTATCACCAATTGATATGGGTAACCGTTTCCGTATCTTAATCAACGAAGTAGACACAGTGGCTCCGCCAGCTGATTTACCTCACTTACCTGTTGCTTCAGCGCTTTGGGAACCAAAACCAAATCTATCTGTAGCATCAGCTGCATGGATCCACGCCGGTGGTGCACACCACACTGCATACAGCCAAGCAGTAACAACCGATATGATTATCGATTTTGCTGAAATGGCTGGCGTTGAAACGATGATCATCGATAACGATACGACGATCCGTGGTTTCAAAACAGAGCTTCGTCATAACGCAGCTTACTACATGCTTAAACGTGGCCTGTAAGAATTAGTACTTTATGTACTAGAACGTGCTGTGTGTGAGCACGTTCCCCCCAAATTTTGTTGTCGATTAAGCCAGTGATGAGCCACGCTCTTCGCTGGCTTATGCTATTGTGAAGCGAAACTTTTTAGGAGTAGATATGATCGATTTAAGCGCCTACCAAGGCATTATTTTTGATATGGATGGCACCTTAATTGACTCAATGGGCAGTCACTTACAGGCATGGCAGAAAGCTTGCGAAGCCTATGGGTATCCATTCGATTACGACTACATGTACAGCTTGGGCGGCATTCCGACCGTTAAAACAATTGAAATGCTTAATGAAAAATTTGGCTTAGATCATGACCCTCTAGTTGTGGCAAAAGATAAACATCAGTTTTGGGTCGATTTACAGCACCAACCGCTAGTGATTGACGAAACCGTCGCAGTACTTGAAAAGTACCATGGTGTATTACCGATTGGGGTTGGTACAGGTGCTGATCGCGAACATGCAATTGAGCATCTAACAGATACTAATTTAATTAATAAAATTGGTGCCTTAGTGACTGCCAGTGATGTAAGTAAAGGCAAGCCAAACCCAGAAACATTCTTAAAAGTGGCAGAGCAATTAGGTGTTAAGCCAAGCCTGTGTGTGGTCTTTGAAGACACGCAAATTGGCTATCAAGCCGCGAAAAGTGCGGGAATGGATTGCATCATGGTGAAAGACGGAAAAATCCAACTTTAGCGATTAAAGTTGCAATGACACCCTTATTTGTATTATAAAACTATAAATACAATTACAAAAAGGTTATTCATATGTCATTGCAATGTGTTTTCCAAGGTTTAAAAACAACTCATCAAACAGCCAGTTCGAACACGAAAAAGTCGCGCGGGCTTTATGCATTGTTGGTGACATGCGGGATTGCCCTTACACCAGCGTGTGCTCATCAAGGAGATAACATGACGACTTCCCCTTCAGCATCAATGACGGCTTATGGCGTACTTGCTGATCAAACGCCAGTTAATCAAGTAACGCTGACTAACAGCAATGGTATTAGCGTTGATGTGATCAACTACGGCGGTATTATCACGCGTATTGAAACACCTGATGCAAAAGGCGAAATGGGTAATATTGTACTGGGTTTAGATAACCTAGAAGCGTACACAAAAGCAACGACTTACTACGGTGCCATCATCGGTCGCTTTGGTAACCGTATCGCAAACGGTAAATTCACGTTAAATGGCACTGAATACCAATTAGCAACCAACGATGGTGACAACCATTTACATGGTGGTGTGCAAGGTTTCGATAAAAAAGTGTGGAACATGACACCGTTCACGACACAAAATAGCGCAGGTGTTACCTTAAGCTTAGTGAGCCCAGATGGTGACCAAGGTTACCCAGGTGAAGTAACCACTGAAGTGACTTACACGCTAACGAACAACAACACGCTAGATATGCAGTTTATTGCCACAACAAGCAAGCCTACCATTATCAATATGACGCAACACAGCTACTTTAACCTAGCGGGTAAAGGCGACATTCTTGATCACCAAATGCAAATTAACGCAAAAGCAATTACCCCTGTCGATGGCGGCTTGATCCCAACGGGTGAGTTGATGGATGTGGCAGGCACACCGTTTGACTTCCGTACAGCTAAAGCAATTGGTCAAGATATCAAAGCAAGCAACGAACAGCTCAAACTTGGCAAAGGGTATGACCATAACTTTGTGCTTAAAGACACGCCAAGCAATGAGCTTATTGAAGCAGCGACGGTTTACGAAGCAAACTCTGGCCGTACGTTAACAGTTTACACAGAAGAGCCTGCGGTACAGTTTTATTCAGGTAACTTCTTAGACGGTAGTACCAAGCAAGCGTCTGGCTTAGTGCATAATTTTAGAAGTGGTTTTTGTTTAGAGCCACAGCATTTCCCTGATGCACCCAACCAGCCAACGTTCCCAAGCACAACTTTACTGCCGGGTGACGTGTATTCAACACGCATTGTGTACGAATTTGGTACAAAATAAAGGAACACAAACGTGAAAACAACAAAGCTTAAAAACGCAATGCAAAAGGCTGGTTTAGCTAGCCTATTTGCCTTGTCGTTTAGCGCTCTGACGGGCTGTCAGACTACGGCTGAAGACAACACAGCCAAAGCAGATGTCGCAGCCACAGCAAAAGCGCCAATTCAAGATGATGGTATTTTTACCAACCCACTTTTTCCTAATGGTGCCGATCCATGGCTTGAGTATTGGGATGGTAACTATTACCTAACCACAACAACATGGACATCTGAGTTAGTGATGCGTAAATCACCAACATTAGCGGGCCTTGCTGATGCAACACCTATCAATGTTTGGTCTGATTCAAACCCTGAACGTTGTTGTAACTTCTGGGCGTTTGAATTCCATCGTCTAAAAGGGCCAAACGGCTACCGTTGGTACATGATGTACACAGCTGGTACTGATGGCACTTTAGATAACCAACACTTAAATGTATTAGAAAGTGCCGGTGATGATCCTATGGGTCCATACGAATATAAGGGCGCATTAATGCCTAACGTATGGAACATCGACGGTAACTACCTAACATACAAAGACAAGCTGTATGTGATTTACTCTCAATGGCAGGGCGATCAGCAATTAAATATTATTGCTGAAATGGAAAACCCGTGGACACTGAAAGAGAACTCACCGCATACGGTGATCACGCGCCCTGAGCTAGATTGGGAAATCAGTGGCCGTAAAGTCACTGAAGGTGCTGAAATATTACAGCACAATGGCCGTACGTTTATGACGTACTCAGCGAGCTTCTGTAATACTCCTGATTACAAACTAGGTATGCTTGAGCTTGTTGGTGACGATCCGCTTAAAGCGAGCAGCTGGAAAAAATACGACAAGCCAGTATTTGAGCGTACAGAAGAAGTGTTTGGCCCTGGTCATAACGGCTTTTTCACGTCGCCAGACGGCACAGAAGACTGGTTAGTTTATCACGGTAATGATTCGGTAGAGCACGGTTGTAGTGCGACGCGTTCATTACGTGCGCAAAAGTTTACTTGGAACGACGATGGTACACCAAGCTTTGGTAAACCATTAACACCAGGCGTTGAAGTAGCTCCGCCATCAGGTGAATACGGCCCACTGGTAACGCGAGTGCAAGGTCAGCGTTACCAATTAGTGAATGCAACAAGCGGCTTATGTTTAGATATTGCAGCTGATCCACAAGATGCACGTGCTGTACAACGTCAGTGTGCAAGCACCAATGGTCAATGGGTTATTGATGCGACAACAGATGGTTTTGTTCGTTTAGCTAACCGTGAAGACAGTAAGTTCTTAGAGCTTGAAAACTGTAATGATGCCGATAACGCTAAAGTACAATCTGCAGCATGGCGCAATAACTTCTGCCAGCAATGGAAAGTAGCACCAAGTACAGATGGTAATGTCTCTATTACTAACCGTTACACAGGCAAGCCATTAGCGGTTGCTGGTTGTTCTGCTGCACAAAACCAAGCGGTTTTACAGCAAAGTGACGCAACAGCGTGTGGCGACTGGCAATTGCGCCCTATGGGTAGTGTTGTCGTATTAAGCCAACAAAGTGGTAAGGCACTTAGTGTGGCACAAACAGTTAAAGCGGGTACAAATGTTGAGCAACAGGCTTACACGCATAAAGATGCACAGCAATGGTTTTTCACACCAACAGATACAGGCTATGTAAGCCTTAAACAAAGTGCTGACAGCGAGTTCTGTGCTGCGGTAGCTGATAATGCCTTAGTACCAGGTGCCAACGTAGAAATGGCTTCCTGTGCAGCGAAAACAGCACAGTGGCGCATTGCTCCAGTAGAAGGTGGTGGCGTTATGCTTATCAACCGCTACACAAAACAAGCACTTGGTTTAAGTAACTGTGGTTTAGCGGAAAACACTAACTTTGCACAACAGCCTGATTTAGGTAACAAGTGCCAAGTGTTCCATCTGCGTGAACCAAATTAAGTTATAAGTAATAAATCGACTCAACCAAAGCCACTTCATTTATGAGTGGCTTTTTTGCGCTCATTTTCACACCAGCGCACTAATTAATACACCTGGATCGCTGATACCGGCCTCTTTCATTGCATCTGCGATAGCTTGGCTTAGTGACATAACTTGGTTTTGTAACCCCATGACTATTTCAAGTTGTATTTCGATTTGTGTTTTAACTGCATCATCTTGTTGGTTTTCTGAGGCTTGTAGTTTTGCAAGTTGCTCTTTTGCTTGCTCAAGTTGTTCTTTTAAAAGTTCTAACTGGGCGAGCATTTTTTGAATTGCAGCTGGCAGTTCACTCTTTTTTTCTTGCGCTTTTGTTTCTGCTGTTTGTTGTCCAGAAAGTGTTGCTCTCTCAGCAATAGAGAAACGATAGTCGGATGTAGTATCGTCTTTTGCCGTCGATTTTTGGTTATCTATGTTCAGGGCATGCGCTAACGAGTTAATATTCATCGCGGTTAAGTATAAGTGAAGAATAAGTTAGTATCGGCAATGGGGACTATTTCTTTAGCTTTTATTTAATGTGGCACTGGAGCTGTTACCTCGATACCGGCAAATTGGTATCGAGGTTTTGATTAATCTGCTTTAAAGAAACTAATTTGTCGTTTGAGCCCTTCGGCAAGGGTTTTTAAGTCGTCAGCAGAGCTTATTGTGCCTTGGGTGCGCGCTTCACTGTCTTTTGCAAGTTGACTTATTTGATGAAGGTTTTGTGTTATTTCTTGTGCGACTGTGCTCTGCTGATCGGTCGCTTCAGCAATGTTACTTGAGGAGCGGGTTAATTCCCCAATACTGATGGTAATAGACTCTAATTGCTCTCCTGTTTTTTTGCCTTCTTCTGAAGACTTAAGCCCTAGCTGCTGGCTTTGTTTCATCTTTTCTGCCGCCATGGTAACTTGGCTTTGTAGTTGCTCGATAGTTTGGCTTATTTCGACAATCGATTTTTGTGTGCGCTGAGCTAAAGTTCTGACCTCATCGGCAACAACTGCGAAGCCTCGTCCTTGTTCACCTGCTCTGGCCGCTTCAATTGCTGCATTTAGGGCTAATAAATTGGTTTGCTCAGCAATGGCATTAATAACCTCAGTCACTTTACTTATTTCATTGCTAGCATCATTCACCTTTTCTACCGCATCATGGCTATTATTAAGTTGCTGACTAAGCAGCATTAAATCATTGATGACTTGCGTTAATTGGCTTTGTCCTGATTGGGCATCTTTATCAACTTGAAGTGTCTGGTTCGCGCCTTCAGTGGCATTATGTGCAACATCTTTTATCGAGCACGACATTTGCTCTATTGCCGTTGCAATTTGCGCGGTTTGTGCCATCATTTCATGGGCTTCTTGGCCATTTTGTTGTGCTAAGTGGTGAGCCGCTGATGCTTGTGTTTCAAGTTGTACTATTGATGTTTGTAAAGCCAGTATTAGCTTTTTAAGCTCCACAGACATTTTACTTACACTTGCTGTAATCGTTATTACTTCGTTGTCACTGGGCTGGTTAGTGGCTTCGATGTGCTGCAATAAGTCACCTTTACCTAGAGCATCAACTGTTTTGGTCAGTCTTTTAAGTGGTGCGAGTGTCCTTACTAGTCCCCAAAACAGTAAAAGGCTAATCATGATAACGCCGGCGATAGAGGCCAGTGCATTCACACGCATTAATTGCCAGCTTTCGTCATTTAGCTCATGTGCTTTTACACGGGCGAGTAGTGTCCAATTCCAGCCTTTTACTTTTTTTGCAAGTGCAAACATCGCTTCATTGTGTTGGTCGGTGTAATAGACATGTTCGTTTGAGTCGGTTTGCTCAATCGGCAATCCTTGCAAGGTTTGCTTTGTTAACTGTTCTCCTGATTGACTATGCGGACCTACAATAATTGTGTTATTGGCATTATTGAATAGTAACAGCTTCCCTGATTCTTCTATTGTTAGATTTGCAACAGACTCTCTGAGGGCATTAAGAGAGTCGTTTATATTAAAGCCAATATAAAGTATACCTATGACCCGGTTAGTACTATTTTTAATAGGCTTATACACAGTCATGTATTCATTTCCGAAGAGTTTAGCGTACCCTTCATATTCTTCTCCCGCAATGAGCTTTTCGTAACCTGGGTGCTTGTTTCCTAGGTAAGTACCTACAGCTCGTTCGCCATTGTCTTTTTTTAATGACGTGGCAATACGGAAAAAGTCATCACCATCTCTTACAAAAACTGTTGCATTGCCTTTTGTCAGATCTGCATAACGATCGACCATATTCATATTGTTATTAATTAACTCGCCGTTATGCGCTAATGATGGAACCTGATATTGACCGACTTGTGTTTTTTGTTCACTTAACGTAATTGAACCAGAGTACATATCGCTAAATACATTTGCATTTCGCCGTGCAATGGCAAGTAAGCTGTTATATTGAAGTTCGAGGAGAGATGATATTTGGTTAAGGTTAGCCTTGATCGTATGTTCACTTTTATTAGTTAAAATTGTTTTAGCACTGAAATAAGATGAGGCACCAACGATGGAGAATACACATAAGGATAATATAAATGCGAGTGCACCAATTTGTTTTGCTATAGGCCAGTTCCGAAAGTTCATAGTACGCCCTTTAAATAGTAGCATTGTGTACAAGTTAGTTATTAACTCATAAAATGCCAATGTATTGGTAATCTACTTATCGGCAGATCAGCTTAATAATGAATGATTATTTTGTTTTAGGTAAGAAAAAAGCCGAGTTTTCACTCGGCCTTTCCTGACAACACATAAGTAAGGTGAGACAGCTCACCTTACTTATTACTCTTCTTGTGCAGAAGCTGCGTCAAAGAGTGCTTTTATTTCTTCAGCACTAATCGCACCGTTGAAAATTTTCAGTTCATCAATAGCCCCGTTGTAGGGGGTATCCCAGTAGTTAACACCTAGGGCAAACTCGTTGGTTTCACCAGGGACTGTGAATACGCGAGGGAAACCGCCCGTTTCTAGCTGTAGTTCACCGTTCACGTACATTTTTATCGTGTCGCCGTTGGTGCCATCAACCGTAAAGGCAAGGTGAGTCCACTCTTTGAGAGGAATACGACTATCTAGCTCAGCATTATCGAAGAATGCACCGTTATTTGCCCATAAGCGGGTAAGCGCCGTTCCAGACATTGATGGAACATAACTTAACCAAGTGTCCGCACTCGCACCCGCGAAGAATGCGGTTGTGTAATCTGTGAAGCTTTCAGGTTTCAACCACATAGATACAGAGTAGTCATTGGTGGTAATTAGGTTATCCGGTAAACGAACCCCCGAACCGTCAAGAAATACGGCTTGGCCTATAATGCCATCTACATAAGTAACATTGCCGCCAGTATTATTAATTAAACCGCCAGTTGGTTTACCCGCTGCGTAGGCACCGTTTAAAGCACTTAAGTCACCTTCAAAGCTGTACTCAGCAGGGGCAAGTGATTTTAAGGTTACATCGAATGACTTGGTATCTGTGAAGTCTTTGTATCGAATAGTAGCCGTTAATGTCACGACTTGGTCGCCAGCTGTCGCACTTGGCTGAGTGACAATAGCTGTGCCATTGACGGGTTTTAAATATTGTTCGTTGTTGGATGTCCAGCTGATCCCTGATACAAATGGACCAACGCGAGGTAATTCGAAGTTCTCACGTACTGCAGATATATCACCTAAATCAAGGGCATTTGTGATAAAGCCTTCAAACTGAGTTGGATCAGTTAAGTTGTTAATCGCTGCACCGTTAATATCTAGGCTATTGAGTGCGTAGTCATACACAATGAACTCATCAATTTGGCCTTGGAACGGTAAATCCCAGCCATAGTTTACACCTAATGCAAAGTTACCTGTTTGTGTATTAAACATGTCGGGTCTTTGTATTGAACCAATTCTTTTGCCATCTTTATAAAGAGTAGCTGTTTGGTCTACATAAGTAATTGCAATATGCGACCAAGCTAATGGGGCTGGTGTAGTTTGGTTTACATCACCCCAAACATCTTTATTATTTTCATCAAAATAATGGCTCCAAAGGAATGAAGGAGAATTTGCTGGTACGACACTTATCCAGTTATCAACGGATGCTGCGGCAAAGAAAGTTGGAGAAAAGTCTGTGATTTTCTCAGGATTAATCCAATAAGAAACGGTGAATTCTGAGGTTGTAATTAAATTATCAGGTAAACGAACACCCGTTGCACCGTCAAAGTTAAAGGCTTTACCTGTTTGACCATCAGCGAAAGCGGTTGTGCCTACACCTACATTTAATAGATTGTTGTCAGTTACACCAGCATCATCTAGATTACCTAAGGCGTCGCGTAGTGAATCTTCAAATTGATAATGGGCAATTGCATTTCTAAATTCAGGTCGTGCTTTTAGGTTTACATTGAATGTTTTTGTTGCAACTTCACCATTAAGCTCTAGCGTTGCAGTTAAAGTGACTGCTTGATCACCTCGATCCGGCGTTGGGATAAAAATAGAACCATCTGTATCAATATAATACTCATTGCTAGACTGCCAAGTAATTTTTGTACCTGCTTTGCCTTTCGTTGGAAGTGAGTAACCATCGTCAGCGATTGTAAGCTCAGTTTTTATATTTAACGCATCTTGTATTGTTGCTAGAATTGTCTCAGACTCATTAATTTGCGCAACTTTTGTGCCCCATACTGTCGCATTATCTAAAGATGAGGCCGAAAAAGTAACGACTAGATCTTGTTTATTGTCATCCCATTGCCATTTTGCGACCCCGTAATAAGTCCCTGAATCAAGCTCTAGTTTGATATTTGAGTCATCAACCATGTACCAGATACCCTGCTCATCACCGGTAACAGAATGATCTTCGTTAAGAGCAATATGCATTGAACGAATAGCGTCGGTGTTTACCTCATTACCGTGGTTGATAAACTTGTAATAACCGTAAAGTTCATCTGCCACAACCATGTTGTCGCCTTCAAGCGGCACATAGCGTTGTGGTGAAGCCACTGGCCAGCCTAATGAGTTGATAAACATTTCGTGAACACGCACTTGGTGCGCTTCTGAAGTTGTTGGGAACTCAGTCGATGTTTGCGGGAAACGTGTATGCGTTACTAAAATATGACGACCTGTCGCTTCATCGTAGTAAGCAGAGTTATGACCTGGTGATTGGTAGCCCCATGCTGGTGCTGTTTCGCCAAGTTCTTGCGTGTACTCAAAACCACCCATTAACTTTTCGCCCACTTCAAGTCCGCTCATTGCAGCAATGTCGTTACCAGCGTTATCTAGGTAAGGGCCGTCAGGTGTTTTTGAGCGAGCAACACGGATGTTGTAACCATCGTTTAGCGCAAAACCAGCGACTGAGTAGAATAGGTAGTAGTATTCACTTTCGGGGCTGTACATCACAAATGCACCTTCCATTGCTCGAAAGTCACCGCCTACCAGCTTTTTACCATAGCCTTGACCTGCTTCTGGCATACCGGTCTCTTCATTCATAGCTAGCACGAAAATACCGCCAGAATAGGAGCCGTAAACCAGCCAAAGTTTGCCGTTTGCATCATAGAAGGCTGCAGGGTCAATGGCGTTTGGATCAACGGCACCATTCCATGTCGTTTGACCGTTATCAAGTGGGTATGCTGAAAATTCAGCATCAGAGCGATAACCGCTGCGTAAGAAAATACCTTTGTTTTTATAAGGGCCTTCAATGCTGTCAGCTTCGGCTAAGCCAAGGTAAGAGCGATTCCAGCACACTTCATCAACCACATCTGCGGTATCTGGGTTATCTTGTGCGCAGTGGTTATAGTAGAACCAAAATTTGCCATTTGGCGCTTTGATTACATCTGCTGCCCAGTTTCCTGTGAAGCCATCTGTCCACTCAATACCTTCGGCAATTTCAGCTGTGTAGTTGTAGTCAAATAGTGGGCTTTCGTTAACAGCTGCGTTAGCTGAGAGGCTCGAAATTATTTCCCAGTTTAAGAGATCAGTTGATTTAGCGGCAGCAAGATGAGAGCCAAAAATATAATAGGTGTCGTCAACTTTAACCACAGAAGGATCGTGCACGCTTACATTAGTCATCATGACACTACCTGATTCAGTGTATTGAACACTGCTGCTTACACTTGGTTTTGCACTTTGCGGGTCGGCAACCGCAGGTGATGAGTCAAGCTTAGTACCCTCTTCTTTACCACAACCTGTAACAGCCAAAGAGCAAGCTATGATCATGGCTAATTTATTTAATTTCATTTTATGTGTCCTCTTGAAACTGGGATTCATTTTTTTATTCGATTGTTGTCAATAAAATTGCCGCGTGCCTATATCAAACTAATAAGAACGTAGTATTGTAATTTTATAGTACTATTTGAAATGTGCAAATACTTTTGCAAATGTAATTGAGGTGTAAACGCAAGGTTTCATATTTTACAATGTGTATAGGCGTATTTTTAATTTTTTTGAGAGGCCGATTTTGATGTTTGCTGAGCCATATTTAGCTTTTTAATTTAATTTTAGACTAGAAGAAGGCGAGGAAAGTGTTTATTTGTATTATATATAGGCAATAAAAAGGGCTCTTAAAGAGCCCTTCTTGAAATTATTTGTCTTGTTTACTGAGGCCTTCAGTGGTCATAATAATGCGCTTAAGCGTGCCATCTTCGTTGTAGTAAAGTGGCTCAATAGCGACCGAACGACGAAAACGCCCGCCACTTGGTTTGCCATCAATCGGTGGCACTGCACCAGTATGGTAAATAAAGTAGTCTTTACCTTTATATTCGATAATTGATTGGTGGTTGGTTTCGCTGTTACCCGCTATTTCATTCAAGATGCCTTTATATTCCCAAGGCCCGTGAATGCTTTTACTCATGGCATAACAGATCTTCTCTGGGAACTCACAGGCATAAGATACATAGTAGTTGTCGTTTTTCTTGTGAACCCATAACGCTTCGGTAAAGTTAGGCAAGTCCAGCGTTTTAATTTCACCATCAAGAGACAGTAAGTCGTCGCTGAGCTTTATATATTTAGGCATTAAGTTACCAAAGAACATGTAAGTATCGCCGTTTTCTTCAGTGAAAATAGCAGGGTCGATGTCGTCCCAATCATTTGGCGTATGTTTGGTCATGTCATCGGTTACAAGCGCATGACCAATGGCATCTTTAAATGGACCTGTTGGTGATTTAGAGGTGGCAACACCAATTGCAAAACCGGGTTTTGTGTCATTGTGGCGCACTGTGGTAAAGAAATAGAAAGTACCATCACGCTCAATCATGTGTGAAGCCCACGCTTGGCCCTTAGCCCATTTAAAGTCAGTGGCTTTCATTATTGGGCCGTGTTTTTTCCAGTTCACCATATCGGTAGAAGAAAAAGCCAGCCAATCATGCATTTCAAAGAAGACATCATTATTAGGGGCTTCATCATGGCCTGTATAAAGGTATACGGTGTCGTTGTGTACAAGTGCAGCTGGGTCAGCAGTAAATACATCGGTAAACAGTGGATTTTGTGCAACGGCTAAACTGCTTGAGAAGAGTAAAGGCAGTGTTAAGGCTTTGAGTTTCTTCATGAGTGTCCTCTTTGACTAATAATTGTTGTTCGAGCTATTACTTTGTCCACACTTAGATCTAACTTAAACAGCCCAAGTAATAAGCACTGTACGTTAAATTATACTGGGTAACTGATTGTTTACATCGCAACGATTTAGTCAGTGCAGTTAAAAGTAAACTTATATTGTATTATTGTATTTCAATATTAATAGTAGCATTAAAATGTGCAAGGTAAATAACTTGTTAGTCCTTTCTTGTTGTTTCTTATAAATTAAAAGAGAGTTTAGATGATCTGTTACTCATCTTTATCTTAATGATTATTATAGCCTTTTCATGGTTTTTTATATTTAAAATAGCCTTTCATATGTTTGTAACATGCTATAATCAAAGTGTTTTTGTAAACATAGCGACACTTATTTTAATTTATTAATTTTGAGTTGACTGTTAAATAGTCATACAATATGATTAAAGTTCAGGCAGCAAAGTATTAACATAAAAAATGTAGATTCACTCGCGCACCGTTTTGACAACATACGATGCACAATACAGTGGTCTCGCTTCGGTAACTGAATGGGGAAAGTTCAGCGGGCCGATATAACTATAATTTGGAGAACACCGCTTATGTTTAAAAGAACACACATAGCCAGTGCTGTAGTTATGGCATTTACTTGTCAATTTGCTTTTGCTCAAGAGGAAACGCCAACCACTCCTGAGAATAGCGCTGATGAAATGGAAGTGATTCAGGTATCTGGTATTCGCGGCAGCTTAAACAAAGCATTAGATGAAAAGCGTGCAAGCGTTCAGATAGTCGATGCCATTGTTGCAGAAGATATTGGTAAGTTTCCTGATAATAACGTGGTTGAAGCATTACAGCGTGTAACGGGGGTACAAACAACGGGTCGTGGTGCTGGTGAAGTAAGTGCAGTTTCAATTCGTGGCTTAACCGATGTTAATACAACTATAAATGGTCGTGCCATCTTTACTGGTGCGGGTCGTGATGTTTCACTACAAGATATTCCAGCAAGCCTTTTATCAGGCGTCACTGTTTATAAAACGCGCTCGGCAGATCAAATTGAGCGTGGTATCGCAGGGGCAATTGACATTAAAACGCACCGTCCATTCAACTTTGAAGGTGAAAAAGTCGTTTTAGCAGCACGTGCAATTTATTCTGATCAGTCTGATGAAATTGATCCTAATATCAGCGCCCTCATTAGCAATCGCTGGGATTTAGAGGGAGCTGGTGAATTTGGTGCGCTATTTAACGTCTCTTATGCAGAAACTAATTATCGCGATGACACAATAACAGCGGGCGCGGCATTCCCATTCTTTACAGATAAACCAGCTGTTGGTTATTCACCTTATTCTCGTATTCCAAATAATGACTCGCAGGGGAATTTGATTTGGCAGGCGGGACTTGAAAGTGGTTTGCCTTCGGCTGCTGGTTCAACATTAAATGTTGATGGTGTACCAACAGAATATTTGTTAGCTCGAGATGCGATTTTCGGTACGTCTTTTACAGGTGTTCGCAAACGACCTGCTGCATCAATATCACTCCAATGGGCTCCTAATGAAACGTTGGAAATTACAGCGGAAGGTTTCTATACCGGTTATGATAATCAGTCTCAAAACGCATTATGGTTCTCAAATACCTTTGAAAATGGTAATGGGAATATTGATACCCCCGTTGTGTTTGATGGTACTAATGTCATTAAAGAGAAACAAGCTATTGGTGCTGGTGGCTTCCAAAGTGGCGACTCTAACTCTGAAAAAACAGACAGTTACCTATATGCACTCGGCGCCGAGTGGCAAGCAAGTGATTACTTAACAATTAACACAGAACTTGTTTATCAAGAAAGTGAGTTTGAAAGCGACTTTTTTGGTATGCGGTTTGATCGTGTTGCTACAGGGTTAGATGTAGACTTTAATGATAATGACGGAATGCCAGGTATTGCATTTTGGGATGATCCGAATACAGCTTTAAATGAAGCAGACATGGCAGCCATCGAAAACTGGAATGCGAGTACATTATACGATAATGGCGGAGGCAACCGAGGCGACGCTCTTACATTTACTTTTGATGCGGAGTACTTAATTGGCGGTACATATTTCGATAAAGTAAAATTTGGTGGTCGTTATGAAAACCGCACCGCAGAGGAGTTTACACGTACTCAGGACAGTGGCATAGCGGATACATCTCTTGCAAGTCTAATTGAACAACTTGCAGCAGCGGGTGCATCGGGTGATGGCTCAGGTGTGGTGTATCAAGTTAATGATTATTTAGATGGTCGTGCAGACGTTTTTGATAGCTTTATTACAGCGGACGGTGGTTACTTACTAAATAATGCGAATGCAATTCGCGGGATTTACGGACTTGAAGCGGAAGATAAATATAAAACCTTTGATATTGAAGAAGATTCATATGCACTTTATGCAACAACGAACTTTTTCTTAACCGAAGATATCAGTGGTGAAATTGGTGTACGTTATGTGAGCTATGAACAAGATATGAAGTTTACAGCTGAAACTGGCACTAATACCAATGTATTTGATACTAGCTCTGCAACTGCAGATGTAAGCAAAGTTCTACCAAGCTTTATGCTTAACTGGAATATTACCGATGATGTGGTTGGCCGTGTAGCGTATACAGAAACGCTGCGTATGCCTAACTTTGCTGATTTGAATGCGCTTCAGTATTGGACTGATCCACTTACTGAGGGGGCGATTTATGGGGAAGGTACTGGCGGTAACCCTGAATTAAAACCGACAGAATCGACTAACTATGATGTTTCCCTTGAGTGGTATTTTGCTGATACAAGTTCACTTTACGCAGCATATTTTAAGCGTGAAATTGAAGGCCTAGTTGTACCTGGCCGCAAAACGGTTGTACGTGAAGGTAACGATGGCGTCACTCGTCCATACGTATTAAGTGCACCCGTTAATGCTTCCAATGGTGAGTTATCAGGTTTCGAGTTAGGTTTAGTTTATTTCCCTGAAGAATTACCAGAATACTTAAATGGCTTAGGTGTGCAAGCAAGTTACACACTGCTTGATTCATCTCAAGACACGCCTGACTTTGACGAAGCAGGTAATATTTCTCGCTATGTAGAATCAGAGATGGCGGGTGTATCTGATGAATCATATAGCATCGTAGGTATTTATGAGCGTGATTCATTCGATATGCGTTTATCTTATGTATGGCGTTCAGAGTTTTATACGGGTAATGAAGCCGCTATCTTTGCTAATCCTTTGCAGTTTTGGAGCCGCCCAGAACAAAGCTTAGACTTCCAATTTAGCTACAATATCAATGAAGATTTTGTTGTGACCTTTGATGCAACAAACATCTTAGATGATGTTTACCAAAGTTACTACGGTGAAGGCAACGACAACCTATTTAACTTTAGTAATGCTATTTACTCACGCACATTTGCCTTGGGTGCACGTTATTCTTTCTAATTCTTAATTAGACCCAAAAACCCCAGCCCTGCTGGGGTTTTTTATTCGTAAAGCGCATGTTTGTTATCAGTCGAAAAGTGTTGCGATTTAATTAGTATGATAATACTATTAATTAAATTAGCATTAAATTTACAAAAATAACGAACGCAATGGCCAAGCTGTGTACTATCTAGGGCTGTAAATTTATTTGATACGCAGTGTTGAAGGCTTGTCATCATTGCTCGAAATAGTGAGCGTTGCTCATTATTGACCATTTAGGGTGTTGTTGTATGGAATCTCAAAAGTTATCCGTTGTAGAAAAGGTCGGCTTTGGTGCCGGTGACATGGCAGTGAATGTCATGGTAGCAGCGTTATTCTATTTTATGTCTTTCTTTTACACCGATATTTACGGGCTTGATCCGGTTGATATGGGTGTGTTGTTTTTAGTGGCGCGTTTTGTTGATGCCTTTACCGATCCTTTAATGGGAGTGATCACCGATAAAGTGAAAACGCGTTGGGGTCAGTTCCGTCACTGGTTCTTATTTTTATCTGTACCTTATGGTCTGTCGGTGATTTTACTCTTTACTACGCCTGATTTTGACTACAACATGAAACTAGCTTGGGCCTATGCGACTTACCTGTTTGCAACCTTAATGTTTACCGGTGTCGCTATTCCTTATATTTCTTACATTGGTGTCTTAACCGCCGATCCAAAAGAGCGTTTGTCAGCCAACGGCTACCGTATGTTTTTCGCTAAGATTGCCAATGTAGTGATTGTATTTTCAGTGCCGCTGCTTGCATCATATTGGGGAGATGGCAGCTTGTCGTATGGTTATAAACTGGCAATGGCGTTGGTATCGGCATGTGCCGTTGCACTGTTCTTATTTTGTTTTTTTACAACGCGCGAACGTATTACTCACGAGCCGCAAAAAGAAAGTGTGCTTACGCAATTAAAAGTGCTACTTAAAAACGATCAATGGTTATTGCTGTGTGCGGCATGTGTACTTGGTACGCTTGGTTATGCGATTCGCGGCAGTGTTGCTATGTATTACGCAACCTATTATTTAGGCGTGCCTGATTTAGCAGGTGCCTTTACTAGTGCGGGTATTGCAGCATCTATTGTCTCTATGGTAGCAAGCACCTGGATCACCCAGCGCTACTGTAAAATGAAGTTATTTCGTCAATCACAAATTGCTGTGCTATTCATCTCATTGCTAATGTATTTTGTGGTGCAGCCGGGTGATGTAATGATGGCGTTTGTGCTGTATATCATCTTGTCATTTGTGGTTGATTTACACGCGCCAGTATTCTGGTCTGCGATTGCAGAAGCCGTAGATTACGGTGAAATTAAAGACGGTGTTCGTGCATCAGGCCTATCGTTTGGTGGTATTTCATTCTGTCAAAAAGCTGGGGGTGGCTTAGCTGGCTTAGCGGGTGGTTTATTACTGGCATTTTTTGAGTACAAGCCTAACGTTGAGCAAACCGAATTCACCCTAATGGGCTTAGCACTGATGCTAACTATCATTCCTGGTGTATTTCATGCACTGCTTGGCTTGATCTTAAAAAAATACAAAATCACCGATGAATACTACACGAATATGGTCATTCATAAGCGCCTACCACACTAACCATCCTTTAAGCGCACACACTTAAAAAGTGTGTGCGCTTTGCTCTTTAAAATAACAATTCGCTGGGAGACAACAGTATGAACACATTCAAAGTTAGCTATTTAGCAAGCGTTTGCGCTGCAATATTAACTGTGAGCGGTTGCAGTGAGCTGCCAACAGACAGTACACAAGCCGTTTCTGTAGAGCATGCTGAACATACCAGCGAACAACATTTATTTGCCCTAAACCAAGTCAGTTTAAGCGCCAGCCCGTTTTTACATGCGCAGCAAATTAATGTGCGTTATTTATTAGCACTTCATCCTGATCAGCTTCTTGCTCCTTATTTGCGTGAAGCAGGTCTTGAACCAAAAGCGCCTAACTATGGCAACTGGGAAAGCACAGGCCTTGATGGCCATATTGGCGGACATTACCTTTCAGCCTTGAGCCTTGCGTGGGCAGCCACCAAAGATGAAGAATTAAAACAGCGTTTAGATTACATGCTAAGCGAGCTGGATCGCGCTCAACAAGCCACAGGAGGTTACTTAGGCGGTATCCCAAATGGCGATGAAATGTGGCAGCAGATTGAAAAGGGTGAGATCAAAGCTGATTTATTCAGCTTAAATGACCGCTGGGTGCCGCTTTATAACATCGATAAAATCTTTCATGGCTTGCGCGATGCATACGACGTAGCCGGCAGTGATAAAGCAAAACAAATGTTATTTAAGTTAGGCGAATGGTTCTTAGCGACCACTGCTAAGCTAACTGATGAGCAAGTTCAACAAATGCTGTACTCAGAGCATGGTGGCTTAAATGATGTGTTTGCTGATATGTACTTTATTAGTGACGATGAGCGTTACTTAAAACTAGCGCGTCAGTTCTCTCATAACATCATTATTGAACCCTTATTACACAAAGAAGATAAGTTAACGGGCCTGCATGCCAATACGCAAATTCCAAAAATTATTGGTATGTTGAAAGTGGCTAATGCCAGCGATGATAAAGCATGGCAGCAAGGTGCTGACTTTTTCTGGAAAACAGTCAGCCAAGAGCGCTCAGTATCAATTGGCGGTAACTCTGTACGTGAACATTTTCACGATAAAAGTGACTTCACGCCAATGGTTGAAGATGTTGAAGGCCCAGAAACCTGCAACACTTACAACATGATGAAACTGAGTAAGTTACTGTTCTTAAAAACCGGTGATACGCGTTATTTAGACTATTATGAGCGCGCCACATATAACCATATTTTATCGTCACAACACCCAGAGCATGGTGGTCTTGTTTACTTTACCTCGATGCGTCCAGGGCATTACCGCATGTATTCATCAGTGCAAGATTCAATGTGGTGTTGCGTAGGCTCAGGTATTGAAAATCACAGCAAATATGGTGAGCTGATTTATAGCAATACCGGTAAAGAGTTATGGGTGAACTTATTTATTCCGAGCACGTTAAATTGGCAACAACAGGGTTTACAGATCACCCAAGACAGCCAATTCCCAGATGATAACAAGCTCTCACTGACCGTGGATCGTTTGTCTGAAGGGCAAAGCACCGAGTCAGTAATTCATATTCGTAAGCCGTCTTGGCAGCAGGGTGAGCTGAGCTTTACTCTAAATGGACAAGCTGTAAGCGCAACCGAAAAAGACGGTTATTACAGCATCAGCCATGCTTGGCAAAGCGGTGACAAACTTGCCTTTGAACTTAGCCCTAAGCTTTATACTGAGCAGCTACCTGATGGTCAGCATTATTATTCGGTGATGTACGGACCTGTTGTCATGGCTACCAAAGTACACGCTTTTGCAAATGAAAAGCTTAACTTTGTTGCCGATAATAGCCGTATGGGCCACATTGCCGCAGGGCCGACTTGTCCGCCAGAAGCGCTGCCAATTATGCTGAGTGAGCCAGAAAAATTTATTGCCGATCTCACTCGTAAGCTAGGCCAAGAGCTCGCATTTATCGCCGATAAAAATGTGGCGATTGCTAAACAAGGTATCGATAACACCAAAAGCACGGAGTTAATTCCGTTCTTCCGTTTACACGATAGCCGCTATCAAGTGTATTGGCCGCAGCAAAGCAAAGCTGAGTTCACGCAATTTGTTGCCGGTGCAAAAGCGGCTGAACAAGCGAAAGAGCAACTTCGTTTATTAACCGTTGATCAAATTACGCCGGGTGAGCAACAACCTGAAGTCGAACACGATTTTAAAGGTGAAGGAACCCGTGCAGGTGTCAATAATGGCTACCATTGGCGCGATGCAACAGGTTGGTTTGAGTATCAGCTTAGTAACCCAGAACAAAAAGCGGTTGCTTTGCGTGTTCGCTATTTTATTGGCGATGTGAACCGTCACTTCTCTATTAATTTAAATGGTGAGCAATTAGCTGCAGTTAGTTTGCCTGTAGGTAGACCAACGGATGAGTTCTACACCATTGATTACCCATTAACAGAGGCAATGAAAAAGTCGACAACGCTGACCTTACGTTTTGCTGCCGACAAAGACTCTGTTGCCGGTGGTATCTATGGTATTCGTTTAATCAACGCACAATAAAGAGTTGGCTATGTTAAGCAACAATGCGTTTGCGACGGCTAAAGAGCATGTTTTACCGTCGCTTTTAGATAACAGCGCCGAGCAACACAGTTTTTACCAAACACCCACAGGGCTTGGTTATCGAATAATTGAGCAAGGTCAGGGGGATAAACCAAGTTGGGATGCCACAGTGACTGTGCATCAACGCCTTACCCTTAAAAATGGTCGGGTGTTATTCGATACTCGCAAGCAAGGTGCTGCTGTAGAGTACGAAATTGCAGAGGCGATAGTGGGCTTGCAGGAAGCATTGCAATTAATGAATAAAGGCAGTCGCTTTGAGGTACTAATACCTGCGCATCTGGCACGCGATGTGTACAGCGTAATTATTGACCAGAAACATCAACAAGGCTGTCAAAGCCCCATGCTCGTTGATATTACCTTGCTTGATTTCGTGTAGCAGATTTCATATCGCGTTGTTTGTTTCTTTTGTTGAGGTTTAACGTAGGGGGTGACGCGAGGTTCGACGCGCGGTAAACCCGCTGCTACAGGGATCGTAGCAGCGATTTTATATCGCGTTTGTTTGTCGTTTTTGATAGTGCGGGTCAACGCTGGGTAACCCCGCTGCGACAGGATTGGATAATTACTTTATAAGCTTGGTTTTAAGCTTGTTTAGGTCGGCTGGGTTTACAATCGGCCAATCGTTTTTCCAGCTCATAGGTAAAATACGTAGCTTTTGTACGCCGTTATCGGCTGTTTCGTAGGCGTGTAATACTAAATAGTCTTTGCCATCAAAGGTGTAAGCAGCATTGTGGCCAAGGGCTGCCCACTCTTTGTTACCTTCAATAACTAAGCTACCACCACCATCAATCATTGAACGACCTTGCTTATCTAAGTATGGGCCCTCGATGTTTTTGCTGCGGCCTACGCGTACGTTGTAAGTACTTTTTACACCTTGGCAGCACTTATCAAATGACACAAACAAATAGTAATAGCCATTCTTTTTAAAGATATAAGGCGCTTCAATTGGGCCATGTTCCGTGTTTGGACGACTCGCAATGTGATGCCATTTTTCAGGTTTTGCTAAGCGCACCATGTCATCATCAAGTTGTACTAGTTTAAGGCCACCCCAGAACGAACCAAAGCTCATCCACAGTGTGCCCTTGTCATCTTCGATTATCGCAGGGTCGATAGCGTTCCAATCGTCACGCTCAGGTACAGACTCAACCACAATACCGTAGTCAATCCACTTGTAATCAGGTGAAGCAGGGTCAAGGGTTTCGTTAACCGTTACACCAATTGCCGAGGTATTTTTGCCAAATGCAGAGACTGAGTAATAAAGGTAAAACTTACCATTTTTTTTGTACACATCGGGTGCCCATAAGTGGCCCCCGAAATTAGGGGAAACACGCTTTGCCCAACTTGGCTCATCTTTAAAAACGCGGCCTGTGAGCTTCCAGTTGGTTAAATCTTTCGATTCATAATAGGTAATACCAGGGCCTGTGCTAAATACATAATAGGTGTCGCCTTCTTTAGTCATCACCGGATCGTGTACTTCAACTTGCTTTGCAGATACGGCTGCGGCAGAAAAAAGTAGCCCTGTTGAAAGCCACTTCATCGCTTGTGTCACGTTACTTACGGGTCTCATGCTTGAATACCTTTTGTTGTTTTAACTCTTGTGTTCATTCAGCTACTATATAATATGTAATACAATATTAACAATAAAATCGAGACAAAATACAGGACACATTATGCTTAAGAAACTACCTCGGCTTACGCTTCTTACTGCGTTAAGCGCTTCGTCATTGCAAGTGCTTGCTGATGCTAATAGTAGCAAGACTCTAGCGCCAATTGATAACCCCATTGTACTCAAACGTGCTGATCCTTGGTTAGTTCGTGATGAAAAAAGTGGCTGTTACACGTTTATAGGCAGTTCGCCGAAATTTGATGAAATTGAGCTGCGCCAAGCTTGTCGTTTAAACGATTTAAAAATAGCTGAGCCGAAGGTAATTTGGCAAAAGCGCGATAAAGGCCCAATGAGTGTCAATATTTGGGCGCCTGAACTGCACCAAATTGATGGTAGTTGGTATATCTATTTTGCCGCAGGTGATGTCGAAAAACCGTTCAGTATTCGCATGTATGCGCTTAAAAATGGCAGTGCTAACCCAATGCAAGGTGAGTGGCAAGAAATGGGGCAAGTAACTAGCCACCTTGATAGTTTTTCGCTTGATGCTACAAGTTTTACGCACAAGGGTAAGCGTTACATGATTTGGGCGCAGCAGAACCAGCCTGCAACTTATAACTCGGCTTTATGGTTAGCTGAAATGGACTCGCCCACATCAATTAAAGAGCCCATTATCGTGATTACTGAGCCAACCCTTGATTGGGAAGTGCAAGGCTACAAGGTGAACGAAGGTGCTGCAGTTATCACCCATGGCGATAAAATATTTGTCACTTATTCAGCCAGTGCAACCGATCATCGCTATGCGATGGGCTTGCTATGGGCAGATGTGAATGCTGATTTACTTGACCCTGCTAGTTGGCATAAGAAGGCTGAGCCGGTGTTTACGAGCAATGCTGAGCTGGGTCGTTTTGGTCCTGGGCACAACAGTTTTGTAAAAGCTGAAGATGGTGTAACCGATTTAATGATTTATCACAGTCGTGACTATAAAGAGCTGAAAGGCACACCGCTTACAGATCCAAATCGCCATGCGCGAGCACGCATTATTACGTGGGATAAAAATGGCTTTCCAGTGTTTTCACCAGAGCTTGCTGATTAATTATTTATAATAAAAAAGGGCGCCAATTGGCGCCCTAGAACTTTGGGAACAAATGGTTACCAGAAGCGGTAGTAAATAAAAGCAGTAATACCAATAATACCTGCGGTATGAATGTAATCCCATTTATCTAAGCCGGCAGCCACTTCTTTCATAGTTGCTTTATCTAGGCTTGAGAAAGTAAGACCTTTCAATTGTTCTTCGTCTGCTTGCTTGGTAAACATACTCACCACAATCATAATCGCAACGACCACGACAAATAGCAGAATACAGTAATATAACCAGTTCATTGTGGTGATCCACGCAAATGATGAACCTGTTAAATCATCTTTAAATGGCAGTAACACTAAGCGGATCATACCAAGTACAAAACCCGACACTAAGCCCACAAAACCCGCTGTTGGAGTGATGCGTTTACTACATAAACCCAATAAGAATACCGCAGCAATACCTGGTGCAATAAGAGACTGCACACTTTGCAGGTATTCATACAGCACATCAGCTATTAAGCTCATGACGGGTATCCACAATAGGCCTAATACAACAATCACGATAGTGGCAATTCGGCCTACTTTAAGAAGATGCTTTTCACTCGATTCAGGTTTGAATTTCTTATAAAAATCAATGGTGAACAAGGTTGCAGATGAGTTAAATAATGAGGCTAAAGAGCTCATAAGCGCGGCTACTAAGCCCCCGATTACAATTCCTTTAACACCGGCTGGTAATAGCTCAGCAACTAAAGTAGGAAAGGCTTGGTCAGCACTTTCATAGCTAATAATACCTTTAACATTCAATGCATAAGCAATCATGCCCGGTACTAAGAAGATAAATACAGGAAGTAGTTTTAGGTAACCCGCGAACATGGTACCGCGACGCGCTTCTTTAATGCCTTTTGCAGATAAGACACGTTGTACAATGTATTGGTCTGTACACCAATACCAAAAACCAATAATGAATGAACCAAATACTATGCCTGGCCAAGGAAATTCAGCATCTGAAGCGCTGCGAATGAGGTGCATATTGGCATCATTGATACGCTCAACTTCTGCCCAGCCACCTACTTTATCTAAACCAACCACTAATATGACTAAGGAGCCAATAATGAGCACTGGTGTTTGCAACACCGAGGTCCACATAATGGCTTTCATACCGCCAAGTACCGTATAAATACCGGTGATCACCACAAGGCCAATGGCTGAAATCCAGAAGAAATCGATACCCCAAATACTCTCAATACCTAAGATTGTTTTAAATGCGATGCCGCCGGCATAAACCGTTACTGCGACCTTGGTTAATACATAACTAATCAATGAGATTACAGATAAGAAAGTCCGTGATTTAGAGTTAAAGCGGCGCTCTAAGAATTCTGGCATGGTGTAGACTTTACTACTCCAATAAAAAGGCACGAAAATCCAACCGAGTAGTAGAATGATCCACGATTGCATTTCCCAGTGAGCCAATGCCATACCCGATTGTGCACCTGAACCTGAAAGACCCACTAAATGTTCTGAGCCAATGTTTGAGGCGAAAATAGAGGCACCAATCACTAACCAACTTGCATTACGACCCGCTAAAAAATAATCAGCGGTGTCTTCTTCTTTTTGTCGCATAGACATCACGACAACGCCCAGCAACAGGACAAAAAATCCTGCGAGCACTGCCCAATCTAAGGTACTTAGTTCGACCATTGTGTGTTCCACCTAATTATGAAAAGTGAATATTGTTTTATAATTGTCAAATAAAAATATTATATTATAAATGGCTCGAGTGAAAGAGATTTGTTAAAATAAGGTGACAGTTAGTACATAAAATAGTGACTTAAAAGCTTGGTTTTTGTTCATTTATTCTGAACGTATTTATCTTTGCTTTTGATTTTAAAGAATAATTTGCAGGATGACGGAAGCAGTATATAAATGTATCATATACCCAGATCTTTTGAGGAACACTTATGGCGCGTTTAGAGAATTTAAACCTATCACAACAAGTTACCAATGAGCTTGGTAAAGCAATCATTGTTGGTGATTACAATACTGAAACGGGGCTACCAACCGAAGCACAATTATGTGAAGTGTATGGTATTAGTCGCACAGCTGTTCGTGAAGCAGTGAAAATGCTCGCTGCAAAAGGACTGATTTCTTCTCGTCCACGACAAGGTATTCGTGTGGAGTCAGCGGAGAACTGGAACTTATACGACACAAGCGTATTGAAATGGTTGCTTGAAAGCAGCCCATCATTATATGTATTAAAAGAGTTTTTACAGGTTCGCTTGGCGATTGAACCACAAGCAGCGGCACTTGCTGCAAGAAAAGGCGATCAAGCAGCCATCGCAGAAATTAAAATTGCATTAGATAAAATGCAAGCGGCAGCAGAAGAGCCAGAAGGCGTGATGCATGAGCCTGACCTTGCGTTCCACACGGCAATTTTGCACGCCAGTGGCAACCGTTTTTTCTATCAATTACGTGATTTTATTCGCACTGCGCTGCACGTGAGTATTCAACATACCACACCCGCTAAAGGCAATAAGAAGGCCATCGCAGAAGAACACTTTAAAGTGTATAACGCGATTGCAAGCGGTGACCCTGAGCGCGCTAAAAACATGATGACGTACATGATTGACGAAGCGATGGCGTTTATTGAAAAAGAAATCGCTGACAAAGAAGCGGCTAGATAAACATCGCTTCTTGACGTTGTAATTATTTTAAAACAAAAGGTTATCATGCCAAATTCAAACGAGCTAAAAACAGTTTACCCAAGCCTTGCTGGTAAAAGTGTGTTTATTACTGGCGGTGCATCGGGAATTGGTGAAGTAATGGTAACGCGGTTCTGCGAACAGGGCGCGAAAGTCACTTTTGTTGATATTGCAAGTGAGCAGAGCAATGCTTTATGCGCGAAATTAGCTGGTAAATATGAGTTTGACCCACAATTTATTCATTGTGATATACGTGACGTTGAAGCTTTACAAGCGGCTATAGAGCAAACTCGCCAGCAACAGGGAGACATTGCTGTGTTAATTAATAACGCAGCCGATGACACCCGTCACGCCGCTGAAAATATGGATGTGAAATATTGGGAAGACAAGTTTTCAGTCAACTTACGCCCATGTTTCTTTTCGTCGCAAGCAGTGGTTGAGCACATGCAGCGTTTAGGTGGTGGTAGCATTATTAATATGGGGTCGGTAAGCTGGCGTATTAAGCAAACTGGCATGCCAGCCTACACAACAGCAAAAGCGGGTATTGAAGGGTTAACCCGCTCATTGGCTGCTTCTTATGGTAAAGATAATATTCGTGTGAATTCACTGGTGCCAGGCTGGGTGATGACAGAACGCCAAATCACGCATTGGCTAACCCCAGAAATGATTGAAGATGTTCGTTTAAGTCAATGTATTAACGAAACAATTCAACCAGACCATGTTGTCAATGCTGCATTGTTTTTAGCCGCTGATGACAGTTGTATGATGACAGCACAATCGCTCATCGTGGATGCAGGTTGGACTTAATTTTTGAAGTAATTGCTAAATAGCTAATCTGTAATAAAATTTTTTACACAACTCAAATAATACTATAATAGTAAAATACGTGTTATAGAATTAACACAGCTTATACATAGGAAGGTGGTAAGAAAGTTTGACCGACTTTGTTCTTGTTTATTTAATTTTGATTATTGGCGCTTGTCTACAAAGTGTTATTGGCTTTGGTTTAGGCATGTTATGTGTTCCTGTGCTCTATTGGCTAATGCCAGAGCTAGTGCCTGGACCTATGATTTTGAATGCGCTGTTTTTAACCTCAGTGTTAATGATTAAACACCGCGGTGCGATAGACATGAAACAAACGGGTATATCCATCATAGGTGGTGCAGTGGGGGTTATCTTTGCAGCTGTGGTGATGTGGTATGTCAATGCCAAGCAATATCAGCTATTGCTTGGGGTGAGTATTTTGGTGGTGGTGGCTTTGTCTATCATAGGTATGAAACCGAAAATCTCTACCATCACTAGCTTGCTTGCGTCAATGTCATCGGGCTTTTTAGGCACCACGACCTCTGCTGGTGGGGCACCGATGGGACTACTTTATCAAGCTGAAGATAAAGACAAAATTAAAGCGAACCTGAGTGCCTTTTTCGTATTCATAAACCTGTTTGGCATTATTGTACTTATGCTGACAGGCTCTGCCGATATCAGCGATGTGAAGCTGTTTTTCTTATGTTTACCTGCAATTTTAACCGGTTGGGGTCTATCTTTTGTGATTAATAATAACCTTAATGAAAAGGCCATTCGCGGCATTATCTTGCTGGTGGCTGGTTTATCTGGTCTAGCACTTATTTTCATACACAGATAGAATAAGAATAGTTCCGCTGTTCGTGTAATGAAGCCTATGCTCGATGACACCATTAAAATAATCATTTCTAGCCAGTGCCAATTGGGCGAAGGTGCCTACTTTGCAAAAGCGCATAACTGCTTATTTTGGGTCGATATTTTAGGTCAACGCTTATTTCGTTTAGATTGCCAATCGATGCGAGTTAGCCAGTTTACCATGCCAGAACCTATTTGTTGGGTAATGGAAACCGAGCAAGGCGGTCTGGTGGCAGGCTTTGCGAGAGGCATCTATAAACTTAACAGTGAAAACTTTAGCCGTGAATTACTTTTTTCAATTGACCACGAACCCTCACAAAACCGTTTAAACGATGGTAAAACGTCTCGCCAAGGCTTTGGCTTTTTTGGCTCAATGGACTCTCAAGAGCAAAGCAATAGTGGCAAGTTATATCGTTTTGGTCATGGCCAGGCTCCGACAGCCGTTGATCATGACTACACTATTAGTAATGGCCCTGCGGTAAGTAAAAATGGTCAGTTTCTATATTCTACAGACTCAGATAAACAAACAATCTACCGCTTTACTCTGAGTGAGCAAGGTGAGCTTGCTGATAAAAAAGAGTTTATTCGCTTTACTGAGAATATGGGTTTTCCAGATGGCATGACCGTGGATAGCGAGGAGCATTTGTGGGTTGCCGCGTGGAATGGCTATGGCGTTTATCGTTTTGCACCAACGGGTGAGCAGGTGCAGTTTATTCGCTTGCCCGCACCACGTGTTACCAGTGTCGCCTTTGTTGGCGAAGAGCTCACACATTTAGCTGTGACCACTGCGACAGTTGGCCTTGAAGACTCTGTACTCGCTGATTACCCGCACAGTGGTGGCGTATTTATACTTGAGCCTGGCGTTAAAGGGATTGCTGAAACGCCCTTAAAGCTATAGGTTTTCCATTACTTGATAACGCAATTCGCCAAGAAATGCCCGCGCTGCTGGGCCCAATTTGTCACCATCTTTAAAGAGCAAATGTAACTTAGCGCTGCGGCTACTGTTATGGGTTAAATTAAGTGCTTTCATTTGCCCCGTAGCAAGTTGCTTTTCGATCGCTATTTTTGGTAACCATGCAAAGCCAAGGCCATTACTAATCATATCAATCGAAGTGCGCATATGAGTAACCGTCCAGCGCTGATCGGCACCTAACCAGCCACCATCTTGTTTGTGTTTATTGGCTGAATCGCGAACAACAATTTGTCGGTGTGACTTTAAATCTTCAAGTGTGATTACGCGGTCTATCCCATGCAAAGGATGATCAGGGTGCGCCACGGCAATAAATTCGATATCGCATAACTCTTCGTGAAAGTTTGCTGCGATTGGAAAGCCAGTAATGGCAATATCAACCTGATCATTTTCGAGCAATTCATTACCCCCCATCAGCACAGACTCATGGAGTTCAATGCGCAGTTGTGGGTATTGTGAAGAGGTGTCGTTAAGCACTTTATAAAGCAACTGCTGTGGAAAAATAGCATCCACAGCAATGCGTAACTTGCTTTCGACGCCTTCACCTAAAGTTTGGCCTATGGCTTCAACTTTTGCGGCTTCATCAAGTAAGTAATTAGCGCGGCGCAGCATCATTTCACCAGCTTCAGTGAGCACGGTTTTGCGGCCTTGAATGCTGAATAATTTTACATTAAGTGTCGATTCAATCTTGCCAACCGCATTATGAATACTCGATTGGCTTTTATGAATACCTTGCGAGGCTTGGTTAAAGCCACCAAATTCAACAACAGCACGAAACATGCGCCACTGTTCTAGCGTAATTCTTAGCATGAGGTTCCTTTGCTAGAGCGGTTGCCTAAAATAGTATCTATAAAGTGTAAAAAGTTTACTTTTCGTTGTTTAACGCCTAATTAAACACCACGTTAGCTTTAAGCGTCTAGTGCGCTTAATAAACTGATTGGCATCATCTTAGCTGTCATTGACTGAGCTGGCGACTAATTTGAATTATTATTAGAAAGACAGTAGCTGCGAGCGCGCAGTTGACTACAGTCTTTCTAGAAAATAGCATTAGGCCAATTAAGGCCTAATTGAGTGGATTATTCAGGGGCAACTTCAAGCGTTGTAAATAATGCATAGCGCACACTATCGATGTCTGCTTCTGTTGGCTTTTGATCAACAGATGCTTCAATCAGATACATATCTGCGTGGGCGAATGTCACCGTAAAGAAGCCTTTTTTATCGGTTGTTACTTTAACTTCGTCACGCTCATTACGGTAGCGCGCACTACCACGCACAATTGCAAGCTCAACGTCAGCAGCTGGTTTGCCATCCATTAATAATTGGAACTTAGCTTCTTCACCAGCAAATAGATCGTTTGGGTGAGTCGGGCCTGAAATTTCTAAACCTTGCCCAAGCAATGTTGGCTTAGAAGTACCATTACGGCTTACAAAAGTATCAACCGTTGCGATAGATTTTACAGTGCGTACATCGGTTGCGCCTGCTGGTAGGTCTGCTTCTTTTTTACCTGCGAACACACGACCGCGATTGCCATCTTTGTCTTTATAGAAAGTCATTAGCATTGGCTTTTGCTGCATAGCAATATGGTAAGTACCGTCTTGAGATAAACTCACTGCTGCTGAGTTTTTGCGTTTTAAGTAGTATGCACGAATCGTTTCTTCAACCGGCTTGCCATTTGGAGCAAGGGCAATTAATAAATTGTCGTCATACTCTGCGCCTTTTTGTTTTGGGCGATATGCTTTATCTGGGCTAAACAACTCATTCGAAATACTGGCATCGATCATCACATAGTGAGTTTTCTCACCTGATAAAGAAGTGTGAGATGGCATTAACCAACGGGCGTGTGCTTGTGCATAGCCAGAGGCAAGTGCAGTGAAGGTTACTGCGCCGATCAGCGCCGTTTTTAATAATTTTAATTTCATTGTTTGTCCTTAATTACTGGTAATGGTAACAAAGCTAGTCGCGAACTCTTTTTCGCCTTTAATTGTGACTTTGCCGTCTTTCGTTAAGTCGATTTCAACGCGGGTGTAATCTCGGCCACCTTCTTCACGCACAACTTCGACATTAAGCAGGTAGCTACCAGGTTTAACTGGGTTGCCCTTTAAATCTTTACCTTGCCATTCAATGGTGTAAGTACCTGGGCGTTTTGTTGCACCCGTCACACCATCAAAGTTGTCGTTGCTACGACCTGCTTTTCGCCACCATTGACGTAAGTCTTTAAACCATTCAGCTTTTTCGACCCAAAGTGCAATAGTGGTAACGTGTTTACGTTCAGGTGTTTCTAGCCATAGCGCCACGTAAGGGCGATGATATGGGGAAACATCTAGCTCAGGTAAGGTAAATTCAACGGTTAGGTTGGGATCTTTTGCAAAGCTCAGTGGGCTGAATAAACAGCCAATTAGTAGAGCAACGAGTAAGTGGGCTTGTTTCATTAAGATACTCCTTTAAGTTGAGGCACCCAAACTAGATAAATAACCAAAGGCGTGGCAACACCAAGAAGCGTTAACCACAGGCCTGCGGCACGTTTTTTACGGTTTTGAAAGAGAATAATTAATCCGGTGATAGCAAACAGAATCATCAAAACAGCTGAGATATCAATCACCCAGCTCCATGCTTCGCCGGTATGGCGGCCTTTGTGTAAGTCGCCAATCAGACTCATAAAGCCACCGATTTGATAATCAATATTAAGCTCACCGGTTTGAAAATCGATTTCGGCGTAGGCAAAGCCGGCCGGAAGCGGGTAGTCGAGCATCACCAACGCATCTTCTTTTTCCCATTCAATGCTTTTTACATTGCTGAGTGAAAACTCCTGCTGCATGTAACCTTCAATCTCGGGATAGAGGCTCGGTAAGGTATCGAGATTTGCTTGTGCTTTTTCAAAGAGTTCAGCAGAGATTAGTCGTTGGCTTTGCCCGTTTTGCTTGTCGTTTTCTAACCAATCAACATGATTAAGGATGATACCGCTAACACAAAAAAGAATGAGCAAAAAGAACAGTGCAGTTGAAAGGTATATATGCAAAGCACGACTTACGCTATAAAACGTGCGCTTATTAATAGAAAACATAAAACAGGCTATTCGTTAAATATATGGGCATGATAATGATTTGTATTTACTATAACAAGTAGGTTTACGTTCTTTACATTTGTGTTTTAGAAGTGAATCGCTAAGTAAGCTATTATGGCGAGTTTTGATGAAATCAAGCAAGCAAGTAGTGTCAAGCGGACTTGCGAAGAAATGGTTATTCGAAGAAGTGGTAATTTATTCGGGGCTGATGGACGGTTTATTAGATAACCCAATACGCCTATTTCAATAACGGCAACTAAATACATAACCCAAACCGGCGCTGCGCTTTGTAATAAAAATATATAACCTAGTGCCATACCAAAAGCAGCTAAAAACTTAGCACGGGTTGGTACTATTTTGTGCTCTTGCCAGTGTCTAAGTGACTCTCCGTATCGGGGGTGATTTAGGAGCCAAGCAGAAAGTTTGGGCGAAGAACGTGTAAAGCAAGCTAAAGCTAAAATAAAGAAAATTGTTGTCGGCATGACAGGCAAAGCAATACCTATGATACCAAGCGCTACCATTAATAGACCAACCGCTTGATAGCAGCTGTTTTTAGATGCAGTTAATACAGCTCTTACATTCATAAATAGAGTTAAGCCAGAACAGTTCAAAAAAGCAAATGCTTGTTAATCACCTTTTTACCTTACTTTTTAACTTTAGCCTAGCTTAGATTTTTTAGCGAATTGAGTCTCTATCCAACAGGATACTTAGTAAAAAGCCCAGTTATTAAACTGGGCTCTAATATGTTATTTTACTCTAGAGGTTACTAGAAGTAATAACCGATGTTGATATTGAAGCGAGTTTCAGTCTCGTCGCTGTCACCAGCAACTGAGCCGCCTACAAATGGCTGATTTTTCGCTTGAACAAAATCAAAGTAGGTGAACAAGCCACCTGCTGCAACAGATACCCCAGTTACATTCATCCAAGTATCGGCGCTATTGTCTGACTTGTCATAAATAATGCCGTAGTCATTGTAAAACTGTAAGTCTGTAACAGGACCCCACTCGACAGGGAGGCTGTAGGCAATATTGGCATTAGTCATGGTTGCTTCAGCTGCGATACTATCGTAAAAAGCATAGGCTCCTACCGCCATACGATTTACATTATCAATATCGTAATTATATTCACCATGTTGCAGTTGGAAGTTCCACGGGCCGATAGTACTATTTAAATGCACTGCCCAAGCATAGTAGTCACCGGCACGGTCTTCACCATCGTGTAGGCCACCAGACAGGGCTGATATACCTAGCTCTGTTTTGCCACCCTCATGCTCAAAGTGATAGCCGTAACGACCAGAGAAAGTGTTGTATTCACCAATGGCATTGCCTGGCTCGGCATAAATACCTTCGTCTGCTGAACGGAAACCAACTACATCGTATGAGTAGCGATCGCTGCGGTCATCAACATAACCGTCGACACCACCTAGCTCATCATTTTTGAAAAAGCCAAGATCAATCTGCCAGTTATCGGCAATTTTTCGTTTGAATAGCACACCTAAATCGTGATCATCTTCCAGACCCACATAATAGGTTGTGCCAAAGAAGTAGTTGTGTGAATTATATGGCCAGTTACCAAAAGGAACTTTGGTAATACCTGCCTGCACTTGCCAGTCTTCGGCAAAGTCGTAGGCTGCATAGGCATATTTAACTGCTGTCATGTAGTCAAAGAAACGAATTTCAGCATTTAGTTGCACATCACCGACATCCCCTGAAAAATTCAGTCTGAAGATATCGAAGTCGAAGTCACCGCCACGGTTTTTGTTACCGTCATCATACGAGGTATAGCTGTAGTTTGTTCGCACAGCGCCACCAACATGAATACCAGATTCTTTTTTGTCTGATACGGTTTCAACAGCAGCAGTTTGCTCCTCAAGTTGCTTTTGTTGCCTTGCAACCTGTGCATCAATTTGTGCTTGTTTATCGGCTTGTTGCTGCGATTTTTCCTCGGCAGCATCCAGCTTGCTCTGTAGTTGCTGCATTTGCTCTTTAAGTAATTGCAGCTGTTTTTGAAGATCATCTATTTCAGATGCCTGACTAAGACTTGAAGTAGTGCCCAAGGCGATTGCGAGGGCTAACTTTGAAAGTTTAAGCATGATTTTCGCTAGTGTTGGAATGGGTACTATTAGCATAGTTGATATTCACACTTAACCCAAGGGGAGCCATAAAAAATTAATATTAATCAACCAGTTTTGCAGTTGATTATTGTGATTCGAGAGATTTTGTTATGGCGCCAACTTCTAATAGCGGTGAAGCATCAAGCTGATCAGCATCCATCATTGCTGCAATACGCTGCATTGATGAGAGCAATAAGCTTTGCTCCCACTCTTCAAGGGCTGAAAATTTTTCTATGAAATGCTCTTGTAATGGCTGAGGAGCCTGCTCTAAAAGTGCTTTGCCTTTTTCTGTTAAATACAAGCTGACGCGACGCTTATCCATTTGACTGCGCACACGGGTGATAAGCTCTCTATTTTCAATTCGATCAAGAATATTGGTCACAGTTGCTGGACTTAAGTTGACGTTTTGAGCAATACGACTTGCTGTGATGCCGTCTGTTTGTGCCACTTCGTTCATGATAAGTAATTGCGGGCCTGTTAACCCAGACGTTTTGTTGAGCTGCTTAGAGTGCAGATCGATTGCTCTGATTACTTTACGTAATGACACAAGTAGTTCGTCATACTTTTGCATGTTTTTGTCTCTTTAAAGGCGGCCTAGAACGACCGAAGCCGCGAAATATTACACATCAAATAAATTGAGTTCAAATAATTTGTGGCTATGTTTACTATAAATAACCTAATTTTCAGAGGAAATTTTTATTTGAGTAGTAATTAAATCTCGCTTGGTGTATCACATAATAATGTAGATGTTCTTTATAATTAAATAGCGCTTTTCGTCTGCACAAGCACAAAGTAGTAAACAATTTCATCAAATAACTAAATATTATTTACTAACTACTATGGCTTTGGGTATGGTGGGGTTATTTAACGATTTCTTTTCTTTCATTTAATGGGACGAATTATGAAGCTATCGCCATCAGTTACGATTGAGCAAAGTGAGACTGGCCTTGAGTTTATTAAAGTAGCCAGTGAGTTTTGTGATGCCACTATCTTTTTGCAAGGTGCGCAAATTACAGAGTTTACACCGACAGGTAAAAAGCCATTACTGTGGGTTTCTCAGCAGGAAGATTATCAAGAAGGTAAGGGCGTTCGTGGTGGTATTCCAATTTGTTGGCCGTGGTTTGGTGTGAGCCAACATGAAGGCTGGCCTGCTCATGGTGTTGCTCGTACGGGACTTTGGCGTGCTGAACAGGTGAAAGAAGAGGAAAACTCGATCTACATCAGCCTGTCATTGCCAATGAATCAAATTGATGAAAAGTATTGGCCACACAAAACTAAATTATTGGTGGAATTTATTTTATCAACGAGTTTAGAAGTGCGTTTAACAACAACTAACCTTGATAATGAAACACTTAATTTTACACAGGCATTACATACTTATTTCCCAACGCCTGCGATTGAAGAAACTAAAGTTGATGGTTTACAGGGCTCTAAATATATAGAATTCGGTGAAGGTCCATTTGAGCAACATGATTTGGTTTCATTTGCTCGTGAAACCGACATGGTTTATACCCAAGCACAAGATACACAACGTATCATTACGCCAGATGGGATCATTGAAGTAAGCCGAGAAAATTCGCGGTCATGTGTGTTATGGAACCCGTGGATTGATAAATCAAAAAGGCTATCTAATTTTGCCGATGATGAATATCACGTGATGTTGTGTTTAGAAGCCGCCAATGTACTTGAAGACAGCGTTGAGTTAGCGCCGGGTGACAAGCATACACTTGTCACTTCTCTTCGCTGGGTATAAAAAGTACCGAGTATGAGTAAGGCCAGTTAAGACTGGCCTGAACAAGGAACGATCGTGTTTAGTAATCAACAAATAGAAACCCTTCCACAGCATCAGCGCATACAATTTCAATCACTTGCAGATAATGCGATTTGGCATGTGCAAATTAATTGGTTAATTTTTTATCTTCCCTTGATGGCGGTGATTATCGCTGTTCGTTATTTTAATACGAATATTGCAAGTTCAATCGCACCGCATTGGCTCCTTGTTCTGCCCGTTATTGTATTGCTATCTTTGTTGTATAACGTGTATAGCGTTCGCGCTAAAGGCATTGCCGTTCGTGAACATGACATTGCTTTTAAGCGAGGGTTGATTTGGCAGCACGTTACCTTGCTACCCATTGCTCGGATACAGCACACAGAGATCCATCGCGGGCCGATAGAGCGTAAACTCGGGCTTGCAACGTTGCGGTTATACAGCGCTGGTGGCATGAGTGCCGATTTGCATATCAGTGGCCTCACAGATAAGTATTGCAATGATATCAGGCAATTCATTCAAAACTATGGCTGTGATGAGCGTGTAAAATCTGATGAGTCAATTGATGAATAACAACGAATGGCAAAGGGTGTCACGTTGGGCGCTCGTTTATTTTATTGTGCATTTTGCGATAAGGTTTTTTAAAGGTGGTTTGCTTAATCTACTCCCTGTTTTAGTTGTGTTTGTTACTCAGGTAGAGCAAAAGTGGTTTTGGGCTCAAATAGCAACAAGTGTTGCTGTCGTTGGCTTGTTTGTGTATGCCTTTGCATATTTTATAAATTTCAAATACCGCATAAGCAGTGAACAAGAAATATTACTTAATAAAGGGGTCTTTAAGAAAGAGCGTTTGACCTTAAAATTTGCCAGAGTGCAAAACGTTAATATCGCAGAGCCGTTTTATTTTCAGCCTTTAAATTTAGTTAACTGTATTTTTGATGCCGCAGGGAGTAATGCACAAGAAGTTGTTATTCCAGGTGTTAAACTCAACCATGCCGAACAAGTGCGTGAACAAGTTATGGCCTTTAAGGCACAGTTACAACAGGAAAGTTCAGACGAGCAGGTTATACCCGACGAGGCCGTTTCATCGTCGCAAACATTAAGTATTAGCAATGCTGAAATCGCTAAATTTGGCTTAATATCAAATATGGCGATTCTTGCCTTAGCGGCGCTTGCTCCGTTTATTAATGCTATTTTTGAGTTTCTCGAAACGGCTTTTATTGACCGCTTAGAAGCGGTCTTTAATGAGCAAGCAGTGTTCATTGGTAGTGCCGCGACGATGGCTATAATGGTCGCTGTTTTACTGATGATATTAGTTGCCGTGTTGTTATCAGTGGTGATGGCATTAGTTCGCTTTTTTAACTTTCAGTTATACCTTCAGGACGAAAAGTTTAAACGTATTGCAGGGTTATTCGAACGCCAGCAACTTTCGGTGAGCTTAGAGAAAATACAAAGTGTGCATATTAAGCAAAATGTTATTGCTCGTCTGCTAAAACGCTACACAGTTGTTTGCCCACAGGTGAGCAGTGGGGGGGCAGGCGTTGCTAGTGCTCACAAAAATAAGCAAACTTTGGTTATGCCTGTTCTTACTGCATCGCAGGTAAGGCAAGTGTGTAGTTGGTTGTTTCCTTGGTTTATTGATCTAAAAGAGCTCAACTTCATAAAGCCTGAGCGAGCATTACTTTACAAAAACACCGTTTTGTATGCGCTACTGCCCACCTGCGTGGCTGTTGTATTTCTTCATTCTATGTTTGATTTGCTCGTTGTTCTTTGGGGTCTATTGCTTTTACCAGCTTTAGTATCGATGGTGTATCTTAGCTATCAGAAAACAGGAATTGCCTTGTATCACCATGAAAATCGATATTTTGCTGTTTTCAAAACCGGCATGCTAGGTAGTCAATATCGTGTTTTTGAAGTATATAAAGCGCAAAGTGCTACCACTACGAGTACTTATTTAATGCGCAGATCCGAGCTTAAAAGCTTGTATATACAACTGGCTTCTGGTTCCGTCACAATGCCTTACCTTAAGTGTAATCAGGCTAATCAGTTTGTGGACTTTGTGTTACACGAAATAGAAGCAACACAACGCAGCTGGTTTTAAATGAAAATAATTCTCAATATCATTGACCTGTTTGTGTTTTTGAGTATACTTTCTCAAAGCTACAGAAGGAGGTACGCGATGATATATTTTCTGCCTATTTTAGCCATTACAGGTATTGTCGGCTTACTTTGCTATGCGCGTAATAAGAGGGAGTGTAAAGGTCTTTGCGTAAGCTGTGCAGTGACTTGTATTGCTTTGCTTGTAACAGGTGCAATGGCTCTCGCGGGTCTTGGTGCACTTAGAAGCAGTATTATGTTTGCAGCGACAATATTTATTGTTTACCAATTATTAGGCTTGGTTCGCCCGATTAAAATTGAATAGTTTTTTACATTTTTTAACTACCCACTTGCCAAAAAGCCACGCATACTAATCCTGAAATAACACAGTCAGGGATTAAGATGATAAAAGCATTGTTGATTGGTACTTTACTTGTTGCTGGGCAAGCGTTTAGTCAAGAAGTATGGCAAACAATTCATACTGAGCATTTCAATGTCCATTTTAGTACAGAAAATCAGCAATGGGCTCAATCAGCGGCAACCGAGCTGGAAATTGTTCGCAATAAGGTGTTAAAACAACAAAACCGCGCGTTGGATGAAGTGATTGATGTTGTTGTTTTTGATCCATTTAACGCATCTAATGGCTTTGCTTTACCGGTTACAATCAAGCCTTTAATGGCTTTATTTACGACACCTCCACAATCAGATTCGATGATTGCCAATACAGATAGCTGGCAGCAATTACTCATTTTGCATGAGTACATTCATTTGGTTCATTTGGCTCAGCCTACACGCAGCTTGCCTCGACAAGCAATTAGAAATATTTGGGATCTCTACGATTTATCACAAAGCGATATGCCCCGCTGGGTCGCAGAGGGTTATGCAACGCTATTAGAATCAAAAATGACGGGGCGTGGCCGTTTATACGATAATCTTTCCGAAGCCATACTGGTTGAATTTGCACAGCAAGGCGCACTGCCAAGCTATGGCCAATTAAATCGTACTGAAGACAGTTATATGGCCGGATCAATGGCGTATTTAATGGGCGCTCGTTTTCTCGCTTGGTTAGAAGATAACTATTCTCCAAAGACCCTTGATGCTGTGTGGACACGTATGCAAGCGGTTAAATCGCGCGATTTTAATGACGCTTTTAGCGGTGTATTTGGCGACTCACCTGAGCGGCTTTATCGTCGCTTTATTGCTGAATATACTTATAGAGCAATGGCTAAAGAGGTGAGTGAGCAAACACTTACAAGTGAGCTTTGGTTAGAGCTTGATTTATATGCATCAAACCCCGTTTTAAGTTTAGATAATAGTAAACTCGCTATTGTAGAGCGAAACAAAGATGATGAAACGCGGCTAGTTATTTATAGCACAGCCGATAATCAACAAGCAGCAGATGATTTTGCAAAGCAGCAACAACAGCTGCTTGATAACGATCCTGTTGATATTGCCGATAAAGCACCGAGTGTGTTTAAACGTAAACAAAAGCACGTGCTTCATCAAATCAATAAGCAGGGTATAAAAAATCCGCAGTGGCTAGACGAAAATACACTGTTTTTTAGCGCTACAACAACCGTTGGTAAAGGCTCAATTCAGGGTATCTCGGACTTATATCTCTATGATATTGAAACTGGTGAGATAAGTGCATTAACCCATCATGCGGGGCTGCGTCGCTTTACAATTAGCGATAACGGACAAACTGTTTACGCCGAGCAAACTAGGCATGGCTTCTCGGAGTTGGTGCATTTTGATCTCAATACGGGTGTCTCTACGCCTTTATTTGAGAAGAGCCTAGAAACGGTTTATGACTATCCATTACTAAGTCCTAATAAAACTAAGCTTGCATATTTAAAAGTGGCATTGAATGCAAATTGGCAGTTGTATATACAAGATCTAAACTCCCAGCAATCAATAGCTGTGCCTATGCCTGTGGGCTATCAGTATGTGTCACAACCTAATTGGCAAGCAGATGGCAAAGGGCTTTATTTTGTCGCTGGTAAGAATGCCGCTCTCGATTTGTATCATTTTGATCTTAATAGCAACTCACTACGTCAATTAACACAAGGGCAAGAAGCCGTCGCACACCCAATGGCAATGAATAACGGTGAACTTTTGTATTTATCGATCACTGCTGAGGGGCCGAATATCAAGCATTTTGCAGAGCAACCACAAGGATCAGAGGTTACTAAATTTGCTAAAAGCGCAGCGCCACCACGAGGGCAGTTAACGAGCGAAGTATTACCTGAGGCGAAGATTTACCAGCAAAGTCCAACCCAGCCAGCCAATTATGATATATGGCAACAAAAACCAACCTTTTCGTTAGCATCTCAATATTATTCGGCTTCATCTTCGCTTCTTACCCTTGGGGTAAAAAGTAGTGATTTCTTGAAGCAGCTCGATTTACAAGCAGGCTATAGTGTTGATTTACATGATAAAGCACTAGAGGGAGTGTTCGCGGCAGCTAAATACTCAGCGTTTGATTTAAAATTTAAAGCGCTGTTATTTGATTACGACCTTGAATCAGCAAAACAGTACCATTCACAAACGCCGCTAAATATTAGTAACACAGGTGCACATGTTGCCATGAGTTACCCTATGCAGTTTCAGCAGTTAAATATCACACCGACATTAAGTTACAACTACAGTAACCATCCCCAAGGTGACGATCAATGGCTAAAGCTAGGACTTAAGCAACAATGGCAACATGATAGACAGCGTTATGGTGTTAGTCAGTCCTTGAGAGCTGAATGGTTATCCGGTGATGCTGACTCAAATAATTGGCAGGGCTATAACTTTGCGACCGTACTAAGCGGTTATGCCTTTGATATTCCGGTTTATGTTAATTTTGCTCAGCAATATCGTGATGACAGTACCCTTGCGCTTGGCGGTTATGAGTCAAACCTAATTAATAAAGACACGCAAAGCGGTTTTGTTAGTGCACCTGAATTGCCACTTTTTAGCCAGCTTGGTAACCGTTATAAAGGTTATGGCGGGGGCATTAGTTACAAAGATTCATTACCTTGGCTTTACTACCAACAGCATCAAGTTGATAACCGAGTCTATGCGCAAAGCTACGGTCTCAAGTGGCGAGGAGACTTTAGCTTTGGTCTGGGACCTGCGGGTTTAAATGATGTAAATATTGACTTTGGCGTCGCCCGAGTAGAAAGCGACGACTTTGAAAATGATTTACGCGCTTGGCTAAGCTTTTACTACTCGTTGTAATACTAACAAGATGCGCAGTTAAATACTGCTTGTCCATACGCTAAATATCTCAAGTCTTATTTTATTCTAAATAGACTGTAAACGAAGGCGGCAGTATGCTGCTTTAACTTTACAGTCTGTATGTGTTTCTTGCCACTTACAGCTTGGCAGTTTTTTCTACCTCATTGCTTTCTCTGTGGGCCTCATTAAAATGCCGCGCTCTTTTAAATCACTTAAAAAACAGTTGTTTACATGTTTAGTGACGGTGATTGATAAATTGCTAACTTATTAACTAAATTGTAACGAGAGGGGGTTGTTTTGGCGCACTTTTTGCCGATTATTTCATGTTTTATTCTAGCGTTTAGCTTTTATCCGCTATTAAATAAGATTCGTAAAAATCGTAGTGTGTCGGGCGTATCACTGTTGATGATGAGTTTTGGTGTCGCACAGAGCATCTACTTCATTACTTACAATTTATATTTTCAACGTTTTTACATGGTACTGCCGTTTATTGTAACGGGCATGCTCAGCGGTTTAATTCTCTATTACTTTGTTCGATATAACGCAGCTCGCCAGCAGCGACTGCAGTTAGCAGGATTGTTGGTGCTATGTGTTGTACCGTTTACTTTGTTGCTCAGTCCGACGCTTGATATGGCCACTGTACTTAACTGGTTAACTTATGTTGGCTTGGTGATGAGTTCGATTCGTGTTATGCCGCAAACTTATAAAACCATTAAAAGTGGTGATATTAGTAATTTAAGTGCTCGTTATTTTAGTCTGCAATTTATTGCTGGTAGTTGTGGCCTTGGCGCTGAGCTGTCGATGGTGGCACCGAGTGTATCGCATATTTTAACGTTTGTGATGATCTTACTAACAAATGCGGCACAACTTGGCTGTATCCAATATTATAAATCACGCCCTGCAATGGCATAGGCGAAACAATGAGTAAAAAGGCTGCCAATTGGCAGCCTTTTTACTGTTGGTTAAGCGTCTAATGCTTTGCTAATTAAGCGATTAATATATTGTTTATGCGCTTTAGCAGCAGTATCTGCTCCCCAAGGAGTGCTGATATCAGCAATTTGGTTAAGTTGATAAAGAGCCGCAGCTTTAGCGAGATTATCGTGCTTACTGGCTTTAGTTAAACCGGCAATGGCAATCAGTTGATTCACATACTCAACTTGTAAGTTATGACTTAACGTATTTGCTTTTTTGCCGTCGACAAAAATGCTTGCTGTTAAGTCATTCATAAATTGGTTAAGTGAATACTCATTACCATATATAGCACTGTCTGAAATACGCAGCATCACAGCAGGGTGTAATAGCTGGGCAAGTACCAGCTTTTGCATGCCTAAAATCATACCATGTGGTTTAGGATCTTCATTTTTACCATAGTGATTAAAACCGCGGCGCTGTTGTAGCAGGTAGTTATAAAGTGGTTGCATGCTAGCAAGTACATGTGGAGAGAACACTTTGTCGGCTAAAATCTGCATTGCCTGTTGTTGGCGTTCAAGTGACACAGGAGTCAATGGCGCGCCATTTTTATCATCACCTACGACATTGCGTTCTACATAAACACCACCTATTTGACGCGACACCACGCCTGCTTGTGTTCTATAGCTAGCAAATAAAATATTAGCTGAGGTAACAAGCTGTTGGTATGACTCACCTTCAACGGTGGCTTTATCTTTCAATTCAGAAAACAGCGTATTGATAAGTGCCATGCGATCATCTGCATAAGCTGCAGGGTTAGATGACATATCGCCAATCATTACACGAGGGTCGATATGGCGACCCGGAGCACGCATGTCGTCAGCATCATTACCAAATGCGAGTGCATGCTCTGATGAGCGAGCAAGAATTTTTTCAAGACGCTGTTGCTCAGCATCTGCATCGGCTAGTGCTTGGCTGTAGCCATATTCAATCGCCCAATCATCATAAGGGCCTGGCTTAGTTTGGAATATATCGCCTTGTTGCATGCCAATAGGCGCAATGTTGGCTGGCGCATAATCCATCACCGAGCCTGTCACGATACCTTGCGTTTTACTCTTGTCGTGAACTTCTTTTTCATCCCATAAAATCGATGACTTCATGTTGTGGTTTAACCCCAGTGTGTGACCTACTTCATGGAGAATAAGCTGGGTTAAGCCTTGACGTAAAATTTCTTTATCTTCAATACTTGCTCTAGTCCCTAAGCCTTTTGCAAGTAGCATGTTTTCTTGAATAGTGTGACCTAATGAACAGTGTAAGTTAGGATTATTTTCGTCAGAGGTTAATGAGGCTGCGCCTTGCGTATATAAGGTCTCGTACATCCAGCGATTTTTCATAAAAACATACTCTAACATGATGTCAGAGCCTAAGATCTCGCCGGTTATTGGATTAGCAAGGGCAGGTCCATAACCACCAAAAGGTGGGCGTGGAGAGGCTGTCCAGCGTAATACGTTGTAGTTTATATCGCCAGCATCCCAATCTGCATCGTCAGGTTGAATTTTTACTTGAATAGCGTTTTTAATGCCTGCTTTTTCAAATGAGGGGTTCCATGCAAGCACGGCGTCGCGAATCGTGTCACGCCACTCAATAGGGGTGGTGTTTTCAATCCACCAAGTAATTGGTTTGACTGGCTCAGAAAGTGCAGCTGTAGGGTCTTTCTTTTGTAAATCCCAACGTTTGATAACGTCCTCGTAAGGTGCCCAGTCAGCAGAAGTCATATTATCAAATTGGTTTGTAAAGTAACCGATACGCGCATCATCATGGCGTGGCTGATAATTATTTTTTGGTAAAGCAACAAAGGAGTGTTGTACTTTAATCGATACATTACGAGGATCACTTATTGCTGTAGAGCCACGCACGCTTGGATTGGCATTGGTAAACACATAATCGACAGTGATATCTAAATTGTTGGGGTAAGGACGATGCTGAACAATGCGCGATTTTTTATCGTCTAATTTTCCTAATTTGAAACGCTTTTTAGCATTTTTATCGTCTGGATTTGGCCAAGGAGATACCTTATGTAGTGCTTCACTTATAAGCAGTTTATCAACATTAAATGCTATTTTATTGTCTTCTTCTTTCTCAATTTTGATGCTAGCGAGCACTGCTTCACTGATATTTGCATCAGCAGAGCGAGCAAGAGCAGAGTGTTGATCAAATTTATAACGAGGGGTTTTGCTTATAATATCAATACGGTCAAAATACTTTCTAAATTCAATGAGTTTTGTTTCACGGTACGCGCCTCTGAAGTGACCCGCATCGGTCACACCATCTACGGTATGTGCAAAATAGACAAAGGGTGTATCAAGTTGTGATTGGTCTATGACCATTAGGTTTTCACCTGTTTTTTCATCTTGATAAAGAGTAAAAATACCGGAGTATTCGGTTTTATCTTTAATCATCTCAGCCAGTGTTTCAGGCTTTTTGTCCCCTTTTTTGGCTGCAAGTGCATGGCCATTTATGGCAAAAGCAATGCTTAACGCCACAGCAATATTGGTTGTTTTCATTTTTAGTCGTTCCATTTGTTTTTTTCAGGCACGAGTTTAATGAAATTGCTAATTGATAGAAGTTTGTTTGTTAACAAGTGTAAAGCGCTCTCTCTAATATCATGAAAAGTTGAGAGTTTTATTTAGTAACAAATTATTTTTAGCTGTTGTAGGTGTATTAGGCTCTTTTTGTAACAGTTACTTACAAATGTCACATTAATGTTTCCGTCAGCTTTGGTATGATAGAGGCAGTAAAAATTTAAAAGGTGTAAGTTATGCGCACGAATGTATTGAAATGGATGTTACCATTTGCTGCTTTAGCCCTTGGTATTGCTGGTTTTGTAGGTATTAATGCTATTGCCCAAGAGCCACAAGATAAAGAGGTGGTTGACTCTAGACCCCTTGTTCGAGTGGAAGCTATCTCAAGTGATGACCATCAAGTTATTATTAACAGTTATGGTGAAGTTAGACCGCTTGAAAGTACTCTGCTTGCATCTCAAGTCGCAGGTGAAGTCACAAGCTGGCATCCAAACTTTGTTGCAGGTGGCATTGTTGCTCGTGGTGAAGTGTTATTCACGATTGAAAAAGACAATTACGAGGCCGCTGTATTACAAGCCGAAGCATCATTGGCGAGTGCTCAAGCTGCATTAATTGAAGAGCAAGCACAAGCAAAGGTCGCGCTCGATGAAGCTAAGCGTTATCCAGAACGTGAGCGTACGGACTTATTTTTACGTAAGCCACAAGTTCTAAGTGCGCAAGCTGCGGTTAAATCGGCTCAAGCTGCACTGAAACGTGCAGAGCGAGATTTAGCACGATGTGAAGTTAAAGCTCCTTATGATGCGTTGGTGATAAGTCGTGAAATTGGTGTGGGTCAATATATTAATGTAGGCAGTCAGGTTGCTGAGTTAAACAATATTGAAAGTGCTGAAATTATTGTCCCTATCGCAGGATTCGACAGCGTATTTTTACCTAAACGAATTAAAGGCATTAAGGCTACGATTATCAATAAAGGCCTAAATAGCTTTACCCGTGAAGCGGTGGTGGACCGTGACTTGGGTGTCGTTGATAACGCAACACGTATGAGCAACTTGGTCGTTCGTGTCGATGACCCATATGGGTTAAAGCATGATGTACAACCCATTAAATTTGGCGCTTATGTGCAAGTTAATTTTGCCGGTGCCACATTGCAAAATATCTATCGCTTACCGCAATCATTGGTTAATAATCAAACCGTTTGGGTGGTTAACGATGAGCAAAAACTAGAGCCACGTAAAGTGACTGTTGTTCGCGAAGAAGGTGAATATTTTTATATTAGCGATGGCTTAAATATTGATGATCAGCTTGTACTGACACTGCCTGAGTATCCGCAAGCGGGTATGGAAGTAAAAGTAGCCGGTATGCAAGAAATGACAAGCGATGCAGGTGAAACTGCTGCTGTCGAAAAGCTGTAAGGTGGCTGTATGAGTGATACAACAACACAGAAGCAGCCTGGTTTAATCGCCTATTTTGCTAATAACTCGGTCGCTGCAAACTTAATGATGTTTTTTATCCTTGCTATGGGGATACTAAGTTACTTTACTATTCAGCGTCAGATGTTTCCGAATATTGAGATCAATTATATTGAGGTGCAAGCTAATTACCCAGGGGCATCACCACAAGAAATTGAAGAAAGTATTCTGATTAAAATTGAAGAGTCGCTCAAAGATGTGACCGAAATTAAACGTGGTGTTTACCGCGCATTTCGTAACAATGGGCGTGCTAGCTTAGAAATTAATACCGATGCAGAATTAACCGACGTTCTTGATAAAGTAAAACTTCGCGTTGACGGAATTGCGACCTTTCCTGCGGGGATGGAGCCGGTGACAATTAGTCAGGTCGAGTTTCGTCAAGATGTTATTGGGATGACATTAGTCGGTGATGTGCCACTCACAGAATTAAAGCCAATAGCTAATCAAATTGAAGATGAGTTATTGCAGTTATCAAATGTGTCTTTGGTGCAAAATGATGTGCCGCTTGATGAAATTGCAATTGAAATTGATCCAGATTCTCTGCGCCAATATAACTTAACATTAAGCGATGTTGCTAATGCCGTACGCCGCTACTCAGCGAATATTTCAGCAGGTCAATTACGCACTGATGCAGGAATTATTTCTGTACGTGTTGAAAACCAATATTACAGTGGTGATGAGTTCCGTCAAATCCCTGTAAAGGTGGGAGCTAACGGTGCGAAAGTCTTGTTACAAGACATTGCTGTTATTAAAGACCAGTTCACAGAGGGTGAGCGTTACTTTAAATTCAATGGTGAAAATGCAGTGTATTTATCGGTTAAAGCAACGAAAGAGCAAAATATGATCCCCGTTGCTGACTCGGTGAAAGCATACATAGATAAAAAGAACAAAGAGCTGCCTGTGGGTTTACGTCTAGAACCACTGATGGACATGACGTATTACTTGAATGCGCGTTTAGACATGATGAAAAGCAACCTTTTTCAAGGCGCTATCTTAGTGGCTATCATGTTGTCTATCTTCTTGCGCTTTAAACTAGCACTTTGGGTAATGATTGGTTTACCAATTTGTTTCTTAGGTGCCATGATGATGATGCCTGTTTTTGGTATCACTATTAACATTGTATCCCTATTTGCGTTCATTATGGTGCTGGGGATTGTCGTTGACGATGCAATTGTCATAGGGGAAAGTGCCTACACTGAGATAGAGAAAAAAGGAGGCGGCGTCGTTAACGTTGTGAACGGTGCCAAACGTGTAGCAACTCCGGCAACGTTTGGGGTATTAACGACGATTGCTGTATTTGCGCCATTTACTTTATCAAGCGGCCCTGAGAGTGCTTTTTTCTATGGTATCGCGGTCGTCGTTATTTTATGTCTGGTATTCAGTTTAATAGAATCAAAGCTTATTCTACCTGCGCACATTGCCCATACTCACTTTCCGCCTATTAACCCTGAGAGTTGGCGAGCACGTTTTAACAAGCGCTTCTTTAACTTTGTGAATGGCCCGTATAAACGCTTTATTGAGCGTTGTGTTGAATGGCGTTGGTTAGTGTTATTCTCATTTATTGGCCTTTTGATTTTGACATTCGCTTTAATTTCGTCAAATCAAGTACGTGTTGTACCAACACCAAAAGTCCCCCATGATTTTCCGCAAATTAACCTAGAAATGAATGAAAATGCATCTGATATACAGACCATTGAAGCAATTCGTGAAATTGAAGCCATGGTTAAAAAGGTTGATCAAGAGACAGAACGTGAGTTTGGTCACACATTATTACGTGATATTTTGGTCTTTAATCAGGGGCGTACTGAAGCACAAATCTTAGCACCATTGGTAGATGAGGACTTGCGTCCATATAATGCTTTCGAGCTATCGCGACGTTGGCGTGAACAGATGCCAAACATTGCCGGTGTTAAATCATTGCAAATCTACGACGATGTAAATGGCGGCGGCAATGATGGCGAGTTTGGATACCTGCTTTATGGGCCCGATGTTGATACTTTAAATGATGCGGGTCGTCGTTTTATTCAGTTGCTGCAACAGCAAAAAGGCTTATTTGATATTAGCTCGACAATTGACCCTGCTAGTAAAGAAGTCCAACTTAGCTTAAAACCAGTTGCTTATGATTTAGGCTTAGACCTTGCCACAATTGCCAATCAAGTTGGTGCAAGTTTTTACGGCGGAGAAGCCCAGCGTGTAATTCGTCGTGGTGAAGAAGTACGTGTAATGGTGCGTTATCCTAAATTAACGCGTGAAGCATTTGCTTCTTTAAAACATGCGGTAGTGACGACACCTGCTGGCAAAGAAGTACTGCTTGGTGATGTGGTTGAGCTAACCGAAAAGCCAGGGATTAGTTATATTCGCCGTGAAGGTGGCTACCGTACTGTATATATCTACGGCAGCATTGACGAAGAAACCATAGAACCAGGTGAAGTGGTCAAGCAGGTCGACGACGTACTACTGCCAAAGCTTAAAGAAGAGTTCCCATCAGTGAAAACTGAATTAGGCGGTGCCATTGAAGAGCAGCAAGCACAGGCGAATGAGCAATTAATGTTTTTTGCTGCAGGGATGTTCTTAGTGTATATCTTACTTGCGGTGCCACTCAAAAGTTATTCACAACCATTGATCGTTATGTCGGTGATTCCGTTTAGCTTGACCGGTGCTATTTGGGGGCATTATTGGTTTGATTTAGATATTAGCTTAATGTCAGGCTTTGGCTTAATTGCTGCTGCAGGGGTGGTGATCAATGACTCTTTAGTTATGACTGATTTTGTGAACCAAGCTCGACGAGAGGGAATGTCAACTCGTCAAGCTGTTATTGAGGCAGGTTGTGCACGCTTTAGAGCAATTACTTTAACGTCAATTACAACCTTTGCTGGCGTACTCCCTATTATGTTTGAAACGAGTTTGCAGGCAAGGTTTGTTATTCCTATGGCAGTGGCCCTTGGTTTTGCAGTGATGTTTGCAACTCTCATTACATTGGTACTTGTTCCTTGCCTGTATATTGTGATGAGTGATGTAGGCCATGTGTTCTTACGTTTTTTCCGTTCAGTGAAAGAACTCATACCAAATCGACGTGCGGTAAGAGATTAATGACTAAGCCAACCTTCGGGTTGGCTTTTTTATAGCTTATTTGTGACTAGTAATTGCTTGTTATACATATCTTTCGGTTACATTCTTTTGTTTGATTTGTTTTCAACTGAGGATTATACTCATTTCAGTTTTTGGCAAACTAACCGAAAGGTTAGGACGCAAAGTTTCCGGTCTAAGGTTTTGATTACAAAGCTATGATAGCGGGGCCGCTGAAAAGCGCACATTCTTCGTGCTTTGGATCTATTGCCTCAAACTAAAATTGTATTTATTTTGTACGGCTGTTATTGGATAGTACCTACTAGCTGTTCTTAGGGTGTTACTTTGTTTATGCATATGTCACTGGCTTCTGGAAAGTGGTTGCCGATAGGTTGCTTAAATCATCATACTCAGCTTTTTGTTGGGGATAAGGTGGTTGTGACTTTTTATGATGCGCAAGGTGAGTTAGCTGATTTGTCATTTCAGTACCCTATTACTAGCTCTGATGAGGGTGAGCCTCATAATTGGCCTCGTTCAATTGCTGAGCATATAAATGTGCACATGCCCATGATTCGAGCAGGAAAAATAACAGAGCAGGGTCTCATCGTAGCATATCGGCTCAATCAGATTTATGCATTAGAAAGCACGGGTATAACCCATGTAAAAGTGGCATTTAACTGTATTGCGAAGTGCGAAAAGCAAATAAAGGATAAAAATCAAGAGTATGATTATGTTTATCCGCAAGCATGCAATGCTTACAGCTCAGGTGTAAAAGTACTACAACCAAAGACTGGCCATATTTATATGTGTAAACCTTGGCCGTATACAGAGTTTTGTCGTGTGAAAGAATCACATAACCCACTCTATGAACCTGGTGTGGGTAAAAGTTGGCCCATGGCATGGCAGCAAGTATCACATTGATAGTTTCCCCCTAAATGCTATTTAGCATTGTTTGGCCCACTCAATTTGAGTGGGCTTTTTTATTTCTGTGTTAGACTCGGGTCATTCGTTTTTAATCGTGGTTTTTCCTGTGTCGCAAAATTCTTATTCTTTGTCTTTATTAACGCCTACCCCTGTAGCTAAAAAACAACCTCATCAACTAACAGCTCATCAATTAACTCGTACTGATAATTACTACTGGATGCGTGATGATGAACGCGAGAATGTAGACGTGTTGGCACATTTACATGCAGAAAATGAATATTGTGAAAAACAGCTTGCCAGTATTAAACCGCTACGAGAAGCGTTAGTTAACGAACTAAAAGAGCGGATAGTTAAGGATGATAATACCTTTCCTGTAAAGGATGGCCTGTTCTGGTATCACTCAGAAGTTCGTGGTGATGATGAATATGCGCGCCATTACCGAAGTCGTTCAATCGAAGCCCACGACAAGCAGTTATTGTTAGATGTAAACCAATTAGCCAGTGATTACGAATTTTATGAACTAGGTGAAGTCGCAATTAGCCCTGATGAGCAATTACTTGCTTATTCTGAAGATACCGAAGGCCGCCGTATTTACACCGCGCGTTTTAAAAATATTGCCAGTGGCGAAATATTCAGCGATGTACTTGAAAACACAGAAGGGCAAATTGTTTGGGCTAACGACAGTAAAACAGTTTTTTATGTCAAAAAAGACCTACAAACTTTATTGGGTTTTCAGGTGTATCGCCATGTTTTAGGCACCCCACAAACCGATGATGTTTTAGTGTATGAAGAACAGGATAAAAGCTTTTTTCTAGGACTTGGCAAAAGTCGAGATGAAAGCTTAATTATTATTGATTTAGCTACGACTGAAACGAACGATACTTGGGTACTTGATGCTAACAATCCCGAGGGGGAGTTCAGCGCGTTAATGCCGCGTGAAGAAGGCCATGAATTTGATGTTGATAAGCTAGGCGATACTTTTTATATAGTCACAAATTGGCAAGCCAAAAACTTCCGTTTAATGACTGCCACAACCGACACAATTGCTACAAAAGAACAGTGGCAGGAGCATACTGCGCACCGTGATAATGTGTTATTGGAAGGGGTCGAAATATTCAATGACTATCTTATTTTAACTGAGCGAGAGCTTGGCCAAACCCGCTTTGTGGTTGTTGATAAGCAGGAAGAGCGACTTACATTAGAGTTTGATGACCCTTGTTATTATGCTGCAATAGCGATGAATCCTGAGCCTAACACTCGCTTTGCACGTATTTATTACTCAAGTCTAACAACACCAGGTTCATTGTATGATGTTGATTTAAAAACGGGTAACAAAACGTTATTAAAACAACAGCAAGTACTTGGTGAGTTTGACCCAGATCACTATCGTTCAGAACGATTAATGATCACCGTAAGAGATGGTGAGCAAGTACCAGTGTCATTGGTGTATCGTATTGATAAGTTTAATCAAGATGGCTCTAACCCTTTGTTGCAATATGGATATGGAGCTTATGGTATTACCATTGATCCGAGTTTTTCTAGTAGTTCATTGAGCCTGCTTGACCGTGGCTTTGTTTATGCCATTGCCCATATTCGTGGTGGTGAAATGCTAGGTCGTCATTGGTATGAACAAGGTAAAAAACAGCATAAACAAAATAGCTTTAACGATTTTATTGATGTTACTCGCTCACTCACTGAGCAAGGCTATGCACATCCACAGAAGGTGTTTGCCTCAGGGGGAAGTGCTGGCGGTTTATTAATGGGGGCTGTGGTAAATCAAGCACCAGAGCTTTATTTAGGCGTGGGCTGTCACGTACCTTTTTTAGATGTGCTGACAACCATGCTTGATGAGAGTATTCCCCTTACAACAAATGAGTATGATGAGTGGGGTAACCCAAATGATCCCGACTTTTACGAGGTCATTAACGCTTATTCCCCATACGATAATATTACGGCTCAAGCCTACCCAAATATATTAGTAACAACGGGTTTTCATGACTCGCAAGTACAATACTGGGAGCCGATGAAATGGGTTGCGAAACTGCGTGAGATAAAAACAGACGACAATATTGTTGTGTTTAAAACGGATATGGATGCCGGACACGGAGGCGCTTCTGGACGCTTTAAAAGTCTGGAAGAAAAAGCGCTTGAGATGGCCTTTTTTATGGCTCTATTAGGTTGAAAATAACCATTTTAAAGCTAATATTACCTTAAACGTAGTAAGAGTGATGTTTGGTTATGTTTAAGCCCCATGGGGAGTGGTTTTATAAAATAAGCCCTCCTTGCGTATTTATTGAGTTTAGAGGCTGTGTTAATAAAGAGGCGTTTGTTGACTTCACGAATAAAATAGCAGACGAAATAACAGGTAACTCAATAAAAAACCTTCATCATTTAATTATAAACGTTAAGCAGTTTGAATTAGCCACCGCAGAAAGCGTTCATATAGCAAAAGCTTATTTTGAAACGGTTAAATCACGTGGCTATAAACAAGTTGATTATGTGGCGCCTAATAGTGTGGCTCAAAGTTTGATAGAGTCTGTTTGGAAAGACAGTGGACTCAGGGTGACCTTCCATAAAGATATAAATAGCTTCCTTGAAATTAATCCGCAGTGTGAAAAAATGCGAGCTTGGTTAGAGTCAGCAACATAAACTATAAGCCTGCCCATTTGGGCTTTTATTAAATGAGCTGCAAAGTACCCAATAGGTTATTGCTCAGATCCCCAAAATACCTTCTAGATTCATTTTAAAACGGCGCGATAAATTTAAAATCGCGTTGCTTTTTAAAATGACTTTATAATCACCACAGTCGGTCGGTATCAACTCACTGATTGCTTTTTTACGAACTAAAGTAGAGCGATGAATACGAATAAACCCCTTACTTGCCAGCTTCTCTGTTAAGTTTTTCATCGTTTCGCGGTGTAATATTGGGCGAGGACTATCTTGGCAATGCAACTCTACATAGTTACCAGCTCCATTTATCCATACGATTTCTTCAATATCAACAAGCCTCACTTTGCCTACATCTCGGACGATTAAATGGGAGTTTTCTTGTTCTTGCACGTGTTCTTGATGATGTGCGCTGGCAAGGGGGCATAAATGAATAAGCTTCTCAAAACACTGATTTATCCGCATAGAATTTGCAGTTGTAAGTATAAAGTCAATAGCACCTATTTCATAAGCTAAGTTAGCTAATTGCGCCGAATCAGCAACAATAACAAGCTTTAAATGCTTGGCAAGCTCTGTTAGTTGTAGCAACTCAAGAGAGCTAGGCGATGAATTGAGTTGATAAAAAGCAACGTGAGTATTTTCAAAATTAAAACTGCTCATTTCATTAATGACAGTAATGGAGTGAAAACTATGGTGCCGTGTTATTGCGCTTTCAAGCATTTTTGCAAATTGCGGCTCTGCGATATGTATTATGCTGTTAAATAAAATGCTTTGCATTGTAGCTCCGAATGTAGCGTACCTGTTAAAAACAATAAGACCGTGTCTGTTCCTATTTTCTATTCAAATTATTTTACAATTTAGTTGTCCCTCAAAATATTCCGCTTATCCCTAATTTTAATCCGCTTACAAAATGCAGCTATCTGAAATGCATAAAGCCCAATAATGTGGCGAGCTGTAACTAAGTGGTTACAAATAATTTTCAGGGGAATTACCATGATAAAAAACGAAAAAAATCCACGTCCATTATTTGTCTATTCTGCAATTGCGATGGCAATGATGGGAGGCGTGTCGGTAAATGCGGTGGCACAGGATGAAGAATTAGAAAAGGTTGAGCGTATTCAAGTGACAGGGTCGCGAATTCGCTCTGCAGAAGCTATGTCTTCAGCACCTATTCAAGTTGTTGATAGCTCGGCTATTGATGCTTCAGGTTCATTAAACATTCAAGACTTATTACTTGAAAACCCAGCATTTGGTACACCGGCAATTAGTCGTACAAACTCAAACTTCAATACTTCAAGTGCAGGTGTTGCGACGGTAGATTTACGTAACTTAGGCTCGAACAGAACGCTTGTACTTGTGAATGGCCGACGTTATGTTGCCGGTGTTCCTGGTAGCTCAGCCGTTGATTTAAATACCATACCAAGTCAGTTTATTGAGCGTGTTGAAATTATGACTGGTGGCGCATCGTCAGTATATGGTTCTGATGCTGTAGCGGGTGTAGTTAACTTTGTCCTTAAAGATGATTTTGAAGGAATAGAGTTTGAAGGCCAGTATGGTGAGTCTAAAGAAGGGGATGATCAATCTAGACAATTCTCAGTGACTTCTGGCTTTAGTGGCTTGGATGATAAAGGGAAAGTAATGTTTCACCTAGGTTATTCTGACCAAGGTGGTGTTTTTGCTCGAGACCGTTCACGTTCTTCTGTTGACCAAATTGCTCAAATTGCTTTTGAAAATAGCGAAACAGGACAAGCGAGTGATATTTTTGAAGCTGTACGTCCATTTTTCTCATCGTTTCCTCCACAGGGACGATTTGATGCGGGTGACACGCGCTTTACGTATAACAGCAACAACGTCTTACAAGACTCATTCAGCACCAATGGTGGTGACGGTGTTGAAGCAAATGGCTTTAACCGAAATGGTGTAAGGGCACTCGCAATTCCTACAGAGCGTTACTTATTTGCATCTAACGGCAGCTACGATATTACCGATAAACATACGTTCTTTTTTGAAGGTACATATGCATCAACATCAACTCAGTCTGAGCTAGAACCTTTTCCTTTTGCTTCAGATGATATTTATGCTAACGGGCGTGTTCCTATCGAATTTTTGGTTAATGATGAGCTACTGCGTAATGCATTTGTACCGGATGAAATCTATAACGCAGCAACAGACACTGATGGTGATGGCTTAAGAGATATTTTCTTTGCAAAACGACTCTCTGATATTGGTAACCGCGGTGCACGAGCTGAGCGTGATACTTTCAGACTAGCAGTTGGTTTCCAAGGTGAAATTAACGATAGTTGGTTTTATGACACCTATTATGTATACGGTAAAACAAAAGAAGCGCAACTTTCTAGTGGTTTAGTTAATGTACAAAGCTTTCGCCGAGGTTTAGAGGCTGTTATTGATAGCCAAGATTTAGACAATGATGGAATTACCAACGAAGCAATTTGTTTGGATGCCACTGCGAGAAGCTTTAATTGTGCTCCAGTCAATATTTTTGGTTTTAACTCTATGTCGCAAAGTGCAATAGACTTTGTTCGAGCGCCAAGCATGTTGTCGACTTCTGTAGAGCAAGAGATTATCGGTGGTAATATCACTGGTGATTTATTTGAATTACCTGCAGGTATGGTCGGTATTGCAGCAGGTTTTGAATATCGTGAAGAGTTCTCACGTAGTGAGTTTGATGCACTACAACAAGCTGGCTTAAATGCAGGTAATGCAATTCCTGCTACAGAAGGTGAGTTTGATGTAACAGAGTATTATGTAGAGGCTAATATTCCAGTACTTGAATCTGTTACCATGAATGCAGCAATTCGTTTGTCTGATTATTCAACAGTAGGAAACACAGAAAGTTGGAATGTGGGTGTTGATTGGGAAGTTACTGAGGATTTACGTCTTCGTGCAACACGTGCTCGTTCTACTCGTGCCCCTAATATTGATGAACTATTTTCACCGCCTTCTCAAACTTTCCCTAGTGGCTTAAATGATCCTTGTGTAGGTGTCTCTAGTACGGGTGATGGTGCTCTGGGTGATGCGTGTCGTGCCGATGTTGGTATTGCAAATAACATCGCGACAAATGGTGAGTTTACGCTAAACCAGTCAGATTTACAGGGTATCAGTGGTTTCAATCGTGGTAATCCTGATTTAAAAGAGGAAGTGGGTGATTCCGTAACCGTGGGTGTAGTGTTTACACCTGAAAGCTTAATCTCTGGCTTAGATATCACAATCGACTATTTTGACATTGAAGTCACGGATGCGATTGTTTCTACACCACGCCAATTTATACTTTCGCAGTGTTATGGTGGCGGTGACGACAGCTTCTGTAACTTTATTACTCGTCGCAGTACAGCAGCAGGTAATAACAGTGCTGGCTCACTTGAGTTTATTGACAGTGGAGTATCAAATAGTGGTGGCTTAGGTACTGAAGGGGTTGATTTGACCTTAACTTACTCTCGCGACATCGGTCCTGGTCAATTCAGAACGCGTTTAGCGTATACTTACCTAATTGATGGTTACACAATTCCACTACCGGGTGCCGATAAAGATGAGTTTGCTGGTGAAGTAGGCTCTTCTGAGCATAAGGCTAACTGGAACTTTGGCTACAAGTATAATGATTTTGACTTTAATTGGAGCTTAACATTTATTGGTGATGCTGCTTTTGATGATCAATTCTTAAATTCGTTTGATAACATTCCTGCAGGGTCTGTAGGGGTTGGTTCCGTTACTTACCATGATGTTCAGGCAAGTTATCATATAACTGACTCAATAGAGTTGTATGCAGGTGCAAATAACTTATTTGATAAAGAACCACCACGTATCATTTCAGGTGTAACTGGTTCAGACACCGGCGCTGAAACTGATGCAGGTACGTATGATCCTATCGGTCGAACTGTCTATGTAGGTTTTAGAAGTAAGTTTTAAATAAGTGATTTAATGCCACTTATACCAATAAAAACGCCACTGATAACAGTGGCGTTGTTGTATCGAATAAGAGGCTTTAATGTAGATCATGAATCGCTTGTTGTTTAACGATTTTCCCTACGTAAAGCCCTCTTTTGAGGGCTTTTTATTTGCTCAAAGCTTTATCATTTCGACTCTATAAATACTCATGCTTACTTAATGTCATTAAGTCATATGAATGATGGCTAATTCATATTTACAAGTTATTTGGTCATCCAGTCTGATTTAAAAAGGATATAGCGAGCAGGCTAAAATGCGCTTTATAAATGCAACCCGTTAAGCCCAATAAAAACGCCACTAATAACAGTGGCGTTGCTGTATTGATACTCAGAGTCTAATGTAGAAGATGAGTTATTCGTTATTTAACTATATTTCCTACGCAAGCCCTCCTAGAGGGCTTTTATACTTAACCTAGGTAAGATTTTAGCATCCAAACTAGCTTCTCTTGCTCTTTAATGTAGTCACTCATCAGCGCCGCAGAGCCTTCATCATCAGCATCACCTGCTTGAGATAAAATATCGCGTTGCATTTGAATGAGTGTACTGTAGCCTGCTAGTAAGTTTTCTACTGCAGCAGTGCCTTCAGTAATATTTTTTGCTTCGCTTATCTTACTTGCTTCAATGTACTCTGAAAATGCGTGTACTGGTGTGCCGCCTAAAGTCAGAATACGCTCCGCAATTTCATCAACTTTTTCAAGTAATAAGTTATAAATTTCTTCAAACTTAAGGTGTAATTCAAAAAAGTTACGACCTTTGATATTCCAATGAAAGCCACGTGCGTTCATGTATTGAATTTGGTAGCAGCTTAATAAAGAGTTTAGTGACTTTACGATATCTTCACTTTTTGCGCTGTTTAAACCAATTGCATTTACCTGTGACATAGATTGCTCCTTAAAAATAGCTGTTAATATTTTACTTTACTTGCTAGTACGTGAGATTAAGTATTAGCCATTTCCAGTAATCTGTAAAATGGTTTAATTCGAACATGGTGATAGCTTAAACCTATCAATGGCTGTTTTAGTTAATTTTCACACTATCAAATAAGATTGGACGACCTATTACATAGGTTTGGGGCGAGAGAGCAAAAAATCTACCTAAATGCGTGATTATTTTAAAATAAGGCAGATAACATGATCTAAAACAAGGTTTGGATTGGCAAGCAACTAGTCTGATTTAGAAATTGATTTAGGTCAAAAAAACAACATTTCAGAAGCGCATAATGAGTTTACCGCATTTATTTAGGAGAAGAAAAATGGACGGTAAAACAGCGAAAGAAAACAAAGCTGAAATAGTGGTTGTTGTGATTGCATTACTTGCTTTTGTTATTGGTTTAGTAGGGCATTTAGCAGGTGCTAGCTTTGCAAATTTTGATACCTTTGGCTATATCGCTGCGCCTATCCCGCTTATTCTGGGTATTATCGTATTGATTTCATACAAAGTGGCAGCAAGTGCTGAAAAATAAGGCGCAATTAGTCTTTGTTGATAAGCTTTATAATGTAATCCATTACTTGGCGTGAGTAGATCATACTGGTGTGACTTAAATGAAACACCTTGTGCTCTGCCATGCCATTGAGCTTGGTTTCATCTATTAGCACTGTGCCATCAGAGACACTGCCTTTAGAAATTAATGGCATGAGCCCTATAGGTAAATCCCCAGCGATACTGTAAAGCTTTGCTTTAAATGGCCAGTCGCCGTTTTCAGACAATAAAAACTCGACACTATTTTTAAGTAGCATATCGAATCCTTTTTGCTGCATCTGTTTAGCAATATGGCTGCCTTTGTGTGGAGTGCCGAGCGTAATAACTTTTTCTACATAGTTGCTTTGCGAAGAACTCGCTTCAAGGTAAGCGCGCGCAACGAGCCCCCCCAAAGAGTGACACACCATGGCTGTTGGTTTGTCGCCAATGAAGTGATCAATCTTATCAAAAATAGCCGCTCTATTAGGGGATAGCGTGTTGTAGGTCAAATTAAGTATTTTTAACCCAGACTTTTCAAGGCGTGTACACAAGGGGCGCATGACAAAACCTGACATATAAAGTCCATGTAACACTACAACTTGTCTAATTGCCATCGCATACCTTACATCAATTGCTGAGGTTTAATTTCAATATTTGCTGTATCTGAGCTAACCCATACTTCACCATCTTGAATAGTGATTGTGAGCTTAATATTACGATCTGCCAGTGCAGCTAATGCCTGAGTCGCGGCATAATCGAGACTAAAAATACTTAAGTTTTTAAAATCATACAACTTAGGTTGATGCTTTTGCCACCAAATAGTTTGGTTATTCTCGCCGTAAGTATACAAAACAACCTGTTTGGCTTTATTGCAGGCTTTTTTCAGACGTTTTTCATCAGGTAAGCCGAGCTCAATCCAAAGCTCAATTTCTTCGCTGTAGTTTACGTGCCAAAGCTCGGGCTCATCATCGGCGCATAAGCCTTTGGTGAACTCTAAACCTTCACGGGCATTTAGCGCAAAAGCGAGTAAGCGGATCATCAGCCTTTGCTCGGTCTCTGATGGATGCTGTGCAAGGGTTAGATTGAAATCTTGATAAAGGTGGCGGTCCATATCGCTTAGCGATATTTGTGCTTTGATAATAGTTGATTTAAGAGCCATAACTGCTTAATTGAAAAAATTTGCGTCATTATAGCGCAATTCCAAGCTGAGCCAGTTAAAATAGCATGCAATTTATTTTTTAGGAGTAAAATATGGCCATCCAGTGGTTCCCAGGGCACATGAATAAAGCCCGTAATGAAATCAAAGAAATTATGCCACAAATGGATGTGATCATTGAGGTGCTTGATGCCCGTATTCCTTACAGCAGTGAAAACCCTATGGTAACAGCGCTGCGTGGCGATAAGCCGGTCATTAAAATCATGAATAAAGCTGACCTTGCAGATCCTAAATTAACGCAAGCGTGGAAAGACTACTTTGAGCAGCAAAGTGGCGTTAAAGCGATTGATTTTGGTAATGATAAAGCAGGTGAAGTACATCGTATTAATGAGCTTTGTAAAAAATTAGTGCCGCATAAAGTGGGTGCTGATAAGCAAATTAAAGCCATGATTATGGGTATTCCCAATGTTGGTAAATCAACGCTAATTAATACACTGGCAGGCCGAATTGTAGCAAAAACGGGTAATGAACCTGCGGTAACTAAAGCTCAGCAACGAATTAAACTTGATGATGGCATTATGCTTTACGACACGCCTGGCATGTTATGGCCAAAAGTAGAAAACGAAAACTCAGGTTATCGGTTAGGGGCAACGGGTGCAATTCGTGATACGGCCATTGATTATGAAGAGGTGGCAAGCTACACCGCCGAATATTTACTGCATGCATATCCTGAGCTTTTAAAAAGCCGCTATAAAATTGATGAGCTACCAGAGTCTGACTGGGAGTTTATTGAAATGGCAGGCAAAAAGCGTGGCTGTATTCGTGGTGGAAACCAGATCGATACTTATAAAATGTCTGAAATTCTTATTAACGAATTACGAGATGGCATTATTGGTCGTATTACCATGGAAACCCCGGCTATGCGAGAAGAAGAAGAGCAAATGGTTGCACAGCTTCGCGCCGCGTTAGAGGCAAAAAAAGCCGCTAAAGAAGAAGAGAAAAAGCAACGCCGTGCCCGTGCGCGTAAAAACCGTCGTTAAAATTAAAACGTTAATTTTTAGACATAAAAAAAGCCCTGAAAGGGCTTTTTTAGTTTCATATCTACCGTCACCGATATGAGCAATGTAGCAAGTAAAATAAGTAGGGGTACCCACATATTGCCAACATCAAGGGGCGTTGCGGCTAGCAATATGTGAGCTAAGCTTTAACGTGGCGACACGTGTTTCAGGGTCTTGAAACAATCAGGTTATCCCGTACAAGTCGTAATGCTTTTTCGTCTTGTTGATATTGATTATCAGTTAGATTTGGCGGTCTGTCAATACCCAAATAAAAATAATTATCATTTCCATGTTTTGTTTTTCGACACATTGACTACTTTATTTCAGACATAAAAAAAGCCCTGCAAGGGCTTTTTTAGTTTCATATCTACCGTCACCGATATGAGCAATGTAGCAAGTAGGTGATCACCTGTTGCCAACATCAAGGGGCGTTGCGGCTAGCAACAGGCGATCTTAGCTTTATCGTGGGCCACACGCGTTTCAGGGTCGAGAAACAAATCAGTTTATTCCGAACAAGTCATAAAGCGTTGCTGACTTGTTGATAGTGATTATCAATTAGATTTAACTATCTGTCAACAGCTAGGTGCAAATAATTCTCATTTCTTTATGTTTGTTTTTTAACCCCCTCAAATACAATGCATTAGCACTAAAGTTGGGCTGTAAATTATGACTAATAAAAACTATGCTGAAGCTATAATAATTAAAATAATCAAATGCGATGTTCTCAATTTGGTCAATAAGCCTACTTGCAATTGTTTACCTAGCAATTCTATTTGCGGTTGCAGGTTGGGCTGATAAAAGAAAAGTACTGCCTTTTAAAGGTTTAACCTATGGTTTATCGCTTGGGGTATATTGTACATCTTGGGCGTTTTTTGGCACCACGGCACAAGCTGCATATAACGGCTGGTGGTTAGCGCCGACTTATGCTGGCACTATTTTACTGTTTATTTTTGGCTGGCAGGTATATTGTCGCATTGCACATATTTGTCGACAGCAAAAAATAACGTCGATGGCAGATTTTATTGCCACCCGCTACGGACAATCTTCAAGTTTATCAGGGCTAATATCACTTATTTCTGTGATTGCGATTGTGCCTTATATCTCTTTACAGCTTAGTGCGACCGCACAAAGTATGAATTTACTTACCGACAGAGCCGTCACACAAAGCCATGAAGTGTGGGCCGATAGCACTTTTTACATCACGCTTGTCTTGGCGTTATTTGCTATTTTGTTTGGTGCAAGACGGCTAAAACCCAGTGAGCATAACCCTGGCCTTATTGCGAGTATTGCTTTTGAATCTGTAGTTAAGCTATTGGCATTTGCTGCAGTGGGTTTATATGTGTGCTTTGCATTATTTGACAGCCCCATGGCACTGTTTGAAAAAGCACAGGCGCTGAATATCGATCAGCAAGTTGCTGTAACACAAAGCCCAACCTATGTGTATGTTGCCCATACATTACTCGGTATTTTGGCAACCCTATGTCTGCCAAGGCAGTTTCACATGAGCTTTATCGAAAAAAATAACGATAAAGAATTGGCTTCGGCACGTTGGCTATTTCCGATTTACTTATTGCTTATCAATCTGTTTATTCTACCGATTGCATACGCCGGATTAATTTATTTTCAAGGTCAAGAAGTCGGTTACGATACCTTTGTACTGGCACTTCCTATGGCAGCTGACAATGCTTTTGTTGCATTACTGGCATTTTTAGGCGGCTTTTCAGCTGCAACTAGTATGGTAATTGTGTCATCAATTGTACTTTCTGTGATGATAACCAATGACTTTATAAATCAGTTTATTTTACGCCGCTCGCAGCTTACATCGAGTAGCCGTGGACTCGATAAAAATAACCTTCTACATGCGCGTAAAATCGTTATCGTACTCATTTTATTACTTAGTTATTTCACTCACCGGGTACTGGGCGAGAGCACAACGCTTGCTAATGTCGGTTTAATGTCGTTTACCTTGGTTGCACAATTTTCACCAGCTATGATTATTGGTCTGTGGTGGCGACAAGCCTCTTGTCGAGGTGCGCAGCTTGGTATACTAAGTGGCTTTATCATCTGGGGTTACACACTATTACTGCCAAACCTAGCAGGCGGCTTAGGTAACGATAGTTTATGGCTCGTGAATGGGCCTTGGGGAATTAGCTGGCTTGCACCCACCAATTTATTTTTATTAGGCATGGAAAGCATCAGTCAAGCCTTGCTGTTATCGTTAGGCGCTAATTGTTTAGTGTATTTTTTGGTGCCGTTGTTTAGTCGTGCAACATTGGCTGAGCGCTTGCAGAGTAATAAATTTGTTTCTCAATTAAGTGACTCACGGATCAGCAACCACCTACATCCACTTAGTTATCATGATTTAGGAGCTTTATTACAGCGATTTGCCGAGAAAGAGGCCGCGCAATCTTTGGTAAACCATTATTTTCCTGATGATAAAGGGAAGTGGAAGCGCCCTGCTAACGTTGAATTAGAGCTACTGGTTGAGCGTGAGATGTCAGCGGTGATTGGCGGGGCATCGGCACGGCTCATTTTAGATGTAGCTAAAAATGAGCAGCGCCAGCCACTAGAACAAGTTGCTGAGTTTGTTGATGAAGCAAGTCAAGTTCTTAAATTTAATCGTGATTTACTACAATCAACCATAGAAAACATCCAACAAGGGATCAGTGTAGTCGACAGTGAACTGCGACTTGTAGCGTGGAATCAAGGTTATAAGAATATGTTTGCTTACCCTGACGATGCTTTATATATAGGGCGTCCGGTGGCTGATATTATTCGTTTTAATGCTGAGCGTGGCCTGTTCAGGGGCGAAAGTGTGACCAGCGAAGTCGAAAAACGTTTAGCGTATTTACGCCAAGGCAGTGCATATAAATACCAACGTTCGCACAATGATGGCCGTGTGTTTGAGATGCAAGGTAATCCACTGCCAGGGGGAGGGTTTGTAACAACCTATACCGATATCACCGAGTTCGTAAAACAACAAAAAGCGTTAACCGAAGCCAATGTTAGCCTTGAGGAAAAAGTAACAGCACGTACATTAGCTCTGACTCAAGCAAATCAAGAGCTATCAAAGGCAAAACAGGTGGCGGAACAAGCAACAGTCAGTAAAACACGCTTTTTTGCTGCTGCGAGTCATGATTTACTTCAGCCCTTCAATGCCGCGAGTTTGTTTTGTTCATTAATGAATGAAAAAGCACAAAGCACTGAGCTTAAAGAATTAGCGATGAATATTAAAAATTCATTAGGCAGCGCTGAAGAACTGTTATCGAGTATTTTAGAACTAACGAAGCTCGATTCAGGTTCGTTTAAAGTACAAATGAGCGAGTTTGCAGCCAGCTCACTTGTAGAGCCGTTGCGCAATGATTATGAAGCCCTCGCAACTGATAAGGGTTTAAAGTTTATAATTGAGACTTGTGATGTGCGTTTGCATACTGATAAAGCGTTGTTACGCCGAGTATTGCGAAACTTACTCAGTAATGCGATTCGTTATACCGAGCGAGGCGAAGTACGTTTAAAAATGCATCATGACGATGATGATCATGTGTCCTTTATTGTTGAAGACACAGGAATAGGTATTGCATCGAGCGATCAACAAACTATTTTCCAAGAGTTTAAACAGCTTGGCGCAAAACCAAGCGCCGAGGGTTTAGGCTTAGGGCTGGCAATCACTAAACGTATATGTGACTTACTTAAAATACCCCTAGTGATGGGGTCTGAGCTTGGTAAAGGCACGCAGTTCACTTTAACACTGCCATGTAAGGTCAGCCGTCAAGCGAGTAAAGAGCAAAGCGCAGAAGCGCAGCAAGAAACAGAGCTTGGTCAGCTGCGTATTTGGCTGCTTGATAACGACCGAAACGTATTAGAGGCATTAAAGCAGTTACTCGAAAATTGGGGCTGCGAAATCTCAACGGCCACTAATTTAGCGGAACTTGAGCAGTTAAAGGCAAGCCAAGCACTACCACAATTACTGATTATCGATTATCAGCTTGATGATGGGGTAACGGGCCTTGAAGTGATTGAGCAAGCAGCCCTTACTGCGTTACCTGCCATCGTTAATACCGCGAATCATGACGAAGGAATACGCGAGTTAGTGCTCGATGCGGGCTACCCATTGCTTTATAAGCCTTTGAAAGCGCCCGCCTTAAAACGCATGATTAAGCGACTTACTTAATCAGAATACAGTAATTTGAGCCTGCGTGCCTTGCTGGGGTTTTGAGTTTATTGATAACTCAAAGCCTTGGTTACGTAACAGTTCTCGGGTGATCACAAGCCCTATACCTGTGCCATTTGCCTTGGTTGAGTAAAATGGCACGAACAAGTTATCGGGGTTTTGAATGCCACAGCCTTGGTCGCTAATTGCAATACTTAAGTTATCACCCTGCCTTAACCAAGTGAGGGTTGGGGCAGAATCGCTACCTGCTTCAAAGGCATTTTTTATCAAATTGATCAACGCTTGTTCTAGCTGCCCCAAGTCGGCATTAACATGAAACTCTTCACTGCTATTTATCACTAGTTCAGGAAAGATAGCGCTTAAACGTGTGTTTAGTTGCTCGCTACTGATTGTCTGTTTTTGTGCGGGTGGTAGCTTGGCAAACGCACTGTAACTGGCTACAAAATCAAGTAAATGCTGAGCGCGTTTTTCTATTACTTGCAGCATATCTTGGGCGAGATCATCGTGACTGCTAATTTGTCCTTGGCGCTTAAGGGTTTGCAATGACTGACTCATGGAATAAATCGGCGTGAGTGAATTACGCACTTCATGATTTAACACGCGAATTAAACGTTGCCAAACAAGTTGTTCGTTATCGCGAAGCTGTTGCTCAATTGAAAAGAAGGTTAGTAATTCAAAGTTTCTGCCAGTCCGCCAAAAAGTCTGCGATGAGATTTGAAAGCGTTGTTTAAACAGGGAGTCACTGTTTTGTTGCCATTCGCCATCATGCAGTGCAATGCCTAAGTCGCTGGCCGATTTACCTTCAATCTGGCGATGGCTAATACTGTTTTTAAACGCCTTATTACTAAAGTAAATCAAGCCATGGGGGTCTAGTATAACGATGGGTAAGTCCAGCATGCTGGCAAACTCAAACACAAACTCTTCTGTTTGCATGTAATGGCGTTTGTTCTTGGCTATTTTATTGCTGAGCTTGGCAAAATCTTGCTTAAGCGCTGCGACTCGTCCACTTTGATAAGACGCTAAATGCCAACTATTACTTTCGTCATTTGCCAGTGCATCTAGTTGCAGACCAAAGCGTTCAACCACATCGGTGATCACTCGGTAGCTTTTAATTAAAGCAAAAGCGCTTATTCCGATGAACGGCAATAATAGACTGATACTGGCAAACCAATCTAGTTTTAAGCTGAGCGAAAGGGCAATACCAAGCGTTAATAGCACCGCTATAACCAGATAAAAATAGCGTCGAACACGCTGCTCTAACGACAACTTGCTACTCATTTAGCGTTCAACTTCTTTTAAATCGAGCTGATGTTTATCAATGCGACGATAAATCGCCGATTTACTTAATCCTAAAAATTCTCCTGCGGCGATAACATTACCATTAAATTGCAGCAGCGCTTTTTGAATCATTTGTTTTTCAAGTTCTTCAAGGGGCAATAGTGGCAAAGCTTGTTCTGCATTACTATTCGTTTGCTCGCAACTTGGTTGATCTAAAATGAGGTCATTGGCTTGAATATTGTTGTTATCGCTCATGATCACCGCACGTTCAATGCAGTGGCTTAGCTCACGAATATTACCAGGCCAGCAATAATTTTTTAGCGCGTTTAGGGCATCATCACTGAGCGCCATATTCGCTCGTTGGTATTTTTTACCATGCACCAATAATAAGTGTTCTGCTAAAGGAGCGATGTCGTCTTTTCTGTCACGAAGCGGTGGAATGTGCAGTTCAATGGTATTGAGTCTAAATAATAAATCACGGCGGAACTCACCCTGCTCAATGGCCGTAGCTAATTCACTATTGGTGGCAGAAATAATGCGAACATCGGCGGTCTTGGTTTGGCTTGAGCCTAGCACTTCAAATTCTTTGCTTTCTAGCACGCGGAGCATTTTACTTTGCAGCTCGAGGCTTAAAGTCGCAATTTCATCTAAAAATAAGGTGCCGCCTTCGGCAATTTCAAAACGCCCTAAGCGGTCTTCTTTGGCATCAGTGAAAGCGCCTTTTTTATGGCCAAATAGTTCACTTTCGAATAGCGTTGGCGCAATAGCGCCAATATTCACGCTTACATAGCGTTTATCACATCTGAGAGAATGCTTATGAATATAATGTGCTAATAAGCTTTTGCCTGTACCATTTTCGCCGGTAATTAAGATGCTGGCATCGGTTTTTGCTGCGCGCTCAGCTTTGGCAAGCAACAGTTGCATGATTTCTGATTTAGCTATGTAATGTGCTTGTGTGTCACTGGTAAGCGCCTTTAAGCACGCGTTGTCGTGATTACTTTGCTTGAGCTTGAGTTGTTGTTGCACAACGGCGGTTAAGCGTAAGTTATTCCATGGCTTTTCAACAAAGTCGACAGCCCCTAATTGCATGGCTTTAACGGCAACATCAATGCTAGCCCATGCGGTCATCACAATGACAGGTATGGTCGATCCTAATTGATTTAGTTGCTTTAAAAAGCGTAACCCTTCTTCACCTGAGGTGGTGTCGAGCTTGTAGTTCATATCGAGCAAAATCAGGCTAATGTGCTCTGATTTTAATAACTCAAGGGCATGTTCAGGGCCTTCGGCCTCAAGGCAATGTAAGCCAAGTTGTTGTAATGCAACAGTAGCAGCCAGACGTACATCAGCTTGATCGTCTATGACTAAGATTTTATCCATGATTCTTCTTATTATCCTGTTGAGGTAGCTTAAGCCAAAACTTAAGCCACCATTTTGTGCTGTTAATCGTTACGCAGAGCGGCCATAGGTTTTGCTTTAAGCAGTAAAACCAAAGGTCTAAAGCAAGCGAATAGCGCAATACATAAGGTAATACTCCAAGCGAGTAATTGCAGTCTTACATCAAGTATCAGCCAAGACATTAGCTGGCCTTGTAACATGTAAAAACCCATCGTTACCACAGCGAGTGCAACCGCAAAGCCAACGAGCACAGGGATAATAGCTTCAACACTCATCAGCTTGAATAAGCGTGCTTTTTTCGCACCTAATGCCATACGAATACCAAACTCATAACGGCGTAGACCAAGGTTATAGCTCAGTACCCCAAAAATACCGATTGCTGCTAATAATAGAGTAAATAACGCTAAGGTACTACACAGAACCACGGTCAGACGGCTCATATACAGTAAATTGTCGTACTCTTGCTGTAAGTCGTTAAACTGCCACATGGTTAAGTCGCTGTTCTTTTCTTTTAGCGTATTAAGTATTTGTTTATTAGTCAGCTTAACGCCTTCAGAAGCTTTAATAGTAAACATGTAGCTATACGGTGTCGCTGGCCACCAAATGTGACGACCAAACGACTCGTCGTAGTATTTAGGGTGATTAAAATCTTCGGTTACACCCACCACTTCATACATCTTTTCTTCTAAGCCTTGGTAGCTCTTGCCGATAATATTTCGATAATCTTGGCCTGGTAATAAGTTTTCTGCAACGCTGACTGATACCAGTATCTCGTTGGTTTCACCACGTATTGCTTGCTCGGTAAAGGTGCGGCCAGCGAGAATTTTGGTATTAACTAACGCAAAGTAATCAGGTCCTACCCACTGACTAGGGAAGAAAACTGAGCTTTTACCGTTTACATCTGTCAGGGTGTTGGCGTTTTGTCTTTGCGAAACAGGGCTGTGACCTAGGGCAACATCATCAATGCCTTGGCTATCAAGTAAAACCTGCTTGTATTGCAGCATATGTTCGTAGCGCTCAGCCAACGACATTTGATTATTTGGCTGGAAAAGGTTGGCAAAATATAGGTTTTCGGTATCACTACCGAGTGGGCGGTTAATCGTGCCCATGGCTTTACTGACTACCATCACAGAAAAACTAACAAGCAGCGCGGCAACAAACATTTGTGAGCCAATTAAAATACGCACTGTGCGGCCTGATACCTGCGAAACCCCGCCTTTACCACTGTTTTGCATTTGCGTATTTAGGGTTTTGTAATTTACCAAACGTGCTGTAATTACAGAGAAAATATAAGCAAGAGCAATACACAGTATAATGGCAACAATAACTAACGTGGTATCAACGGCTAAGCTATTCACCAGTGGTAAACGCCCTTCTGCCAATACTTTAAATAAACGTATGCCCCATACCGATAAAAACAGCGCAATGCTGACCGATAAGGTCATTAAAATCAGTGACTGTAAAAAGATACTTTTAAATAACGTGCTGCGTTTTGCACCTAACACCGCCTGCAAGGCGAGGGTTTTATGTTGGGCAAGAGCGCGAGAGAAGAATAAAGTGCTTACATTAAGTACCGCAATAATCAGTAGCCCTACTGCACCAGCTAACATCATCAAGCTTAAGTCATCGTTATTACCCAGCTCAACGTCGCGATACGGGGTTACTTCAGGTTTTACATCGGTGATCCCCCCGTTGTTGAGCCACTCTGATTTAACCGTATCAATTTGTTGTTTTAAATCGACTTTAACTTGATCTATGGTGACCCCAGGCTTTAAAACTGCAATGAGTTTTAGGTTTTTGAACGTGTTTGTCCATGGGCTTTGCCAATCGTCATTGTGAAAGAAACGGCGGTCAGCACTTGATGGAAACCACACTTCAACATCACTTGCTTTAAACATGTAAGGTGGGCTAAATGAGTCATCAACAACACCGACGATACGGTGAACGTAATCGGTTTCACCCGCCATAACTGAAAGTGTTTTACCAATAATGTTCGGGTCGCTGTTGTAATGTTTGCGCCAGAAGTTAGCAGATATAACAACCCGATCATCAGGAGTTTCTAGCGTTTCTCCAAGGTCAAAACCTTGTCCCATTAAAAATGCTGTATTTAATAAGTCAAAATAGTTGCCGCCAACATACAGCACTGGCTCTTTCGGTTCGCCATCTAGGTTTGCAAAGATTTGTTCACCCGCATTGATCATCATACTTTGTTCAAAGCTTTGACTATGTTTAAGCCAATGCACCATCGATTGATAGCTTTGAAAGCCGGTGGCATCGTAGTCATCATAAGTAAGTGATTGCTCAACCACCACCATGCGGCTTTCATCGTATACATCAAGGGGCTTTAAAAAGTAGCTGTTAACAAGGCTAAGCACCACAAACAAGGTTGCCAGTGTTAAAGCAAGCGTTGCGATAACCGCAGTGACAAAGCCCGGTGCATTCATTAATGATGCCCACGCTAAGCTCAGTTGGGCGCGTGTTTTGGTTAATTTCATTACATCACCTCGGCGCTTTCGAGTGCATGCTCAGCAGTGTCGCTGCTAGGTGCTTGGCGAGCTTCAGAGTAGGAAACAATTTCACCATCTAGCAATTTAAGTTGCGTTTTTGCACGTCCGGCATAACGTAAATCATGGGTTACCATACAAATCGTGGTGCCTTTTTTATTCAGCTCATCAAGCAAGTCCATAACTGCATCACCATTTTTTGAATCTAAGTTACCAGTTGGCTCATCCACCAATAAAATGCTTGGCTTGCCAGCCAATGCACGGGCAATGGCAATACGCTGTTGTTGACCACCGGATAATTGGTTTGGTTTATGCTGAGCACGGTGACCCATTTCAACTTCATCAAGGGCCTGCTTTACCGCAAGCTCAATTTCGCTTGGGCTCATGGCTGGCTCTCGGTACGTGAGCGGCAGTGCCACGTTGTCAAATACCGATAATTCATCAATTAGGTTAAACGACTGAAATATAAAACCAATGTGACGGTTTCTAAGTTCAGCTTGCTGATCCATATCGAGGGTTTTTGTGTCGACTTCTTTAATGAAATAGTCGCCAGCAGTTGGGCTATCGAGTAAGCCTAATAATGACAGCAGCGTCGATTTACCACAGCCTGAAGGGCCGCTAATGCAAATATAGTCACCTTGGTTAATGTTTAGGCTGATGTCTTTTAATGCATAGGTTTCAACATTTTGGCCGCGATAAACTTTGGCGATTTTGTTTAATGAGATAAGCGTGTTGGTTTTCATAAACTGTCCTGTTCGATTTTTATTGTTGCCAAATGCTGCCATTTAGAAAGGTCTGAAATGATCAGCTGTTCGCCCACGGTGGCACCGCTCAAAAGTTGAATTTGATTGTCACTGAGTGTACCAAATTCGATATTGGTTGGCGTTGCTAACTGGGTATTTGGATTAAGTTTAAACAGCGTGGCTTCGCTGTATGCTTGTGCTTTTTGTGGCACGTTAATGGTTAACGCATTGGGAATAATGTTGCTAATTACATAGCCTTCAATGCTTAAATCTGGGCGGGCATTAGCAGGCAGTGTGCCTTGTAAATCAAGTTCGATAATAACTCGACCATCGGTAACGATAGGATCAATTCGGGTGACTTTGGCATCAACTTCACTGTGGCTTGCTTGGCTAAAGGTGTTTACTTTCGCTGCCATATTGAGTGCTACTTTTTCGGCATCAGCTTGCTTAACGCTTAGCTCTGCTTTTAGTGCTTTGTTTGAGCCAACCACGGCAAGGCGAGAACCCGGCACGAGATTTTGGCCAAGTTCAACATTCAACTCTTGCAACATGCCATCGATGCCTGCTGTTATTTGTAGCTGATCAAAAGCGTGTTGCTCAACTTGATAATTAAGCTCAAATTGGCTTAATAGTTCTTGCTGTATTTTGCTACGTTGTAAGTGCATTTCTTTAAGTTGTGCAAGGCGTTGCTGCTCGATACTTACGCGTTCTGTAAGCTGTGCAACGTTTAGCACGCTTCGTTTGTAATCGAGGCTTGAAACAATTCCTTGTTCGATCAGTTTACTTTCGGCATCGACTCTGAGCTCTGCGCTTTGCAGCTCACTTTTTAAAATGGCGAGATTTGCTTGGCGTTCAAGTAGCTCGCTTTGCTGGTTAATTTTTTGCTCATTAACACTGGCTTTTTGGCGAGCAAGTTCTAGCCGAGCGACCGATAGACGCTGTGCTTGCTGCGGGTTTACTAGGCTTAAAATTACCGTGTCTTTTTTAACGATAGTGCCAGGGTAAACATGGATAGCTTCGACCATTGCGGTGTCGGTATTGGTTAAATAGCGTTGATACTTTGGCTTTAAACGGCCAAAACCACGTATTTTTACCACAAAATCGGCTTGTTCTACGGTTGCTATTTGCAATTGGCTTGCCGCAACCACAGTGGGTGTCGCCCATTGATACATCATTAAAGCGCCAAGAGCAGATACGCCAATAGCTGCACCAATCAGCCATTTTTTAGCTTTTGATTGTTGAGGTTTGCGTTTTAGTGTGCTGTCTAAATCCATTGGCTATATTTCATTATGTTGTAGGTTTAGCAACACAAAAGCGAGGAACGTGCCAAGGTTTAATTTATTGATTTTAAAAGTGTTATATTTTTGTGGTTAGGTGGGTTTTCCCACTTTTGGGATTAATAAAATCAAAAGTGGGACAAATTATAATGTGCTGTTTACTGCATCAGCTTTGCAAGTTTAGCCAGTTGCTTTTTAGCATGTGCGTTATCAGGTTTAAGCTTTAATACATGGTTATAATTGGTGGTTGCTTGCTTGAGATCACCGAGGTACCAATATGCCTCTGCTAAGCTATCAAAGGTATTGTAACTATGTGGGTAAAGGTGCGTATTAAGTTTAAAAATCGCTAACGCTTCATTGAGTTTATCTTGGTTAATAAGCGAGTAACCCCATAAGTTAATATCGTTTTCAGTAAATTGAATCTGCTCGTCTTTAGTTAATTGATCCGCAGCTGTAATCGCATTTTCATAGCCTTGTACTTCAAGAACTTGCCATAAGCGTTTAATATTTTTCGGTAAACCAAAGCCATTCTCTTGTTTCATTTGTGGAATATAAAAGCCCGCAATTTCATCTACAAATTGCGATGGCATTGCGCCAATTAAGTTGGTTAAGATCACAATCGACATATTATCTTCAGGGTAAACAAAGATACCAGCCCTGTTACCGCCCACAGCGGCTAATGCAGGATGCTCTTCTCGTCCCATAACTGGCCAGCCAAGACTGTAGCCATTTAAGCGTTGATTGAAGCCTTGAGTACGACCGTTTTTTAGTCGAGCCGGAGTCCACATTTGCTGCATACTGTCTTCACTAATAAATTGATTTGTTTGTAAAGCGATTAGCCAATTTGCCAATTCTGTTGCTGTTGAGGCCATACCTGCGGCGGTTTGTAACATTTCAGAAAAAATGGCTTCTCTTGAATTGAACAGTTCGTTGCCTTGCTTTTCATATCGTCTAGCTGAATGTTTTACAACATTGTTGAGATTACCAAAGCCCGCTTCAAGTGTTCTGCTCATTTCAGCCTGCTGTAATTGGTTTTTTTCGATAAATTGCTGAAATGGCATCCCCGATAGTTTGTTAATTAACTTACCAATAATAACGTAATTTGTTTGGTTGTATTTAAAGCGAGTGCCTGTTTCGAATTCTAATGGCTTGGTTTGAACTAATTGCCATGCATCATCGGGTCCTTGATCTGAGATTAAATCAGCAACTTCACCTTTTATTATGTCAGGTAAGCCTGATGTATGGCTCATTAACTCTCTGGTTGTTATAGCGTGCCACTCAGTTGGCAATTCTGGCAGATAAGTGCCAATAGGCGCATTAAGATCTAATTTCTTTTGCTCAACAAGCTGCATCAGCGCCACACCAACAAAAGCTTTTGTTGCAGAATTAATGGCAAATAAAGTGTTGCCATCAACGGCGATATTATCTTCAATATTTGCAACTCCGTAGCTGGCAACTTTAGTTACTTTATTATCTCGAACGACGGCGAGTTGTAGCCCTGGAATATTTCTTTTTTGCATTAACTCAACCACCCATTGGTCAAGCTCATCTGCATGTGCAGAAAAGGCGCAGAAACTGGCTGATAGCAGTGTTATGGTCGGAAGAATTAATTTTTTTGCTAGTTTTTTGCAAGCTGTGTACACGATGTTGTCCTTAGTGTTCATTTTTATCTATTATTTTTTACTTAGATAGTTTTGATGTGAGCACTATAGCGAGGAGCATGCCAATATTTAACGTTTTGAAATTTATAGTTTTTATTTTTTTTCTTGGTTTAGAAATTCCCATTTATGGGAATTTCAAATTAAAACTGGGAGTAAATGCTTAAATTAGCTTTCTTCGATTTTGCCAACCTGCGAAAGCTGGTTAAACAAAATGCCTGCTTGGGTACGGTTATAGACATTAAGCTTCCGTAAAATCGCTGACACATGTTGTTTGATTGTGGTTTCTTGAATTGACATTTCAAAGGCGATTTGTTTATTCAATAAGCCGTCGGCAATCATTGCAAGTACGCGGTATTGCTGCGGAGTTAGTTTTTCAAGGTTACGAGCAAATTCGCTTTGTTCGTCGTTGATTACTACATCGGTTAAATCAACTTCGGGTGGTAACCACGTATCGCCGTTGAGTACATGGCTAATTGCTTCACTAATAACATCTAAAGAAGATGACTTCGGAATATAGCCTGCAGCGCCAAGGCTCATAGCTTGTTTGATTATGGCAGGTGTCTCATTGGCAGAGACCATAATGACTAGAATATCAGGGTAGTGGTTACGCAGTTGCGAAAGGGCTTGTAGACCATTTGCACCTGGGATGGTGAGGTCTAAAAATATTAGTTCAATCTCAGGGTGAGCGCTTAACAGTGTAAACAAACCATCAATGTCACTGGTTTCTTTAATATGTTCTTCTGGCACTGATGTCGCGGCAGCTTGACGCAGCGCACTTCTAAATAACGGGTGATCATCGGCGATTATGGTGTTCACAGCTAAAGACATTCCCTCTATTCTCCAATGCGTTATGTTATAAGTGATTTTGCCTTTTGAAACAAGGTTTGCCTGAGGGGAAGTTTCAGACAAACCTTTCTCACACAAGGATTTAGATTCTATTTTAGAAACGGTAACCAACAGTGAAGGCGACAGTGCGAGGGTCGCCGTAGTAACCAATTAGCGTATTATCACCACCTAAACCTGGGGTATATTTGCTGGTATCTGTTGGGTCTGTTGGATCAGGTGCCACGAACTGGTAACCACCAATCATGTACTCTTCATCCATTAAGTTTTTACCGTAAAGACCGGCAGTCCAGTGACCATCTGTGCTGTACCAAGTAATACCCATATTAAAAATACCGTAAGCATCTTGCGTTAATAGGCTATCTTCTTCGAATAACGCGTAGTCGCCTCTGTGGTAATAGCTACCATTAATTACAAAGTCGCCCATTTCTGTGTACATACGGTATGTTGCACCCAGATTAAAGGTTAAATCAGGTGTGTTTGATACCGTAAAACGGTCTGATTTATCGAACTGCTCACCTGTTACAGGGTCAAAATCAATCACGTTATCGAAGTTACTGTCAATATAACCTATTGATGCATCAAAGCTGAGCGATTCAGATGCTACATAGTTAAGCTCAAGCTCAATACCATCAGATGTTGACTCCCCAATGTTACCTAAGCGTTGGTTTAGATCTGCATCTGTTTCACCGGGTAACACAGAAATATATTGACGATCTTTATGGTCGAGTGAGAATAGGGTGACGTTTGCACGTAAGTTATTGTTCCACTCACTCTTCATGCCGATTTCGAATGAGTCAACGATTTCTGGTTTTGCAGCAGGCTCTGCTGTACTTGCTCGTGGGTTGAACGTACCTGACTTAAAGCCTTGCGCGTAACTTGCAAAGAACATGATGTCGTTTGAGTACTGATATTCAACACCTGCACGCGGTGTGAAGCGTGACCATTCTTCTTCATCATCGAGTACCGTTGGTACAAGCTGACCTTCTGGGCGAGTGTAACCTGGCACCCAGTCTGATTCAGGGTAGACTGTATCAAAAATTAAACCGTTATAAACATTCGCTTCTTTTTTGTCTTTGGTGTAACGCGCGCCCAATGTCATTGACCATTGTTCGTTAAAGTCATAACTACCTTGAATATAAGCTGCCTTACTTGTTGAGTTACTACAGCCACCGGTTTCACGGGTTAAGCTTGGGCCACCTAATGCCTGACCTAATACTTTCAAGATAGCTTGGAATTGACCACATGATTCACCGTCATAGTAATAAAGACCCGAAACCAGTTTGTAGTTATCGCCTTGATGGTTTAGCTGTAATTCATGAGTGGTTTGCTCATCATCGTAAATTGCAGGAACATCGAAAATTTGAATTGAAGTATTATCAAAGTCGATGTTGGTTGGTGAGTAGCTCTCACGGCTTGAACCTACATATTTAATGCTGGTGTAGTCAGTCATATCCCAACGAGCAGTCAGGCTGTAGCCTTCAAGTTCAACTTTGTTCCATGTTGGTAAGCTGGTGTATGAGTCATACACACTATCTGGAACCGGTGCATCGGTTAGTAGGCTTGGTAGTAAACGGTAGCCACCTTTTGCGTTTGACTTGTCTTCTGTTTTATCCCACGCTAAGCGAAAGAATAAATCATCAGTCGGTGTGTATTCCAGTGTAACACGTGCTGCGGTCACGTCTTTGTTGTAGTTTTCGCGGTCTTGGTTATCAAGAGCCGATGTTAAAAACTCACCAAAGCCATCACGGTTAAGCGTTGCAAACCCAAAGCCTACGTAAAGTTTTTCGTCAACAATCGGTAATTGGCCGGTAATCTTTAAATCTTTCTGGTTATAGCTGCCCACAGTCCCCTGTACATTTAACGTGGCATCACCGCTCATTTCTTTGGTGACGTATTTAATTGCACCACCAATGGTGTTTTTACCGTAAAGCGTTCCTTGTGGGCCGCGTAATACTTCGATTTGTTGCACATCAAGTAGGTCAAGCACGGCACCTTGTGGACGAGCAAGATAAACATCATCAATATAAATACCTACGCCTGGCTCATAACCCCAAAGAGGATCTTGCTGACCTACACCACGAATAAACGCAGTAATGGTAGAGTTAGTACCACGACTGGCTTGCAAGGTAGTATTTGGCGAGAACTGCTGAACTTCGGTCATGACGACAATGCCATTTTCTGCCAGTTCTTCAGCACCAATTGAAGTGACAGCAACAGGCACTTCTTGCAGATTTTCAACGGTTTTACGTGCTGTTACCTGAATACGTTCAAGTTCACCTTTTTTTGCTGCAGGTTCGGCTTGTTCTGCCGCTTGAGCACTGACACCTGCCAAAGCAAGTGATACAGCCAGAGTAAGTGGCGCGACTTTTGGGTTAAGCTTTATCATGTTGTATTCCTTGTTATTGTTGTCATTAGTCTTATGGCCACTCACATCGATGTTGCCGAAGACTGAATAAGATTTGCCCGTGTCACCTGTCAGTTAATGTAGAAGATAGTTGCAAAAATTGAATTAGTACCATAGTGCTATACCCACCACAGCCCTTTATTTATCAAGCAATTAAGCTATTTTTAAAGCAGATAGTACCTTAGTGTTATGTATTTTTTGAACGCTTAAGGTAAGACTAAAAGCATTATTCCGATGTCACCTCATCTGTGTAATAACAATAATTATAGGAATGTCTATGCTGAGCATGATAGGACTGTTAGGCGGCTTAATACTGCTGATCATTTTAACGCTGCGTGGGGTAAATTTATTTATCGCTGCGCCAATCTGTGCACTGTTAGTTGCACTTAGTAGTGGCATGGCCATTTTCCCTGTATCGGCAGATACAAACTTTATTAACGCCTATATGGATGGCTTTGCAGGCTTCTTAAGTGCGTGGTTCTTTATGTTCTTACTGGGTTCGTTATTCGGTAAGTTTATGGAAGACACCGGTGCTGCAGACAGTGTTGCAAGCTACATTGTGGGTAAATTAGGTATGAAACACGCTGTTCTTGCAGTTGTGATTGCCTGTGCTGTTTTAACCTATGGTGGCGTGAGCGTCTTTATCGTTGCGTTTTCTGTTTACCCAATGGCATTAAGTCTGTTTAAAGATGCAAACTTACCACGCCGTTTTATTCCAGCAACGCTAGCATTTGGTTCGGTGACCTTTACCATGACCTCAGCTGGCTCGCCAGAAATTCAAAACTGGATCCCCGTTAAGCACCTTGGTACGTCACCCTATGCGGCATGGGAAGTCAGCTTAGTGGTGGCTATTTTCATGGCGACAGCAGGCTATTTTTGGTTAAACAAGATGATCAAAAAGGCCGTTGCTAACGGCGAAACCTTTGAAGCGCGTGATGATGATCCTGTCATTATTGAACGTCGTCGTCCGCATCCAATCACGGGTGTGATCCCGCTAATCGTGGTGCTACTTTTATCATTTACACTACATGATGTACTGCAGCAAACAGCGCTGATTGTCGCTTTACTTGGTGGTGTACTGAGTATTGTGATTATCAACTTTAAGCATTTTCACGATATGGGTAATGCTATTAATGTGGGTACAACCGGTGCTTTAGTAGCAATCGGTAATACCGCTGCCGTGGTTGGTTTTGGCGCCGTGGCGAAAGTGTCACCAGCATTTATCGCCGCTGTCGATGTGATGACCCATATGCCAGGGAATGAACTACTTGGCGCAGCCGTGGCAGTGAGTGTCATTGCAGGTTTAACAGGCTCTGCTTCTGGTGGACAAGCCATCGCATTACCACTTGTCGCACCGGGTTATTTAGATATGGGTGTGAATCCAGAACAACTACACCGTGTGGTGGCGATTAGTTCTGGAGCACTCGATACCTTGCCGCATAATGGCTATGTGGTCACAACGATACGTGCTATCTGTAAAGAAACGCATCAACGAGCGTATTGGTCAATGGCAGCACTCACCGCGGTCATTCCGCTTATCGGTGTCGCATTGGCACTCGGACTCTTTATTTTCTTTTAAGGAACAGCAATGAAAACCAAATTAATAATTTTGCTATGGCTGGTTGTATTTAGTAGCACTGCGTTTGGCGCCGAAAACAAAGCCGACACCATGCTGGTGGAAAAACAGCATTTTACAACAAAAGATTTTACCACTGTGTCTGGTGTGACTTTAGAGCAAGTGGATATTGGCTGGGAAAGTTACGGAAAACTAAATGCCAATAAAGATAACGTGATTTTAATCACTCATTACTTCTCTGGTACGTCTCATGCCGCAGGTAAATATAAAGCGGATGATGCCTTACCAGGTTATTGGGATGCGATTATCGGCCCAGGTAAAGCGATTGATACGAATAAATACTTTGTGATTAGCTCAGACACCTTAGTGAATGCCAACTGGCATGATGAAAATGTAATCACCACAGGTCCTGCGTCAACCAATCCCAAAACAGGTCAACCTTATGGCTTGGACTTCCCTGTAGTCACAATTACTGACTTTGTGAATGTGCAAAAACGTTTACTAGAAAGCCTAGGTATCACTAAATTACATGCTGTGATGGGCGCATCAATGGGTTCGTTTCAAGCTCTTGAGTGGGCAACGCGTTACCCAGATAAAGTAGAGCGTTTAATTCATGTGATTGGCGCTGCAACGATGGATGCATGGACAGTCGCTGCACTTGAAAAATGGGCGTTACCAATTCGTTTAGATAAAAACTGGCAGCAAGGTAATTACTACGGCAAAGAGCGTCCGTTAGATGGCTTAGCGGCAACCATGCTTAATATTACGCAAGATGCGATGCATCCAATTATTTATAACGCGAGCTTCCCTGACTTTAACGTATTGGATGAAGGCGCGTTAAAAGACATTCGTACCTTGCCTAAGTTAAATCAAGTATTGGCTGGGCGGGCAATGGCGCGTGCGAAAACGCAAGATGCAAACCATGTACTTTATTTGGTCCGGGCATCACAACTATTTACCGCTGGCATGCAAAGCGATTTAACAACGGCACTTAAAAATATCTCTGCAAAAACCTTACTGCTTCCTGCGAGTAACGACTTATTGCTACGCCCCGAAAACATGCGCGCTGTGTATGAAACCATGAATGCACAAGGTAAAGATGTTGCGATTTCAGAAATTGAAGGGGGCTGGGGACACCTTGATGGCATCTTCTCAATCGCCCCTAAAGCGCAGCTTATCAGTGAGTTTTTAGAGGAGTAGCCCGATGAGCAGGACAGTTTTAATTACCGGTGCAGCCAGTGGTATTGGTTTATATGTTGCAAAGCAGCTGGCGATGCAAGGTCACACTATTATTGTCACTGATTTAAATCAGCAAGCAGCACAACAAGCGGCAGCAGACATTGTTGAGCAAGGTGGCAGCGCCGAAGGGTATGCACTCAATGTGGCAGAAAGCACCGCAATAGAGCAGTTTTTCACTGAGCTTAATCAGCCAATAGATGTACTTATTAATAATGCAGGTATTCAGCACGTTGCAAGGCTTGAAGATTTTCCGGCAGATAAATGGCAGTTTTTACAACAAGTCATGCTTGTTGGCCCTGCGATGATGACCAAGGCTGTACTCCCTCGCATGCGTGAGCAAGATTTTGGTCGCATCATTAATATTGGCTCAATCCATGCCATGGTGGCGTCTAAGTATAAGTCGGCTTATATCGCAGCAAAACATGGTTTAATCGGGTTTGCAAAAACCATGGCCTTAGAAACGGGTGATGCCAATATTACAATCAACACGGTGTGTCCGGCGTATGTGAAAACCCCGCTTGTGGAGCAACAAATTGCCTCGCAAGCAAAAGAGCATGGCATTTCTGAGCAACAAGTGATCGACACGATTATGCTGGCACCAATGCCGAAAAAAGCATTTATCGGCTTAGATGAAATACTGCATACCGTTAGCTTTTTAATGGCCGATGCAGCACGCAATATTACCGCCCAAGCAATCGCCATTGATGGCGGTTGGACTGCACAATAGGAGGAGCCAATGGCAGGTTTTGATAAAGTAGTTACAAGTTACAGCGAAGCGATGGCTGGCCTTGAAGATGGCATGACAGTGATAGCGGGTGGTTTTGGTTTATGCGGTATTCCTGAAGGCTTGATTGCGCAAATTAAACATCAAGGCACCCGTGGTTTAACTGTGGTATCGAATAACTGTGGTGTTGATGGTTTTGGTTTAGGTGTGCTGCTTGAAGACAAACAAATTAGCAAGATGGTTGCCTCTTACGTCGGTGAAAACGCGTTATTTGAGCAGCAGCTATTAAATGGTGAGCTTGAAGTTGAGCTAACACCGCAAGGCACTTTAGCGGAAAAAATGCGTGCTGGCGGTGCGGGCATTCCTGCATTTTATACCGCAACGGGTGTCGGTACACCGGTGGCTGACGGTAAAGAAACCCGCAATATTAATGGTCGCGATTATTTATTAGAGCCAAGTATTACCGGCGACTTTGCGATTGTTAAAGCGTGGAAAGCAGATCGCTACGGTAACTGTATTTATCGTCATACGGCGATGAACTTTAACCCGATGGCAGCAACCGCAGGCAAAATTACGGTTCTTGAAGTTGAAGAAATTGTTGAGCCAGGGGAGCTGGAGCCAAGCCAAATTCACACGCCGGGTATCTATATTGACCGAGTGATTAAAGGTGAATTTGAAAAACGCATCGAGAAAGTTACCACCAAGCAAGAGAATCAATAAGGAGCACGCTGATGGCATTATCACGAGAACAAATCGCTAAACGCGTGGCGATGGAACTACAGGATGGTTACTACGTTAACTTGGGCATAGGTATTCCAACCTTGGTCGCTAATTATATCCCTGATGGCATCGAAGTGATGCTGCAATCAGAAAATGGCTTACTCGGTATGGGACCTTACCCAAGTGCAGACCAAGTTGATGCCGATATGATCAACGCAGGCAAAGAAACGGTCACCGCAGCAACAGGCGCAGCTATTTTTAGCTCCGCAGAAAGCTTTGCCATGATCCGCGGTGGACATGTAGATTTAACCGTTCTGGGTGCGTTTGAAGTGGACCAAAACGGCAACATTGCCAGTTGGATGATCCCGAAAAAGTTGGTTAAAGGGATGGGTGGTGCGATGGATTTAGTGGCCGGTGCTAAAAACATTATTTGTACTATGACCCATGCCAACAAGCATGGCGAGTCAAAACTGCTGACTGAATGTAGTTTACCGCTAACTGGGGTTGGTTGTATCAATAAAGTGATCACCGATTTGGCATTGTTAGAAATTAAAGACGGTGCATTTCATTTATTAGAGCGTGCCCCAGGAGTCTCAGTCGATGAGATTATAGCGAAGACACAAGGTAAGCTTATTGTCTCTGAAGATGTACCTGAAATGACCTTTAGTTAGCAATTAAGCTCCTAATTTGACTGAATTTTATACTAAACCCTAGTAATGTGCTTTTTGTTCATGAATTTTATGAGCAAAAAGCCATTTATTATCATCAATGCAACTTACCTCCTAAACATTTCGTTAATCTATCGTTAACACTAAGCTCCAAACCAGATCGCCATTTGCAGTCGGCCGATCAACGACAACAAATAATTATAATCTGGTGTGGAGTAATTCATGAAAGCAAGTAACACACAGCTCGCTTTAGCCGTTGCAGCGGCGTTAGCAAGTACATCAGCGTTCGCACAAAGCGACACTGAACAACTACAGCAACAACTCGATGCACTTCAAAAAGAAGTGGACTCATTAAAAATATCTAGCGGCTTTAACCTAGAATTTGGTGGTCGCGTACAGCTTGATTACAACTATTTCGACGGCGCTTACAATGCCGACAATGATGGCGCTGGAGGCAGCGACTTCTTTCCTCGACGTATCCGTACTTATGTTGAAAGTGAACATGGTAACTGGGATCACAAACTATTACTCGAATTTGCAGAAGGCACAGCTGAAATTGTTCTAGCCCGTGTTCGTTATGCATTCGACAACGGCTTAAAAGTAAAAGCCGGTAAAATTCGTGAAGACATGTCGCTCAATGCGCTAACCAGTTCTAAGCACATTAACACTATTGAGCGCAGCACCCTTGCTAATACCTTCTCACCTTTCTTTCGTTGGGGTATTTCAGCTTATCAATACTTTAAGGACTCAGGCTTACGTTATGCCGTAGGTGTTTACAAAAATGATGCGTTTGGTGCATCAGGCCATGACGAAGACGACAAACTCACATTGGCTGTAACAGGTCGCTTAACGTGGTCAAGTGCGGCGCCTGGTGATGTGATTCATTTAGGTGCTTGGCACTCCTATCGCGATATGGGCGGTAATGATTTAAGCGCTCGTTTTGCCCGCGGTGAAGTGCGTGAAACCAATGTGCGCTTAGTGGATTACGCAGTAGGCGGTGAAACGGCTGCACTCGATAGTATGTCGCAAACAGGTCTTGAATTTGCCTACCAAGCAAATGCTTTCACTCTAGAGGCTGAATATGCCAGCCGTTACCTCGATACGATTGATAGTAGCAATGCATTAGATGGTGAGCGCTTTGATGGTTTTCATGTTTCTGCCAGTTACTTCTTAGGTGGTCAGCAGCGCAATTACAAAGCGGGCTCTGCGTTATTTGTTCAGCCAAAAGGGATTAAAGACGCATGGGAATTGGTTGCCCGTGTTTCACAAATGAATGCCAGTAGTAAAGACCAAGGCACTGACGTAACCACTTATACGTTAGGCACATCCTATTACCTAAGCAGCGATATTAAGTTTATGGGCAACCTGATTTACAGCGATGTTGATGGTGCAGGCGCTTCTTCGCTGGTAGGTGATGAAGATTCAGGTATGGGCATCAGCGCTCGTATGCAGTACTTATTTTAGGAGTCGTGCATTATGACTATGTTTAAATCAATTAAGAGCTCTTTATTAGCAGCCTCGTTATTAGTAACCAGCCCGTTGGCGTTAGCTGACTTACACTTTTTAGTACCCGGTGGTCCAGGTGGCGGTTGGGATACCACAGCCCGTGGTGTGGGTGAAGCCATGGTAAAAGCGGGGATTGAAGATAATGCGTCGTTTCAAAATATGTCGGGTGGCGGCGGTGGCCGTGCGATAGCTTATTTGATTGAGTCGGGTACTAAAAAAGGCGATATGTTGATGGTGAACTCAACGCCTATCGTACTACGCGCATTATCAGGCAAAATTCCTTACAGCTATCGTGATTTAACGCCAGTTGCCAGCATGATTGCCGATTACGGCGCGTTTGTTGTACGTAATGATTCGCCTTATAAAACATGGCAAGACGTTATTGATGCTATGAAAAAAGATCCAAGCTCAGTCAAAGTGGCGGGAGGGTCAGCGCGCGGCAGTATGGATCACTTAGTGGCAGCACAAGCTGTAAAGGCGGCGGGTATTGATGGTCGTCGATTACGTTACATTCCCTATGATGCGGGTGGTAAAGCGAAAGCAGGTTTGTTGTCGGGTGAGGTCAACTTACTTTCAACGGGCTTAAGTGAAGCACTCGAAGTCGCCAATGGCGGTCAAGCGCGTATTTTAGCAGTGACTTCAGCAGATGCTTTACCGGATTATCCTGAAATTCCAACCTTAAAGTCGCTAGGTTACGACATGGAATTCGTAAACTGGCGCGGCTTTTTTGCAACCCCAGATTTACCCGCGGACAAACTAGCTCAGTACACAGAAAAGTTGCGTAAATTACAAGCAACACCTGAGTGGGAAGCGGTTCGTGCGCGTAATGGTTGGTTAAACCTGTTTCAAGAGAAAGAAGCGTTTATTAAAGCGCTTGAGCAGCAGGAAGCACAGCTAAAAGTGGTCATGGAAGAGCTTGGTTTTATTCGTAGACTAGGTTAGTTGGGACTTTTTAATGTTAAACCGTGAACTAATTGGACCAAGTTTATTCTTGGTCCTCTTTACCCTTTACGCCCTTGTGGCTTGGCAAATTCCACTCATGCCATTTGAAGAGTATGAAAGCGTTACTTCTGCAACCTTACCAAAAGTGTATGCCGTATTTGGTATTGTGGTGTGTGTACTATCGATTGGTGCCAACTTATTAAAGCAAGCGCCAACAGAAAAAGCAGAGCTACTCAGTAAGGGCAACTTACTACGTACCTTTGCACTGTTAGTGCTAATGGTTGCCTATAGCGCCATGCTCGAGCCGTTTGGTTTTTTAATTGCCACCAGTGCCTTTTTAATTGCTGGCTTTTTTATTATGGGCGAACGCCGTAAAACGGTGTTGTTGTTTGCCTCTGTGCCTGTCGCTGTGGTTTTTTGGTTTTTAATGACACAAGTACTGGGCATTTACTTAGTACCTGGCAACCTGTGGAGTTAAGTTATGCTTGATGGAATTATGTTAGGTTTGTCGACCGTACTCGACTGGAACAACTTGTTATATGTGATTGTTGGCTGCTTTGTCGGCACCTTCATCGGTATGCTACCTGGACTTGGTCCAATTACTGCGATTGCATTGATGATCCCGATCACTTACAGCATTGGTGCTGATTCGGGCATGATTTTAATGGCGGGTGTTTACTACGGCGCTATATTTGGTGGCTCTACGTCTTCTATTTTGATTAATGCGCCAGGGGTTGCAGGGACAGTTGCTTCTTCATTCGATGGTTATCCTTTAGCTAAGCAAGGCAAGGCAGGTAAAGCCCTTGCCATTGCAGCCTATGCGTCCTTTATTGGTGGAACAATTGGTGCCATTTTACTGATGGTGGCTGCGCCATTATTAGCGAAAGTATCGTTAAGTTTTCAATCCCCTGATTATGTTGTACTAATGTTTTTAGGCTTAACGGCCATTGCCGCGTTCTCTAATAAAGGGCAATTTTTAAAAGCGATGATGATGACGGTATTTGGTTTAATGCTGGCAACGGTAGGGATTGATCCCTCTTCAGGTACTGAACGTTTTACCTTTGGCCAAGCCGATTTATTAGATGGCATTAGCTTTTTATTAGTGGCAATGGCAACGTTTGCGTTGGCTGAGGCACTGATTAATGTGGCGCGCCCTGAGGCTGAGCCAGATAACAAGTTGGATGATCCTAATACGCCAAAAATTGGTTCAACAAAATTAACCAAAGAAGAAGTAAAAGACATGGCTCCTGTGGTTGGCCGTTCCTCTTTACTTGGTTTTATTGTCGGTGTTTTACCAGGGGCAGGGGCGACGATTGCCAGCTTTATGGCCTATGCCACGGAACGTAACCTTGCTCCAAAGGCACTGAAAGATAAATTTGGTAAGGGCTCGATGCGTGGCTTAGCAGCCCCTGAATCGGCTAATAATGCAGCCTGTACGGGTTCATTTGTACCGCTACTGACGTTAGGTATTCCTGGCTCTGGCACGACAGCGATTATGTTAGGCGCCTTAATCGCCTACGGCATTCAACCAGGTCCTATGTTAATGCAAGAAAACCCAAGCGTGTTTTGGGCTGTCATTGTCAGTATGTATTTTGGCAATATCGTACTGCTTATTCTGAACCTGCCGTTGATCCCATATTTTGCTAAAGTGCTGGCTATGCCTAAATCGGTGCTAACCGTGATGATTTTGTTCTTTAGCTTAATTGGCGTGTATTTAGTGTCATTTAACACCTTTGATTTATTTATGATGGTGGGCTTTGCATTGGTGGCATTAGTCCTTAGGTTGCTAGCTTTCCCAATGGCACCTTTGTTACTTGGCTTTATACTTGGCGATATGATTGAGCGAAATTTCCGTCGTGCGATGATGATTTCAGATGGCTCATTGAGCTTTTTATGGGACCGCCCATTAACACTCAGTATTTTCGTAATTTCAATCTTAGTGTTGTTGTTCCCATTGAAAGACTATATTGTCCAACGTCGAAAAGAAAAAGCAGCCACGCAAGCAGAGCAGCATGCGTAGTACAAGGCGATAAGATGAGATACACCAATAAGCTAAACCCATTTCAGCATATGGTTAAAAAGCCAAAGCGCTTAGAAACGCGACTCATTATTTGGGTTACCGGTCTATGTGTTTTACAAGCTGTGTTGTTTGGCGCTTTGGTGTATCAGATCACAGCGCAGAGTCTACATAGTCACATGGGTGACAAGGCACTGGCGTTAGCAACGAGCATCGCATCGCGAGATGATGTACAAAAAGCGTTACTCACACAAAAAGACCACGCAAAGCTTAATATTGAAATAGAGCAAATTCGTGAATTAACGGAAGCAAGTTTTATCGTTATTGGCGATAGCCAAACAACACGTATTGTTCATCCTGATGCTAATAAGCTGGGTAAGCACATGGTTGGGGGTGATAGCCAAGCGGCACTAAGAGGTGAGCGCTACGTATCTATTGCGAAAGGCAGCTTAGGTGAGTCAATTCGCGGAAAAGTGCCAGTCTATTCTGAATCAGGTGAGATAATAGGGCTTGTTTCAGTGGGGTTTTTGGTGCAATCGATTGAGCCGCTCATTCGTGCTCGAAGCGCCGAAATCATGCTTTGGGGCTTATTGTTAGTGGGGTTGAGCATTTTGGCTGCGGTGTATATTGGTCAACGGGTTCGTAATGCTATTTTTGGCTTGCAACCAGATGAAATAGCACGATTGTTCTCTGAGCAAGATGCTATTTTGAATACGGTTCGTAGCGGTATTATCGCCCTTGATCCAGAAGGCAATGTGCGTAACTTAAACCAACGTGCCTGCGAAATCCTTGGCAAACCGACTAGCTGTATCCATCAGCCACTTAAGCTTGAAGACTTACTTCCTGAACATACCGAGTTTTTAATGCATAACCAACAGCGACCGATTGTTGGTTTTGAATTGTTTGCTGCCGATAAGCGTATTGTGTTGTCGCGATATTCATTGCAAGTGCAAGGTCAGGCGGATGGTATTTTGTTGAGTATGCGCCCTGCTGATGAGCTTGAATATTTATCGCAGCAATTAACCAAAGTGCAAGCCTTTGCTGAGTTATTGCGGGTGCAAACGCATGATTACTCAAACAAGCTAAACTTAATTGGTGCGTTAATTCAAATGGGGCAAACGGATCAAGCTATTGAATTAATAGGCCAAGAAAGCAAAGGCTCACAAGCGCAGATCCATCATTTACTCGAAAGGATCCAAGATCCGGTACTTGCTGGGTTACTGGTCGGTAAATACCATAAAGCCCGTGAACTTAATGTAATCCTTGAGCTCAACCCTGATAGTTTACTGGGATCGATCACCCGTAAAGATATGCTGGAACGGGTTGTCTCTATACTCGGCAATTTGATTGATAACGCAATTGAAGCTGCGATTAGAGCCAGCGATACACGTACACCCAAGGTGCGAGTTACGGTCGATGAAACCAGTAAAACCTTGCTGTTCGATGTTGAAGACAGCGGCTTTGGTTTGGGCGATGACAAGGATGTGATTTTTACACCACAATACAGTTCTAAGTCAGGGGCAGAGCATGGCATAGGTCTTTATTTAGTTAAAACCAACTTAGATTCGTGTCGTGGTAGTTTAGAAATAGGTGAGTCTGATCTGATGGGGGCACGCTTAAGTGTCTACATTCCAAAATAATAAAAATGATCAGCCTATAAATAAAAGGTAAAGAAGATGACTTATTCGGTTGTCATAGTTGAAGATGAAGTCGAGGTTGCACAGCTGTTAGCGCAATATCTATTACTTCCTCATGGTATTGCAGGTCAACAAGGAGCGCGTCAAACATTACGCCAAGGGCAATATCAAGTGGTGGGTATTGCCGGTAATTTAGCGACAGCCAAAGCATTATTACAAGCAGTTGATGCAGATTTAATTCTGCTTGATATCCACCTTCCTGACGGTAATGGTCTTGAGCTGTTAAATGAGTTGCGTCGTAATGAGCTTAAAAGTGAAGTGATGCTGTTAACTGCGGCAAAAGAAGTCGAAACATTGGAAAAAGCCATGCAACTTGGTGCATGCGATTTTTTAGTTAAACCACTTATGCTTAATCGTTTAGATCAAGCTTTAGCGCGCTTTGAAGCAAGACAGCAATGTTTGTCAGATGCAAATGAAGTCACACAATCTATGGTTGATACCCTTTTTGGTTCACAAGAGCAGCAAAAAGCGCCTGTTAGATTACCTAAAGGTGTCGATCAGCTTACTTTGCAAAAAATTCTAAAAGCATTTGAAGCGAACCTAGGAACGGATTTTACTGCCCAGCAGATGGGTGATTTAGTTGGGGTAAGTCGCTCAACGGCTCGTCGATACCTTGAATATTTACTGGAAGCAGAAAAAGTCAGTGCTGATCAAAGCTATGGCAGCATTGGTAGACCTGAACGCTGTTATAAAATGCTTACCAGTTAGATAGCGGTGTTTTATTAGTGTGTTCGCGGATTTTATGTGATTTTTACAGCGTAAAATTATTTCAAGCTACTTTAAAAAGTACCACTTATCTTTAGCATAGAAAAATTTTATAAAATTGATTGCATTTTAAGCGACTTCGATGGTGATGTTCGCTTTAAGTAATGCTATACTCCCGCCGAATAATTTTTCGACTTTATTAAGAGTAAAATAATGGCAGATTTATCGAAGTACAGAAATATTGGTATTTTCGCCCACGTTGACGCGGGTAAAACTACCACCACTGAGCGTATCCTTAAGCTTACGGGTAAAATTCATAAGACTGGTGAGGTACACGACGGTGAGTCTACTACTGACTTCATGGAACAAGAAGCTGAGCGTGGTATTACAATCCAATCAGCAGCTGTAACTTGTGAGTGGAAAGGCCACCGCTTAAACGTTATCGATACTCCGGGACACGTTGACTTCACAGTAGAAGTATACCGTTCACTTAAAGTACTAGACGGTGGTATCGGTGTATTCTGTGGTTCTGGTGGTGTTGAGCCGCAGTCAGAAACTAACTGGCGTTATGCGAACGAATCAGAAGTTGCACGTGTTATCTTCGTAAACAAACTAGACCGTATGGGTGCTGACTTCTACCGCGTTGTAGGTCAAGTTGAGAAAGTACTTGGTGCTAACCCACTAGTGATGACTTTACCAATCGGTATCGAAGACCAATTCTGCGGCGTTGTAGACGTACTTGAGAAAAAAGCATACGTTTGGGATGACACTGGTCTTCCTGAAAACTATGAAGTACAAGACGTTCCTGCTGACATGGTAGACAAAGTTGATGAATACCATGAAATGCTTGTTGAGTCTGCTGTTGAGCAAGACGAAGACCTAATGATGGCGTACATGGAAGGTGAAGAGCCTTCTTTAGAAGACATCAAACGTTGTATTCGTAAAGGTACTCGTGACCTTGCGTTCTTCCCAACGTTCTGTGGTTCTGCATTCAAAAACAAAGGTATGCAATTAGTACTTGATGCTGTTGTAGATTACCTACCTTCGCCTACAGAAGTTGATCCACAGCCTCTAACTGATCCTGAAACAGGTGAGCCTACTGGTGAAGTTGCTACAGTTTCTGCTGATGAGCCACTTAAAGCGCTTGCGTTCAAAATCATGGACGACCGTTTCGGTGCACTTACGTTCATCCGTATCTACGCTGGTCGCATGAAAAAAGGTGACACAGTACTTAACTCAGCAACAGGTAAAACTGAGCGTATCGGCCGTATGGTTGAGATGCAAGCTGATGACCGCAACGAGATCTCTGAAGCACAAGCGGGTGATATCATCGCTGTTGTTGGTATGAAGAACGTTCAAACTGGTCACACTCTTTGTGATCCTAAGCACGAATGTACACTTGAAGCGATGATCTTCCCTGATCCAGTAATCTCAATCGCTGTTGCACCTAAAGATAAAGGTGGTAACGAGAAGATGGGTATTGCGATCGGTAAGATGGTTGCAGAAGATCCTTCATTCCAAGTTGAAACTGACGAAGATTCAGGCGAAACCATCCTTAAAGGTATGGGTGAGCTTCACTTAGATATCAAAGTAGATATCCTTAAGCGTACTTACGGTGTTGAGCTAGTTGTTGGTCAACCTCAGGTTGCTTACCGTGAAACTATCACGAAAGAAATCGAAGATAGCTACACGCATAAGAAACAATCAGGTGGTTCTGGTCAATTCGGTAAGATTGATTACCGCATCAAGCCAGGTGAGCCTAACTCAGGTTTCACATTCACATCTTCAGTTGTTGGTGGTAACGTTCCTAAGGAATTCTGGCCTGCAGTTGAGAAAGGCTTCAAGTCTATGATGGAAGAAGGTGTTCTAGCTGGCTTCCCAGTATTAGACGTTGAAGTTGAGCTTTTCGATGGTGCTTTCCACGCAGTTGACTCATCAGCAATCGCGTTCGAAATCGCTGCTAAAGGCGCGTTCCGTCAGTCTATCCCTAAAGCGGGTGCACAACTTCTTGAGCCAATCATGAAAGTTGACGTATTCACTCCGGAAGACAACGTGGGTGACGTAATCGGTGACCTTAACCGTCGTCGTGGTATGATCAAAGACCAAGAAGCAGGCGCAATGGGCGTTCGCATCAAGGGTGAAGTACCACTTTCAGAAATGTTCGGTTACATCGGTCACTTACGTACTATCACGTCTGGTCGTGGTCAGTTCTCTATGGAGTTCTCACACTATGCACCATGTCCACAGAACGTAGCTGAAACTGTAATCGCTGCAGAAAAAGAGAAAAAAGCTGCTAAATAATTAGCCTTTTGACCTTTATAAAAAAACCCGCACTCGTTGCGGGTTTTTTGTTTATTAGGTTGCTGATATAAATAACTTACTGGTTATTCTTTAACCATGTTGCTGCTTGCTTGGCAAAGTAAGTCAGAATACCGTCTGCACCCGCTCGTTTAAATGCAAGTAACGATTCCATGATGATTGCCTCTTCAGCAAGCCAGCCGTTGTCGATAGCCGCTTTATGCATCGCATATTCACCACTAACTTGATAAGCAAATGTCGGAACACCGAATTCATCTTTGACGCGGCGAACTACGTCTAAATATGGCATTCCTGGTTTTACCATAACCATGTCTGCACCTTCTTGAAGGTCTAGTGCAACTTCGCGAATTGCTTCGTCTGAGTTGGCAGGGTCCATTTGGTATGTTTTCTTATCTGCACCTTTTAAATTACCCGCAGAACCAACAGCGTCACGGAATGGGCCATAGTAGCTTGAAGCGTATTTCGCAGAGTAAGCCATAATACGTGTGTGGATATGACCTTCAGCTTCGAGTGCTTCACGAATCGCACCAATACGACCATCCATCATGTCTGATGGAGCAACTACATCAGCACCTGCTTCGGCGTGAGATAAGGCTTGTTTTACTAAAATCTCAGTCGTGACATCATTAATGACATAGCCATTTTCATCAATAATCCCGTCTTGTCCATGCACCGTGAAAGGGTCAAGCGCAGCATCGGTGATAACGCCGAGCTCTGGGAATGCTTCTTTGAGTGCGCGTACAGTTCGTTGCGCAAGTGCATCAGGGTTGTAAGCTTCTTCAGCGAGCAGAGATTTTTTATCGCTTGGAGTCACAGGGAAAATAGCAACCGCGGGAATACCTAAATCCACTAGTTCTTTGGCTTCTTCTAGTAATAGGTCAATTGAGAGGCGATCAACACCAGGCATCGATTCAACCGCTTCACGACGGTTTTTACCCTCTAATACAAATACAGGGAAAATAAGGTCATTGACGGTAAGTTGGTTTTCAGCCATTAGGCGACGAGAGAAATCATCACGGCGCATACGGCGCATGCGGGTATAAGGAAAGAGGTCGAGTCCTGATTGGGCCATTCTTTAATGCTCCTAGTCTGGTAGAGGATAACTAACTACACGATTTCGGCCTGATTGCTTGGCATGATAAAGGGCTTTATCGGCATAGTCAGTGAATAAATTTGGGTTATTTATATCTTCAGCAATGGCGCTGTAAACGCCTGCACTTAATGTAAATTTAATCGTTGTTCCGGCGACTATTATATCAGTGTTCTGAGCCGCTTTGCGTATTTGCTCAGCAATTTCTAATGCGCCTCGATGAGGGGTGTTGGGCAACAGCACAACAAATTCTTCCCCACCATATCTTGCTACATCATCAAGAGGACGTTTTAGGTGGTTTTTTATAATATTTGCAGCAGCCTGAATTGTTTGATCCCCTGTTAAATGTCCATAGTTGTCATTAATCGCTTTAAAGTGATCAATATCGAACATTATAATACTTAAGGGGGTTTGCTCGCGTCTCGAGCGGCGTATATCCATCAATAGCTTTTTATCAAAGTAACGACGGTTTTTTGTTTTTGTTAATGCATCTTCCATATTGAGCTGTTCGAGGGCTCGGTTTTTCTCTTCAAGCTCTCTTAATGTTACTTGCAGCTCAAATGTACGTTCTTCAATGTTGCTTTCTAAGTCTTGCCTCGCTTGCTCTTGTATCGCTAAACGCTCACGCATGAGGGTGTCTTGGGCTTTACTTTCGGCAAGGGCATTTTGTTGAGCACTTACTTCAGCGTCTCGCTGCATTAAAAACATTTTTATCACGGCGTAACTCAAACTAAGGCTACATATTAAGAAGCACACAAAGGTGAGTGATAACACGCCAATGTTTAAATCAAAGGGATTAAATACACCTAAGGCACTGTAAATAATGGCACAGAAAAAAGCGCTGATTGCAATCAAGTAAGCGATAGAAGGCTGCGTGTACTGATAATTATAGTGTTTAACTGATATGGCAGCAATTAAGCTAAGAAAAATGGGTAAACTTAATAAACATAGCGACAGAGCGATATGAACGGGTACAAACCACGTGAACAGGGTGAGTAGCATTATTGCATACCCTAACCCATGTATAAGCCGACGCTTAGCTGGACCAAAAATAGCCTGTTGCAGTGGTGCAAATAAAGCGCTACTTATAAACAGCAAGCTAGGAATAGCGAGTTGCTGGAATGAGATGCCATCAGGCTGTAAGTAGCGATAACCATAGCCGTATAAGTAAGCGAGTGTGAGCCAAAGCAAAGTGAGTAATATGCCTGTATAAGCAAAATAATGTCGCCTAGAAAACCCATATAAAACAAAGCTTGTTATGGCGAGCGACAAGATAAAACCAACCAGCAAACCATACAGTAAGTTAAACTTCGTTTTATGTTTTAGATACTCGTTTGGTGACCATAAACTTAAAGGGATACGCAGTCCTGCATCATTCTTTACTTGTAAATAGACCGTAGTATGACTTGCTTTAGGGAGTGTGAGCGATACTAGCAAAGACTCACTCTTTATTTGCCGATTAGCAAGCGGTAATGCATCGCCTATCTTTGTGACAAAAATAGTTTTAGTGCCTTGAGTATGCAGTACATTAACTTCATCTAAGAGGGGGTTATCAATAGATAAAATAACGGGTATATCTGTAAGGGAAGTATTATTTATTGCGAGTTTTACCCAGACAGGAGTTAAGTTCATACCTAAATTAAGGGATGTTCCATCACTGTCTAGCCACTCTATTTGATTGTTATTAAGAATCTGTTGTTCAGTGCTAGGCGCAAGGGTGTACTCAACATTTAAAAGCTGCTGAGACTTGAAATCAATGCCAACATTAATAGGATTAGCCACTAAATAGGGACTGAATAAAACAACAAAGAGTACGCTACACAGTGACCATAGGCGTGTCATTTTAGCCCCTAATGGAAAATAATTGCTGAAAGTTGAGTGTAGTTTGTTTTGCCACCTCAGTAAATTCGCAGCCTTTTAAATCAGCAATTTGCTGACAGATATAGGTTAAATAACTAGGTTCATTACGACGCGATTTTGGTTTCGGTTTTATTGTTCTTGGAAGTAAAAAAGGTGCGTCTGTTTCAATCAACAAGCGCTCTAAAGGTATGCTAGGTATTAATGATTGTAATTGCTCTCCTCTGCGCTCATCACACACCCAGCCAGTAACGCCAATATAAAGACCTTTCTCTAAGTAACGTTGTAGTGCAAACTCATCACCAGTAAAGCAGTGAAGCACTCCTTTTACACTATACTCACTAAGTATTGCGAGCATATCCTTGCTTGCATCGCGCTCGTGTAAATAGACTGGCATATTAAGTGTTTCAGCAAGAGCGAGTTGTCTTCTGAATACAGTACGTTGTACATCGCGAGGTGAAAAATCACGGTTATAATCGAGTCCACACTCACCAATAGCAACGACTTCTGGGTGACTTGCTAGTAAGGTTAGCTGCTGTTCTAAAGCTGTATCAGCCGTTTTTGCATCATGGGGATGAATACCTGAGGTGCACAGCAGGGAGTGGCGTTTTGCAAGTTCTAATGATGCTTGGCTGCTCTGTAAATCACAGCCAATCAATAGCATCTGTTTTACTCCGGCTTGAGCTGCACGTTGTAACACTTCATCATGATGCTCATCAAATTGATGATTGCTTAAGTTGACGCCAGCATCAACAAGCTCAATAGTCATTAGTTAGTACGTTTTACGCGAATAGAGCGATTTTGGCCTTTGATTTTCAATAAGAAAGAGTTGAAAACACCACGTTCAATTATCACTGTGTCATTTGCTTTTAAGCGCATACGATCAGAGCCTACTTGACGCCATTGCTGACCGTTATCAAGCTCAATAATGAGTTCACCATAAGCAGCCTGTTCAACACTTTTAACAACCGCGCTGATTTCGTCATCGTTCTCTTTTGTGACTTCTTTGTGCTCTAAACCAAAGTTGTCATTTTTCGCTTGGATAGGTTGTTGAGTAGGTGCTGCCGCTACAACCGCTTTAGTATCCGTAGCAGAAGAGCTGGTTGCGGCAGGTTTTTCTAGCTGTTTTTTGGCTGCAGGCTTTGTTAGTGATTTACCTGCCATGATGTTGTCGTAGCAAAGTAAACGATTAAAATCATTTTCAACGAAAGTGCAGGCTTGAAGTGCTTGGATATTTACTTCGTTAGCGTGCGCAGTGCCAGTAATCGTGAAAAGTGCAACGATGGGAATGAGTTGTTTTTTCATTTTATTCCTCTGATTCCTGTTGAGGCTTAGCAGTGTAAAATGCAGCCAAAATTAAGCCTAGTTCGAATAATAGCAGCATAGGTAATGCTAGTAATGTTTGTGACAGTACGTCTGGCGGTGTTAAGAACATGGCAATCACGAATACACCAACCACAATATAAGGCCGTTTTTCTTTTAAACTTTTTGTTGTTGTTGCGCCACTCCAACATAACAGCATAATAGCCACCGGTATTTCAAACGCAATGCCGAATGCAAAAAACAGTTTTAAAGCAAAGCCTAAATAGCTACTAATATCAGGCGCTAATGTCATCATATCAGGGCCCGTGCTAGTAAAAAATCCTAAAATAATAGGCAACACCACAAAGTAACAAAATGCGATTCCACTATAAAATAGCAAAATGCTAGAGGCTAGAATAGGCATGAGCATACGCTTTTCATGTTGATATAAGCCCGGTGCTATAAAACTCCAAACTTGATGCAATATCATTGGGATAGCAGCAAATAACGCAACAAATAAAGTGAGTTTAAACGGTGCAAAAAACGGTGATGTTACATCCGTTGCGATCATGGTGGCTGTGCTAGGCAAATTTGCGATTAATGGTGCTGCAATAAAATCATAAATATCGTTGGCAAAATACACCAAGCCGATAAATATTAGCAAAATGCTTAACAACGCTTTCATGAGTCGATTTCGTAACTCAATTAAGTGGCCAACAAAGCCTGTATGAGCTTGCTCGGTCATAGTTTATTATTCATCTTCATTATCATTGACCACAAAAGCAGAAATTAAATTCACTTTTTTTCATCATTATTCTTCGTTTCTAGTTGTTCGGATGTACGTTTCTTGTAACTGTGAGTTACTGATTGGGCTGCTTTTTGAAGCTCGTCCACAGAGCTTTTCAATTCAGGAGAAAGCTCCTGTAGGTTTTGTTGCTCTGCTTTTTTCAAGTCTTCATGAAGTTCATGGATACGAAGCTCTTCATTCACCTCAGCTTTGACTGAGTTAGCCACTGACTTTAGTGTTTTTATCCAGCGGTTTACCGTACGAATCGCCACAGGCAAGCGCTCAGGCCCTAAAACAATTAGACCTACTATCATTACAACAACGAGTTCCCACATCCCCATGCTGATTAAACCTTATGGTCGTCTTTGCTTTTCTCTGTGGTTTCTTTGTTTTGCGTAGTATTCGACGTTTGCTCTATTTTTTCGTTTTTTGAATTTGCTTGTTCATCATCAGATACTGCTTTTTTGAAGCCTTTAACAGCACTGCCTAAATCACCGCCGATGCCACGTAATTTTTTTGTGCCAAATAATAAAACGATGATTGCTAAAATGATGACTAATTGCCAAATACTGATACCACCAAAACCCATGGGTTACTCCAATTATTGTCAAATTTAATGAATTTACTTGTTTAGATTATACTCGCCAAAACATAAATAGCACTTAGTTTATGCGCTTCGCCATGCAGCAATAAAACCAATAACTGCAAGTGCTGTTGTGATACCAGCAGCAATTAGGTCATCCTGCAAATAACACAGGCCTGATACAATAAAGCAACTCCCCGCAAAAATACTTAAAAGTAAAGGTTTTGACGATGGCTGTGGCGGCAATTGTACAGGTTGTTGATGACGCTTTAAGTTTTGATAGATTAAATCCGGTAACTCGGGCATTTTTTCAGCCCAAAATGGTAGGTTTGCGTACATTTTTTTCATGACAGCCAGCGGGCCCACTTGTTCTTTGACCCAGTCTTCTAAAAATGGTTTAGCGGTTTTCCACAAATCGAGTTGAGGATAAAGTTGCCTACCAAGCCCTTCAACATACAACAGGGTTTTTTGTAGTAACACTAATTGTGGTTGAACCTGCATATTAAAGCGACGAGCTGTGTTGAACAAATTGACCAACACATGGCCAAATGAAATTTCAGCCAATGGTTTATTAAAAATAGGCTCACAGACAGTACGAATTGCAAATTCAAACTCTTCAATACAGGTATCGGCGGGCACCCAGCCTGAATCAACATGCAGCTGTGCAACTTGGCGGTAATCGCGGTTAAAAAAGGCGATAAAGTTTTCTGCAAGATAGCGTTTATCTTCGCGGTTTAAAGTACCCACGATGCCACAGTCAATGCCAATATATTGTGGGTTGTGCGGGTTTTCTCGCGAGACAAAAATATTACCTGGGTGCATATCTGCATGGAAAAAACTGTCACGGAACACTTGTGTAAAAAATACTTCAACGCCTCGCTCAGCGAGTAATTTCATGTTGGTATTTTGTGCAAGTAGTGCCTCTGTATCAGATACAGGAATACCATATATGCGTTCCATAACCAGCACATTACTGCGACTATAGTCACTGTAAACAAAAGGGATATAGAGTGAGTCAGATTCTTCGAAATTACGGCGCAGCTGAATCGCATTTGCACCTTCACGCATTAAATCAAGTTCATCAAGCAGTGTTTTTTTGTATTCGTTTACGACTTCGATAGGACGTAAGCGTTTTGCTTCTTTGAGTAGCTTGGCAACCAGTCTTGCCACTTTTTGCATGAGCATTAAGTCGGCATCAATTTGCTCTTTGATGTTAGGACGGATCACTTTGATCACCACATCTTGTGGCGCACCTTGCTCATCAATTAAGGTGGCAGTATGTACTTGTGCAATGGAAGCGGATGCCAGTGGTGTTTGCGAGAAATCGCTAAATAATTCACTAATATCGTTAATGCCAAGTGCTTTTTCAATCAGCTGTTGAGCAAGCTCACCTTCAAATGGTTCGACTTGATCTTGTAATAACGCTAATTCTAGAGCGACGTCGTGAGGGAGTAAGTCACGACGGGTTGAAAGCATTTGTCCAAATTTAATCCATACAGGGCCAAGTTTTTGTAAGGCTAAACGCAAACGCATCCCTGCAGGTTTATCTTTATGTTGGTTACGCAACCAAAATAAACTGCCGCGGGCTAGTTTGGCAAACCAAGGTACTTTTTTTTGTGGGATGAGCTCATCAAGGCCGTAGCAAAGTAATGTTTTGGTGATGAAGTATAGACGTGTAGTAGACACACAATATCCTTAGCAAACTAGCATGATTTCAATAGAGCATTGACTCGCATCTCCAGTTGAGATACTTGGCTTTTTAATTGACGGTTTTGTTGTTTAAATTCTGCTAATTCAAGCGGGTGGATTGTAACTGCTAGCTCATCTTGGCATAACGTTGTGAGTGTTTTTTCAAGTTTGCCTTTCATTTGCGCGCCACGTGTTTTGAGCGTTTGTAATGAAAGCCATAGTTGTTGAGCCGGCGCGTCGCCAATATAACGTGAGAAATGCTCTGGCCAATCAATATCAAGCTCTGCAAACGCATTACTGAATCCTTGCGCTATATTTAAATCGCCCTGTAAATCTAATTTATCTTGGCGAATTAGCTGAGTCAGCATTGCGGGATTTTTGAGTGTTAAAAGCGTATTTATATCAGCACTGATCATACAATCAAAACTCAGCTCTTCAGTGCTGTATAAATGGATTTGCTCGTTGCTGTAAACGCACAAAATGCGCTGTTGCCAGTCGCGGATCTCTATGAGTAATTGCTTATCGGCAATAGCAGCTAATCTATCCTTTAAAGAGTTATCTAGCTGCAAGACATGATTAACAACTCGTTCTACCAGTGATAATAGAGCATTTGCTAACATAATTTATGCCTTTTAGTACTTAAAGCCGCGGTGCAGGGCGACAATGCCACCGGTTAGGTTTTGGTAACTCGTTTGCTCAAAGCCTGCGTCTTCCATCATATCTTTGAGTGTTTCTTGATCTGGATGCATGCGAATAGATTCTGCAAGATATTGATATGACTCACTATCATTAGCAACAAGTTGACCCATTTTAGGGAGGATGTTAAACGAGTAGAAGTCGTAAGCTTTGCTGAGAATTTCTTGTTCAGGCTTTGAAAACTCAAGCACTAATAAACGGCCACCAGGCTTAAGAATTCTATACATTGAACGTAGTGCTTTATCTTTATCGGTCACATTACGAAGGCCGAATGCGATAGTGATTAAATCAAAGCTATTGTCAGGGAATGGCAGTGCTTCGGCATTCATTTGCACATATTCAATATTGCCAACGTGGCCTAGGTTTCTTAGCTTTTCACGGCCAACTTTAAGCATTGAAGAGTTAATATCACCAAGAACGACTTGTCCTGTGTCACCAACAAGCTGGCTAAATTTAGCTGTTAAATCACCCGTGCCACCGGCTAGGTCTAATACACGATGACCCTTGCGAACACCTGAACTTGCTATAGTTTGACGTTTCCATAAACGATGAATACCAAACGACATGAGATCATTCATTACATCATATTTTGCTGCAACTGAGTGGAATACATCTGCAACCATCGATGCTTTATCGTTTTCAGCAACGGTTTTATAGCCAAAATGCGTGGTCTTTTCTTGATTCTCGTTCATGATTAATCTCTATCGTGGCAATAAAGTCTAGTGTACTTGATTGTGGCTGTAGGGTGCAATTTGATTATAACTAAATCACCAGATTAGCGATTATTTTTATCATTAAGCGCAGGGTTACTGGCCTGCGATGAAACTGCTTTGGCCCAGAGATTTAGCTTTCGCCGCTGCATGAGATGCTTTGCGGGCAAGGTTGGTAAAGTCACCCTCGTTTTCATATTTGGCAATACCAAGGGCTAAGTGGATTGGAGGTAATTTAGTGCCATTTTTTGAACTAACAAAGCGAAGTTTCTCAACGCCATTACGGACTTTTTCAGCAATGACATTGGCCGTTTCAGGCTCTATGTCGGCAAGTAAGATGGTAAATTCATCTTTGCCTGTACGGCCAGGTAAACCACTTTCAAGTACATATTTTTGTACTTGCTTGGCGACCTTATTCAAAATAACCTCGCCAATGACATCACCGTAATTATCAATAAAATGGTCAAGGTTTTCGATATGAATCGCAATTGCACATATCGCTTTGTTTTGGCCGAGCCATAACTGTGTCTGTTGGTTTAAATAATGACGCTTGTATAAACCTGTTTGCTGATCAGTTATGTGTTGCTTACGTAATTGCGTGAGTTGTTTTTGTGTTTTCTCTTGTAACGACTTGGCTTTGGCTATTTCTTGTTTAAATTGACGATGCTGAGCAAGTAGTTGCTCAGATTGCTTGCTCAGCATTTTTAACGCGTGGCGTGTTTGTTCTTTGTTGTTCTCATCAATTGCATGAACACAATCATTTATATGCTCGGCAAAACGAACAATGTGTTGTTCATTATTATTTGCGCCGCGAGATAAGGAATTAATAACAGAGTCAACGTTGCGAACAATGGCCGTTTTCATTTTGTGGCCTTGCTCAATGAAATCAAAATAAAGCTGTTCTATATAAACTGAATCGATAGAGACTTTTTGGGCTATTGCACGGTCGAGAGTGGCATTGAGTTTAGGATTTACTTGGCTGACGTAAGTGTAAACTACTTGGTAATTTAGCGGCGACGGCGGTAATGCGTGATGTTCTAAAAAGATACACACCTTCGTCATTTTTTCTTGGGCAATTACCATGGAATCATGGAACATCATTTTCAATACCACTAAATACGCATAACAACCATAAAATCATCTCCTCCGTAAGGTTTCTTTTGCTTCCAAGCAATAATCCGCAAATTATATTGATAATTTGTGTTCAATTAATTTGGGTATATCAGTCTACAGTAATCTGTAATGAGTCTATTTAAAAGCAAAATCGCTAACTTTGGAACATAAATTTGTTTCGTTTGGGTTCATTAGTTGATTTTATCGGCAACTTTAACAAGTGTAACTGAAAGCTGTATAAACACTGTGCATTGTTGATTCTGCAATGGTGTTTATTTGACCGTACTTTAGGTGAGCTTGGTCGCATTTGTTTGGGTTTTTTTACATGCTACGTTACTTTATCGATAAAGATTAAAATGAATAAGAAGCCCATGAGACAAACCCTATCTAGAACATTAAATCATTCACTGATTGCTGTTGCACTCGCCTGTACCTTAAGCGCATGTCAAATAACAAAAGTGGATGCTGATCAGCAGTTTACTCAAGTTGCGCAACACATTGTTGATTATCGAGCGAGTATTAATCCATATGGTAAGGCCGAAGGTGTTGATGGTTATTTATTAGAGAACCTTTCAGCCTCATTTCTTGAGAAAAAATATCAAAAAAATACTGAATTTCTTGCTGAGCTAGATGCAATTGACCGCGATAAGCTGTCGGAAGAAAATCGCATAAATTTAACGATTTTACGTGGGCAAGTACAAAATAGTGTCGATGAATATGTCTTTAATACGCATTATATGCCACTGACATCTGAGTATGGTTTTCACTCAAGCTTGTCGTTTATGATTTCAAGCTCAGACTACACAAAAGCAAGTGATTACGAGCTATATCTAGCAAAATTACAGCAAATACCACGCTTTTTTGAACAAAACATTGGTTGGATGCGTAAAGGCCTTGAAGTAGGGTTAACACAGCCCAAGGCGGTTTTAGAAGGGTATCAAGATTCAATTACTGCTTATATTGTTGATGATGCCACTCAGTCTGAGTTCTACAAACCATTTTTAAAAAATACTGCTGGTGTGAGTCATAGCAAATTCGTGAACTTACAACAGCAAGCAAAAAAAATTATCAAACAGCAAGTTATTCCTGCTTATAAAGATTATCTCACCTTCTTTAATGATGAATACCAACCAGGTGCACGCACTGATATTGGTATTTCTAGTACGCCAAACGGTAAAGCATTTTACGAAAACCGTGCAAAGTACTACACCACGACTGATATGACGCCAAAAGAAATCCATGAGTTGGGCCTTAAGGAAGTGGCGCGTATTCGTGCTGAAATGGATGAAATAATCAAAGAGGTAGGCTTTGAAGGTAGTTTTGCTGAATTTGTACATTTCTTGCGTACCGATCCGCAGTTTTATGCAAAAACACCAAAAGAATTATTGAAAGAAGCATCTTATATTGCGAAAAAAATGGATGCACAATTGCCTAAGTTATTCCATACCTTACCAAGAATGCCTTATGGCGTTGCGCCAGTGCCTGAAAGTATTGCTCCTAAGTATACGACCGGACGATACTCGGGTTCGCGTCGTGATGATCAAGCCGGCTACTATTGGGTCAATACGTATGCACTGGATAAGCGTCCACTCTATGTACTCGAAGCGTTAACACTTCATGAAGCTGTGCCTGGTCATCATTTACAAATATCACTCAATGCTGAGCTTGAGTCATTACCAAGTTATCGTCGCAATGCATATTTATCGGCATTTGGTGAAGGTTGGGGGCTTTATTCAGAATTTTTAGGCATAGAAGCTGGCTTTTACCAAGACCCTTACAGTGACTTTGGTCGCCTAACTTACGAAATGTGGCGAGCTGCGCGTTTAGTGGTTGATACTGGCATGCACATGTATGGTTGGAGTCGTGAGCGGGCTATGAAGTTTATGAGTGAAAATACTGCACTGTCATTACATAACGTTAAAACGGAAACCGATCGTTATATTTCTTGGCCAGCGCAGGCGCTCTCTTACAAAATTGGTGAGCTAACAATTAAGCGCTTGCGTCATGAAGCGGAACAAGCACTGGGACAAGATTTTGATGTGCGAGAGTTCCATCATCAAATTTTGCGTCATGGCTCGGTTCCTATGTCTGTACTTGAAGAGCAAATTCAGCTTTATATTAACGCTGAACTTGCAAAAAAAGCGTAACAGACAGAGAGTTTAAAAAAGGCGTGTTTAAAACACGCCTTTTTGTTTATTGCGTGTATTTTAAACTACTTATATGATTTGCAGGAAATCGTCACTACAAAGGGGCCTTGAATGAGTGATTTTATAATTTTCAGTATTGATGTATTTGCCAGCTTATTTATCTTTTTACTTGGAGTTGGATTGCTGGTGATAATCTGTTTTTACATCAGTGATGTAACCCAGTCTAAACATGCTATTCGTCGCAATTATCCTGTGATAGGACGGTTTCGTTATTTTTTTGAGCGCCAAGGCGAGTTCTTTCGTCAGTACTTTTTTGCAATGGACAGGGAAGAGCTTCCTTTTAACCGTGCAGAGCGTAGCTGGGTGTACCGAGCAGCCAAAAATGTGGATCGCACGACCGCATTTGGATCAACACAAAGTTTAGAAACAACAGGCACAGTAATGTTTATGAACTGTGCATTTCCAACGTTGGATGAAGAAGCGCTTGAACCTAGTCATGTCACTTTAGGCCCATATTGTGAGCAGCCCTATTCGACTAATTCGTTATTTAACATTTCGGGCATGAGCTTTGGTGCATTGTCTAAACCTGCTGTGCGAGCATTATCGCGAGGCGCTAAACTGGCTGGTTGTTGGATGAATACGGGGGAGGGGGGATTAAGCCCATATCACCTTGAAGGAGGGGCTGACATTGTATTTCAGATTGGCACAGCTAAATACGGTGTGCGAGATGAACAAGGCAAGCTTAGTCTCGAAAAGCTAAAGTCCATCGCTGAACACGAACAAGTTAAGATGTTTGAAATAAAGATGAGTCAGGGCGCTAAACCAGGTAAAGGTGGCATGTTGCCAGGTCGTAAAGTTACAGCTGAAATTGCCAAAATTCGAGGGATCCCAGAGGGGCATGACTCTATTAGCCCTAATGGTCATCCCGAAATTAAAACACCCGCTCATTTGCTCGATATGATCGCAACCGTGCGCTCTACAACAGGTAAACCTACCGGTTTTAAGGCTGTGATTGGTGAATATGCGTGGCTGGAAACTTTATTTAGTGAAATTAATAATCGCGGGATTGAGTCTGCACCCGACTTCATAACAATCGATAGCGCGGATGGTGGTACAGGTGCGGCACCACAACCTTTAATGGATTCTGTTGGTTTGCCGCTTAAGGAAAGCCTGCCTTTAGTGGTTGATTTACTGAAAAAACATGGCCTGAGAGAGCGTGTTAAAGTGATTGCTTCTGGAAAGTTAATTGTGCCTTCAAAGGTTGCATGGGCACTTGCACTGGGTGCTGATTTTATTGTTTCGGCGCGCGGACATATGTTTTCATTGGGCTGTATTCAAGCACTGCAATGTAATAAAGATACTTGCCCTACTGGCATAACAACGCACAATGAACGCTTACAACGAGGTTTAGATGTAACGGATAAAGCACAGCGCGTCGCTAACTATAATAAATATATTCACTACGGTGCAGGGCTCATTGCTCATTCCTGTGGCGTATCAAGTGCCAGAGAACTTGCTCGTCATCATGTGCGTGTGGTGCAAGAGAATGGCTTATCAGAGCCGCTCGATAAAATGTACGAACATTATCAGTAAAGAACAAAGGCGCTCAATGCGCCTTTATTTAATTTAGTAAGCTGACAAGCAATGAGTAAAACTCATCTTTAGAGGTGCAACTTGTTGCATTGAGCATGAGTTGTTCACCCAGCACTAACGTTTGTTGTTGTACAGCCAGTCGAGCTTGCTCATCTTCTATACCATCAATATCAGCAACATGTGCGAGGCCAATCGTACGGCGAATAAGCTCAGCACCACAATAACCAATCGCGTCACGCAATACATCGTGTAAATAATCTTCGGTAAATGCGTTACTTGCAAAGCTAACATCCGTTGTTTCGCTATTTGCAAGACGTAGCCAATGTTGTTCAAATTGGTTATAGCAATCTTGTAAGCAGGTTAATAAATGTGTTTGATATTGACGGCGCTTTGCAAGCTCAGTAATACGACCATTTTGAGCACAATAGTTTAGTAACAGATTGCCCATAAAAGAACCAATATCGAAGCCAATAGGGCCAAAAAAGCCAAATTCGGGGTCTATCATTTTGGTGCTGTTTGCATCCACAAAAATGCTGCCACTGTGCATGTCACCGTGTAATAAAGTTTGTGGGCTCGATAGGAACTTAGCTTTTAACTTGGCTGCTGCAAGTTTTAGAGCCTGATTATTACGAATACTCTCTACATGACTTTTAAGTTCGATGGGAAAGTTATTTCGCTCATGCTCGATATAGGGATCGGTAAAAAACAAATCTTCTGTAATTTTGCACAAGTCAGGGTTAATAAATTGACTGACTTTGGCCTTTTTATCTTCTGCAGATAAATAAAAATCAGAGTTATAAAAGCTTGTATAGCTTAGATAAAGTGCGACATGACTTGCCAGCTTTGGAAATTGCTCTGCATTGTTTTGTGCACTACGCAATATTTGTAGATGCCCCAAGTCTTCAAGAACCGTTAATGCTAAATCAGCATTGTGATGCAAAATCGCGACGGTATGCTCGGGGCATAATTGACCATGATTGATAAGTACTTCGGCTTCAATACGTGCTCTATCTAATGATAATGGCCACGACTCACCAACACAGCGGGCGTAGGGTAAAGCCTGTTTGAGAATTACGCTGTTACCATCTTGATCTGCGATACGAAAAACAAGGTTTAAATTACCATCACCAAACTCATACGCGTTGAGCTCTGCATTATCAGCGAAAACAGTAATCAACTCTTTTTTGATGATCTCTTTAATATAATCAATAGCATGCTCTGCAGTGAAGGCTATGTAGTTCGCCATGGTTTCATCTCATTGAAAAGTAACTTCAAGCATTCTATACCTTCATGCGTTTAGATGTCCATACATCTAGCTTGTTAGTTGTGAAAACTGCTGTAGAATAGCAATCTGCTAATTAAGTAACTTGGACTTACTATGAAAGACCTCATCGCAAATAGCATCAAATACAAAAGTGGTACTTTAACAGTGCTTGACCAGTATTTACTGCCTCATCAACAACATTGGCATGTATGTCACGATGTTGCAGCAATGAAAGATCTGATTTTAACGTTGAAAATACGTGGAGCACCTTTGATTGGTCTAGGAGCCTGCTTGCTTGTAGCTCATTTGGCTGAGCAAGGCATGAGTAAAGAAGCGCTTGCAGATGCGATTGATGAGTTAGAGTCTACCAGACCAACGGCTGTGAATCTGATGCATTGCATGACCAAGCTGCGAGAGGCTTTAGCAAAAAGTGACTTTGTTGAAGAGATGGTTAAAACAGCAGAGCAGTTATTTAATGAGGATATAGCGCTTTGCGATAGCATGGCTGAACATGGTGCAAACCTTGTATTAAAAGGCGATAACATTCTTACCCATTGTAATACAGGTGCATTAGCTACTGCGGGCATTGGTACTGCACTAGGTGTGATATATAAAGCACAACAACGCCACGGTGATATTCATGTATGGGTTGATGAAACAAGACCTTTATTACAAGGTGGCCGACTTACCGCATTCGAGCTTGAATGTTGGCAAATACCGTACACATTAATTTGCGATAATATGGCTGCAAGTCTAATGGCAGCGGGTAAAGTCGATAAAATCTTTGTTGGGGCAGACCGTATTGCCGCTAATGGGGATTTTGCCAATAAAGTAGGCACCTACAATCTTGCTGTTTTAGCTCACTTTCATAATATCCCATTTTATGTTGTTGCGCCTCTCACTACGTTAGATACAAAAACAGCCTGCGGTGATGATATTGAAATCGAACAGCGCAGCCCCATTGAGGTACGTGGTGTGAGTGGCAGCTTTGGCGAAGCCTTGTGGGCTCCTAATAACGCACAGGTTTATAATCCCGCTTTTGACGTCACGCCGGCTAAGCTAGTAACAGGGTGGGTACTTGATACGGGCGTTTATAATCAAGCAGACATTGCCCGTGGGGCATTAAGGGAGTTAAAATAGCGATTTGGGAAAGCGCTTACTTATAAGCGCTTTACTGGTTTTGAAGGGGGCTTTTCACCACATAAACCCACGCATTTGCTCCACACTGAAACTGCTGTGCAATCCGTTGATAATCATCAACCTCATACTCATCAGCTTGGGCAAGCTCTTGCTTTGTAATTGCGTAAATTGTGCCATTAACTGTGTCGTTTTGATTCCCAGTGTAAAATAGGGCAGGATGAAAACGCTGCCCACTACTTTTTAAAACAGCCGCATCAGTAATTTCAATTTCGCCAATGACATAACCTAATAAGGTAGCTGACTGACCTTCGAGTAAGCGCCCAAAAGTGTCTAGCTGAACTTGCGGGTATTGCAACGTCCCATATGAAAACAACTTTTCCATGTTAATCCAGTAACGGGAAACGTTTAGCGATGGCTGATTCTGTACTTTTAGCAACCCATCCTTCGGTATTATTAAATAAGCGAATTGCTGTAAATTCAGGATTACTGCCCATATCAAACCAATGGGGGGTAAGCTCTGGCACAGAAATCAAGTCACCTTGCTCGCAAAGCACTTGATAGACCTTATCGTTTAAATGTAAGCAAAATAACCCTTGGCCTTTTACAAAAAAGCGCACTTCATCTTCGCTGTGAGTATGTTCAAATAAAAACTTGCTACGTAATTCCGCTGCATTCGGGTTACCTTTAGCCAGTGAAATAACATCGACAGTTTGATAGCCCCCTTCGCTCTTAAGCTGTTCTATATCGTTATCATAGGCAGCTAAAATTGCGTCATGACTGGTGCTTTCATCAATATGCTGAGTTGCTTTCCATTGCTCGAAACGTACCCCTACTGCTTTAAGTTCTTTTGCTATGGCGCTTAAGTCTTCACTATAAAACAATACATCGTCAGCGTTGTTATCATTAAAAATCGTTAATTGACTCATGCTAAAAGCTCCGCGCTAAATGTCGTAAAATCATTAATATATGGGTGCGCGTCACTCACTTGTTGGCCATCACGAACAAGGTGCAAGGTACGAAGACCCGCAGCTTTTGCAGCATTAAGCTCTGCTTCCACATCGCTTAAGAACAACACCTCTGCGGCGTCAAATGGCAACTCTGCAATAATATTCTCGTAAGAGTGCTGCTGTTGCTTAGCGCCAACTTTAGTGTCAAAGTAGTTGCTGAACAAAGGTCTAATATCGCCGTAATCAGAAAACTCAAAAATAAGGTGCTGCGCTTTTACTGAGCCAGAAGAGTACACATACAGGTTTTTTCCTGCTTGTTTTTGAGCTTGCAAGAAATCATAAGCATCAGGGTAAATATGACCTGTAAAATCGCCATTTTCATAACCTGTTTGCCAAATTAAACCCTGTAATTGTTTTAATGGTGTGACTTTTTGGTCTGTTGCAATCCAATGTAGCAAGGTATTTATTACTGTTTCTAAGTCAGCTTCTGGCTGCTCAATGTGCGCTTTGACTGCGCTTATCTGCTCTACAACGTCAGGGTCGTTCTTGTGTGTTTTAATAAACTCAGGGAGTTGCCCTGCAGCATAAGGAAATAACACATCTTTGACAAATGAGATGCGTGTAATCGTTCCTTCAATATCGGTTAAAATTGCTTTGATCATAATTGCACTCCAGCTTGAATGCCCTCTAGTTTTAGACGTTCGAGCTCACAACTGAATAAAAATTCTAGCCCTTCTAAGTGGCGTAAAACTTCTTTAATGTCTCTGCCTACAACGTATAAACCATGACCACGAATAAGCACCGCATGTTCAATTGGTGTGTGCAAGTGATGATCGCTGACTAATAAGCTAAGACGGTCAATATCTTGGTCATTATCAAAAATAGGAATACTAAGTGTATCTAGATGTGATTTTACCCCACTCAAGGCTTTTTGCATTTCGTAGCCATGTAAATGAATGGCATGACCTTTGATTACGCGAGATAATACCGTTGCAGCTACTGAGTGGGTGTGAAGAACAAACTTTGCTGACGGGATCAGCTTATACATGTTCAAGTGAAGCTCTGTTTCTGCGGATGGTTTACCTGAGCCCTTAGTGCGGTTTCCGTTATGATCAAACTCAATAAATGCATGGGTACCAAGTTGGCCTTTATCAAAACCACTGGCGGTGACCACATAACCACTTTCTGTACGAGCTGAGAAGTTACCACCAGTAGCAGGAACCCAACCACGTTGGCTTACCCACTTACCAGCTTCAATTAGTTCTGAAATAGCGGTATTGTTATGCATACATTCCTCGACATTCTAAAAGTTTTTTAGACGGCTATACATCTGTTTTAAGCAATGATAGCATCGCTTCGGGCGCAAAACCATCTTTAAGGAATCTCTGTGTTTGAAAGTAAATTACCAAACTTAGGCATCAGTATTTTTAGTCAAATGACAGCTTTGGCAAATCAGCATCAAGCTATTAATTTATCTCAGGGTTTTCCTGAATTCGATGCGCCTGAATTGCTAAAAAAACAGCTCAACCATTATGTGTTAGAAGGCTTTAATCAATACGCACCTTCTAGTGGCATTGTGCGCCTGCAACAGCAAATTGCGGCACTGATAGCTAGAAAATACCATAACAACATAGATTATGAGCAACAAGTAACGGTGACATCAGGCGCAACCGAAGCATTATTTGTTGCCATTCAAACGCTTGTAAAAGAGGGTGATGAAGTAGTGGTGTTTGATCCCGCTTATGACTCATACCAACCAGCGATTGAGCTGGCTGGTGGGCGATCGGTTCATGTGGCATTACAGGCTCCTGATTATCGTATTGATTGGCAAGTCGTTGCGAATACTATTAGTGAAAAAACCCGTGCTATTATTATCAATACACCACACAACCCGAGTAGCAAAACGCTTAAAGCTGAAGACTTTTCAGCACTTAAGGATCTTGTTAAAAAACATGATTTATATGTCATCAGTGATGAAGTTTATGAGCATATTATTTTCGATAAAGAAGCTCATTTAAGTGTACTCACTGACGCAGAATTGTTTGCTCGCAGCTTTGTCATTTCAAGCTTTGGTAAAACCTTCCACAGTACGGGGTGGAAAATGGGTTACTGTGTGGCACCGAGTGAGTTAATGGAGGAGTTTCGTAAAATTCATCAATACGTGACATTTTCTAGTTTTACTCCTGCACAGCATGCACTCGCTGATATGTTAGAGTTAAAACCTGAGCATGTTGAGCAGTTAAATGAATTTTATCAGCAAAAGCGTGACTTACTAAGTGAAGCATTAAAAGAAAGCCGTTTCACTATTTTGCCAAGTGAAGGAACCTATTTTTTATTGCTTGATTACAGTGACGTGTCTGATTTAGATGATGTTGAGTTTTGTCATTGGTTAGTTGAGCAAGCAGGTGTGGCGGCAATTCCATTGAGTGTGTTTTACAGCACTCAGAGTCACGATAAAGTGATACGGTTATGTTTTGCCAAAAATGATGACACGTTAAAACGTGCCGCGGAGGTTTTATGTCAACTTTAACCTTAGCCTTAATACAGTCATCACTGCATTGGCTTGATAAAAGCGCTAACCTTGCACACTTTACTGAGCAACTTAATAGCTTTAATGAGCAAGTTGATTTAATCGTATTACCAGAAACCTTTGCCACTGGTTTTGCGATTAATCTTGATTGCAGTGAGCCAGAGCAAGGTGAAGTACTAAATTGGTTACAAGCCACAGCAAAGCAAAAGAATGCCGTGATTGCTGGCTCTGTGCTGGTTGCGCAAGGAGACAAAAAGGCAAACCGCTTTTATTGGGTTTGGCCAAATGGTGAAGTGAGATTTTACGATAAACGCCATTTATTCTGCTTAGGTAACGAAGGCGATTATGTTATTGCAGGTAAACAGCGTGAGGTGTTCACCATCAATGATTTTCGTATTCTCCCACAAGTGTGTTATGACTTACGCTTTCCCGTGTTTCAGCGTAATAGTGATGATTATGATGTTATGATTAATATCGCAAACTGGCCAGCAGCCAGACGCCATGTATGGGACACATTATTAAAAGCACGAGCGATGGAAAATCTTTGTTATGTTGCAGGTGTCAATCGTGTCGGTGAAGATGGCAATAATGTTGCCCACAGTGGTGGCACAGCAATTTATGATTTTAAAGGGGATACGCTTGCTAAGCTAGATGATAATCAGTCGGGTATTATTATTCAGCATATAGAAAAATCGCCGCTGAAGGATTTTCGTCGTACTTTTCCTGCCCACTTAGATGCTGATCAATTTCAGTTACTCTAAGCCGAACCCTTAAAAATTTGTTAAACTCATGGTTGGTTTTTTTACTGTAAGCAATCATGAGTTACAAAATCACGCCTGTTATTCTTGCTGGTGGCATCGGCTCTCGGCTATGGCCATTGTCGCGTAAAGCAATGCCTAAACAATTTTTATCTTTGCTTAGTGATGAGTCACTACTACAAAGTACTTTGAAACGGGTGATAAGCTCACGCTTCAATCCGCCTATTTTGGTATGCAATGAAGAGCACCGCTTTATTGCGAAGTCACAGGTATCAGAGGTCGTTGATGACTTTACTTTGCTACTTGAGCCAGAAGGTAAAAACACGGCGCCAGCTATCGCACTAGCCGCTGAATATGCAGTGCAAAATGGTTTAATGGATCCGTTATTAGTCATGCCCGCTGATCATCATATTAGTGATTTTGAAAAGTTAATAGCGCGCTTAGATGACGCTATTGCTCTTTGCGAACAACAGCAATTAATAACATTTGCAATTAAACCGACCGCACCACATACCGGTTATGGTTACATCCGCCAAGGTGAAGAGCTAAGCCGTGAAGGGTGTTTTAAGGTTGTAGAGTTTAAAGAAAAGCCAGCTCAAACGCTGGCAGAGCAATACGTACTTAGTGGTGACTATAACTGGAATAGTGGCATGTTTTTGTTTCTACCTAATGTGTATTTAAACGAGCTTAACCGCTTTGCACCAAAAATAGCGGAAAGTGTCACTAAGGCTGCTGAATTTAAAGAAGATCTAGGTTTTCTCAGGCCGAATAACACAGTACTTAGTACATGCCCAAGTGACTCAATTGATTACGCTATTTTAGAGCGTAGTGACAAGGTCGCAGTGATCCCGATTGATTTAAATTGGAGTGATATAGGGAGCTTTTCTGCGCTTTCGAAACTTGCTGATAAAGACCCGTTTGGTAATTACTTAAGCTCACAAGGGGTGAGCGTTGATAGCGATAATAATCTACTAATAAGCGAAGCCGATCATACAATTGCCGCGTTAGGGGTGACTAATAAAGCAATTATACATACCCATGATGCGACTTTAGTCGCTGATAAAAATGCCCTTAATAAACTCCCCGAGTTACTCAAACAACTTACTGTATCAGCAAGTGATAAACTAACGCACCATCAAGTCGTATTTAGGCCATGGGGTAACTATCGCACATTGGTAGAAAGCGTTGGTTTTAAAGTAAAAAAAATTAGCGTCAATTGTGGCGCTACGCTGTCTACACAACGGCATCAACATCGAGCAGAGCATTGGGTTGTGGTTTCAGGTATTGCAAGTGTACGTGTGGGCGATGATGAATTTGAACTAAGTGCCGATCAGTCTTGCTACATTGCAGCAAAGCAAATACATCGCTTAGCTAACTATTATCATGAGCCACTTGTTGTTATTGAGGTGCAAACCGGTGCTGTTTTAGATGAATGCGATATTGAACGTTTTGAAGATGAGTATGGCCGAAATGGCCACAACTCTTGACGCTTAAGTAAGTTGCGCTTACTGAAAACGCTATTATGCTCTTTACTCAAGAGGCAAGCTAAACTAAACCAATAGCGAGCCCTAAAATGAGTACCAGCCAGAAAATAGCGGTCTCTCTGAAATGGTTCAACAGCCAAAAATAAATTAACGCGAGTACCCCAGAAATGGCAGCGCTAACAATGGATGCAATGAAACCAAGGCCGAACATTAGGTTAAACAACAACACAATAGCTGTGTAAATACCCGCACATAAACTGGGTCGTTCGGTATTTATTAACAGCTTTAATAATGCAACTAAAATTAAAATTTTAAAAATCAGCATAAGTCCTATCCTTGGTTCTGTAGTGCGTTAATTATCATTACTTGAGTAACGGTACTTTGTATATTTAATTTGTTTGGCCTTATAACTACATCTAATTTAGCTCAACTCACTTCTTACATGTGCCAAATATGCTTGCAAGCTTTCTTGCCAAAGGCCTAGCGCACCGGTGAGGGATTCCTTTAGGGGCTTATTATCGAGTAATTTACGTTCTACTTTTTTTAATTCTAAGCCATAGCGGTTAAAGCCAAGCTGTAAAGCAGTACTTGCTTGGCGGTGCAAGAGCTTTATACATTGCTCTTTATCATCTTCAACGAGTTGCTGGCAGCGAATTAGTTTATTACGAGCTGATAAAACAAATTCATTATAAATAGAGGATACTTCATCTTCATTGAATGAACTAATAAGTGCTGCGGCAGCTGTTTCATCGTAAAGGGTATCTCGAAGCTCGACTGCGATGCTCGCCGCTTGATTTGATTGTGAATCACTAAGCGCTTGGCGCAGCTTTTGCTGTTTAATTGGTTTGCCAACGATGTCTTTGATACCTAGAGCCAAATATTCTTTTATTTCATCAGGACTGAGGCTTGCAGTAAAAGCAAGCACAGGAGTACGTTGGTTTAGATGGTCCATCGCCTTGAGCCTTTTAAGCACTTCTTGGCCTGTCAGATCCGGTAAATTCATGTCGAGAAGTACGACATCAAAGTGGTGCTTTTGCATCAGCTCAATAGCGCTATTTCCGTCTTTTGCCAGCTTAATTTTATGCTCGTCATCAGCCATAAATTCAATTGCAATCTTTTGGTTTAAGTCGAGATCTTCCACTAATAGAACATCTAGGCCTGTGACATAATCTTTAGATTGATGGCGTTGTTCTACAAGGCTTAATTCACCAACAGCAAGGTTAATATCAAAGCTAAACGTACTACCTTTTGCCAGCTCACTTTTTATATTTAACTTACTGCCGAGCTTTTCAAGCAAGCGACTAGTAATCGCCAAGCCGAGGCCTGTACCGCCTTTTTCTTTTCCTGCGCTACTTTGTACATAGGGTTCTGTTAGATATGCTATTTCTTCATCTTCAATGCCTGGGCCTGAGTCAATAACACTGATGCGAAGGAGGTTTTCAAACTGACCTTCTTTAAGTAGTTTTACATGAATTTTGACTGAGCCGTGATCTGTAAATTTAATCGCATTTCCGACAAGATTGATGATTACTTGTCTGAGCTTTTGTTGATCACAGTAGTAACATGCTTGCTCAGGAAGGTCATAAATAAGTTCAAACTTTAAGTGCTTTTGTTCAGCCAGAGGACTCAGCAATAGACACAAATTATTAAGCCATGTTTTAAGCTCAACATCTTCTTCGTAGAGGGCTTCGTCTCGCTGGTCGAGACTTGCATAATCAAGTACCTTATCGACCAGTAAATTAAGGGATTCAGCTGAGTTAATAATCGCTTCGCAATAAGGTTTATCACGGGGATCGCTAGATTGGTTCATAATAAGCTGCGCACTGCCTAAAATACCGTTTAAAGGAGTGCGAATTTCATGGCTGATAGTCGATAAAAATAATCCTCTAATTTCGAGGTCTTTATGTGCTTTCTCGGTAAGCTGATTTAAATTTTGCTCGCGTCTTTCATTACAAAGTAAAGCCATACCTGTGGCGTAAAACATAGGTGCAATGACACCATTGATAAACAGCGTGATACTAAACCAGTTCTCAGATAATAAATTGGCTGTACTGACATCACCCATCATTAAGGTGCGACCAGTGAATACTGCAAGAATAATTACTAAGATCATAATGTATACAATGCTGCCATTCGGATAGCTTTTCCGACCGTTACGGATAAATAGAGCCAGCAAAAATAATGATTCAATAATGTGCTGTAAATCTGAGACGAGGATTCGGCTACGTAGCTCGGTATTGTCTGTGGCAAGGTAAATCATTGTCAGTGCCAGCACGATAGTTATGCCAATAAAGGCTCTTAAACCAATACATTTCGCGTTAAAAAATTGGCAAATTGCGAGAACGTGAATGATTGATGCGCTAAACATAAATGAGTTAGCGATGGAAATACTCGCGATGTTATTGATATGACCATGCAGTGCAAAGCTCATAACTGAAATAAACATCACCAATGGGTAAAAAATATAAAGTAAGGTGCCTGGAGTATTTTTGTTGGTTCGCCACGTGAGATAACTAAGTAATGTCATCACAGCCATCATGGCTGCGCTTGCATAGTAGAGGGTCGCTGAGTCGAGCATTGTATTTCCGAGGCATTAATTAACAGCTTGAGAATAAAGTCTATTGTTATGTTTAGCAACCAGAAACAAAAACAGACGCAATGTGCGTCTGTTTTTTAGAGAATAAATCTTAACGAATTTCGTCAGGAATATTTTGCTGTGCCCAAGATAAAAGCTCAATACGGTTACGGCATTTAGTTTTTCTAAATGCACTGTATAGATGAGTTTTCACCGTGTGCGGACTAATACTTAAGTCCTCAGCAATCTCTTTGTTTTTAGAACCTTTGCTCATTAGCGAAATGATCGCTTTTTCGCGTTTAGTTAGTTTAACAGGTTCAATATCACCATCAGTCAATTTATGTAATGCATCTTTGTTGAACTGCAACATGCGATTTAATGCGTTACACATTATTTCACGGCGATACCAAAGTTGGTCTTCTAACAATAGACGAATGCCTTTCATTAACACGTCGGCATTATCTGTTGTGTAGAACACACCACGAATACCCGTTAATAAAGCGCGATTCGCAAGTTCTGGGTTTTCATCAAGATTAAACAATACAATGTCGCATTTAATACGAAGATTCACCAGTTGCTCTTTAAGTTTTCCCCACGCGTCGGTGCTTGATGTTTCAATGAATAACAAGCGTGTACCTTCCGGAACTTCAGAAATATCAGTACCAGATGTAACCGCAAGGCCTTGAGTCTTCAATAAAGGTTCTAAGACATTAATGCCAATTGTGTTAACCGGTTCTGAATCTAATAGTAAAAAGGCTGAACTACTCATATTTATACACTCTTGAATAAAGTTGACTCTTGCATCCTACCACGCCATCCACCCCTTTCGTATTAGAAATTTCTGAGTCTTGCGCAGGAAAAGTACAGTTTGTGTCTATTTTGTTTCAAAAAATACCGTTAGTTAACCTTAATATTTATGTTAACTAACTGATATCTATTTATAATAGACAGTATTAGTTAGTTTGTATTGTTTTTTACAATTATTAACATTAAAACGTATTAGATTTGTTGTTTCTTCTTATCTTGATAAGGAGGCCAACCCATCTCTTTACCTGCAAGCATGTGTAGGTGGATATGGTACACGGTTTGGCCGCCATGGTCATTGCAATTCATAACAACGCGAAAACCATCATCACTAAAACCAAATTGCTTCGCGAGTTTTGCAGCCACTACATATAGGTGACCAACAAGAGGTGCATGCTCCTGTGTGATGTCATTAATCGTTGCGATAGGCGTTTTTGGAATAATTAAAACGTGAAACGGTGCTTGTGGATTTATATCTTTAAAAGCGAGTGCTAAATCATCTTCATACACGATATCAGAGGGGATTTCGCGGTTAATTATCTTTGTAAAAATAGTCTCTTGGCTCATACTTAGCTCTCTTAATTCGTAGTTAATTGACCGCCCACTAATGACAAACTTTATTTGCAGTGTCAAACTGAAACTGCCGCAAGTTAAACAACCAAGGAGTGATCATGCGTAAGTCAGTATTACTAACTAGTATGTTTGCACTATTTTACAGTGCCAGCAGCCTAGCTGAAACTATCCACTTTCCAGAAGAGTTTGTGCCTTTGCAGGTGGGTGAACGTTTAATAGAACAATCGTTTTTTAGTCGAGTTGACGATGTTGAGCTTGCACCTGGTACTTATCAGTTAAAATTAAAATACACCGATCTTTATGAACAAGGTTATGACGATCATCAAGTTGTTGAATCGGAGCCATTTTGGGTTGAAGTAACGGTTGAAAGCGGCAAAAACTATGATTTAGTGTTTAATCGTGCCAGCAATGCCGTGGCAGCAGAAGTGTTTGCTGAATCACCGCAAGTAAGTTTAAAAGCAAAAGGTAGCGAGCTTGCTATGCCATTATCAACCATAGGCTATCGTACAGCACCAGCACCAGCACCTGCTCAAGCCGTGGCGAGGGCGCCTGTTGCTGCATCAAGTCCTAAACCGGCAACGGCAGCCCCTGTTACTTTGCCAGCAAAAGTACCCGGCGGACAGGCGGGCTTGAAAAATATGCCAAACGCAGCGTCCATGCTTGAGTTTTGGTGGCAACAAGCAAGCCCTGAAGAGCGTCGTGCATTTTTAGATAAAGTGACAAAATAAGAATTGGAAAATTAAAAGGCGCTGATTTTCAGCGCCTTTTTTGTGCTTGACTTATTATTTTGCGAATAAGTCGTCAACGGTACCTTGTGCAAGTGGGTGATAACCCGCACGGGCTTTTAAGTACACATCATGCGCCCAGTCTTTTTTACCGTTGTTAATAAGTGCTCTATAAAGTGGCACAATTAACTTACGGCGACCAATACCAGATAAGTGCTTATCAAGTGCAGGGTAGATAGGTTGATAACCATTACCGACTGCTAACATAAACCATGCGAAAGCACGCTCCGCATTAGTTGACTGCGTTAGATTGAACTGGTTATCAAGCTCAGTCATTTTCTCAATGCTTAAATCACGAGGTAGGTTATTTAAAAAGTGTAGCCACTCATGAACAGACCAATCCGCGGTTGGTAAGTCAGCTGCGCTAATCTCACCGTTTAGCCATGTTTTTGTAACTGCGTCGACTTTATCGAATGCATCAGACGTTGGGTTTGGTGCATCACTTGGTAAACCAGGCTCAAAAATCCACTCATTTACTTTATCCATGCTGACAATGCCTGGATATTTTTCGATTAAGTTGGCTTTTAAGTAAGTAACAAACTGAGCTGTTGTTAAAGACTTAAATGAAAACTCATCGAAGTAAGCTTTTACAAATGGATCGAACTTATCACGACCAAACTTGTTTTCTAGGTAGATTAAGAAAAGCTGGCCTTTGGTGTAAGGTACTGAGCTAAATGCGTCGTCAGGATCACGGCCATTAAGTTTTAAGTTAAGGCGTGTATCTGGTGCCGGTAACGTTTTAATGAGTTTACGCAAGCCAGCGGCATCAAGCGCTTGTTCCATCACAGCACGGTCACGACCAAATACTTCTTCCATGATGCGGTTTTCAACATAAGACGTGAAGCCTTCGTTTAACCATAAATCTTCCCACGTAGCATTCGTCACTAAGTTACCCGACCAAGAGTGAGCAAGCTCGTGAGCAATTAGATTTACTAAGCTTTTATCGCCAGCAACAACAGTTGGAGTGATGAAGGATAAACGCGGGTTTTCCATGCCACCAAATGGGAAGCTTGGTGGTAGCATCAATAAGTCATAGCGCCCCCATGCATATTCGCCATACATCGCGTTCGTTTTATCAATCATCGCTTGCGTGTCGTTAAACTCAGCCACAGATGCATCTAAAATGGTTGGCTCAGCAAAAATACCGGTTTGCTTAGACATGGCTTTAAATTCTAGATTACCCGCACCAATTGCGATTAAGTATGGTGAGATGGGTTGTGGCATATTGAATAAATAGTCACCATCTTTATAGAGTGCATCTTTGTTATCTGCACTCATTACCGCACGAATATCTTTTGGTGTGTGAATACGAGCAGAGTACGTCACGCGCATTGCTGGCGTATCTTGTACTGGGATCCAACTACGAGCGTGAATTGCTTGTGATTGGCTGTACATAAAGGGGTGTGACTTACTGGCTGTTTGCTCTGGTGTTAACCACTGTAAACCTGAAGCTTCTGGACGGCTGTTGTAGTAAATACGCGCTTTAACCGCTTGGCTTTTAAATTTAATTGTTAATTTTGAGCCCTTTACGTCATCACGTGCAGCAAGGGTAAAGTCAGCGTTGTGCCAGCTGCCTTTGTCATCTTGATACATGACTTTGTCGATATCTAAATCGCGGGTATCAAGAACAAGCGTTTTGCTGGTTGCATTATGCCAATCTAGCGTATGCTCAACAAAACCTTCTAATTGCTTATCATCAAAATCAACATCTAAATCTAGTAATAGGTGAGTGGTTGTTACGTCATCTAAGTTTGCGTAAGTGTGCTGGCTGATTGCGTCAGCAGTTGCTTGAGAGCAAGCACCGGCCATAGCAAGACTTAAAAGTAATGGTTTAAACTTCATAATAACCCTAGAACGGTAATGAAAAGAGCCTGTTTTATAACATGATTAGTGCAGTGGGTTGAGTGATTTTTACAATCTAATGCGTATTTTGCGACGATAGGTTACACTAATGCGATTAGTTACCGGTAACCTTTGAGGCGTTTTGTGGCTCAGTCCCTGCAATCTTTTCATACCTTTTCTTTGCCAAGCCAATGCCAGCACTTCTATCAAATCGATGATGTGAATCAGCTTATAACTACAGACTTTTCTGTCCCTTTTTGTATTTTAGGCGAAGGCAGTAATACGGTATTTTTATCTGACTACCAAGGCTCAGTGATTCACATGACAACCAAAGGGGTAGCAATTCAAGAACAAAGTGATGCTTTCTTATTTCATGTGGCGGCTGGAGAGAACTGGCATCAATTAGTTGCTATGACTATTGCTAATGGCATGCCTGGGCTTGAAAATCTAGCCCTGATCCCCGGTACTGTGGGAGCCGCGCCTGTGCAAAATATTGGTGCATATGGTGTAGAACTGGAAAAGTTTGTTAGCTATGTTGAATACTTTGATATTGCGACAAAGACGATTAAACGTTTAGCCAAAGACGAGTGCCAATTTAGCTATCGCGACTCTATTTTTAAACATGCACTTAAAAATAAAGCGGTGATCACTCATGTAGGATTACTCTTACCTAAAAAATGGCAGCCAGTACTAAGTTATGGGCCATTGCAAAAACTTACACAACCTTCTCCACAACAAGTGTTTGAGCAAATCATTGCGACTAGAAACAGTAAATTACCTAACCCAAGCGAACTTGCGAATGCGGGCAGTTTTTTCAAAAACCCAGTGATCAGTAATGAGCAGCTAGCATTATTGTTACAACAATACCCAAACTTGCCTCATTATTTTGTCGATTCTGAGCATCATAAAGTTGCGGCAGGCTGGTTGATTGAGCAGGCTGGCTTAAAAGGCTATAAAATTGCAGGGGTAGAGGTTCATCAGCAGCAAGCATTGGTGTTAGTGAATCACGGTAATAGTAATGGTGATGACTTAATTAAAATGGTGAAACATATTCAGCAGCAGGTCTGGCAAAAATATCAAATTGCTCTGCAACACGAAGTGCGACTGATTAACGCCGAATGTGAATGCCATATTGAATTGGGAGCTTCATCATGAAAGCACCAGACGGCAATAAACTGGCAATTTTACAGGCTCTGAATACCGGTGGTTTTATTTCTGGTCAGCAATTGGGTGAGCAGCTCGGTATCAGCCGCGCAGCAGTGGGTAAACATATTCACTCTTTGCAGGAAATGGGGCTCGATATTTTCAAGGTCACGGGTAAAGGGTATTGCCTTAATAATAGTGCGGGCTTACTGAACAAAGATAAAATTGGCAAGCATTATAATGAGTTGGGTGGCACCACAGCTAATGTCGAAGTACAGCCAATTATAGATTCTACCAATAGTGAGCTAATGCGTCGCTTACAAAGCGATATTCCACTCACGTCCGGCACCGTACTCGTTGCAGAAATGCAGCAAGCAGGAAGAGGTCGCCGTGGGCGTGTTTGGCAGTCTCCGTTTGGTGCAAATTTATATTTTAGCTATTTTTGGCGTTTAGATGATGGCTTGCAAGCGGCTATGGGTGTATCTATTGCTGTTGGGCTTGCTGTTTACGACACGCTTAAGGCCTTATATCAATTGGATATAGCGCTAAAATGGCCTAATGATATTTACTTAAACCGTGAAAAACTGGCTGGCGTATTAGTTGAGCTTGATGGCCAGCCACAGGGGCCTTGCCAGCTTGTGATAGGCATAGGTATTAATTTGCATATGCCAGAAAGTGCCAGTCAGCATATCGACCAAGCATGGACAGACTTAAGTCAACATGTTCAGGAACTTGATAAAAATAAGCTGGTGGCTTACTTATGTTTTTATTTAGAAAAACGTTTAGCGCAGTATCAACAAACAGGCTTAAATGATATGTATCTGACGTGGAATCAGTTAAACGCATTTGCAAATGAATACGTTGAGCTTAATACAGGGCATCGGAGTTGGCGTGGTATTTGTGAAGGGATTGACAGCCAAGGTGGCGTTCGTATTCGTCAAGATGGCGAAGTAAAAAGCTATTATGGTGGAGAAATTTCATTGCGTAAGGCTGAGTTATGAAACTGTTAGTTGATGTAGGTAATACCGCAATTAAAGCGGTTTTGTTTGATGGTAACCATTATCAGGCATGCGAACTTAACGCGATACCTTGGTCACAAATACAAGAACTGGTTTATGCGTGTGTGGGGAGCGCAGAGTTACTCAGGCCTTTATTAGCACAAGCACAACAACATTCCATTCCTAACTTTGAAGCGGTGGTCACGGCTGAGCTTGCCACCTTAAGCTGCGCCTATCAGCAGTATCAAAATTTAGGGATCGATCGTTGGTTAGCAGTGATTGCTGCTTTTGTAGAGTATCCTCAGCAAAACTGCATTATTACCGATGCCGGTACAGCTACAACGATTGATGTACTTAACTCTGAAGGTACGCATTTGGGGGGATGGATATTACCAGGCCTTGATTTAATGACGACCTCGTTGACCCAAAACACTAAGCGGGTGTTTGATGATGCACAAATACCTTTTAGTCCTGAATTAGGCTGTAATACACCGAATGGTTTAAAAAATGGTGCGCTGGTGGCCACGCTAGGTGCTATTGAACAAGCTAAGCAGCACATAAGTGGTGCATCAGTTACCTTGTTGTTTGCCGGTGGCTATGGAAAATTGCTAGCTGATTCATTTTCTCACAGTCAATTTGATAGCTTATTGGTTTTTAAGGGCCTTAATTATTGGCGAGAACTGACAGCAAAACCGTAAAAAAGCGCTAATTTGCCTGAATAGTGAGCGTTTAACACACAAAATCACACTTTTTTTAATTTTATTGTTGCATCACAATAAACCTTACCTTAGAATCTCGCCCCGTACTAAAGCAGTGCCGACTTAGCTCAGTTGGTAGAGCAACTGACTTGTAATCAGTAGGTCATCCGTTCAACTCGGATAGTCGGCACCACTTTCCTTTTACCGGAAGTGACTTAGTAAAGAATTTTCGTGGAGGGGTTCCCGAGCGGCCAAAGGGATCAGACTGTAAATCTGACGGCTCAGCCTTCGCTGGTTCGAATCCAGCTCCCTCCACCACTTTATTCTTGACGGTTAGAGGTAGTTTAAGAACAGGTTTCTATGCGGGCATCGTATAATGGCTATTACCTCAGCCTTCCAAGCTGATGATGCGGGTTCGATTCCCGCTGCCCGCTCCAGACTCTGGTGTTGCTGATATAGCTCAGTTGGTAGAGCGCACCCTTGGTAAGGGTGAGGTCGGCAGTTCAAATCTGCCTATCAGCACCAGTATCGAGAACTCATCTTAATTTCTTCCTTTATCTGTCAGAAAAAACTATTTGAAATTTGAAAAAATTAAATTAATCTACCCTCGGTGGATTATTTTCATATGTAATCTAGATACACAAAACTGATAGGTTCCGTCATGGCAAAAGAAAAGTTTGAACGCGTAAAACCGCACGTAAACGTAGGTACAATCGGCCACGTTGACCACGGTAAAACTACCCTAACTGCAGCAATCACTAACGTACTTGCAAAAGTATACGGTGGTG
>NZ_JAKKCV010000006.1:0-229455 GCF_021728035.1 Pseudoalteromonas sp. L21 | reverse complement strand
AAGTAGGACATCCTACTGCGTAGCGCACCATGGCTCCTAATTAGAGAAACCCGATTCGAAAGAGTCGGGTTTTTTGTTGCCTGTAGAAAAATAAAACACCCAACCAAGACCCTACTACTTCTATCCTCGTAGGCGTAGTGTGGCATTCGCCATGTGAAAGTAGGACATCCTACTGCGTAGCGCACCATGGCTCCTAATTAGAGAAACCCGTTGCAGTAATGCAACGGGTTTTTTCGTGTGTGGTCGCGATTTTACATCGCGCTCTATCCGCGAATAGACACCTCATGACGCGGAATAAACCCGCTGCTACGCGATAAGCTCGCCCCAACACGTGTGTCGTCGCGCTTTTACATCGTGCGCTCTATGAGCGAATAGACAGCTAATGACGCGGAAAAATCCGCCCAAGACAATGAAGCCGTTGCAGACAAGCTGCGGGTTTTGTGTGTCGTCGCGACTTTTCATCGCAGTAGTTAACGTAGCAGTATTAAATTCGCTCACTACAGCCAATAGGAGTGGGGGTACTATTCACCTTGCTTCTGCTCTGCTTTGGCAAGCTGAATATATTTGGTTTCAACTAGTTGAGATAAGGGAACGAGTTCATAACCTTGTTTTTCTAGCTCAGGTAAGGCTTCTTGTAAGAAAGCAACGGTTTCTGGGTAAGGGTGGGCTATCGCTATTGCATAGTTAAAGTGTTCGGCTTTAACTTTTAGTTCTTCAAGCTGCTGTGTCAATTGCTGTGTTGTCACTACGTTATCAAGAAATACATGCCTTGAGACATTTGCTACACCGTAAAAGTTAGCGGCATTTTGTGCTTCGCTTTGACTTGTTGTTCGGCTATCTAAAAAGTACAAACCACGTTTTTTTAAAACTTCCATGGTCCATTTCATGGGCTCTGTTAACTGTGTTAGCTCTGATCCCATGTGATTATTTACACCTTTTACCTGTGGAAGCGATGCAAGTGCGTGCCCAAGTGTGGCTTGTAATTCTGACTTGCTCATCGATTCAGTGAGAGCGCCAGGTCCAAGTGCTTTGCTATTATCGAGAGCCTGCATAGGAATGTGTAGTAAAAGTTCTTTATTTATTTTACTGGCGCGTTCAGCAAACGTTTGGGCATAGGGTGTATGGGGCAAGACTGAGAAAGTGACCTGCCCCGGTAAGTTTAAAATATCAAGATCGCGTTGGTGGTAGCCTATATCATCAATGACGATAGCAATTTGTTTTGCAGAGCAAAACATTGGCAAACATACTGCGAGTAGTAACCCTTTTAATAACTTCACTTGTTGTAATTATTTTTTCCATGTAGGCACTCACTTACTGCACGATTAAGAGTTGCTGGGCAGTGAGTTGTTTTTTATCTTGTCTATCAAGTAGTGAGCTGAATAAAGCTAACTCTTGGATGTTTTTTATTATAGCGTCTTGGTTAATTTCTGAAAGCATTGTTTGATTTATACTCACATCAGGTGTGACTCCCTTTCCTTCTATTGACTGACCCGTTGGGGTGTAATAGCGAGCAGTCGTCAATTTAAGTGCTGTGTTGCCATTACCTAGAGGGATGAGTGATTGTACCGAGCCTTTACCGTAAGTTGTCTCTCCGATCAGTGTTGCTCGTTCATTATCTCTAAGGGCTGCTGCTAATATTTCCGCTGCAGACGCTGAGTTTTCATTTATCAATACCGCAATGGGGGCGCCATTTAGGATATCGCCATCATGCGCTTGATAATGTTGATTTGCTTCATTAAATCGACCTTTGGTTGAGACGATAACTCCGGTATCCAAGAATAAATCAGATACTTCAATGGCACCCTGCAATGTGCCTCCAGGGTTATCACGCAAGTCGATAATTAGTCCTGATAGTGGAAATCCGTTATTCATCTGCATTTTTGCTATTTCACGCGCAACATCGTGCAGGGTATGGTTGTTGAATGTATTGATACTTAACAGAGCAACACCGGTGTCTGCAAGGTAGCCCTGCACGCTTTCTAAGTTGATTTGTTGGCGTTTGATAGAAAAACTGAGCCGGGTATCTTGTTCACGTAAAACTGAAACATCTACCGCTGATTGACCACTTTGTTGAATAAGCTTTGTTATTTCACTCATACTTTTATTAGCGATAGGCTGTTGATTTATAGCAATCACTCTATCGTTTTCTTTTAATCCTGCTAGTGCAGCGGGGGAGTTGCTAATAGTATTAACAACAACGACATGTCCTTGCTCTATTTTTACTTCTATGCCAATGCCTGTGTAGCGGCCGCTCGTACTGCTGAAAATGGCGTCTAGTTCTGTTTCATCTAAGTATTTTGAGTAGGGGTCTAAGCGCTCAAATAAGGCTTCAATTTGTTGATTATCGGGTTGAGTAATAAAGGTATTCTGTAACTTGAGATCATCCACATAATAGGTATGTATATTAAATAGAATTTCATTTAACTGCTGTGTATGAAGCGCTTTAAGTGATGGTTTAGCATTGACCAAAGACGGTTGCAGCAATAAATATACGAAGGCTATAAGCAGTAGAAATGACAGCCAAGTGTATAGCTTGGCTGAAGGAGAGTATAATTTAAATGGGTAAGTCGTGTTTAGCATCAGCTGCTCCTCATAGGGTGCAGCTATTTAATCAATTAAATACGTCTGCACCATTTTACAGGATTTACTGCGCGTCCTTTATGGCGTATTTCAAAGTATAGACCAGGATCTGATTGTCCGCCGCTTTGGCCAACTAAGGCTATAATTTCGCCTTCTCTGACAAGATCGCCCACATCACGAAGTAAAGTTTGGGCGTGGCCGTATAAGCTCATAAAACCATCGCCATGATCAATAGCAATCACCCAGCCAAAACCATTTAACCAGTCTGCATAGACAACTTGCCCATTTTGCACGCTTTTGACATCACTACCTTCTCTAGCGCCAATGAGAACGCCTTTCCAGTCAATATTACCGTGTTTACGCTGTCCAAAGCTGTAACGAATTTTTCCTTTTGTTGGCCAGTCAAGTTTGCCTTTACTGTTTTGCAAGCCAAGTAGCTCAACCTTTTTTGAGCGCTCTCTTTCTAACTCTTCTATGGCGGTGATAAGCGTTTGTTCATTTTCTTTGAGGTAATCAATTGAGCTTTTTGTTTCTTTTAGGGCTGATTGTAATTTGTTGAGGTTGCTCTTACGGTCTTGTTGCGCGCTGACAAGTGCTTGTTGTCGCGCCTTTTGCTCGTTATGTAATTCAACAAGACGCAACTTGGTTTGCTCAAGTTCTGCTTGGTTATCCGCAATTTTGATTTGTAGCGCCTTAAGCTCTTCAAGCTGCGCTATTCGTGCTTTATTTAAGTAGTTATAGTAACTGAGTGTGCGCTCAATTTTTGCCGTGTCTTGTTGGCTTAAGAGCATTTTTGAATAATCATGGCCACCAGACATATAAGCACTTTTTAGTTGGGCTGCTAGCACAGCTTGACGTTCAGCTTGCTCTTGCTTTAATTGTTTGGCTTTATTTTGAAGTTTAGCTTGTTGTTGCTCGTTCTCTTTAATTGATTGTGCAGCGAGATTCAGCGCTTTTGCATTTTTAGCTATTTCTAACTCGTGGCTACGAAGTGCACTACGCATGTCAGAAATAGACTTCCTCTGTCCTTTAAGGTCAGCTTGCGATTTTTCTAAAGCTGATTGAATTTCGGATAGGTCTTTTTTGGTTTGATCTTCATTAGCAGCAACTCCTGTTCCTGCTAATGAAGCCAGTATTAAACCAGTTTTTAGGAAGTGGTTAATACGTTTTCTCATTGTTTATTTCAGCGTCATAATTGGTTTGCCAGTCATTTCGCTTGGCTGCTCAAGACCCATTAAGTGAAGCATTGTTGGAGCAACGTCACTCAGTGTTTTACCATCGTGAGCTGTCGCGTCACGGCCCACGTAAATAAAGGGAACTGGTTCACTGGTATGGGCTGTATGTGCTTGACCCGTTGCAGGGTTGGCCATTTGCTCGGCATTACCGTGGTCAGCTGTAATTAACGCTTCACCACCGTGCTCTTCAAGTGCAGAAATTACACGGCCTATACAGTGATCAACTGCTTCACATGCTTTGACAGCCGCTTCGAATACGCCTGAGTGTCCAACCATATCGCCGTTAGGGTAGTTACAGATAATGGCATCGTATTTACCGCTGGCAATTGCTTCAACAAGTTTATCGGTTAGCATTTCTGAGTTCATTTCAGGTTGCAGGTCGTAAGTTGCCACTTGTGGTGATGGGATTAGTTCACGAGTCTCGCCAACAAATTCATCTTCACGGCCGCCACTAAAGAAAAAGGTGACGTGTGCATATTTTTCTGTTTCAGAGATGCGCAGTTGCGTTTTACCTTGCTTCTCGAGCCATTCACCTAATACGTTCGTTAGAGGTTCTGGTGCGAATGCAACAGGGGCTTTAATATCGGCAGCGTACTCTGTCATCATTACAAAACCACTAAGAGCAGGAGCTTTCTTTTTTTCAAAACCATCAAAGTCAGCGTCAACAAACGCGCGGGTCATTTCACGAGCGCGATCAGCTCTGAAGTTGGCAAAAATAATTGTGTCACCATCGTTAATTTCTACTGCTGATTGGCCATCAGGCACAATTGTTGTTGCCGCGACAAATTCATCATTTTCATCACGTTCGTAGGCGGCTTCGAGTGCGCTCACTCCGTCGCTAAAACTGTGACCTGCAATACCACTCACCATAACATCATAAGCAGCTTCGACACGATTCCAGCGGTTGTCTCTATCCATTGCATAGTAACGACCCACTAAGGTTGCTAAGCGACCACAGTTCAGTTTTGCAAATAGTGCTTCAATTCGCTCAATAGAGGCTTTTGCACTGCGTGGTGGCGTATCACGACCATCCAAGAAAGCATGGAAGTATACTTCTTTGGCACCGCGCTTCGCTGCAAGCTCGATAGTAGCAACGATATGATCTTCATGGCTATGAACGCCACCAGGGCTTAAAAGTCCCATGATATGAACAGCTTTACCTGCGTTGACTGCTTTATCGATGTTTTCAACAAGAGCAGGGTTGTGAGCGAACTCACCATCTTCAATCGCTTTAGTGATACGCGTAAAATCTTGGTAGACAATGCGGCCAGCACCCAAGTTAACATGACCCACTTCTGAGTTACCCATTTGCCCTTGCGGTAAACCAACATCAAGGCCAGACCCTGAAATGAGTGTATGAGGACGCGTTGCCCAAAGTTCATCGAGTACAGGGGTATTAGCAGCAAGTATTGCATTACTTTCTGTGTCTTCACGGTATCCCCAACCGTCTAAGATCATTAATACCAATGGTTTTTTATGCTCTGTCATTATCGCTCCTGAAGATTGGCACTTATATACCATTAGCATACCGTGTTTTATGGTTTTGATCAGCTATCAATATGTCATATTAAAATATTTCACGCTCTAGTATTTTCGATTCAAGCACGTATACTTGCGTGGCATATTTTAATAACCCCATGGTAAGTCGCCGTGGTCGTAGATATCTTAGTGGAAAACGCATGGATCAATACATTGAATTTGTCGGAAATCATCCGATATTGAGCATTATCTGGCTTGCATTGGTGGCAATGCTTATCAGTAGCTGGTTTAAAAGTAAATTTTCAGCAATTCGTCAAATTAATCCACAACAAGTGACTTTGTTGATTAACCGTGAAGATGGCCAAGTTGTTGATATTAGAGCTCAAAAAGAATTTAACTCAGGTCATATCGCTGGAGCAACACACCTAAGCTCAGAAAAGGCAAAACAATCTGATTTTTCAAGCCTTGAAAAGTTCAAGAGTAAACCCATTATACTAGTATGTACCACGGGCATGACCGCCTCAGGTATCGCAACTGCAATGCATAAAGCAGGATTTGAACGTGTATATGTATTATCGGGTGGTATGGGTGCTTGGCAATCGGCCAGTTTACCAACGACAACCGGTCGCTAATAGCATCACGTAGCAGCCCAATAGAGGATTTATTATGAGTAATGTTGTTCTTTACACCAAGGCGTACTGCCCTTTTTGCCAACGCGCATTAGCTTTACTAGACAGTAAAGGTGTAAGTTATACGAACATTGACATTGGTGAGCATCCTGAACGTCGTGACGAAATGATCGACAAAGCCAATGGTGGTTATACAGTGCCGCAAATTTTTATTAATGATGAACATATTGGCGGTTGCGACGACATGATGGCGATAGAAGCACAAGGTCTATTAGACGCTAAGCTGAACGCTTAAAATTTATTATAAAAACGAATACAAGTTAGGAATTACAATGAACGAAGAAAACCAGAACGCAGCAGCAGAACAACAAGCAGGTGCTCAATTCACAATTCAACGTATCTATACAAAAGATGTTTCTTTTGAGACACCAAACTCACCAGCTATCTTTCAAAAAGAATGGACGCCTGAAGTTAAGTTAGACCTTGATACTCGTTCAAATAAGTTAGAAGAAGGTGTTTTTGAGGTTGTTCTTGCTCTGACTGTTACTGCATCAATCGGTGAAGAAACAGCTTTCTTATGTGAGATCCAACAAGCGGGTATTTTCACTATTGGTGAAGTTGAAGAAGTTCAATTAGCACATATGCTAGGCGCATTTTGCCCGAACGTATTGTTCCCGTATGCACGTGAAGCAGTTTCAAACTTAGTTAACCGTGGTACTTTCCCACAACTTAACTTAGCGCCTGTTAATTTTGATGCATTGTTTGCTCAGTACATGCAACAACGTGCAGCTCAAGAGCAACAGGCTCAAGCAGACGCATAAGCAATGACTACAGCACAATCAGCTGTTACAGTTTTAGGGGCGGGGTCGTATGGCACCGCCCTTGCTATTTGCTTTGCCAGAAATGGCCACCCAGTGACTTTGTGGGGGCGAAATAGCGATGACGTTGCCACGCTTGCAGCTGAGCGAAAGAATCAACGTTATCTTCCTGATGTGGATTTTCCACAAACCCTTTCACTTGAATCTGATCTCGAAACGGCGGTTAAGGCCAGCAAGATTATTCTTGTGGTTGTGCCAAGCCATGCATTTGCTACAACACTACAGCAGATAAAGCCATGGTTGCAAGAGGGTGCCCAAGTAGCTTGGGCTACCAAAGGACTGGAACCAAATACAGGACGCTTATTGCAAGAAGTTGCGATGCAGGAATTAGGCGATGATATGCCGCTTGCAGTGTTGTCTGGGCCTACTTTTGCTAAAGAAATGGCGATGGGGCTACCTACTGCAATTTCTGTGTCATCAACATCCAGTGACTTTGCAAAGCAACTTGCCGAGTTATTGCATTGTGGACGCTCTTTTAGGGTGTATAACAATGACGATTTTATTGGTATTCAGCTCGGTGGTGCGGTTAAAAATGTTATTGCGATTGGTGCCGGTATGTCGGATGGCTTTGGTTTTGGTGCCAATGCGAGAACTGCGCTGATCACTCGTGGTCTTGCAGAGTTATGTCGATTAGGCTGTGCTTTGGGTGCTCGCTCAGATACCTTTATGGGGATGGCAGGGTTAGGTGACTTAATTCTAACCTGCACAGATAACCAGTCGCGTAATCGACGCTTTGGCTTAGCACTTGGCAAAGGTGAAGGGGTTGAAGCTGCCATAGAATCAATTGGTCAAGTGGTTGAAGGTTATCGAAACACGAAAGAAGTGTATTTGTTAGCTGAGCGTACAGGTATTGAAATGCCAATCACTGAGCAAATTTACAAAGTGTTGTACGAAAACAAAAATGTAAAAGAAGCAGCAATGGCGCTACTCGGACGTGAACAAAAATCTGAGTAGGTTATAAAGAGCAACTATAGACATTAAAAAGCGCGATTTTATATCGCGCTTTTGTTTTTAAGTTAATTGCTTAGTCAATTTATTTTTGATGAATTCATTGACCTGCTCGACATTGAGCGGCTTACTGTAGTAGTAACCTTGCTGACAGTGACACCCCATTATGTGCAGCATGTACGCCTGCTCTTGTGTTTCAATTCCTTCCGCAACAACGTTAATATTCAAATACTTTGCTAGGCGGACAATCGTCGCTGTGATATTTCTATCTTGTTCATTTTTAGCAATATCTCTGACAAATGACTTATCAATTTTCAACGTATCGATAGGAAAACGTTTTAAATAGCTTAACGATGAATGTCCCGTGCCAAAATCATCTAGCGCTATTTGCACACCCAGCGATTTAATACGCCTCATTTGCTGCTCTGCAAATTGTGGGTTTTCCATCATGGCACTTTCGGTTATTTCAAGTTCTAAGCATGATGCTGGTACATCAAACTTAGCTAAGTTATCAACTAATGTATCGATTAGATTACTTTGCTGAAAGTGTAGGGCAGAAATATTAATCGCGACCTTTCCAAAGGCAAGATTTTGATGTCGCCAAGCTGCGAGTTGTTTTAGTAACTGCGCGAGTAGTAGTTGGGTAAGGGGGATAATCGCGCCATTTTGTTCCGCTAAAGGAATAAATTCATCAGGGTTAATTAAACTTCCATCTTCTTGGGGCCAACGAACTAAGGCCTCAAAACCATACAAACGGTTGTGTTGAGCATCATATTTAGGCTGGAAATAAAGTTCGAACTCATTGTTAGTAATAGCCTTGAATAACGCACTTTCTTTTGTGAGCTCTGTTGGGTCGAGGGTATGACGCTCTTTATCAAAAAACTGATATGTATTTCGGCCTATTTTTTTTGCATGATTTAAGGCGCTGTTAGCGCTACGCATTAGGTTTTCGCAGTTATACGCATTCTCAGGGTAGATTGCGATTCCACAGCAAGCGGAAAGAGATGTTTCGAAACCATCAAGCATAAAAGGTGTTTTAAATTGTCGAAGTACTAAATCAGCGGTTTTTTTGGCAAAGAAAATGGTTTTATCGGAGTAAAGGTAGGGAGGGACTAAAATTGCAAACTCATCAGCACCTAATCTAGCAATAGTAAAACCTGAGTTAAGTGCATTCGTTAGTCTACAAGCGACTTCCTTTAAAAGCATGTCGCCTACTGTATGACCAAGTGAATCGTTAATTTTTTTAAAGTTGTCCAGATCTATAAATAAAATGAGAAGGCTCGGGTATTTGTCATTGCAGGCGTTGATTGCTTTATCTAACGATTCTATAAAAATAGTGCGGTTTGATAACCCTGTAACCGTGTCTTTTGTGGTGAGTCTAAGCATTGTCCGCTCATGGTTTTTACGTGCAGTGACATCAGCAAATAAACCTACATAGCGAACAAATTGCCTTGGAAATTTAGGTGTTGCCACTTTGGTAATACACAAATCAAGTGCATATGGCTGACCATCTTTGCGTAAGTTCCAAATTTCACCTGACCAATAACCATCTTGTACTAACTCTTGTTGGATCATTTGTTCGAGTTGCCGATCTCTGCCATCTTTAGTGAGGGCTTTAAACTCCTTGCCCATGACATCTTCTTTACGATAACCCGAAATTTCACAAAACGTGTTATTCACTTCAATGATTTTGAAGTGTTCATCACTGACCCAAATCGCATCTTTCGACTGTGATAGGAGCGCATCAATTAACATCATTTTTTGACTTTTTTGATTATGAATAACGGCAATAAAAAGCCCAATGATGGCCAGTAGGATAAGGAAGAGTAGAAGAGGGATACTGTTAGATAAGTTTGATGCGATTGATGATGCAACGCTAACAGAATGTTGCATCATTAAAGTTATGCTGAATAAAACAGTAAAAAAGCGCATCTAGACTCGTCTTTAGGAACAGGCTTAACTTATTTAGGTTAGTTCATAAAAAAGAGTCGCGCTAAAAAATTAATGAATTTTTATTAGATACGTTTATCAATAACTTATTGGCCATTCACAAAACCCAGCTGACGCCAAGACTCATAGACAAATACGGCCACTGAATTAGATAAATTCATACTTCGACTGTCTTTTTGCATTGGAATCCGTACTCGTTGCTCTTTAGGCAAAGATTGAATTAGTTCATCAGGTAAGCCCCGGGTTTCAGGACCGAATACTAAACAATCACCAGGTTGATATTGGGCTTGGTGATGAAACTGACTGCCTTTCGTCGTGCAAGCATAAACTTTTTTAGGCTGACACTTCTCAAGATAGGCTTCGAAAGAGGCATGACGTTGCACATGACTAAATTCATGATAATCAAGCCCTGCGCGTTTTACACGTTTATCATCCCATTCAAACCCAAGTGGTTCAATAAGGTGTAAAGCGTAACCTGTATTTGCACATAAGCGAATGATATTACCTGTATTAGGTGGGATCTCAGGTTGGTACAACACAATATCAAGCATTTGAATCTCATTTTTAAACAATATGATCTGCAGCTGAGTATACACGAACTAGAATAAAAAGATGATATACTCAAGATTGATAATATCTAAAGGTAAGTTGTTGTGAAACATCGTAGTTATGAGTTTTGGGTCAGAACCGCCAGTCTTGTTACGATTATGATGGTGAGTTTGATGATTGCTGCAAAGAGCTGGGCATGGCTAGCCTCTGGCTCTGCGTCTATGTTGGGCTCGTTAACCGATTCATTAATGGATATCACAGCATCCCTAATGAGCTTTTTGGTACTTGGCTATGCGTTGCGTCCTGCTGATGATGATCATCGTTTTGGTCATGGCAAAGCAGAGGCTCTTGCGGGGCTGGCACAAGCTGCTTTTATTGCCGGCTCAGGCTGCTTTTTAGCATTTCATGGGATAGAAAGGCTGATCAACCCTGTTACGCTAAAGCACTCAAGTTTAGGTATTTGGGTGAGTCTATTTGCGATAGTATGTACCTTAGTTGTGGTATTTGTGCAAACCAAGGTGATTAATCACACTGAGTCAATCGCTATTAAGGCAGATTCAATTCACTACAAAGGCGATTTAATTCTTAATCTCGCGGTATTAATCGCGATACTGTTAGCTAAGTATGGCATGACCTATGCCGATCCCCTTTTTGCCATTGGTGTGGCTGTTTACTTACTTTATAACAGTTGGGATATTGCCCGTGACAGTGCCGACCACTTAATGGATAAAGAGCTACCTGATGAAGAAAAAGCGGAAATTCTGAGTATTGTAAATAGCCATAAAGAGGTGTTTGGCGCTCATGATATTCGTACACGCCAAGGTGGTAAAATTAAATTTATTCAGATGCACTTAGAGCTTGAAGACAACTTACCCCTTATTCGCGCACACCAAGTCGCAGATGAAGTGGAGGCGATGATAAAGGCTTATTTCGACTGTGAAATGGACATATTAATGCACTTAGATCCGCTTTCTGTCGTTAAAAAACCACCTTACAGTGAATCACAAAACTGATAAAAGTCAGTGAGCACAGTGTGTCTTATCTCATCTCGCTCGAATAACAACTCATGGCGTGCATGTGGGTAGCTTTTTAAGCGTGCTTTTTTTTGCCTATGTGTGAGCGCAAATTGTGCGGCGTTATCAACAACGGTATCTTGCTCTGCACTGGCAATGAAAAGAGGGATCGACACTTTTCTGTCTACGAGTGTGGCAATGAAATCAAAAGAGGCGTTTAGCCAGCCATAGGTCACGCCACCTAATTGTAAATCAGGCTCTGCTAAGTAAAGCTCTCTGAACTGTTTATACCTCACTTCACTGCTTGTAAGCTCATTTACGGTAAAGTCGACGGGTAAATAATTGTTTTGTCCAAACGCATAACTGCGGCCAAGGCCAATTAAAGAGGCTATTTTCGCGGCAAGTTTAGCAAGGGGTTTTGGGGTGCCTTTGGTATAAATATCAAACATAGGCGCTGATAAAAATGCCCCTGAAAATGTATGTTGATAACGTGACAAAAAGTCATAAGCAATCGCACAGCCCATAGAATGGCCAAGTAAAACCTGTTTGCCTTGCCAGTGTGTTTGTACCACTTTTTCGTTGAATGTAGCAAAGTCGTCAGCGTAATCGCTAAAACGGTTTACATAGCCTTTATGTGTGTTTTTTAAAAGGCGGTAAGAGCGTCCTTGGCCTTGATGGTCAACAATAAAGACGGCATAGCCATTTTGGTATAACTCCCACAAAAGCTCTTTATATTTAAATAATGACTCGATACGACCACTGCTAATTATAATTGCTGTCGTTGCTTGCTGTGGAATTGCAAATCCATAATATAAAGTGCCATAACGGGTCGTTAAAAAGTCTTGTTGTAACTGCTCTGAAAAAAACGTGTTTATTTTGGTTGTGTTATTAGTAAGGTTGGCTTCATCACTATAAAACATACTTAGCTCTTTATTGGCAGGCGAATTTTAACACAAAGCCCGCCTTGTTCTTGGTTTTCGAGTATTAGCGTACCATCATGGGCTGAAATTGCATTTTTGGCAATCGCAAGCCCTAAACCTGTACCTCCTGTATTTCTATCCCTAGCATGCTCTTGACGAAAGAAAGGTTCGCATAATCTTTCAAGGTTGGCTTCATCAACCCCTTTACCGTCGTCACAAATGGTAATGTAAATCGCATCAGATTCAGACAGTATTAGATGAATGTGTTGAGTAGCATATTTAATTGCATTACGTAGCACATTCTCAAGTGCACTGGCGATGAGTGTTTCATCACAAGGCACTTCTTTTTCAATTTTTCCCTCAACGCTGAGGTGCTTATTGCACTGGTTTGCCTCAAAGCGAACATCATTTAAAACATGATCAATAATAACCTGTATCGACTGTGTACTTAGCGATAAAGTCTGACTTTTTGCTTCAAGGCGAGATACCTGTAAAACATCTGCAATCATTTTATCAAGCTGATTCGCCTCTTTTTCAATACGCTCTAAATAGGCTTGTTGTGCATCTTCTGCTTGCATCTGTGCAAGGCCTGTTGCCATTTTAAGACGCGTTAACGGAGAACGTAACTCATGAGAAATATCTGCAAGTAAACGTTTTTGCGCACTAATTAATTGCTCAAGCTGTGTTGCCATTGTATTAAAGTCGCGCCCTAATACGCCCAACTCATCTTGTCGTGAATTAGAGATATCAGCACGTGCCGTTAAGTCGCCATGCGCAAGCTTATTGGCTGTTTCTTTAAGGCTGTTGATAGGGGCTATCAGATTGCGGCTAAAGAAAAAGCTCAACATAAGTGAGGCGATTACCGCAATAATGATTTTTAACCACGTTGGCATAAGCCAAAGACCAACAAAGAAGGGCTTTTTACGCTTTTCATCTATTTCATAAAGGAAAAATATTCCCTCTGGCACATCGATTTTTACAGGCCCATAAGCTTGGTATTCATCGGTAAAGATAATTTGTGGTGACATACGCTTGGTAAAGTTTAATAAACTTAAGTCAATGTCCTTAGAAATAGGCTCACTGAGCATTTCTACACCATGCACTTCACCATTTAAATACAATAACTTGTGTTTCGATAGGCGGGGATGTGAAATGACTTCTTGTGTTGATTTGCCATGTTTAGCCACAATACGCTCAATACTTTTTGCCGTATATTGCAAGTTTTTAAGCATGGGGCCGCGAAGCTCATCATTACCTACGTTGCTGGTTAATTTGCTTAAAAATACTAAGGTGGTAATTGTGGCGATAACCGTTACCCAAAACCAAGCAAAAATCTTTAAAAATAAATAATGACGTGGTTTTTTAAACCAATCAGGTGTCTTCATATTACTCGCCTTGAATCAACACATAGCCGCTACCACGCATTGTTTTAATACGTTCATTATTTACATGCTCAGCAATTTTTTTACGAATATTACTGACGTGCATGTCGATTGAGCGATCAAAGGGAGCAAGGCGTCTGCCGAGAACTTGTTCGCTTATTTGCTCTTTACTTATGACTTCTCCTGCATGCTGAACTAGCATGGCCAAAATCTCGTACTCAGTGCCTGTCAGACTCAATGTGTTTTCATTCACAGAGGCTTCGCGAGTGGCAAGGTTAATATGAATGCTATTTACACTTAGGGAGCTTGTTTGCTGCTGCGATAAGCTATTAATGTGTTCGATACGACGAGTTATCGCTTTTACGCGAGCTAGTAACTCTCTGTGGTTAAAGGGTTTAGGGATGTAGTCATCAGCACCGAGCTCTAAGCCAAAAATACGGTCGAAGTCTTCGCCTTTAGCGGTCAGCATAATAACAGGCGTGAGCTTTTTCTGACGAAGTTGTTTTAACACTTCAAAGCCGTCCATAGATGGTAGCATGACATCAAGTAAAATAAGTTCGTAATTGTGATTAAGAGCGTGCGCTAAGCCTTCAGCACCATCATGAAAACAATCTACTGCAAACCCTTGTGCGGTTAAGTACTCGCTGAGTAGTTCGCACAACCCTGTATCGTCGTCGATCATTAATAGTTTCATTCTGACACCTGCTTATTCGTTTCTATAAGGTTATTCTACTTAGTAAATTGTGTAAAAGTGAATCTTTACATAACCTTTACACTGGTTTGCGTTCCTTTGCATTGAACTTTGTATAGTTAACTCATCAGCTCAAAACAAGCATTGAGCACAACCCAACAAAAGGTAATGATTATGACTATTTCAAATAAGCTTTCTAAATTCGTATTTGTTTGTGGTTTAGCAGCAGCCAGTGTTGCTGCAACTCCTGTTATGGCAAAAGGGGATATGCACCGTGGCATGAACCCACACGCGCGTTTTTTATTATCTGAGCGTGGCATTGATAAATTACAACTGACTGAAGATCAGCAAACGCAGCTAAAAGCTATTTTTGCTGAGCAAAAAACGCAATTTAAAGCACTTCATGGTGATAAAGAAACCATGAAAGCTAATCGAGCGGCTTATAAAGAAAAGATGGATGTGCTTCTTGCAACTCAAGCGTTTGATGAAAATGCAGCAATGGAATTGATTAAAGCGCGTGAAGAAAAAACACAACAAGCTGCTTTGATTAAACTAAAATCAGAGCATGCTATTTGGCAAGTTCTTAATGCTGAGCAGCGTGAAAGTTACAAAGAAATTAAAAAGCATATGCGTAAAAAAGCCCACAAGAAAGGTCAACATCGTCCACATGGCGAGCGCAAAGATAAACGTTCAGACAGTAAATAATTAAAAAATGCGGCTTAAATGCCGCATTTTTACATTTTGAGCTTGAAAACTATTCTTTAAAAAACGAGTCATCATTTTTAGCAAGCATGGCTTCGATATCCTCAATCATATCTTGGTTTAGCTCATTGGCACTGCTAATATGGCTCGATATTTTATTATTCTCAAACGACCATTCACCTAGGTCAATGAGCTGGCAGCGTTTTGAACAAAAAGGGCGGTGCGGACTGTGTTCTGACCATTCGACTTTTGCTTTACATGTTGGGCAGTTTACAACTGTTGGCATGGTTTTCTTCTCAATTAAGCTTATGCATTTTAGGTGATCTTACTAAAGCTCAGCGTGAGAATCGAGTCACGAGTTAAAAACTCGTCACACGATTTACTTCAGCCAAAGAGGTAACACCATCTGCTGCTTTTTTTAACCCCGACAGTCTTAAGTTATTAAAGCCAGATTTAAGCGCCACCTCTGCAATTTCAAGCGAATTACCACCACGCATAATAATTTGCGCTATTTCAGGTGTGATCTGCATAACTTCATAAATACCAACACGGCCTTTATAGCCTTCGGTACAACTGTCGCACCCTTTAGGTGCAAATAATTGAATTTCACTTAATGTGTCTTTATCAAAACCTTGGCGAATAAGCTCTTCATCGGGGAGCTTTTCTGGGGTCTTGCATTTAGGGCATAAACGACGCGCTAGACGCTGTGCAATGATAAGACTAATTGAGCTTGCTACGTTATACGCAGGCACACCCATATTTAATAAACGGGTTAAGGTTTCTGGTGCCGAGTTAGTATGCAGAGTAGATAAAACTAAGTGGCCTGTTTGCGCTGCTTTGATTGAGATTTCAGCAGTTTCAAGGTCACGGATCTCACCCACCATAACCACATCGGGATCTTGTCGTAAGAAGGCTTTCAAGGCATTGGCAAAGGTCATATCTGCTTTTGGATTGATTTGCACTTGGTTAATGCCTTCAAGATTGATCTCAACGGGATCTTCGGCGGTACTGATATTGCGCTCAGGCTGGTTGAGAATATTTAAACCAGTATAAAGCGATACGGTTTTACCAGAACCCGTTGGGCCGGTTACCAATATCATACCTTGTGGTTGCTCAAGGGCATCCATGTAGAGTTTTTTCTGCTCTGGTTCATAACCGAGTACATCAATACCGAGCATGGCACTTGATGAGTCGAGAATACGCATAACGATTTTCTCGCCCCAAAGAGTTGGTAAGGTACTGACACGAAAATCGATACTTTTTCGCTCTGTTATTTTTAGTTTAATACGACCATCTTGAGGTTTACGTTTTTCTGCAATATCTAAGCGAGACATCACTTTGATACGTGCTGATAAACGACTTGCTAAGCTATTCGGCGGACTGGCCATTTCATGTAAGATGCCATCAATACGAAAGCGCACTCGATAGCGGTGTTCATAAGGTTCAAAGTGTAAATCGGATGCGCCTTTTTTAATGGCGTCCATCAATATTTTATTGATGTAGACGATGATAGGGGCATCGTCTTTGTCTTCATCACTGCCTGAAATATCTTTAGGTTTTTCAGTTTCAAGATCGCCTAGTTCTTTAAATTCATCTTCGCTTAAGTGCAGACCACCTGTTGCATCCAGCAGTTGTTCTATTTTATTTTCTAACTGGTTGTAATCAACCACCACCACTTCACATGATAACCCTGTACTAAATTCAAAGTTTTCAAATGCGCCGTAGTCAGTAGGGTCAGAGGCTGCAATATAAAGTTTACGGCCCTTTTTAATGAGCGGTAGAATGTGATGTTCGCGAATTAGTTTTTCTTTTATCAGCTCTTCACTGATAAGCGAGACATCAAAATCTTTAATATCAAAATAAGGAACGCGAAAAAGATCGGTGCACTGCTCCGCAAGCTCATGGCCATCAATCTGGCAGCTTTTAGAAATAAGCTCAGCCGTAGAGTTATATTCACGCTGCTTGAGTTTTACTGTTTCTGCGTCAATACGGCCAAGAGTAATAAATTTTCTAAGTAACGGTGAGTTAATATTCATTGCGCACCTTGGTTGATCCTTTTTTTGTCACAATTTATCAGAAAAAAGAAGGGTGTAACATGAGTCTTGTCTATTTCGGCAAAATAGCCAAATAAATTCACTATAAAGTCAGTTATTTATAAGTTGTGCTAGTTATTTATTCTTAACTTTAATTGAGGTTAAAACCACGCCATATTAACTCATGGCACTTAACTGCAAATAGCCTTGGTGAAGTGCTTTAACATCATTGGCAACCTCGGTTAATGGGCGATTATTATCTAAAATATCGTTTGCTTTTTGTTGCTTATTTTCGCGCGACATTTGCGATGCGATAATTTGCTTAGCTTGTTCGATTGATACTTTATCGCGGGCCGTTGTTCTGGCTATTTGCACATCAACAGGCACATCTATTAATAAAGTATGTGAGCAATACTGTTCAAGACCATTTTCAAATAACAAAGGAGCAACGAGTATCACATAATCGCTGGTGGCCTGCGCTAATTGCGCAAGCATTGACTCCCTAATTAGTGGGTGCATTAAAGCATTTAACCACTGTTTCTCGGCTTCATTTTCGAAAATAATTGCACGAAGTTTTGCTCTATCTAGTGTACCTTCTGAGGTTAAAATGTCTTCACCAAAATGGGCTGTTATCTGTTTTAACCCTAGTGAACCCGGTAGCACGACTTCTCTGGCAACAATATCTGCATCAACCACCGTGATTGATAGCTTTTCGAACATCGCACTGATTGCACTTTTACCTGAGCCGATACCGCCAGTTAACCCCAATACCCAATTTGCCATAGTTAGTGACCTAAATAGCTAAAGTAGTAAGCTTGTATTTGTTCACCCCACAGTAAAGTAACCCAGCCAGCAATCGCAAGGTAAGGGCCAAATGGAATCGCGGTCGTTTTATCTTTACCTTGCAGAATAATTTGAGCAATACCAATGATTGCGCCCACCACACTTGAAAGCAATACAATGGTTAAGATTGATTGCCAACCTAGTAAGCCACCAAATACAGCTAAAAGCTTAAAGTCACCATACCCCATACCTTCTTTGCCGGTTGCTAGCTTAAATAACCAATAAACACTCCACAAACTCAAGTAACCAACGGCTGCGCCAATAATGGCATCAGAAGGGGCAATGGTGATATCCATTACTGCTGCAATGAGGGTGAGCCACACCAGTGGAAGAGTGAGTTGGTCGGGGAGTAACATATGATCGATATCAATAAATGTTAAAGCAATAAGTACCCAAGTAATGAAAATATAAAGTAAGGCAAGCTCTGTCGCACCAAAGAGTGATGCCACCACAAGGCTTAACCCTGCAGTGAGCATTTCTATGATTGGGTAGCGTACAGAAATCGCTGTTTTACAACTGCCACAGCGACCTTTAAGTAATAACCAACTAATAACAGGAATATTTTGCCACACCTTAATAGGTGATTTGCATTTTGGACAGGTCGAATTTGGTGTAACTAAATTAAACGGTGCCTGCTCTGTGGTATTTTGAGATGGTAATTCATCAGCTAATAAAACACGGCATTCCGATTGCCATTCTCGTTTCATCATCAGTGGTAACCTATAAATTACCACATTTAAAAAACTGCCAATACACAGGCTAACCAGCCCAACAGTTAAAAAATAAAACCACGGTTGGCTTTGCATTACAGTGGCAATATCAAGAAAGAAATTTTGCATTAAACTACCTAAAACTTTTTGTGCATCACAAGCGCAATAAACTATCGCGGGGTAAACCCGCTGCTACATGGGCGTAGTCGCGATTTTATATCGCGTTTAAATTGTCATTACCAATACGCTTTATAAATTGTTGCGGGGTAAACCCGCTGCTACAAGGGCGTAGTCGCGATTTTATATCGCGTTTAATTACCAGTACCAATGTGCTTTATACATAGTCGCGGGGTAAACCCGCTGCTACATGGGCGTAGTCGCGATTTTACATCGCGTTTAATTAACCACACCCGAATGGTAACTAGATAACAGAACCTAATTGGAAAATTGGTAAATACATAGCCACAATTAAACCGCCAACAAGCACACCTAATACAGCCATTATTAAAGGCTCAAGTAAACTTGAAAGGCCATCGACCGCATCATCAACTTCTTGCTCGTAAATAGTCGCGACTTTGGCAAGCATCCCATCTAATGAGCCTGACTCTTCGCCAATAGCGACCATTTGTACAACCATGTCGGGGAATATTTTTGAGTTACGCATGGCCCAGTTCATTTGATTACCTGAGCTCACCTCGGCTTTAATTTCTAAAATAGCGTAGCGATACACAGCATTACCCGAGGCACCGGCCGCTGAATCTAAGGCATCAACCAATGGCACACCAGCTGCAAAGGTGGTTGAGAGTGTTCGTGCATAGCGCGCAACCGCTGCCTTATTTAAAATCATACCTACAACAGGGAGCTTTAATATCGCTCTGTCGTTGGCATCTCTGAGTTTTTTACTTTTTAAAAGGGCTTCTTTATAGGCATATCCAAAAGCAACTAGCGCGATAAGTATCATCCACCAGTATTCTTGCATAAACTCTGAAATACCGATCACCATCAAGGTAAATGCGGGAAGCTCTGCGCCAAAGCCGTTAAAAATATCTTGGAATTGCGGTACCACAAAAATAAGTAGGATAGAGGTGACAATTAAAGCCACCACTAACACCGCAATAGGGTAAAACATGGCTTTTTTAATTTTTGATTTTAGCGCTTCGGCTTTTTCTTTATAAAGCGCAACACGGTCAAATATTTTATCAAGAGCACCCGATTGCTCACCTGAGGCTACTAAATCACAATATAAATCATCAAAATAGCGGGGATGTTTGCGAAGAGCTTGGGATAATGGAGCACCAGCCTTGACTTCGTCGCCTATGCCTTCCATCAGCTTGGCAACACTTTTGTTTTTAGCGCCAGAACCAATCATTTCGATTGATTGTATTAAAGGCACACCGGCCATCAGCATGGTCGCTATTTGCCGTGTGATTAATGCGATATCTTTTGCAGTGATCTTTTGTATACGAGCCGCGAAAAGAGGCTTTTGTTTGCGTTTTACTTTAGAGGGGGTAATGCCTTGTTTTCTAAGTTGTGCTTTAACTAAGGCAATGCTCTGTCCTGATAGCTCGCCTTCAAGCTTCTTACCTCTTGAGTTAACTCCATACCAAGAAAAAGTATCTTGCTTTTCATTATTTTTCATAAGATTAAAAAAGGGCTTTTTCAGCCCTTTCCATTAATAATAATTAACAAAGATTAGGTATTCTTGTTTGGGTTGAACATGTACCCGAAACTGTGAATACATATGTTGAAGGAGGTGGATCGCCGGCTGCAATAGTTGGAGGAGTTAAAATATAAGTGTAACCACCTGCACTTGCTGTAGCTGTAGCTGTGATTGCGCCTGTATCACCAATAGTTACAGAAGCAAGGTTATCATTTGCTGCTGGAGCTGAAATACCTAATAGAGCATAAGTATTGCAAGAAGCAACATTATTATTGTTTTCTTGAAGGCACTGAGCCATTGTCAATTTAACTGAAGCAGCTGATGTTTTCACCTCAGCAAAGCGAGCCTTGAGGGTATAATCCTGATAAGCAGGCAGTGCTACTGCAGCCAAAATACCGATGATTGCTACTACAATCATTAATTCAATTAGGGTGAAACCCTGTTGCTTTTGTTGTGTCATTTGTTCCTCTCCTAAAGGATATGATGTGTTGTAAGTTTAGCTGTTGCTTCAGCATTGTAAAATTAATGCTTAATCTACAGAATAAATCTTACAGTTTTACTTAAAATTTCAATCAAACAGCCTGTTTTTGAACAGACTATCCTAAATTTTTGCTTATTCAGCGTATGTAAATTTACTTTAGCATTTATAAATGTTTTTGGAAGCTGTTTTCCCGCTAGCTAGCTGGTTTTTCAGAACTTTCCTACTTTAGTTTGAGACGGATCACGTTTTAAGCGGATCCCTGTAATAACGTGTAAATAAAATTGTTTTGTTATAACTTGTTGAGTTAATTGCAATCTTTACTTTATTGCAGAGTGAGTTAGCTTATAAAGTCTCAAAGTTCTAATTAAATATATATTTTTTGTTACCAGCTCAGGCTTTTTGCGTATTTAATGCTTTTTTTATTACGGTGTCAACGAATTAGGTAAAGATTAAATACGCAAATAAAGAGGAATTAAGCGTTAAAACGCATTGATAAGTCGATTGATTGTAAATTTTTTGTAAGTGCGCCGCTTGATATAAAATCAACCCCCGCTTGAGAGTAGGTTTTTATTGTTTCAAGGGTCATATTGCCAGACACTTCTAACTTGGCACGCTTGTTAGTTATTACCACTGCTTGTTGAATTTGCTCAACGCTAAAGTTATCAAGCATGATGATATCAGCGCCGGCATCAATAGCTTGTTCAAGCTCATTTAAAGATTCAACCTCAACCTCAACAGGTTTGCTTGGGTGATTCAATTTAGCTTGAGCAACCGCTTTACCAATGCCACCGCAAGCCGCAATGTGGTTTTCTTTAATAAGGAATGCGTCGAACAATCCAATTCGATGATTAGCGCCGCCACCGCATTTTACTGCATATTTTTGTAGTGCGCGTAAGCCTGGAATGGTTTTGCGAGTATCCAGTAGTTGAGTTGTGGTGCCAGCAAGTTCTTTTACATAATGTGCTGTGGTTGTGGCTGTGCCTGAGAGTGTTTGCACAAAATTAAGTGCTGTGCGCTCGGCTGTTAAAATCGCACGGGCAGAACCACTGGCTGTAAATAAAGTACTATTGGCTGCGACGGTGTCGCCATCGTTGACTAACACATCCACCTTTACAGACTCATCGACTTGTTTAAACACTTCTAAAATGATGTCTTTACCACAAAACACGCAGTCTTCGCGGGTAATAACTTTGGCATTGGCTTGTTCATTTTCTGGAATAAGCTGTGCGGTGATATCACCGTCATTTGCTGATTGGTAATTAAGGTCTTCATCTAGCGCAAGTTTAACTAACTGGCTAATTAAAGAGTGGGGAACAGACATGTCAAAGCTCATTGTGTAGTAAGAAGTTAGCAAAATTTTACTATGTTTAACTCTTGATTAGAAGATATAGGCTTGCTTGTTTTTGGCAACTAGACCCAAGGTTGTTAAGCCATTACACTGTTTAACTTTCTTGTCATGGTTAGTTTTTAATATGTATATAGATGACCTAGGTCGATTAAACACGGTATTACAGCGCCCATCTAGCCATTGCGATGAACGCCCACACGGTGAAGTCTCATTGCTTGTTATACATAATATTTCATTGCCAGCAGGGCAGTTTTTAACCCCTTATGTTGATGATTTATTTATGGGCTGTATTGATTGTAATGCCCATGAAACGTTTAGTGATTTACAGGGGCTTAGGGTCTCGGCTCATTGTTTTATTCGTCGTACAGGTGAGGTTATTCAATATGTGCCTTTTGAAAAGCGAGCTTGGCATGCCGGTGTGTCAATGTTTGAAGGGCGAGAGCAGTGTAACGATTTTAGCGTGGGGATTGAGCTTGAAGGAACAGATAAAACCCCCTATACCCAAGCACAATATAATGCATTACAATCACTAACAAGGGCGTTAATTTATAAGTATCCAGCTATTACACGCTCACGCATTGTTGGGCATTGCGATATTGCTCCTAGTCGCAAGACGGATCCTGGCGAGAGCTTCGATTGGCAATATTATTTTGATTTAGTGTTTTAAAGGAAATAGGTAACAAGATGATCTTAATTTCAATCATTATTGCGCTAGTCATAGAGCGTTTGGGCGCGCGTGCTGATTATTGGCAAATTAGTCATTATGCAAATAGTTACCTAACGCTTTCAAATAAGCAGCTGTCGAAGAAGGGGTTATTTTACTCTCCAATTGGCTTTTTAATTTGGCTGATGTTACCAGTACTTGCAATTGCCATTGTTTTTCAGTTGTCTGATTCAATTGTTTGGCAATTAGCGATTAATGTTGTGGTGTTGTTGGTGTGTTTTGGCTGTGCTAAACAGCGGGCACTTTATAAGTCGTACTTAAATGCATTAACGCGCAATGACCTTGAAGCGGCAAGTTTATATGCACTACAAATCGGGCAAAAGAAGCTTGAAGATGAGCCGCAAGGCGAAACCTTCGGCCAGACATTAGCATGGCTTAACTTTCGGTTTTATTGCGCAGTGATATTTTGGTTTGTCATTTTAGGTGTGCCAGGTGCTGTGTTGTACGCTTTAGTACGTACTTATGCTGATAAAGTACGAGATGACCACCGTGTAATTTATGCAAAGCGTTTCAAACTTATTCACACATTACTATTTTGGCTTGATTGGTTACCTGCACGTGTTGCGAGCTTTGGTTACTTAGTGATTGGTAACTTTAATAAAGGAACCAGCTGTTGGCTTAAGTATGTTTTAGATTTTTCAGTAAGTAACCGCAAAGTAGTGACGCAAACAGCCCTTGCAGCCGAACAAATTGAACAACAACATTTTGGTTGTACTTACGAAGCAACCTGTATGATGAAATTAATAAAACGAAACGTCCTGTTCTTTTTAGTGATCATCGCCGCATTGACCTTGTTTGGTGGCCTAGCGTAGTCGCGATTTTATATCGCGTTTGGGTTTGAAGTTTGTTTTGGGCTGTCGCGGGATAAACCCGCTGCTACGAGATGGCGTAGTCGCGATTTTACATCGCGCATAAGTTTTGTCATTTGTTTGATCTGTCGCGGGGTAAACCCGCTGCTACGAGATGGCGTAGTCGCGATTTTATATCGCGTTTGGGTTTTGAAATTTGTTTTGAGCTGTCGCGGGGGAAACCCGCTGCTACGAGACGGCGTAGTCGCGATTTTATATCGCGGTTGGGTTTTGAAATTTGTTTTGAGCTGTCGCGGGGTAAACCCGCTGCTACGAGATAGTGTAGTCGCGATTTTATATAGCGGTTGGGTTTTGAAATTTGTTTTGAGCTGTCGCGGGGTAAACCCGCTGCTACGAGACGGCGTAGTCGCGATTTCATATCGCGTATGGTTTTATAATTTGTTTCGGGGTGTCGCGGGGTAAACCTGCTATTAGATCTTTAAATATACACTATCCCAATAAGCATAATCAGTTATGTTTTTTACGAGTCCAGCTCTTAATGGATTAGCGACTATATACCTCGCATTTGCTACTAAATCTTCATCGTCTCTTATTAAATGATCATAAAACCCTTTTTGCCAAAGTTTTTCTCGATAGTGCTTTCTAAATAGCGTTGCTGTTCGTCCTTTGAATTTTCTTACGACTTCACTTATTGAAAGTGAGTTTGATAATTGAATTAGCCAGTGGAGGTGATTTGGCATGAGGACAAAAGTATTTGAGGTAATTAGTTTTTCTATTTCTAACTTTCGCATTTCATGAATGATTCGCCGATTAATAAATAAATTGTTCAAGTGGTTTCTACGAAGGTGACAAACAAGAGTTAAGGCATAATAATGATTTGTTTTTGATACCCTGCCTTTTCTTAATAAATGTGAGCTGTGCATGTGCGTCCTTAGCCTTATTTAAGTGTTGGTTTTTTTATTCTACATTAAAGAGTTTTTAGTCGTTTGTCCCTATTTGTTTTACGCATCGGTTTTGTCATTTGTTTTGAGCTGTCGCGGGGGAAACCCGCTGCTACAAGACGGCGTAGTCGCGATTTTATATCGCGTTTGGGTTTTGTCATTTGCTTCAGGCTGTCGCGGGGTAAACCCGCTGCTACGAGATGCCGTAGTCGCGATTTTATATCGTGCATGGTTTTGTCATTTGTTTGAACTGTCGCGGGGTAAACTCGCTGCTACGAGATGCCGTAGTCGCGATTTTATATTGCGTATGGTTTTGTCATTTGTTTCGAGGTGTCGCGGGGTAAGCCCGCTGCTACGAGACGGCGTAGTCGCGATTTTATATTGCGCGTGGTTTTGTCATTTGTTTCGAGCTGTCGCGGGGTAAACCCGCTGCTACAAGACGGCGTAGTCGCGATTTTATATCGCGTTTGGGTTTTGTCATTTGTTTCAGGCTGTCGCGGGGTAAACCCGCTGCTACGAGATGCCGTAGTCGCGATTTTATATCGCGTTTGGGTTTTGAAATTTGTTTCGAGGTGTCGCGGGGTAAACCCGCTGCTGCAAGCAGGTTTATTTCGTATTTTTGCAATTCATCATCTGGTCTGACCATTTCTTTTTTATTTATTTTTCCTTCCGAAATAGTCACTTTATTCCATACTGTTTAATCTTTAGGCTAATTAAGTTAGGGTATAACTAGTCGCTAAGGGTGTGAAATTGACAGAAATACGGCTTTTTGATAACGTATGCATCAAATTTGGTATGACCAATTTACCTTTTGGTCAAGATGCAAGGCTAAACACCCTGTATTTAGTGGGCTTAGCATTAAACAATGCGGACGTTGATAAATGTCTTTAAAAATTAAAGCTGCAAAATTATCTGATGTAATTTTACAACAACTTGAGAATATGATTCTTGAGGGGTCGTTAGCACCGGGCGAAAAGTTGCCTCCTGAGCGAGAGTTAGCGAAACAGTTTGAAGTGTCGCGTCCCTCTTTGCGCGAAGCGATTCAAAAGCTAGAAGCGAAGGGGTTGGTAACGCGCCGTCAGGGTGGCGGAACATTTGTAAAAAATCAGCTTGAAGAAGGGCTTACTGATCCACTCTTTGATTTGATTAGTAAACATCCCGAGTCACAATTTGATTTACTTGAATTTCGTCATGCACTAGAGGGGATTGCTGCTTACTATGCGGCTATGCGCGGTACGACGAATGATTTCAAAAAAGTAAAACAGAGTTTTGACAATATTGCGCTTGTGAATGATGACATTGTACAAAAAGCGAAAGCAATTAATGCTTTTCATTTTAGTGTCGCTGAAGCATCACACAATGTTGTATTACTGCATTTAGTACGTGGTATGCAGGCATTGCTTGAACAAAATGTATTACAGAATTTAACTGTATTGTTAAAAAAACCACATATTAGTCAAAAGCTTGCTGAGCACAGACAGTTTTTGATGGATGCGGTTATAGAAGGAAACCCAGAGCAAGCACGTCTTGCTAGTAATGCTCACTTAGCCTTTATCGAAGAAGCCTTACTTGAGGCTGGCAAAGAGCATTCGCGGATTGAACGTAGTTTAAGACGCACCAAACAACATTAAGCAAGTGATTAGCTAAGTTTAGTTAACTACTTAATTTAAGATTTATTAAAATAATTAGTATTTTAAACATAAGGAAACCTCCATATGTCTGAAGTCAATAAAATTGACGTAGACGCGCTAGAAACACAAGAGTGGTTACAAGCCCTTGAATCTGTTGTGCGTGAAGAAGGTGTAGAACGTGCTCAATTTTTACTTGAGCAAGTGTTAGAGCAAGCCCGTTTAGACGGTGTTGATATGCCTACTGGCACAACTACTAACTACGTTAATACCATTCCGGTAGATCAAGAACCTGCTTACCCAGGTGACGTAAACATTGAACGTCGTATTCGTTCAATCATCCGTTGGAATGCGATCATGATCGTATTACGTGCGTCGAAAAAAGATCTAGACTTAGGCGGCCATATGGCGTCTTACCAGTCTTCTGCTGCATTCTATGAAGTATGTTTTAACCACTTCTTTAAAGCACCAAACGATGTTGATGGCGGTGACTTAGTTTATTATCAAGGCCACATTTCTCCTGGTATTTATGCCCGTGCATTTGTTGAAGGTCGTTTAACGGCTGAGCAGCTTGATAACTTCCGTCAAGAAGTGGATGGTAAAGGTCTTCCTTCATACCCACACCCTAAATTAATGCCTGAATTCTGGCAGTTCCCTACGGTATCAATGGGTCTTGGTCCAATTGCATCTATCTACCAAGCGCGTTTCTTAAAATACCTCGATGGTCGTGGCTTAAAAGACACTAAAAACCAACGTGTGTACGCTTTCTTAGGCGACGGTGAGATGGATGAGCCAGAATCACGTGGTGCAATCTCATTCGCTGCCCGTGAGAAGTTAGATAACCTATGTTACCTAATCAACTGTAACTTACAGCGTTTAGACGGCCCAGTAATGGGTAATGGTAAGATCATTCAAGAGCTTGAAGGCCTATTCAAAGGCGCAGGTTGGAACGTAATTAAAGTTGTATGGGGTAGTGGTTGGGATATCCTACTTGCTAAAGATACAACAGGTAAATTACTACAATTAATGAACGAAACCATTGACGGTGATTACCAAACATATAAAGCGAAAGACGGTGCATACGTTCGTGAACACTTCTTCGGTCGTTACCCAGAAACAGCAGCACTTGTTGCTGATATGACTGATGAAGAGATTTTCGCACTTAAGCGTGGTGGTCATGAGCCATCAAAACTTTACGCTGCATTCAAAAAAGCGGAAGAAACCAAAGACCGTCCAACGGTTATCCTTGCTAAAACTGTAAAAGGTTACGGCATGGGTGAAGCGGCTGAAGGTAAAAACATCGCGCACCAAGTTAAGAAAATGGATATGACCCATGTTGAGCACCTACGTGCACGTTTAGGTCTACAAGACTTAGTGTCTGATGAAGAAATTAAAGACTTACCATATCTAACACTTGAAGAAGGCTCTGAAGAGTACAAGTACCTACATGCGCGTCGTGAAGCGCTACAAGGTTACACACCTAAGCGTATTGCTAAGTTTTCTGAAACGTTAACATTGCCAGAAGTTGACGCGTTCAAGCCATTACTTGAAGAGCAAAAACGTGACATCTCTACAACCATGGGCTTTGTACGTGCACTTAACGTGTTACTAAAAGACAAAGGCATTGGTAAAAACATCGTGCCTATCATCGCTGATGAAGCACGTACATTTGGTATGGAAGGTTTATTCCGTCAAATCGGTATTTATAACCCGCATGGCCAAAATTACACGCCGCAAGACCGTGACATCGTTTCTTACTATAAAGAAGCAACATCAGGTCAGGTACTACAAGAAGGTATCAACGAGTTAGGTGCAATGTCATCATGGGTTGCTGCTGCAACATCATACAGCACTAACGATTTACCAATGATCCCATTCTACATCTACTACTCAATGTTTGGTTTCCAACGTGTAGGCGATATGGCGTGGATGGCTGGTGACCAACAAGCGCGTGGTTTCTTACTTGGTGCTACGGCAGGTCGTACAACGCTAAACGGTGAAGGTTTACAGCACGAAGATGGTCACAGCCACATTCTTGCTAACACGGTTCCTAACTGTATTTCTTATGACCCGACATTCGCATACGAAGTTGCGGTCATCATGCAAGACGGTATTCGTCGCATGTACGGCGAAGATCAAGAAAACGTGTTCTACTACCTAACGCTAATGAACGAAAACTACCATCAACCAGCAATGCCTGAAGGCGCTGAAGAAGGTATTCGTAAAGGTATCTACAAACTTGAAACGGTAGCTGGTGATAAAGCAAAAGTGCAGTTACTGGGTTCAGGTACTATCATGATTGAAGTGCGTAAAGCAGCACAGATCCTGAGCGAAGAGTATGGCATTGGTTCTGATGTATTCTCTGTAACCTCATTCAATGAGCTAACACGTGACGGTCAAGACGCTGAGCGTTTCAACATGCTTAACCCAGAAGCAGAGCAAAAAACTGCTTACATCACCAATGTATTAGGTGACTCTGTGACTGTTGCAGCAACAGACTACATGAAGAACTATGCTGAGCAAGTTCGTTCATTTGTACCAAGCAGCAACTATAAAGTATTGGGTACAGATGGCTACGGTCGTTCTGATAGCCGTGAAAACCTACGTCGTCACTTTGAAGTTAATGCGGGCTATGTTGTGGTTGCAACATTATCTGAGCTTGCTAAACGTGGTGAAGTTGAAAAGTCAGTGGTTGTTGAAGCAATCAAGAAATTCGACATCGACACAAACAAAGTAAACCCGCTATACGCATAAGAGGTTCCAATGAGTATTGAAATTAATGTACCAGATATCGGTGGCGATGAAGTTGAAGTAACCGAAATCCTTGTTAGCGTTGGCGATAAGGTTGAGGTTGATCAATCGTTATTAACGGTTGAAGGCGACAAAGCATCAATGGAAGTACCTGCTGCACAAGCAGGTACGGTTAAAGAAATTAAAGTTGCTGAAGGTGACACGGTGACAACCGGTTCACTTATCATGATCTTCGAAGGTGAAGAGCAAGCTTCTGCATCTTCTGACACAAAAGAAGAGGCTAAAGCAGAGCCTGCTAAGCAATCTTCAGGTTCAGCGTCACAAGAAGTGACCGTGCCAGATATCGGCGATGATGAAGTTGAAGTAACTGAAATCATGGTTGCGGTAGGTGACACGGTTGAAGAAGAGCAATCTTTACTGAGCGTTGAAGGCGATAAAGCATCAATGGAAGTACCAGCACCATTTGCAGGTACTGTTAAAGAGATCAAAATCGCCACTGGCGATAAAGTGAAAACTGGCTCTTTAATCTTCGTTTTTGAAACTGCATCAAGTGGCTCTGACGCCCCTGCTGCTGAGTCTGCACCAGCAGAAGAAGCGCCAGCTGAAACCGCATCAAGCAATAAAGAAGTGAATGTGCCTGATATCGGCGGTGATGAAGTTGAAGTTACCGAAGTGATGGTTGCTGTTGGCGATAAGGTTGAAGAAGATCAATCAATCTTAAACGTTGAAGGCGATAAAGCATCAATGGAAGTACCTGCGCCATTTGCTGGCACAGTTAAAGAAATCAAAGTAGCAGCGGGCGATAAAGTATCAACTGGCTCACTTATCTTTGTATTTGAAGTCGCTGGCAGTGCTAAAGCAGCGCCAGAAGCTAAAAAAGAGTCAGCACCTGCACCAGCGGCAAAAGCTGAATCTACACCTGCTGCAAAACCAGCTGCGGCTAAAGCAAGCAAAGAAGAGTTTGCTGATAACAAAGCGTATGCACATGCATCGCCTGTTGTACGTCGTTTAGCGCGTGAGTTTGGTATTAACCTAGCAAACGTAAAAGGCACAGGTCGGAAAAACCGTGTTGTCAAAGAAGACGTGCAAAACTATGTGAAAGAGCTAGTTAAGCAAGTTGAATCAGGTAATGCTGGCAAAGGCAATGCTGGTGGCGGTGAGTTAGGTCTTATCCCTTGGCCGAAAGTTGATTTTGCTAAATTTGGTGAAATCGAAGAGAAGAAACTTTCTCGTATTCAAAAACTTTCAGGTGCTAACTTACACCGTAACTGGGTACAAATCCCGCACGTTACACAGTTTGATGAAGCGGATATCACAAGCTTGGAGGCATTCCGTAAAGAGCAAAACGCCCTTGCTGAGAAGAAAAAGCTAGGTGTTAAAATCACGCCACTGGTATTTGTGATGAAAGCGGCGGCTAAAGCACTTGCTGAATTCCCAACGTTTAACTCTTCACTGTCTGAAGATGGCGAAAGCTTAATCTTGAAGAAGTACATCAATATCGGTGTTGCCGTTGATACACCAAACGGTTTAGTTGTTCCGGTATTCAAAGATGTTGATAAGAAAGGCATCATTGAACTTTCTCGTGAGTTAATGGAAGTGTCGGCTAAAGCACGTGATGGCAAGCTAACGTCATCTGATATGCAAGGTGGTTGTTTCACAATCTCAAGCCTTGGTGGTATCGGTGGTACAGCATTTACACCTATCGTGAATGCACCTGAAGTCGCAATTTTAGGTGTCTCTAAATCAGAGATGAAGCCTAAGTGGAATGGCAAAGAATTTGAGCCTAAGTTAATGGTTCCATTATCAATGTCATACGACCATAGGGTAATTGACGGTGCCTTAGCAGCACGCTTTACTGTGACGCTAGCAAGCTACATGAGCGATATCCGTCAATTAGTGATGTAATCGTCTCGTAAATTATAAGAATCAAATCCCAGCAAGTTGTTTTTTGCTGGGATTTTTACCATTGGCAATGATACAATCTTTGCTATAGAACAATCTTGGTATAGATATCTGCTCTCCCTTTCTGCCTTGCAGAAACATGGCAGTTAAACTTAGGGCAGTGTCCCGTTCAAACATTTAAGGTAATAGCATGAGCAACGAATTAAAAACTCAAGTTGTTGTACTAGGCGGTGGTCCTGGTGGTTATTCTGCGGCTTTCCGCGCTGCTGACTTGGGCTTAGAAGTTACATTGGTAGAATCTCGCAACACATTAGGTGGTGTTTGTCTTAATGTGGGTTGTATTCCTTCAAAAGCACTTTTACACGTAGCTAAAGTGATTGATGACGCGGCAGAAATGTCATCTCACGGCGTTACTTTTGGTAAGCCTGAAATCGACCTAGATAAAATCCGTGATTGGAAAGAGTCTGTAATTGGTCAGTTAACTGGCGGCCTAGACGGCATGGCTAAAATGCGTAAAGTGAAAGTAGTAAGTGGCTACGGTAAGTTCACTGGTAGCAACACACTTGCTGTTGAAGGTGAAGACGGTACAACAACTATCACATTCGATAATGCTATTATTGCAGCGGGTTCTCAGCCTGTTAACTTACCTTTCATCCCTGAAGATGACCGTGTAATCGATTCAACTGGCGCGCTTGAGCTTAAAGATGTACCTGAGAAACTACTTGTTTTAGGTGGTGGTATCATCGGTCTTGAGATGGGTACTGTATACCGTGCACTAGGTTCTGAAATCGACGTTGTTGAGTTTGCTGATCAATTAGTTCCAGCAGCTGATAAAGACGTTATCAAGATTTACCAGAAATACGTTAAGAACAAGTTTAACGTAATGCTATCTACTAAAGTAACTGGCGTTGAAGCAAAAGACGACGGTTTATATGTAACATTTGAAGGTAAAAATGCTCCGGCTGAACCTGTACGTTACGATAAAGTACTTGTTGCTGTTGGCCGTACGCCGAACGGTAAACTACTTGATGCTGACAAAGCAGGTGTTAATGTTGATGAGCGTGGCTTCATCAATGTTGATAAGCAGCTTAAAACAAACGTTGATCACATCTTCGCTATCGGTGACATCGTTGGTCAACCAATGCTTGCGCACAAAGCGGTTCACGAAGCTCACGTTGCTGCTGAAGTTATTTCTGGTCAGAAACACTTCTTCGATCCTAAGTGCATTCCTTCAATCGCATACACAGATCCAGAAATCGCATGGGTTGGTGTAACTGAGAAAGAAGCGAAAGAGCAAGGCTTAAGCATCGAAACAGCTGTATTCCCTTGGGCAGCATCTGGTCGTGCTATCGCTTCAGCACGTACCGAAGGTCAAACTAAGCTAATCTTCGATAAAGACTCAGGTCGTGTTATCGGTGGTGCTATGGTTGGTATCAACGCAGGTGAAATGCTAGGTGAAATCGGCTTAGCAGTTGAAATGGGCGCAGACGGTGAAGACCTAGCGTTAACTATTCACGCTCACCCAACGTTAAATGAATCAATCGGTCTAGCTGCTGAAATCTTCGAAGGTTCAATCACTGACCTTCCAAACAAAAAAGCCGTTAAAAAGAAGTAAGTTCTTTTGACTAATAGCTTTAAAAACCCAGCTTTGGCTGGGTTTTTGTTTTTTAATCGCTGATTTCTATTCCCCTTATTTTTAGCTACAATACGCGCCGTTCAACTTTCTGGTAAATGCAGTGGCTACAATCTCAAATAACTCCGTTTTAGAACTTCGCGCAACACAAATGGCTGAGTCGCGTCGTGAATTTAAAGCTCGTGGCGCAAAGCTAACACGGTGTGAGCGCTGTCTGCTTGCTGAGCATTATTGTATTTGTGAAGGTGTTGAACAGGCCGAGTGTAATGCGGCAGTCTGCTTACTTATGTATCACAATGAGAGTTTTAAGCCGTCAAATACTGGCCGTTTAATTGCTGAAATCGTGCCAGATAATCATGCCTTTAAATGGGATAGAACCACCCCCGATGAAGCCTTACTGAGCTTGTTGGCAGACTCACAATATCAGCCTATGGTTATTTTTCCTGCCAGTGATGTAGATGATGAAGAGCGCGTGATCACCGAAGTAACCCCTGTGGATGGCAAGCGCCCATTGTTTATCTTCTTAGATGGTACTTGGCGCGAAGCGAAGAAGATGATCCGTAAAAGTCCTTATTTAGATAATTTGCCCGTGCTTTCAATTACGCCTGAAAAGCTCTCGGATTACCGATTGCGTGTTGCCCCACATGAACATCAGCTTGGTACTGCAGAGGTTGCTATTATGGTGCTTGCGCTTGCAGGTGAAGTGGCTGCTACGCAAAAGCTAGAAGAACATTTTATTAAGTTCAGAGATGCGTATTTACTTGGTAAGCGAAATAAGGGACGCCCAGAGCAATAACTCTTTACTAAATTTTAGGCAAAAGAAAAGCGCGTACTATCGCTAGTCGCGCTTGCGGAATCTTCTTAATTTTTTGCATCCTGCAATTGAACCTAATCAACTCCATAAACTTTGCCAATCCATGCTATTGCACTTTACTTATTGGTTCTGTGCAATTTAAGGCAATCCAGCCTTGCTTCCTTTTTAGTCCTTTACATCCTTGCTGGTAAATTCTTTACCTGTCCTTTACGCGTCATCCTAACGCTATCCTTTTATTAGCAACTCCGTTGCGATGCCCTTACAGCCTGTCCTTTGTTCCACTTTTTAACGTCCTGTATAACAACATCCTGTTGTTATGCCTTTCCACATCATCCTGATGCTGTCCGTAGGTTGTCATTCCATTGCGTTACTCTTCCTGAGCCTGTCCTTGTTTCCTTTATTTCCTTATGAACCTAAATCCTCGGTTTTATGAGTAATGTATCTTTTCCGTTTACTCATTAAGCGTCTTGCTTAGTTGATGTAAGTAATTATAGAGAGTTAGCCAAGCCTTGGTAGGTTAAAATCATGCATAAATAGAGCGTTATTTTATTGCAATAAATATAAACTCCTTTATTTTCAACTGGTTGCTTTTTTATTTTCAGTGTTAACCTGTGCTTTTTACTCAATAACTGTCATGCAGGTGAGATATGTCTTACAGGCAAATTCCTAAATAGCGATAGGCATAACTTGATTGTGAGTAAAACAGGTGTAATTTCGCTTCACTCTAGGTAAAATACTTGAGAATCGTTATTATTTAGGTGTTATAAAATGAGAAAGAAAGCCTTAGTATTATTAACAGCTTTGCTAAGCACACCCGTGTTTGCAGATGATGTTGTAAATATATATTCGTTTCGTCAGCCTTTTTTGATTAAACCTATTTTAGATGATTTTACTAAGCAAACAGGGATCAAAACGAATGTCGTGTTTGCGAAAAAGGGACTCATCGAGCGTGTGAAACGCGAGGGAAAGCATAGCAAGGCTGATCTTGTGCTCACTTCAAATTTTAGTGCGCTTATTCAGTTAGAAGATCTTAACTTAACCCAAAAGATTCAAAGCGATGTTGTCAGTGCTAATGTGCCAAGTACATTTCGCGATAGTGATGGACAATGGGTTGCGCTTACAAAGCGTGTTCGTAATGTTTATTCATCTAAAGAACGTGTTGGGGCATTACCTGAGCTAACTTATGAAGACCTTGCTGATCCTAAATACAAAGGTAAGCTATGCACACGTTCGGGTAAACATCCCTATAATTTAGGTTTAGTGGCCTCTATGATTGCTCATCATGGAGAGGCAGGAGCAAAGCAGTGGCTGGAAGGTGTAAAGGCGAATCTTGCTCGTAAGCCTCAGGGTAATGACCGTGCTCAAGTAAAAGCTGTAAAAGAAGGTTTATGTGACATCGCTTTAGGTAACAGTTACTACTTTGGCAAAATGATGCAAGATGAACAGCAAAAATCATGGGCAGAAGCCGTTCATATTAACTTTCCTAACCAAACTAATCGTGGCTCACATATTAATGTATCGGGTGTGGTAATGACGAAATACGCCAAAAACCCTGAAAATGCCTTGAAACTGATTGAGTATATGACTGACAATAAGGCACAAAATATGTATGCCTCAGTCAATATGGAATACCCAGTAAAAAATGGGGTTGAATTATCTGAGATGGTTGCATCATGGGGTGAGTTTAAAGAAGATAGCCTTCCACTCGATGAAATTAGTAAATATCGTCCAGCGGCACTGAAGCTAATTGATGAAGTGAAGTTTGATTTATAACGAGGATATTCCTCGTATTTTATAAAAGCTGTTTTTTAACAGCTTTTATTTTATCTGGTATTAATCCACTTATGCATGTGAAGTTTTCGCTGTCGCGTTGGCAGCTTTTAGCTTGGCTAATTGGCCTGCTGCTTGTTACACCTTTAGGTTTTTTGTTATTTGAATCTCTACAAGGGGATTCGGATGTATTTCAGCACCTTTTCGATACGGTGCTGTGGGATTATACCCGTAATACGTTATTGCTCATTTTAGGAGTGGGGCTTTTAAGTTGTGTTATTGCGTTGCCGCTAGCTTGGTTAACGGCTTATTGTGACTTTCCTGGGCGAAAACAGTTTGAGTGGGCGTTAATGCTGCCCTTAGCAATGCCCACCTATTTAATTGCTTATGTTTACACTGACCTACTTGATTATGCGGGACCTGTGCAAATAGCCTTAAGAGAGTGGTTTGGTTGGCAATCACCGGATGACTACTGGTTTTTTGATATTCGCACTTTAACTGGGGCGATCGTGATGATTGCGTTGGTGCTTTATCCTTATTTATTTCTGATTTTCAAAACGGCACTTCGAGAGCAGTCGTTTAAATTAGTACAAGCAAGTCAGCTTATGGGACTTTCGCCAATACAAAGCTTTTTAAGGGTGAGCTTACCGCTTGGACGCGGTGCGATTGTCGCGGGTATTACCTTGATCAGTATGGAAGCGATGGCCGACTTTGCTACAGTTAACTACTTTGCCGTGAGCACACTCACGACCGCTGTTTACGATACGTGGCTTGGTTATTACTCTTTAACCGCTGCAGCGAAAATTTCGGGTATTATGCTGCTCATTTTATTTTTAACTATCATGGTTGAGCGCTTTAGCCGTCGCAATCAAGCCGTGTATGAGCGCCAATCTAGTGTTAATAGCGCAACACTTTATCGCTTAAAAGGCGGTGCTGCATGGGCTGCAAGCTTAGCTTGCACAGTCGTACTGGTACTGGCTTTTATCTTGCCGGTTGGAGTGTTAGTTAAATACGCCGTTGTGTATGCCGATGAAGCATGGAATGGAGCATTTTTTAGTTACGCTTGGCAAAGTTTTAAAGTAGCGATTGTGGTGAGCCTAGTAACCATTTTACTGAGCTTACTGGTCTTGTTTTATCAGCGGATTGCTAAACACGCTTACCCTTTGATCCCAGGCCGTTTAGCAAGTACTGGCTATGCTCTGCCTGGAACCGTGCTAGCCATCGCGGTATTGTTGCCTCTAACTCAATTAGATGATGCATTAAATAACTGGCTTGAGCCTTTTGGCTTATCGCCTGGGTTACTTTTGAGTGGCACTTTATTTGCGATGATATTTGCTTATGTTGTGCGGTTTTATGCGATTGCGCATGGGGCACTTGAAAGCAGCTTCTTACGTATAAGCCCGTCGTTAGATATGGCAAGCCAATCAATGGGGAAGGGGCCATTGCAAACTTTGCGTAAAGTTCATTTACCCTTGTTAAAACGCGGCATTCTTACCGCAGGTTTGTTAGTCTTTATTGAATGCATGAAAGAGCTGCCCGCCGCATTATTATTAAGGCCATTTAACTTTGAAACACTGGCAACCCATGTGTTTCAGTATGTTAGTGATGAGCAGTTGGAGCTTGCCTCAATTTCAGCGTTATTGATTGTTTTAGTGGGGCTTATTCCTTTGTATTTCGTTAATCGTTCGATGGAGCAACATCACTCATGAGCCATTTAGTAATTAAAGACTTAGCTTATCAGTACAATGGCACTAAGGTTTTGAGTGGGTTAAGCCTCAATGTGAAGCAAGACGAAATAGTGTGTTTATTAGGGGCCAGTGGCTGTGGCAAAACCACAACCCTAAAAGCAATCGCGGGAATTTTGCAGCCTGAGCAAGGCTACATGAGTATCGATTCTAATATTGTGAACGATAATGGGGTTTTTGTTGCACCCCAAAAGCGCAATATCGGCATGATGTTTCAAGATTATGCGTTATTTCCTCATCTTACAGTGAGTGACAATATTGCGTTTGGTCTCAACACGATGAGTAAAGAGCAAAAACGTGAGCGAGTGAACGAGATGCTCACTTTAGTTAAGCTTGATGGTTGTGCCAAGCGATATCCTCACCAGCTCTCAGGTGGCCAACAGCAACGAGTCGCGATTGCCCGTGCACTTGCTTATAAACCAAGTTTGTTACTTCTTGATGAGCCATTTTCAAATATTGATACCCAAGTAAGGTTTGAGCTAATTGCCGATATTCGTCGGATTATCAAAGCGCAAAAAGTTTCTGCGGTATTTGTTACCCATTCAAAAGAAGAGGCGTTTGCCTTTGCTGATACACTTGCTGTTATGCATGGTGGAAAAATAGCCCAACAAGGCTCTGCTGAGCAGTTATTTAGCCAACCTAACTCAAAGGTGGTTGCAGAGTTTCTTGGTACGGGCATATACTTAACGGCAAAAGCATTAACCGCAACTGAATATGAGACGGTGTTCGGGGTTGTATCGTCAACCAATGCAGGTAACCATGATTGCGTACAAGGTCAAATTTATGTGCGCCCTCATCATATCCAGTTGTGTAAAGCAGAAAATGGCGATGCTCAAGGCTTAACTATTTTGCAAAGACGTTTTATCGGCACGCGTTATGTGTACCGTATTAATATTGCAGGGCAGGAGCTCGAAGTGGCCGCAGAGCAAGACCACGTTTTCTCGGTCGAACAGCCAGTAAAAATAAAAATAATGCCGCACACGGTCAATTTTTTTCGAGATTAAACATGATGTGAAATCCTAAATTGTTGATTGTGTGCCTGATAATGAATAGCTAAGGATTCACTATGGCGCAAGCGCAATCTGGGATTTGTGCTGAAGCAAACTTACATGGTTTGCACCTGTTTTTTAACGTCTATGATGGCCACGATGAGTCATTACGAAAAAAGCTAAAGCGTGTAAATGTAATACAAGACGAATTTTCTGATCAGTTCTCTGAGGCTATGCTGTCTTGTGTTGTTGCTGTTGGGGCGCAATATTGGCCGCATATATTGCCTGAGTTTATTCCAAGTCAATTACAAAGCTTTCCAAATGTCACACACAGTGAACATGTTGTAAGCGCACAACCGTTCGATTTATTTGTGCAAATTCGCTCTGACCGTGAAGACGTCAATCATTTATTTGCCCTGCAAATTTTAAAATTGTTTACACCGGATGTTGAGCTAGTGGAGCAAGTTCGTAACTTTCGCTTTTTAGATGGGCGAGATTTTAATGGTTTTATCTACGCCGGCGACACACCTCACGGTAGACAAAAACGCAGTACGGCACTAGTCAATAAACCAGGGCATTTTGAAGATCAAGGTAGTTATATTCATGTGCAGCGGTTTGTCCACGATCTAACGGTGTGGCAGTACTTGTCTTTATCAGAGCAAGAGCAAATAATGGGGCGTACTCGCCTTGATAATACCTTAGTTGTGCCGGCAATTGAAACGAGCCATGCAGTGAGATCAGAGCTCAAAGATGAGCATGGTCTGCCGCTATTACTCAATCAGAGTATGCCATTTGGCGACGTTCACAAACAGGGCATACTCATGGTGTCGTGTGCCGCACAAGGTGACTCATTTGAACACGTACTGAAAAGTCGTTTAGGGCAGGGCGAGCATTATGATCATTGGCTTGATTTTACACAAGCTGATATGGGTTCGGCATTTTTCGCCCCGTCAGTGAATTTTCTAAAGCAACTTTAAACAGTATCGAATAAGGTGCGAACACGCTCAAGCGTAACATCAATTTCAGACACTTTTGCAGGGGCGATAAAAATAGTATCGTCACCTGCAATGGTTCCTAGCACACCGTCTGCTTTACCTAATGAATCAAGTAAACGTGCAATAAGCTGCGCAGCCCCTGGACTGGTGCGAATAATGATCATCATTTCGTTATGCATAATGTCGATAACAAGCTGACGCAACGGGCTTTTCGCCGTTGGTACGCCCATTTCGGCCGGTAAGCAATACACCATTTCTTGTTTCGCGTTACGAGTACGTACCGCACCAAATTTACTCAACATGCGCGAGACTTTACTCTGGCTGATGTTATCAAAGCCTTGCTCTTTTAATGCATCTACAATTTCACCTTGTGAGCCGAAGTTTTCTTCTTTTAATAACGATTTAAACGCTTTGATTAGTGCTTCTTGTTTATCTTGAGGTTGCATGCTGTCGTATCTTTATTCATAAAATGTGAAGTAATTCTACACAATTATGCATACTTATGCAGTATTTGTTTGAATTTGTCGGCTAAATGAAGGCACTTTACAACATAGTTTACAACTATGGTCGAAATTATATGCGAAATAAGCAGGATAAATTTGTTTTTAGTCGCTAATTTCATTATCTTTAGGGCCACAAGTATTTCCTACCTCAAATTACGGAGAATTCCAATGAAAGTTGCTGTTTTAGGCGCAGCTGGCGGTATCGGCCAAGCATTGTCTTTATTATTAAAAACAAGTTTACCTGCAGGTTCTGAATTATCGTTATACGATGTTGCCCCTGTTGTTCCTGGTGTAGCGGTTGATCTTTCTCACATCCCAACAGACGTTAAAGTTGAAGGCTTTGGTGCTGACGACCTAGATGCAGCATTAGCTGGTTGTGATATCGTTCTTATCCCAGCGGGTATGCCACGTAAGCCGGGTATGGACCGTGCGGACCTTTTCAACGTAAACGCAGGTATCATCAAAACATTAGCTGAAGGCATCGTAAGAAACTGCCCTAAAGCGTTAGTAGGTATCATCACTAACCCAGTTAACGGCACTGTGCCAATCGTTGCTGAAGTATTCAAAAAAGCGGGCACTTACGATGCGAATCGTGTATTCGGTATCACAACACTTGACGTGATCCGTTCAGAAGCATTTGTTGCTGAACTTAAAGGTTTAAGCGCTACAGACGTTAAAGTTCCAGTGATCGGTGGTCACTCAGGTACGACTATTCTTCCTCTTCTTTCTCAAGTTGAAGGTGTTACTTTCACTGACGAAGAAGTTGCAGCATTAACACCACGTATCCAAAATGCAGGTACTGAAGTTGTTAACGCTAAAGCGGGTGGCGGTTCAGCGACGCTTTCAATGGGTGCAGCCGCAGCGCGTTTTTGTATGTCTTTAGTTAAAGGCTTACAAGGTGAAGACGTTGTTGATTACGCATACGTTGCAGTTGAGAACGGTGACGCAGCCTACTTCGCACACCCAGTACGTTTAGGTAAAAACGGTGTTGAAGAAATCCTTTCTTACGGTGAATTAAGTGCTTTTGAAGAGCAAGCTAAGAACGATATGTTAGCGACACTTAACAAAGACATCCAAGAAGGTGTTGATTTCATCAACGGCTAATACCCAGATGAAAATGGGGGTATTCTCTAGAGGATGACCCTAATAATAAAAAAGCCTGCAATTGCAGGCTTTTTTGTGGCTCGAATAAATTGGGTTTAATGATCCCGCGCAACGGCGATGCGGGCTAAACTCTCAAGTGCTTGCTTGTACGGTGTATCTGGTAAAAAAGCAATACAAGCAATCGCTTTGTCGGCTTCTTGTTCTGCTTTTTGCATCGCAAACTCAAGAGCTTTAGTATCAGCTAATGCCGTTAGAATGCTCTCTAAGTGATCCATACCATTACCCAGCTCAATGGCTTCGCGTACTAGCTTAACTTGCTCTGGTGTGCCTTTTTGCATTGCGTAGATTAGCGGTAGGGTAGGTTTACCTTCAGCTAAATCATCACCAATATTCTTACCAAGTTGCGTGGCATCAGCATTGTAATCAAGCACATCATCAACAAGCTGGAAGGCGGTGCCTAAATGCATGCCGTATAAGTTTAAGGCATCAAGGGTTTGTTGATCTTGCTCAGTGATAATGGCTGCTAAACCGGTCGCTGCCTCAAATAATTTGGCAGTTTTACTATAAATAACCTGCATATAGCTTTGTTCTGTGGTGTCAGGGTCATTACAGTTCATTAATTGTAGTACTTCGCCTTCTGCGATGACATTCGTTGCATCTGCAAGTGTTTGCATAATAGGCATTTTACCTAGCCCAACCATTAACTGGAATGAACGAGTATAGATAAAGTCGCCTACTAATACGCTCGCTGCATTACCAAACTCGGCATTAGCCGTGGGTGTTCCTCGGCGTAGGTTAGACTCATCTACTACATCATCATGTAGTAAGGTTGCGGTATGAATAAACTCTATGATGGTGGCAAGCGTAATGTGATCTTTACCTTCATAGCCTAATGCTTTTGCCGCTAAAATAGCTAACATAGGGCGTACACGTTTGCCGCCGCTGTTTACTATATATAAGCCAAGTTGGTTTACCAATGCGACATCTGAGCGCATTTGGGCGTGTATAAGTTGATTGACGTCATTCATTTCACTTTCGATTAACGTCTGGATAGCTTTTATATCCATTGATCTCCGAGCCGATTTTTATGGGTATACGGGGCTGATTGTACATCAAAAATCGCACTTGCTCGATATTTTGTGACGATTCACCAAAAAAACACCTTAAAGTTTTTTATTTAGAGCTAAATTTGTCGAGTTAAGTTTATCACCTTGTTTAATAAGTAATCGGTATTACTACCTCGGTGACTCGGTTTTGTGACTGAAATTTAATTGTCACAAGATCGTAAAAAGCGCTTGGCAAGAGGCGTTTTTAGGATAAAATAAGGGAAAATATTGAATTGCTCTCAATGCAGCTATTTTTTATTCATTTTATCGAAAAAGAGGCTTGCTAGTTTTTGCGCATTAGCGTAAACTTCGCGCCCTATTGAAGAATATTTTAGTTGCGTCGATTTGAGGGCGCACAGACGGAGTTAATTATGTACGCGGTTTTCCAAAGTGGTGGTAAACAGCACCGTGTGACTGAAGGTCAAACAATTCGTCTTGAGAAATTAGACGTTGAAACTGGTGCAGCAGTTGAATTTGATTCAGTACTTTTAGTTGCTGATGGTGAGAAAATCGAGATCGGTGTACCGTTCGTAAACGGTGGTAAAGTGACAGCTGAGGTTGTTTCACACGGTCGCGGTGAGAAAGTGAAGATTGTTAAATTTAGACGTCGTAAGCATTCTCGTAAGCAAATGGGCCATCGTCAATGGTTCACTGAAGTTAAAATCACTGGCATTAGCGCTTAATTTAGAGGTACTGAGAAATGGCACATAAAAAAGCAGCTGGTAGTACTCGTAACGGTCGCGATTCAGAAAGCAAACGTCTAGGTGTTAAGCGTTTTGGTGGCGAATCAGTTCTAGCGGGCAGCATCATTGTTCGTCAACGTGGTACTCGTTTCCACGCTGGCGCTAACGTAGGTATCGGTAAAGACCACACTATCTTCGCAAAAGCAGATGGTAAAGTTCAATTCGAACAGAAAGGTCCTTTAAACCGTAAATACGTAAATATCGTAGCTGAGTAATCATCTCGATATTTGAAAAACCCCGCCTTTGCGGGGTTTTTTGTTTTAAGGCACTCGATTATATAGCTAAGCATCTTCGGCACTGTACGAAGATGCTTAGCTATATAATTAGGTGTATAATAGAGTTATTAATAAGCCAATCTTAAAGTGAGTAATCATGAAGTTTGTAGATGAAGTAGAAATTCGTTGTGACGCGGGTGATGGCGGCAGCGGTGTCGTATCTTTCCGACGTGAAAAATATGTGCCGGATGGCGGTCCTGACGGCGGTGATGGCGGCGATGGTGGCAGTGTCTATTTACAAGCTGATGAAAACTTAAACACACTTATTGATTATCAATTTGAGCGTTTTCATAAAGCAGAGCGTGGCACAAATGGTCAAAGCCGTAATATGACGGGTAAAAAAGGTGCAGACCTTGTGTTAAAGGTGCCGGTTGGCACACGTATTACGGATGTTGATACTGAAGAGTCACTAGGTGACCTTACTCAACACGGTCAAAGAACGGTTGTTGCTAAAGGTGGTTTCCATGGCTTAGGGAATGCACGCTTTAAATCGAGCACAAACCGTGCTCCTCGTCAGAAAACATTGGGCACACCTGGTGAGGTTCGTAGTTTACGTTTAGAGCTAATGTTACTTGCAGATGTCGGTTTACTGGGTTTACCAAATGCAGGCAAGTCAACGTTCATTCGCAGCGTATCTGCAGCTAAACCGAAAGTGGCTGATTATCCGTTTACTACATTGGTACCAAACTTAGGCGTGGTTCGTCCTGATGCTAATAAGTCATTCGTTATTGCTGATATCCCAGGCTTAATTGAAGGCGCATCAGACGGTGCAGGTTTAGGCATTCGTTTCTTAAAGCATCTAGAGCGTTGTCGCGTACTTTTACATATTATTGATGTGATGCCTATTGATGGTTCGAACCCTGTCGATAATGCCTTTGCTATCATTAATGAGCTACACCAATACAGCCCTAAGCTTGCTGAGAAACCTCGCTGGTTAGTATTTAATAAGATTGATCTACTACCAGAAGATGAGGCTGAGGCTTTATGTAAGCAAATTGCTGAGGAGATAGGCGAAGAGACAAACGTGTATCAAATTTCAGCAGCAAATAAGCAAAATACGCAAGCCTTGTGCCATGACATTATGGCGCTATTGGATAGCATGCCAAAAGAGAAGTTTGCTGAAGAAGAAAAAGAAGAAGTTGAATTTAAGTGGGATACTTATCATCAAAAAGCAACATCGAAAGATGATGACGATTGGGATGATTGGGACGAAGATGACTACGACGTTGAAGTCATTTACGAACGTTAAAATTTTAAATAAAAAAGGAGCTTTTGCTCCTTTTTTGTTATTAAGAAAAAAGTATTAGGATTTAATGTGAAAATTTCAATGATTGCTGCAATGGCAAATAACCGTATTATTGGCCAAGATAATCAAATGCCATGGCATTTACCTGCTGACTTACAACACTTTAAGCAAGTAACAATGGCTAAACCTGTTATTATGGGCCGTAAAACATTTGAATCTATTGGCCGACCTTTACCAGGGCGTCAAAATATTATTATTAGCCGTAATGCGCAATATAAAGCTGAAGGCATTGAGGTTGTGACTTCGCCAGAAGCGGCGCTAGCCCTTGTAAAAGGAGAAGATGAAGTGATGATCATTGGTGGTGGAAATATCTATCAGCAATTTCTTGCTCAAGCTGAACGCCTATATTTAACCTTCATCGATTTGGATGTAGAAGGTGATACACAGTTCCCAGATTACGAAAATGTTGCTGATTGGACAATTGTAGAGCAAGAGCAGAAGCAACCAGATAACAAAAATCCTTATTCATATACCTTTGTTACCTTGTATAAAAATTCGTAACATTATTGCGATGAATCAGATTGATTGGTACAATAATAGTCAATCTTGGTAAGTAAAAAGTATTACATAAGGGCAAAATATGATAAAGCTACCAAATATGTTACTAGCTGCGGCGGTTGTTTCGGCTTCAGTTGCGTACACTGCACCCGTTAAAGCTAATGATCAACTAGCTGTTTCTATTTGTGAGTATATTGCTGCGGACGACAAAAGCCGTTTACGTGGTAAATTAAAAAGTTCACGTATTAAAATTCGTAACATCATTGATTCTGTAAAGTGTAATGGTAACAATATGCTTCGCCACGCGATTGAAAGCGGTGCAAATGATACCGGCGAATACATTGTTAAAAACCTTTCTAAAAGCTCTTTAGAAGACGGTGCAGACCTTGCTTGGGCTGAATCTAATCATAGTGGCTCGCCTCTTATTGCAGTTATTAAAGAGCGCGCAGGACTTTAATTCCAAAAGTCTTAAAAGCAAGCGTTTGAAAAACCGCACATGTTGCGGTTTTTTTGTGCCTGAGTGATATCAATCCGCAATAATACTCAATCATTTTGAGGGATTAAACCTGCGCTACCTGCGTTAAAAAGTTCTTATTTACGACACGGCATGGATGCAGAAGGTAGAGCAATGCAGGAGCAATTGCCGAAAACAACTTAATAACGAAATTTTGCCTTGTTATCAATGAGGTTTTATTGCCTCAAAACAGACCACTTAATTAAGCGAATTGGTATCATTGCTGTTCGCGAGACATTTATCAAATATTCCTGATTTTACTTATAAAAAAACCGTATTTGCTATGGCAAACACGGTTTTTAGTAATCTAAATTGTCAGTCGCAATCTACACTTTAAACGCGTCAACAGATAAGCGAAGCTCCTCGGCAAGCTTAGCGACTTCAGAGCTTGAGATGTTGGTCTGGTTAGCCCCTTCTGCTGTTTGCTCTGCGATTGCAACGATTGACTCTAAGCGTTCGCTAATTTCTTGTGATACTTGCTGTTGCTCGTGTGCCGCTGTCGATATTTCCTCACTGACATTATGTGCTTGTGCAACGGCTGCAGTGATTGAATCAAGAGCTGTATTGGCCTGATCTGATTGCTCAACACATGATTCAGCTTGTTGCTTACCTTTCGACATAGCCGATACAGCAGCTTCAGCGCCAACCTGAAGCGATTCAATCATAGCTTGAATCTCTTGCGTAGACTCTTGTGTTTTACTTGCTAGAGAGCGTACTTCGTCTGCTACAACCGCAAAGCCTCGACCTTGTTCACCAGCACGTGCAGCTTCAATAGCGGCATTCAGTGCAAGCAGGTTAGTTTGTTCTGCAATACCACGAATTACATCTAAGATACCGCCAATCGACGCGCTGTCTTTATGAAGCTTATTGATAACTTGCGATGCATCATCCACCTCACGAGCAAGCTGTTCAATAGTTGCTTTGTTTTGCGATGAGATACCTTTAACACGATCCGCTTCTTTATCTGCGTTTTTAATTTCACTCAACGCCTGCTGTGCACTGCTGCTTACAGCTTGTGAGGTGCTGCTCATTTCAGTGGTTGCGGTGGCTGCCTGTTCAACCTGAGCTTGTTGGTTACGGATGGCTTGGCTAGATTCTTCAGTGATTGCTGAAGTCTCTTCAGATGCCGCAGCAAGCTGAGTTGAACGAGAGATAATGCCTTGAATAAGCGTACGCAAGCTTTCGATTAGTGTATTACAGCTTCGCGATAACTCACCAAACTCATCTTTGGCAGTGTCATCTAAACGTTGGGTCATATCGCCACTTGCAACAATATCGAGTACTCGGTTTACTTCAGCAAGTGGCTTAGTGATACGACTAACGGTAATCGCTGCAACAGCAATGGCAAGTAAAGTTGCGATAACCATGGCAATCCAAGTCCAAATAGTTGCTGTAGATACATTACCACTTACATCTTGCTGCAAGTCGAAAGCAAGCACTGTCGATTGATCTACAAGCTCTTTAAGTTGCTTTAGGGCTTCTGCCGTCGATTTTTCTGCATTTGCCAGCTCAGCCTGAGTTTGTGCAATAGCATCAATCAAACGCTTTTTATTTGCAGATAAGCTGTTATTTCCTTTTACATTTTTAGCTAGTGCTTCGTAGTAGCCGTTCAGATCATTAAATAAACCCGCATTGCTATCAATAATAGCAGGGCGAATTAAACCTAAACTACGCTCAACTTCTTCAAGGTAGTATGTTTGCTCATTTTTTATGATATCGAGGGTGTTGTGGGTTTTAACCGTTAGCATGTCGGTACTATTTGTTACCACAGACTGAAAATTATTTTCCATGCTATTGGCTGCTTGATAAGCGCGTGAGTTGTTTTCTTCAAGTCCATCGATGTCAATAATATCAAGCACGACTGAGTTGGCGTCTTCAGCACTGATCTCAATCTCTTCTAATTGAGTGCGAAGGGTTTTGTTAAGTTCTAATTGGGTTTTCTTATCGGCAAATAAGTTATCGACAGATTTAACAAAGCGTTTGTAGGTTTGCTCAACTTGCTGGCTGCTTTGCTTAAGTTCAGGATCGTTACTAACAACATCTTGTAAATCTTTATATGAGCTATCGTAGCGCTTTTTCTGCTCATTAAAGTTTTTGCGTAAGCTTGCAAGCTCATCTTGAGAAGCTGAATAAAAGCTCGCTTGAGCAGATTTACTCATTAAAATGAACTCGACCTGTAATTCATAACTTTTGTCTAAAGCAGGCAACGATAGTTGGTTCACTCGCTGTGTTGATTGATCAATACTGGTAATTCTGATCAATGAGTTACCACCAATAAATAGCAGGAGTAACGTAATGACAATGAAGCCACCCCAAATACGCTGTCTAACGGTCAAGTTCATAAATAATTCCACAAAAGAGTACTAATCCAAATTTATCGGCAGAGTTACCAATAAGTTAAGTATTTAAATTTAATTAGCTTTAATTTAAATTTACTTTAATTGTTATAAATCTAACAGATGTTCAGCTAATTTTCAGTTTATTTTAGATGAAAGAGTGGGAACTTTCGATAAAATGCTTCTTTTGTGCGAGTTCCATGAGTGTCATGCTCCCACCCCAAACGCAACCTGTATCAAGTCCATGCACATTTTCTTTATTGGTTTTTCCTTCAAGAGCAGCCCAGTGGCCAAAAACAACGTGTTGTTTTAATTGTGAAATGTTAGGGTGTTCAAACCAAGGTATTATTGAGCTATTGTCACTAACATTGGTTTTATTATTTAACTCAAGCTTGCCATCAATATCGACAAAGCGCATACGTGTAAAGTAGTTAACAATATAGCGAAACTTGGCTTCGTTGCTTAAAGTTGATTGCCACTCATTAGGGTGGGGGTCGTACATATGAGTGAAGTAATGATTGGCATCACTACCTTGATAGCAACTTTCTGCAAAGCGAGCGCGCTTTAATGCTTTTTTAATGGACCAGTTTGGATTTAAGCCAGCATGGCTGATAAAAGTGTCGTACTGTGCAAGCCAAATTGCAAGAGGTTGATGCTGAAGAAACTGGATATAGTCAGCACGTTTAGGGCTGTCAAAAACCGAGTCGAGTTTATCTTTTGGGTTTGCCGGTTTATTTAGATAGTGACAGGCAATGAGGTGCAGGTCATGATTGCCTAAACTGATACTCACACTGCCTTGCATATTATAGAGCCGTTCAAGGCAAGCAAGAGAATTAGGGCCTCTGGCGACAATATCACCGACTAAGTAGAGGTGATCTTGGCTAGGATTAAAGTTAACACGCTCGAGGAGCCTGTTAAATTCAAAATAGCAGCCTTGTAGATCACCAATTGCGTAGTCGGCCATTGTTACTTAATGCAGTATATTAGGGCGAGCTAGACGAAACACGTCAATGGGGGCTTCAAATTCAGTGCCGAATTCATTGCGCATTGTATAATAGCCTTGCATTGTGCCAACAGGTGTATCGAGCACAGCACCACTGGTGTATTTGTAACTTTCGCCAGGGGCAATGGTTGGTGTTTCACCAACAACTCCTTCGCCCTGTACTTCAACTTCTTTACCATTAGCATCCGTTATTAACCAATAACGGCTCAATAGCTTAGCGCTGCACAAACTGTGATTTTTAATAGTGATTGAGTAGGCAAAAACGTATTTATCCTGTTCAGGTTCTGATTGCCCTTCAACATAAAAGGTCTCCACAGAGACTTTTATAGGTGAACCCAGATTACTGCTTGTTGTCATAAATCCAATTAGCTATATCAATAAATTGTTGTAAAGACAGGCTTTCTGCACGAAGCGTGATATCAATGCCAATACTTGTGAGCTCTTCAGCTGTAAGTAGGTTTGATAAACTGTTACGTAATGTTTTACGGCGTTGATTAAATGCTTCTAAACAGACCGTGTTCAATAGTTTGGTACTTTTTGCACTACGTTGCTCAGGCTTTTTAGGGATTAAACGGATGACCGCTGAGTCAACTTTAGGCGCAGGCTTAAAGCACTCTGGCGGAACATCAATCACTGGCATCGCGTGGCAATAGTACTGGGTCATCACACTTAAACGACCAAATGCTTTGCTACCAGGGCCTGCTACCATGCGCTTCACGACTTCTTTTTGTAGCATGAAGTGCATATGTTCAACATTGTCTGCAAATTCAAATAGATGAAAGAGTAGCGGTGTTGAGACGTTGTATGGCAAGTTACCAAATATTTTTAGCTTTTCATCTGCTTTTATCAAAGCACTGAAGTCGAACTTCATAGCATCACCTTGATGCACAGTTAACTTAGGTCCTAAAAAAGGATGACTGGTTAAACGCTCGGCTAGATCTTTATCTAGTTCAACAACAGTTAAATGGCCACTTAGCTCAGCCACAGGCTCAGTAATAGCCCCAAGGCCTGGGCCGATTTCTACTAAATTGTCTTCAGGTTTAGGATCAATAGCCGTGACTATTTTGTCGATGATCATGTCATCATTTAAAAAGTTTTGACCAAAACGCTTACGGGCGCGATGTCCTAAATGTACTTTATCTGTCATTGATTTTGTGCTTTTTCATGGGCGAGCTTAATCGCTTCGCGGATTGCTAATTCAAAACTACCCACATCAGCTGTACCAGTTCCAGCGAGATCGAGAGCTGTACCATGATCGACTGATGTGCGAATAAATGGCAATCCAAGGGTGATGTTAACTGAATTGCCGAAACCTTTGTATTTTAGCACAGGTAATCCTTGATCGTGATACATTGCGAGTACCGCGTCTGCCTGAGATAAATATTTATCTTGGAAAAGGGTATCGGCGGGTAATGGCCCTATTAAGTTCATACCTTGATTATTTAAAAGCTCAAGTGTTGGTGTTATCGTTTCGATTTCTTCACGGCCTAGGTGGCCATCTTCACCTGCATGCGGGTTTAAACCGCATACTAAGATACGTGGCTTTTCGATTCCAAACTTGGTTTGTAAATCATGGTTTAAAATTGTGGCAACCTTGCTCAGACGTTCTACCGTAATTGCTCGTGAAACATAAGCCAGTGGTATATGAGTGGTAACAAGCGCAACACGTAAGCCCTCAGTGGCTAATAGCATAACAACATCGGCGGTGTTTGATTGCTGAGCAAAATACTCAGTGTGACCACTAAATGAGATACCCGCTTTATTGATAATACCTTTATGCACGGGGCCAGTGACTACAGCAGCAAAGGTGCCATCCATGTTTTTTTCGCTGGCAATACGTAATGTGTCTAAGACATACTGTCCGTTGGCATCATTTAACACGCCAACTTCAACCTCTTCACCAAGATCAACTTGATGTAAATAAACACTCCCTGCAGGAGCCGTTGTAGGTGCTTGATTCTCATCAAACTTAATCAGGTCGATTGATAATCCTAGTTGCTTAGCGCGCTCTTTTAATAGCGCGCCATCAGCGATCACAACCAGTTGAGCATCCCATTGATGTTGAGCTAGTTTTATTAGTAAATCTGGGCCTATGCCGGCAGGCTCACCTGGGGTTATTGCTACTCTAATTGTCATGACGCTTATTCTGCCGGAAAGATATCAACATGGGCTTGTTCACGCATTTCTTGCTGCCAGTTGAAGCTTTCTTCTTTAAATTTACGGTTAAACAGTAATTGATGAGCACGGTTGCGTTTTGCCAGTTCTGTTTTGTCTGCTACGCGTTTGCCCAGAAGTTGTACAATGTGCCAGCCGAACTGAGTTCTAAATGGTTCACTGATTTCATCTTTTTCTAATGAAAGAAGAGTGTTTTTAAACTCAGGTACATAGGTACTAGGGTCAGTCCAATCGTACTCGCCACCTTTTAATGCTGAACCTGGGTCTTCAGAGTATTCTTTTGCAAGCTCTGCAAAGTCAGCTTTGCCTTCACGTAGCTCTTTTGCGAAGCCTTTTAGCATATCACGGGCTTTCTCTTCACTTAAGATGATTGAAGGCTTAATAAGAATATGGCGAGAGCGTACTTCTGTTGTTTCAACAACTTGGCGTCCACGTACGTCTTGAACTTTAATAATATGAAAGCCTGCGCCTGAGCGAAGTGGGCCAACAATATCATCTTTTTTATGGCCTTTTACTGCCTCAGCAAAAAGAGAGGGCATTTCATTGATGCTCATCCAGCCTAGTTGACCACCTTCAAGTGCTTTTGAGCCACTTGATGATGAAATTGCAATACGTTTGAACTCTTTACCATCTTCTAAGAACTCGATGACTTTATCTGCGCGAGTTTTTGCGCTCGCAATTTCATCAGGTGTTGCATCACTTGGGATATCAATCAAGATATGACCGATGTCATACTCTTCGGCATTTTTACCCTGAGTTTCCATGATTTTTAAAAGGTTATCGATTTCTTGTGGGCTAATATAAATTCGGCGATCGACATTGGCACGCATCACTTGCTGGGTTGTTATTTCTTTACGGATTTCTTCGCGATACGCAGGGAAACTTTCACCTGACGCTTCTATCGTGCGACGTAAATCAGCGATGCTACCGCCTTGCTCACGCGCCATGTTTTCGAGGGTCTGATCAAGTTGTGAATCAGAAATCTCAAGACCCATACGCTCGGCAAGTTGCATCATAAGCGCTTGGTTTACTAAACGCTCAATTGCTTGAATACGCAGGGTGTCATCAGAAGGAAGCTCTTGACCTTGTTCTGCTGCTTGCGCTTTAACACGATTAATAATCGTGTCGACTTCACTTTGTAAGATTACGCCTTGGTTAACTACACCAACCACTTTGTCAATTTCGACAGGCTTGGCGAAAACGCTTTGGCATAGGCCAACTGTTAATAATGCAGATGCAAATAATTTTTTAAAATTCATATTTTTTCTAATACTCTTGCTAATAGTACTGCGGTACTAGTTATTAAGAAAATACGGTCTACGATAGCCAAAAATACCTTGTTGTAATAATTTTTGCGCATCATAACGGCTTTTACTTCCAAGTCCTTTTAATACAATATTAAAACCAATACTGGTATCAAAAGTAGCTTGTTCTTGGCCTATCGCTTGATTCAAATCAGTTTCAATTTGGCGACGGCCTGTAATTTGAAACGCCCAACAGCACGATTCATACTGAAGACCGGTGAAAACTTCAATACTACGACCACTTTCTAAATCGCGGTGGTAGCTACCAACAAATTGCCAATCTCTTGTTAGTGGAATACTCGTAAATAAACCAACTTGTTCGATTGTATTGCCTGAGACATCATTTGCATAGCGATGGTTCAATTGTACAAGCTGTTTATCATCACCTTTATAATCTAAGGTGACATTAGATTGGATGATTTCTTTACCGTCGGTGTCATATTGAATACCACCAGACAAATACCAGCGACGGTGCCAATGTAACATGGTTTGCGCTGCAAACAAGGCATTGTAATTGGTATCTGTGCCTAATCCTTGAGATGTTGGTTTTGCTTCGTCGCTTAAATAGAATATTTGACCGGCACTAAAATTAAAGACTTCTTCATTATCGTTACTAAATAAACGCGTTGTTGCACCGAGTGTAAACTGGTTCGCTGTTGCAATACGATCGATACCTGAAAAGCGACGATCTCGAAACAACCCAAAAAAGTCATCTTGTAATTTAGTGGTGTCGTACAGGCCAATATTTGATTGATCTTTATTTGGTGTATACAAATACTGAATCTGTGGCTCTAGAGTTTGTATACCGTCTTTAAAGAAAAAAGCGGTTTCACGTTCAAAGTTTAGTTGGCTGTATAAACGGACTTTTGGCAGGGTACGCGTGACTTTTTCATCAAAATTAGTTCCGCTCAAATCACCATGCTGGTTATATTCTGTATGCAGTAAACTGACCTCAGATAAGAATGACCATGCATATTCTTGATAGCCTAAGCTTGCTTTGGGCTCAATGTGAAGACGGCTTGCTTCATCAATCACAGCATTATCATTGGTGAAATAGCTTAATTCACCATCAATGGTCAAATCGACACCATAAAAATCATAGGCATCAGTTTGCGAAAAGCTGATTTGCGGTAAGGCGGCATATGAATCTTTATGATCTCCCAGTACCTCAAAGCTTTGTAATTTGATATTGGTGCGCCACGTTTCTCCTAAATGCGTCAAAGAACCTGTGCGGTAAAGCTGAGTATCTGTGCGCGTTGCGTAGCTTGAATTTAAATCTGTTAGGTAATTATCATCACTGACGTTAGTTACATCGATTGCACCACGCCAATTTTCGCCAAAGTAGCTTTGTTGTTGCCAGTGGAATAAATAACGTGAGTCAACATTCGGCTCTTCGTCATCTTTATCTAAGTACTCGACGGCAACTAAACCATTGTTATGTTCAGTCAGATAACGGAACTCACCAATCATCTGTAAACCACGTTTAGACATATAACGCGGGGTAATAGTCGCATCATAATTTGGTGCGATATTCCAGTAATAAGGGGTGATGGTTTCAATCCCGTAACGGCCTGAGCTTGAGAAGTTAGGTGTGAGTAAACCTGACTTACGGCGATCATCTAACGGGAACGTAAAATAAGGTAAGTATAAAACAGGCGTATCAAACACACGCAGAACAGTATTATGGGTTTCGCCCCAGCCATCATCACTTGATAGATCAATTTTATCAGCTTCGATTGTCCACACGGGTGTTTCACCAGGGCAGGTAGTAAAGCTTGCGTTCATCAGGTTTAGGCCAGACTGATTAACCGTTAGTTTTTCTGCACCACCATGACCAAGTTGGTCGGTGAGCTTATAGTCTGCACCCAGTAAGCTTAACTCTGAGTTATTTAAATCAGCATTGAGTCCCGAGCTGTTAATTTGGCTTACTTTATCGCGATAGACGATAGGCCCAGTTGCATTAAGTAGACCACGTTGTTTGTCAATCAGTGCACTTTGTGCGGACAAATTCATCGTTAGGGTGTTAATATCTACGTTGCCGGTAAATTCTGCGCTTTGGGTGCCCAATAGTTCAATATCATCAGATTTGATATCGATCATATTAAGTTCAAGGCCTGGGAGCGGTTGCCAAGCTCTGGTTTGCATTGAAGTGCCACAAAGATTGTGTGTCAGTTCAGTTTCGGCGAACGATGGTGCGCTAAGTACGCTTAGCATCATTATGCCCCAGGTTTTGCTCATTTAATGACCTTAATGCTCTTTGGTTGGATATAAGCTAGACATAATAAAGGAAAACAATGGCAAATACAGTAATTGACTTAGTGAAAAATAGATATCTTACTAAATGAATCGTTATAAAAGTTTACAGCAGTTTTTAAATCCTCACTTTAAAGAGGATGAATATCAGTTAGCCGCCATTACTGGTGATGCAAGTTTTCGCCGCTATTTTCGTGTAAATACAGGCGATCATAGCTATATCGTCATGGATTCAGACCCAAATAAATTAGATAACACACCTTATATTGAACTTAATAAAGTGTTTTCTAAGCATGGCTTTAAATTACCAAAAATTCTTCAAGCAGACGAGAAGCAAGGGTTTTTCTTATTAAGTGACTTAGGTAATACACACTTAGCTGATTTACTTGGTGATAATGATCGCACCTCACACTATAAACACTTAATAAAATTAAGTGCGCAATGGGCTCAAATCCCGCCAGCCCAGCATATGAAAGTATTTGATAGTGAATTTTTACAGTTTGAACTAAGCATATTCAAAGAATGGTTAGTTGATGCGTTTATTGGTTACACGATGCTGGATGAGCAGCAAAGCATGTGGCAGCGAGTATGTGAGTTACTGATAAATAATGCCCTTGAACAACCTAAAGTAACAGTGCACCGTGACTTTCACAGCCGTAATATTATGCGTACCGGCCAGCAGTGGGCGATTATTGATTATCAAGACGCAGTGCAAGGACCTGTTTGCTACGATCTCGTATCTTTATTAAGAGATTGCTATTTTCAGTTACCAGAAAAAGAGCTCGACTATTTATTACACTATGCGTATGACGAGTTTATCGCGCAGCAACTTATCAATGACGTATCATTTTCAGCGTTTAAGCGCTGGTTTGATTTAACCGGTGTGCAACGTCACTTAAAAGCCGCAGGCATATTTTGCCGCTTAAAATTACGCGATGGTAAGTCAGGTTATTTGAATAATGTACTGCCCACCCTTAAATACATTAGTAGCGTAAGTAAAGAATACCCTGAGCTTGAAACATTAAGTGAATGGATGGAAACAATCATTATTCCTTTAACTGAAAAGCGATTAGCGGTAGAGATAAAATGAAAGCAATGATTTTAGCTGCAGGGCGTGGCAAGCGGATGATGCCACTGACCGAGCAGCTACCAAAGCCAATGCTTAAGGTTGCTAATAAGCCATTACTTGAGCACCATATTAATAATTTACGCCAAGCAGGTATTGTAGATATTGTCATTAATCTTGCGTGGCAAGGCGATAAAATAAAAAGTCACTTTGGTGATGGAACTGCTTTTGGTGTGAATATTCAGTACAGCCAAGAGCCCGAAGGCGGACTTGAAACCGCTGGGGGAATTATCCACGCTCTTCCTTTGCTAGGGGAGCAATTTGTGGTGATAAATGGTGATGTATTTTCTGATTATGATGTCAGCTCATTAACTCAGCTACATTTGCACTCTGGTGAGGCGCATATCGTACTGGTTGAAAACCCAAGCCATAACCCTACAGGAGACTTTGCGTTGAGCCACATGAGCCCTGAGAGTCAGAAGTATACATTTTCTGGAATTAGCCGATACCATAGTGACTTTTTTAAAGACCTTGAAGCTGGAGTGCTTGCGTTAGGTCCTATTTTACGTGAAAGATTAGCTGAACACCGCGTGTCAACTGAGCTGTATATTGGTCAATGGAATGATATTGGCACACCAGCTAGGCTCGATGAGTTAAATCAGCGCTTAGCTTCTCAAGATTTTTAAGAGGATGTATTGACGATGTGGGGAAAAGTACTGGGTTTTTGTTTTGGCTTTATGTTTGGAAAATTCATAGGTGCTTTACTCGGTTTATACCTTGGTCATATGTTTGATCGCAGCTTAAAGCAAGACTTTGATAAAGCGGGGGGCTTTTCAGGTTTGTTTAAAGGCGATGATATTAACGAACGCCAAGCACTGTTCTTCTCGAGTTGTTTTGCTGTGATGGGGCACATTGCTAAATCAAACGGTCGAGTAAGTGAAACTCACATTCGTGCCGCAAGTTTGTTTATGGATGAGATGAACTTGTCAGGTGATGAGCGTCGCGAAGCACAAGATGCGTTTCGAAGTGGTAAAGAAAGTGACTTTTCACTAAAAGAAACGGTTCATGATTTTAAAGAACGTTTCGCACGCCGCCATGACTTATTACAACTATTTTTAGAAATACAAATTCAAATGGCGTTTTCCGATGGTCATTTAGCTGAACAAGAAAAGCAATTATTGCAAGAGGTCAGCAAACAATTAGGAATATCTCGTACTCAGTTTTCATTTTTACTTAAACGTTATCAAGCAGAGTTTGCATTTCGTCAGCAGCAACAACGCTTTTATGAGCAGCAAAATCAACAGCGCAGCTCGCATAATGAGCATCAAGGTCATCGGGTGCCACCGAATAATGGTATGAACCGTGCCCAAGCCTTAGCATTACTTGGATTAAGCAATGATGCAACTTCGCGTGATATCAAAGTTGCGTATCGAAAGCTCATGGCGCAGCATCACCCAGATAAGCTGGTGTCACAGGGTCTACCAAAACATATGATGGAAGTCGCAATAAAGAAAAGTCAGGATATTCAAGCTGCGTACGAATACTTAAAAAAGGCGGCGTAGAAAGCCGTCTACCTCTTTGAGCAGCCGCTCGTGTTGTTCAGGCTCAGTGGGTAAGCCAAACAGTTCCCTTTGACGATAATCGTACTTTGCATGGCGTTTTACCCAGCGCTTTCGCTCATGAGCACTGTGTACGATATCTTGATTACCCTCACTGTAAAATATATCCAGTAGCGGTGGGCTGATTGTCGATAGTGTTGCGTTAAGGTGCTGGTTTCGCTCACCATTTGGTAAATAACCACTTAGGCTGATAAATGCGTTTACACTGGTATTAGGGAAACTGGCGTAATGTTCAATTAATAGCCCTGCGCTGGCACCTTGTGCAAGGACGATAATAGCGCCTTGTTCATCTAAGGCATTATTATAGAGCGCATTAAAGCGAGTAATTAGTTTGAGCTTATAGTCATTGAGTACAGCATCACTAATTGTTGGAGTTGCAGAGGCGAAGTGAGGAGTTTGCTCTTTTGGCTCTGTTGATGCTGTCGCAGTGTCACTTTGTGTATTGTTTGATTGTGTATCCGTGTCAGCAGGATGCCAATCTATATCAGGCATCGTCATGGCTGAAGTGGCATAACCTAAGTCATTAAGCTGTTTACGTAGAAAGTTTAGGCCAGTATTACTGGTCGGCGGGTGTTGCCAATCTGGAATGATTAAAACCACTCCTCGTTGAGTTGCCGCCATCGATTGACGATAAAGACAGATAAACTCATCATCACCAGCAAGCAAGGTACGCACCTCACCATCAGGAATAAAGCGCTGAATATCGTTACTAACGATACTTGACCAAGGTGTTGGTTGAATGAAGTCGAGTGCACTTACATTGCTTATAAACGCAAAACTAGTGGCGTAAAGTAATGTATTTAATACTCTTAAAGTCATGCCGATATCCTAACTGAAGTCTAATTAGACTATCGGCACCTCATGCTAAATATTTAGCAATATTATTGTTAAAACTCAGGCGTGGCTTCAAAAACCATTTCTTTACCACTGACAGGGTGAGCCAAACTGAGCATTTCTGCATGCAGTTGCAGTCTTGGCGCCATCGCTAATGCTGCTGGGTGGGCGTACAGTCTATCCCCTAAAATAGGATGGCCTAAAGACAGCATATGAACACGTAATTGATGCGAGCGCCCAGTAATTGGAGTGAGCTCTACACGAGTTGCATTGTCTTCATGCTCAAGCACTTTAAAATGAGTTAATGAAGGTTTGCCATTGTCATGGTCAACCATCTGCTTTGGACGATTAGGCCAATCACAAATAAGAGGTAAATCCACTGAGCCAGTTGGTTGTTCGAGTTTACCAAACACGCGTGCAATATAACGTTTAGCGGTTTTTCTATCTTGAAATTGCATGCTTAAGTTACGATGCGCTTCTTTGTGCATTGCTAAACAAATAATTCCCGAGGTTGCCATATCTAAGCGGTGCACAATTTTTGCTGTTGGAAATACGCGATTAACCCGTGCAATTAGGCAGTCGGCGTGTTTTGGATCTTTCCCTGGTACAGTGAGTAAGCCGCTTGGTTTATTCACAATAAGCAAGTCATTGTCTTGATAAACAATACTTAAATAAGGTGTCATTGGGGGATTATAATTGAGTAACACAGCCAGCCTCGATGATTTTCTAGAGCGCTATTTTAAAGGAGCTGAGAGAGTTACACAAATGTTGATGGTAGCGCTTCGGAAGGTAACTCCACGTTCATAAAAAAACGCGATGTGAAAACACACCGCGTCTATGATTGTCAGCCTAAAGCTTAGTGTGAAACCACAATCAAACGAATGGCATCCAATTTAACTTGGGCTTTTTCGATATAAGTCGTCAATTCACTGCGCTGTTTATCAAAAAAGTTAAGCTCTTCATCACGAATATTCGGATTGATTTGCTTAAGAGCGGCTAAGCGCGATTGTTCCTCAGCAAGTGCCGTTTGCATTTTTTCTAACGACGCAGCACGAAGTGCCTCAAGCTTGGTTTGTGCCATGCCTTGTGCGCTGGTGATCATTGGGTGAATAGCGCTTTGTAAAGCACTGGCTAACTTACTTGCTGTTTGACGGCCCACCGCTGATAGTTGCTGATTAAACGCGTCAAAGGCGACATTGTCAGCTAGGTTATTACTGCCTTTGTCTAGCAAAATACGAATAGGTGTAGGCGGTAAAAAACGCCCCACTTGTAGTGCTTTAGGTGCCATAGCTTCAGCAATGAAAATAAGCTCAACAAAGAAGGTACCAGCAGGTAACTTTTTGTTTTTCAGTAGTGCAACAGACGCTGTACCAAAGTCATCATCACAAATCATATCTAAGCTGCCTTGCACCATAGGGTGATCCCAGCTGATGAAATGCGCGTCTTCTTGCGAAAGCGACGTACTACGGTCAAATGTCACTGTAATGCCATCATCTTTCAAACATGGGAAAGATGGGTTTAGCATGTGCTCTGTTGGTTTTAAGATAATGGTGTTTTCACCTTTGTCTTCTTGGCTTACGCCGAAGGTGTCGAACACATTAATCATATAGCTTGGCAACGTGAATTGATCGTCTAGTTCTTCAATATCAGCAACTAGGCTCTCAGCACGCCCTTGACCACTAGAATGCAGCTCTAATAAGCGGTCACGACCACTTTCCATTTGTTTACGCAGCTGAGCATTTTGCTTAGCTACTTGCTCTAGAAGTGGCTCAAGCTCTTCTTCGTCACAATTATGAGAGCCAACAAACTCAAGTAATTCTTCACCAAACTCTTTATACAGCATTTGGCCTGTTGTTGAGGTTGTTTCAAACGCATCAAGGCCTTCGTTGTACCAACGTAATAGGACTTCTTGTGCAGTGTTTTCGAAATACGGCACATGAATGTTTACGTCTTGGGTTTGACCAATACGGTCAAGACGACCGATGCGTTGCTCTAACAAATCAGGGTTAAGAGGTAAATCAAATAATACTAAATGGTGCGAGAACTGGAAGTTACGCCCCTCTGAACCAATTTCAGAACACAGTAGAATTTGCGCGCTGTCGTACTCATCGGCAAAGAATGCTGCCGCACGGTCACGCTCAACGATTGACATTCCTTCGTGGAAAACAGACGCTTTGATTGCTTCACGCTCACGCAAAATTTGTTCAAGGCTAATAGCGGTTTCAGCTTTAGCACAGATAAGTAAGACTTTTTCGTGCTTAAGTGTTTTTAATGTCTCGATTAGCCAATCAACACGTGGATCAAATGCCCCCCAACTGGCATTTTCGCCTTCAAACTCTTGGAAAATCTTTTCCGGGAACAGTGCACGCAATGCGGTTAGTTCGGCGTTTTGAATACCCCCCATATTGCCCAAAACGGAGATAGCTGTTTTATATTGCTTCGGCATGGCCATAGGGTAGGCATGAAGTTTACGGCTAGGGTAGCCATCGATGCCGCTACGGCTATTTCTAAATAAAATACGTCCCGTGCCGTGACGGTCTAATAGCATAGATAAAATTTCGTTACGGGCAGTTTCATCACCTTGCTCCGCACTTGCAAGTAATTCGCTGATGTCTGTTTCTTTTAAGAGTGCTTTTAACGCGTTACGTGATGCATCAACCAAGCCCTTTTCAGCAAGGAGTTGGTTAGCAGCTTCAGCAACATCTTTGTAGTTACTTTCTTCTTCAACAAACGCATCGTAGTCGTAGAAACGATCAGGATCGAGTAATTGCAAACGCGCAAAGTGACTGCGATGACCAAGTTGGTCAGGTGTTGCTGTTAGTAAAATAAGCCCCGGAATGTCTTGGCTCAACTCTGCCATACGTTGGTATTCAGTGCTTGGTTTACCATTATTAATACTTAGATGATGGGCTTCATCAACGACCAGTAAGTCCCAGTCAGCCAGTGTCGCTTGTTCAAACCAGCGCTTTTTCTTGCTTAAAAACTCAAGGCTAGTAAGTACTAACTGTTCGGTTTCAAATACGTTTGGCGAGTCTGCAAATGCTTCGTCACAGCGTTCTTCATCAAAAATAGAAAAGCGTAGGTTAAAACGACGTAGCATTTCAACAAGCCATTGATGCTGTAAGTTTTCAGGCACGACAATTAACACTCTGCTTGCGCGGCCTGTAATGATTTGCTGATGTAAAATCATGCCCGCTTCAATGGTTTTACCAAGGCCAACTTCATCTGAAAGTAATACACGGGGTGCGAAGCGCTTACCTACCTCTTGAGCAATATACAGCTGGTGAGGAATAAGATTGGCACGCTGACCAATTAAGCCCTTAAGGGGGGATTGTTGGCGCTCAAACTGGTGTTGCCAAGTTTGGTAGCGAAGAGTGTAACGATCAAAGCGGTCTACTTGACCGGCGAATAAACGGTCTTGTGGTTTATTAAATTTGATAAAGTGATCTAAAAAGGTTTCTTTTAATTGTGCTTTCTCACCGTTGTCAGTACGAATACCGTGGTAGCACAATAAATCACCTTGTTCTTCAACAGACTCAACTTCAAGTTCCCATTCTTCAACGCTGCGAATAGTATCACCTGGATTGAATGCAACACGAGTAACAGGCGCTTCAGTTAAAGAGTAAACACGGTTTTCTCCACTGGCAGGAAATAAAATGCTGACCTGACGGCCTTCAAGGGCAACTACGGTGCCTAATCCTAAATCTGACTCTGTATCACTGATCCAACGTTGACCTAAGGAAAAATTCATATATGTCTCATCTATGAAGAAAAAAGGCGGCTATGTTACCTGTATCGTCTTGGTACTTCAAGGCAGTAAACTTGCCTTATACAATTAAATTTAGTCAATTATTTAAAGTTATTTTTTTGGTTGAAATTTGTATGTATTTTAACCGCTTAAATAATTGTAATTTTAGCTGTCATAAAAAAGACTTTTGCTACAAATAGACTAGACTGAGTATATACCTAACAAATAAATAACAGGTTCAATTCCCGCTTGTTTAGTTACTTGGGTATAGCATAAAAATCATAAAACGTAAGGAAAGTGCTATGGAAAAAGCTTCGAACCTTGATAGTAAAATGTATGTGCTCGATACCAATGTATTACTCCACGAACCCCTCGCTTATTTATCTTTCCAAGAACATGATGTTGTTATCCCCATGACAGTATTAGAAGAGCTCGACCACATTAAAGATAGAAAACACGATGTCAGCCGTGATGCTCGTGTTGCTATTCGTGGTTTAGATGAAGTGTTAAAAGATGCCTCTCCAGAGCAAATGTTACAGGGGGTGGCGTTACCCAGTAATAAAAAAGCGAAAGTTCAGTCCCGAGGTCGACTTATTATTGTTAACGACCACTTATTTGCAGACAGTATTTCTGGTTTACCAGGCAACGAAAATGATCACCGTATTATCAATTGTGCGGTGCATCTACAAAAACAGCACAGTGACAGCAAGGTGGTGCTGGTTACGAAAGACATCAATATGCGACTCAAAGCCAAAGGGGCAGGGCTTAAATTTGTTGAAGATTACAGAACTGATCAGCTGATTGATGACATCGCATTACTGACCAGTGGCTATAAAAAAATAGAAGGCGATTTTTGGCAACAGGTAGGAGAATGCGAAACTGAGCAACAAGGGCGGGACACTTATCACCATGTAGCAAAAAATACCATCAGTGACGTATTTTGTAATGAATACATTCTTGATAGTAGCGATCACTTTGCTGCGCGAGTAAAAAGTTATGATGATAAACAAATTACGTTAAAAGATATCAGTGTTGAGCGCCTGATGAGCCACACAGCATGGGGAGTAAAGCCAAAAAATGTTTATCAAGGTATGGCGCTCGATGCCTTACTTGACCCAAGTATTGAGTTGGTTATTTTAACTGGCCCCGCAGGCTGTGGTAAAACACTACTTGCGCTTGCCAGTGCCCTTGAAATGATTATTGAAAAAGGTATTTACGATAAAGTTATCGTCACCCGTAACACACCAGAAATTGCTGAATCTATCGGCTTCTTACCTGGAACTGAAGAAGAGAAGATGGCTCCTTGGCTGGCTGCTATTACGGACACTTTAGAGGTATTACATAAAGGTGACGAGAATCCTATTTCGAGCCGTAATTACATTATGGAAAAGGCCAACGTGCAATTTAAATCGGTGAACTTTATGCGTGGCCGCAGTATTCAAAATGCCGTGGTGATTTTAGATGAAAGCCAAAACTTAACAGCTTCACAATTAAAGACCATTATTACTCGTTGCGGTGAAGGGACCAAGCTTATATGTTCAGGTAATTTGGCACAAATTGATAGTAACTACCTGACCCCAGTTACCTCAGGCTTAACTTACATTGTTGAACGCTTTAAAGACTTTGAGGGAAGTGCTACCGTCAACTTAAACGGCGTTGTCCGTAGTCGCTTGGCAAGCTTTGCCGAAGAAAATTTATAACTTGCCAGCAGATCCTTGCCTCGTTAATCTAGAAAGTTCCGAGGCAAGGTACTTTGAAGCTAGTGAACTTTTTACCACTTAAACGTTATTACCGCTCTATCACTGTCGCACTGATTGTGCCATTGTTAGTGGCGTTTTTTTTATGCTTGCATTTGTACGACTTAAAACTTGAGCGTGCAATTGAGAATCGCCACAGCAGCTTTAATAATATTTCAGCTCAACTGAGCCATGCAATGAGCGCCGCCGATGGGCTGATTGATACTATGTTTACATTGTACGAGCAGCCTTTATCATATGATTTTGACCCAAGCTGGACTAAAAATGTCAACCAATTTGAGCATTACTATTATCAGCCAGTTGGTGATGAAATTGGCGAAATAGTTGGACAGGGTAAGTTTGCTTCCACTTCTTATGCACTTGAACAGTGGCGGCAGGTTATTGCATTAGGGCCTTCTTTTAATACCACACTCTCACTTATCCAATCTTTACAAGCGGTTGCTTATGTTAATGAGCAAGGTTTTGCCTACATCAAGCGGCGTTCTACCGCAGACAGCACGTTACTAACGACAATACTCGATAATAAACTCAAACCACAGCAATTAAACGACAACACACTTTCGTCAAGCCAAGTCGTTACTGTGAATAATCATGCTTATTTTGCAATTGGTAAAAAGCGTACAGCCACAAGCCATGACTACATCATTTTAATTTATGATTTAGAAGCCATTTCAAATTGGTTGCAGAAAATAGCGCCCCCGCAGGGGGAGTATATTTTTATAAATCAACATAACCAAGTTATAGCCAGCTCTGACGTGCGCTTAAATAGTGCAGTGGGTGCAGGTGATTACTGGCCTGAGCCAATGATTATTGACACTAAGCGGCCCGCAAAAAAGTCACATAGCTACTTGGTTCAAACCTCAGATAACTTGCCCATTCATACCCAGTTTTATGAATCTAAACAGGCGCTTAGTGAGCCAATTAGTTATGATATTCTTATAGAGTTTATATTTTTGTGCGTCTTTTTAATAATGATGTTCAGTGGGGTATTTTGGTTGAGCCAACGTATATTTGTTAAGCCCATGACACACTTGATCTGCTATTTAGATCAGCATAATGAGAATAGCAGCCCGCTTTTACATTACCGTATACCGACCGATTGGCAACCGTGGTTTAGTAGAGTTAAACAGGTCTTTAAGCGTAATGAAGAGCTAGTTACATCTTTACAAGAAGCCAATAAGGCACTTGATTCACAAGTTCAAGTAAAATCAGAGCAATTACGACGTAGTATTGATGCCAAAGAACGTCATTTAGCCTTGTTAAACACCATGCTTAACAATGTGCCTGATCTCATTTATTTTAAAAATACTTACGGTGTTTTTTTAGGTTGCAATAAAGCTTACGAAAGTTACGTAGGCATGCCACAAGAAGAACTCGTGGGTGAAAAGTTTACTAACACAAATCAAGACAATATTGAGCTGAGTTTATTAGAAGAGAACGTGTTAACTGAGCGTCAAGTCTATCAAAAACGCTTAGTTACAAATAATAAAACATACAACCTCAGTATTGCGCCATTTTATAATGAGCATCAACAACTGTTAGGTACGATGACCATAGGTAGAGACATAACAGAGCAACACGAAGCGCTTAATGCGTTGCAAAGCTCCGAAGCAAAGCTCAAAAGTGCCATGGAGTATGCAGCGAACGGGGTTATTTTATTATCTCTAGATTACCAAGTGTTACAAGCTAACAAAGCTGCCCGCCAGATATTTTCAATGCAAAAAAGCCACAATATACCCAGTCAGTATATGTTGGCAGATTTATTCGTTGCGCAATCACTAGAAAAATTAACGCAAACACTTAAGCAGCTGCATAGTGAGAAGAAAAATGTTTATCACTTTAGCTTACCTCAACAAGAGCAAAAGCGTTGGTTGCAAATAAGTGTCTCCTTGGTATGGGATAACGAACAAACCCCTGATTATTATGTTTTGCACGTGCAAGATGTCACAGATTTAATTCAGGCAAAGAATGATGCGGAGAGAGCGACATTAGCTAAAAGTCGTTTTATTGCGAATTTAAGTCATGAAATACGTACGCCCCTTAATGCAGTGTTAGGTTTAATAGATGTAATCGCTTTACAAGGTTTATCGCAAGAGCAGCGAGGCTACGCATCGCAAGCTAAGTCGGCAGCAAATAGTTTGTTGTCACTACTTAATCGTATGCTTGATTTTGCTCGTGTTGAAAGTGCGCAAGTGCAATTAAATAAGGCACCATTTAGCGTGGCTGACTTAATTGATTACTGTGAAGGGATTGCAACGCCTCTTTGCAGTAAAAAAGGTTTAGAGTTTAGCGTCGAATGTGATGACACCATTAATGCAAATTTATTGGGTGATCAAATTTGTTTACAGCAAGTGCTCGCAAACTTATTAACCAATGCGGCTAAATTTACAGAACATGGCAGTGTAAAACTGAGTCTTACTTTAGTTGAACAGTCCGATGAGCAGCAACTTATTTGCTTTGTAGTTAAGGATACGGGGATTGGTATTAGCGACGCTGATCAAAGTCGATTATTTGATGCTTTTACGCAAGGAGACGAGTCGCTTACTCGTTCTCATCAAGGTGTAGGACTTGGTCTAGCAATTGTTAAATATGAAGTCGCATTGATGGGGGGGGAAGTTAAACTCACAAGTGAAAAGGGGAAAGGCAGTGAATTTAGCTTTTGTTTACAGCTTGATAAAACCACACAGACCGCCAAAAAAAACAGCCCGTTACTCCCATCAAGTACAGATTTATCAGGTCTATTAGTGCTTGCAGTGGATGATAATCCACTTAATTTAAGTATTATTAAAAGTATTCTGAAGCAGGCTAACATTACTGTTATTTGTGCTGATAGTGGTGCAAAAGCAATTGAGTTATCAGCAAGCTTAACCCCAGATCTGATTTTTATGGATATTCAAATGCCAGAGATGGATGGCTGTCAGGCGACACGAATTATTAGGCAATCATTCACAAAAGAGCAGATGCCTATTTATGCTTTAACCGCCCATAGCGAAGCTGCTGATATTGAACAATCTGTCGCTGCAGGTATGAATAAGCATTTAACAAAGCCAATTGTTGCAAATAAGCTCTTTTTAGCAATGAGTGAACTTGATAAACCAATTGAACCATTTTTTGATCATTCTTTTGTTTTAACTCAGTTTGCAAATGATAGTGATTTGGTATTAACTATGTTGTCAAAGTTTGCCACTATGGCCGCACAGCAATTATTAGAAATTTCTACCTTAAGTACTACTGAAGAACTGGTTAGAGTTGTGCATAATGTCAAAGGGTCTGCTGGTAATTTAGGTTTTAAGCGATTGTCAGCATGTGCTAAACAGTGTGAGGCTGAACTTAAAACGCAAGGTAAGCTTCCTGAGCTATTAAACGATGAGCTGCAGCAACACATAAAGCAAGTTATTGCATTTATCATCGAACAAGGATCTACAAATGTTGAAAAAAGCCAAGGTACTGATTGTTGATGACGATCCGTTAAATCGCTTGGTCTTAGAAAAAACATTGCGACAAGATTACGATGTTTTTTGTGTTGAAAGTGGTGAAAAAGCACTTACATTTTTAAAAACACAACCCGTTGATTTATTAATCTTAGATATTGTTATGCCGGGTATCGATGGCTATGAAGTGCTGGCACAAATAAAAGAAAATACAACAACAAATATGTTGCCTGTTATTTTTATATCCGCAAATACCAGCCATGATGATGAGGCCAAGGGCCTTGAATTAGGGGCAATGGATTATATAACTAAGCCCTTTAGCGCTGCGATTGTTCGTGCCCGTGTTCGCAATCAGTTAATGATCAAACAAAAAAATGATCTACTCGAAATGTTGGCATCGATTGATGGCTTAACTGAAATTCCTAATAGACGTTATCTTGATGAAAACTTATCTAGGGAATGGCGGCGCTCAAGACGAGATCATACCCCTTTGTCGGTTTTATTGATGGATGTTGATCATTTCAAGCGTTACAACGACTGTTACGGTCATCGTGCGGGTGATGATTGCCTTAAAAAAATAGCACATGCACTTGTTGGCTCATGCGAGCGAGGGAGTGATTTTGTTGCCCGTTACGGCGGGGAAGAATTCGCAGCTGTGTTGCCCAGCACTCCTGCTAAAGAGGCGGTTGCTTTCGCTAATAAGCTACGCAATGCAGTTAATAAGTTAAGTATTCCGCATAAGGCCTCTTTAAATTCAGAGTATGTGACAATTAGTATTGGTATTGCCACCACAGAGTCAGGGCAAGTTTATGCTGAGCAAACATTACTGGAAGAAGCCGATTTAGGATTATACCAAGCTAAAGAGGCAGGGCGCGACCAAGTGGTATCGCGGTTAGTATCTGCGACATTGCAGGAGTAGGTTATTTGTCTACCCCTGCATAAAGTAATTAGCCATTACTAAGTGATTTATAAATAGTGTCGCCCACACCAATTAATTTATCGTTTTTAAAGACCAAAGGGGTGCACTCATCTTTGGTCGTTTTGCTGTCTGAGTGGATGCTATGAGTGGCATAAAAGAGTACTTGGTATACGCCGTCATCCTGTTTTAGTAACTCTGTAAAGTTAGGTGTGCTTAGTTTATTGAGTACCGTTTGGTAAGGCGTATCAAGTGCTAAGTTTGCAATGACTTCACGATTATTTTTGTGGTGTTTTTGCCAGCTTGTTGACGAGTCGCCTGCCCAGTGAGTTTCGGCTTCACCGTCTGACACGGCAATGACACAACCGGTTAAAAAAGGTGCAGTTAGCGCGGCAATAAGAAGTGCTTTTTTCATTGTTATATCCCTTGTTTTATCGTTTCGTTTTTTCATATATAGCAATCCATTTGCCAACATTTTATTTCTTTTATAATCAAAGTTTTAGCTTGTTGTTGCGAGCTAGCTAAGTAATGTGGAACTCATTACTTAGCTTATTTGGCTAAAAAATTGTTTTTTAGACCAGTCTATTTCGTGCCTCACCTTGGCTGAAGGCGTTGATGTTAAGTGCTATTTCAGCCACAAGTCGAGCAATTGATTCTTGACTCGCCCAAGCGATATGAGGTGTTAGTAATAAGTTATCACCTTGATATATGGCAAGTGGATTATTTTCTTCTGCTGGCTCTTTGCTCAACACATCCACACCGGCACCCGCAATCACATTATTAGCAAGGGCATTGGCTAAGTCAGCTTCATTGATAATTCCCCCTCGTGCTGTATTTATTAGGATTGCTGTTGATTTCATCATATTAAGCTCTTTAGCCGCTATTTGGTTGCGAGTTTCATCAGTCAGTGGGCAATGAATACTGATAATATCCGCTGTTTTAATCGCCTCTTCAAAGCTAACACGTCCTTCGCGAGGAGCATGCCCTTTACGTTCACTTATTATTACATTAACACCAAAAGCACGGCCTACATCAGCAACCGCTTTACCAAGTGAACCATAACCAATAATCGCAAGTGTTTTGCCTGACATATCATTAAAACGGTAATCTAAACGACAGAACATCGGGCTTTGTTGCCATTTTCCAGATTGGCAATCTTGAATATAACGGTGGGTATTACCCAGTAAGTTAGTGATGAGTGCGAATGTATGCTGTACCACAGAAGGAGTGGAGTAGCCTGCCACATTGGTGACGGCAATATTGTGCGTTTTGGCTGCATCTAAATCAATGTTGTTGGTGCCTGTTGCTGCAACACAAATTAGTTTTAGGTTGCTAAGCTGCGACATCGCTTTTTGATCAATAACGACTTTATTAGTAATGATAATATCGGCATCCTGACAACGAGAAACAACATCTTGTGGGTCTGTTAAATCATAGCAAGAGAGTGTTCCCAAGTTTGCTAATGAATCTAATGAGGTATCTGCTAATGTGGCGGTATCAAGGATGGTAATATTCATGTGCTTTCCTTTTTTAATTTAATGCTTGACCTTAGGGTGTACTCCAAGGTTTATAGTACGTATAAGCTTTTAAATGGAGACGGTGATGAAAATAGGTGAATTTGCCCGCAAGTTGGGAGTTTCAACAGATACATTAAGGTACTACGAAAAACATGGTTTGTTAACGCCTAGTTCGCGCTCACAGTCAGGGTACCGTATTTATACCGATACAGACATTAAACAGATGTCGTTTATCTTACGCGCTAAAAACGTGGGGTTTAGCTTGTCTGAAATTAAAGAGTTGCTGCAAATAAAAATTCATAAAGATCAGCATTCGTGCCATGAAGTTAAAGAAATGACTCTACAAAAACGTGATTTAGTCGCTCAACGTATTGAGGAATTAACACGGTTTTATGATTCATTATCGCTATTAGCAAAGAAGTGTTGCGGCGGCGAAGAGCCTGCTGAAAATTGCTCTATATTAACGACATTGGAGGATATAGATGGACTTACTCACTAATTTTTGGCAGTTATTTTTACTGTCTGCCCCTTGGTTGATGTTGGGGTTATTAATAGCAGGACTATTAAATGTTTACTTGCCTACGGACTTTTTGCATCGTCATCTTGGTAAAGAGGGACTTTGGACCACAATTAAAGCTGCTCTTATTGGTGCCCCAATGCCATTGTGCTCATGTGGTGTGATCCCTGCCGCTATAGGACTTAGGCGGGCTGGCGCTTCAAAAAGTGCGACGACGGCTTTTTTAGTATCGACCCCTGAAACGGGCGTTGACTCTGTTTCTGTTTCTTATGTTTTATTAGGCCCTTTTATGGCTGTGATCAGGCCGATTGCAGCCGTATGTAGTGCGATTGCTGCTGGTGTGTTAGTTGGTAAAGAGAGTGAGTTTAATAATGAGCGTACTAAAACCTCGCATAACCTTGAAACAGTAACAAGTAGTTGTTGTAGCACTAAGCAAGCAACCGCTAAAGAGCCTACATCAAGTTGTTGTAGTACAAAGCAAGCTCCCACTGTTGAGAAAGCAAGCTGCTGCGCAAGCAAAAAGGAAGTCGTTAAAATTGAAGGAGGGGTTGCAAAGCTTAAACGCGCAATAAGTTTTAGCTGTAATAAGTTGCTTGAAGATACCATGGTATGGTTGGTTATCGGTCTATTTTTTGCCGCACTGGTCCAAACCTATGTGCCTGAGTCGTACTTGAGTCAGTGGGGAAGTGGTATTTTTGCAATGCTGGTGGTGATCTTAATTAGCATTCCTATGTATATTTGTGCGACGGCATCAACCCCGATTGCAGCCGGTTTATTGCTCAGTGGTGTATCACCAGGCGCCGTGTTGGTATTTATGTTGGCAGGCCCTGCCACAAATGTTGCAACATTGGGTGTGGTGGGTAAAGAGTTGGGTCAACGCGCTGTAGTTGCTTATTTAATCGGTGTCATAGGCGTTGCATTACTATTCGGTTTTTTAACGGATTACCTAGTTTCTGAGTTTGGTTTTGTGGTGGCACCCATGATGGGGGAGGAACATCAAGTATTACCGCACTGGTTGAGCTTAGTGTGTGGCGTATTATTGGTCGCTTTAATGTTGAGGTTAGCGTTAAAAATACTCTTAAAGAAGTCAACACAGACTGGTAAGAGCATTAGCTAATTGATTGTTATAAAATATATTTTTATAACTATTAAGAGAAGATATAGGTTAACTATCGCGTCTCGGTTCGCATTTAAAATTGCCTGAGTTATAATCCGCCAATTCTTTAAACGGTACGCTAAGCGTGCCGTTTTTTAACTTAAGTAGTTTTTATGAGTGAATGTGTGGATAAATACGCAGATATAAGACCTTACAATGATGATGAAGTTGCAGACTCAGTGGCGCGTTTAATTGCTGATAATGCCTTTGTGGATGTTATCGCTAAGTATAATCTACCACGCTTTTTATCTTATTTTCCGTTTATAACACGCCCATTAGTACGTCAGCAGTTAAGAAAAAAGTGGGGTAAAACCAACTCAGTTGAACAAGTTCAGCATGAAGTTGCTGATTATCTGAATAAGCTAATTACTCGTACTACGTCGGAAGTCACGTTTTCAGGTATCGATAAACTTGATCCGAAGCAAGCTTATTTATTTATCTCTAATCACCGTGACATTGTTCTTGACCCTGCTCTGGTTAACTGGGGCTTGTTTAAACACAATATGCCGACTGTTCGCATCGCAATTGGTGATAACCTGCTGCAAATTCCATATATTACTGAGTTAATGCGCTTGAATAAGAGTTTTATTGTTAAGCGCTCCGCGAAAGCACCAAAAGAGATGTTAAAAGCGCTCTCGCAACTTTCTGCTTATATTTATGATTCACTGGCTGAAGGTCACTCTATTTGGATAGCGCAAAAAGAAGGTCGTGCGAAGGATGGTTTTGACCAAACTGATCCTGCACTACTTAAAATGTTGCAATTACAAGGTCGTAAACAGAAAAAAGAATTTGCAGATTATGTGCGTGAGCTAAAAATAGTACCTGTTTCTATTTCCTATCAGTATGAACCATGTGCAATTGCAAAAGCAAAAGAGTTGTATCATAAGCAACAACATGGCCAGTATGTGAAGCAGCAAGGTGAAGATATAGCCAGCATTGTTGAAGGTTTCAGTACAGCCAAAGGGCATGTTCACTTAGCGTTTGGTCAGCCAATCGAGTCAGGTTGTGAATCACCAGAGGAGTTGGCAAAAACGATTGATCAGCAAATTGTTGATTCGTTTTTCTTACATCCTGGTAATTATATTGCTGGTGGCTGTAAACAAGCAGTAATAGATAAAAAAGACGCTGAAGCATTTGATGCGCGTTTAAGCCAAGTTCCTGAAGAATTAAAGCCTTTGGTCTTAGCTATGTATGCAAAACCATTCCATCGCAAGGCAGAGCTTGCAACGAGCGAATCTTAATCAGAGTAACGCATTTTAAAAGCTACTTTTTAAGTGGCTTTTTTTATGACTAAATTTCAGGCTATACTTTCAGTACCTTTAATTTACTGGCAAATTGTGATGCAACAAATTGAAATATTTGAAATCCCAAGCCCTTGCAAAGGAATTTGTCAGGTTAATAACCGTGGTTACTGTAAAGGGTGTTATCGCAGCCGTGATGAGCGCTTTCATTGGAATAAATTCAGTAATGCGGAAAAAAGAAAAGTGATTATTTTATGTCAGCAGCGTTATAAACGCTTCCTTCAGAAAAAGCTCAATGCGGCTGCACACATACAATCTAGCCCTGAGCAAGGTGGTTTCGATTTTTAGAAGTCGGTAAGGTTATATTTGTTTTTTAAAAATCGCACTGTTCCTTGTTCATCTAACTTTTTTAATGCAGCTGTCAGCTTAGGGATTAATGTCGCGTGACGCTTATGCACAAAGTGAAAGCTCTGCATAGACATTAGTACTTCTTTGTGAAATTGGCTCTGATCAAAGTTAGGGTGTTTTGTTGACAGTAAAAAGTCGAGTAAGAGGGCCCCTTCAACACGTTTTTGTGTCAGTAAATTTAGCTGAGCAGTGATATTTCTAACAGTGATAACATCGCCATGAAATGGCTGTTTATCTAAAAAACTTTGTGCTGCAGGGTAGCTAGACTGGATTGCTAATGATTTTAAGTCGCTATAAAGACACGTCTGACAGTTTTTTAGTAATAGCAAATTAAAATTAAATAGCGGGAAATCAACCTTTAATAGGTTAGGGTAATCTTGTGTTACGTCAGCGATGCGGCCTAATTGCCCATCAAGAACCCCTTCGTTTGCAGCAGCTAAAGAACTTTGATGATTAAAATCAATGATATGTAATTCGTAACCAATCTCTTTATAAGCCATACGAAGTAAATCTATGACATAACGTGCTTGCGGTGTATCAGCAGGGCGGTTGAATATTAATAAACTAGCGTGAGTCGAAAAAGCAAAGCAAAGCAAAACAAATGCGAAAAAATAAATGATAAACTTTGGCATTGTGCTTTCCTAGCGGGCGTAAATTCGTCGTTAATTTACTTTCATGTGTGGCTAAAATCAAGGTTGGCAGGTCGTTAATATGCTAATTTTTTCTTTACTTTGTTATACTGGAAAAATAGTCACTTTATTCCTGAGATAGTATGAGTTTTAATTTATGTAAGTTGCCGAGAGAGCAAAAGTACCAAATTCAACTAGATTATGAAGCGTCTTTTTGGGCCTACCAGATTAAGCGTGGTAAAAACACACGAGAAGGTGTGTACACAAGCATAAATAGCAGACCCATGTCTGAGCAAGCATTTTTAAAGCAGCAATTTGAGCATTACCTGTCGTTAATGAGCTAGTAATGCCCAAGCTAAAATTTTGCTTGCTTGATCCTATAAAAACACCGCTAGTTAATAAGTTTTATAATAAACACAGTGCGCGTGGAAGAGCGACGAAAGCTGATCAAGTGTGGGTTGCTTACCATGAGATAGATATTGTTGGTGCCTGTCGTGTACAAAATCAACATGGCTATTTATTTTTATCAACTTTATATGTTGATGCCCAGTGGCGTGGTAAAAAAATAGCCTCTCAGTTACTTGAAACTTTACTCGCAGAGCAAAAAAGCGGCGTTTTTACTTTCGCTTATCAAAATCTAATTGATTTCTATCTACAAAATGGGTTTAACTATACATTAACATTACCCTGTTCTTTGCAATCGTTGTTTGAGGTGTATGCACATCGAGATATTGTCCCAATGCACTTTACATGTGACGCCGTGCCAAGTATGTAATTTGGAACGTTAATGACTAAGTTTTTAACCAGAATTATCTTCTGTGCTATTCTAATAACCTGCTTTTCTAGTCAAATCAGCTTTGCACAGGTCAAACGCTTATCAACAAGTGAAGGCTTATCGCAAAGTTATGTCAACACCATGCTCATCGATAACAGCGGTTACTTATGGCTTTCAACGGAAGGTGGACTTAATCGTTATGATGGTTATGAAGTTGTTAATATTAAAGGTCCTAATGGTGAGCTTGAAGACGCAATTATCGATCGTATTTATCAAGACCCACAAGGGTATATCTGGATAGCGTCAATACAAGCAGGGTTATTTCGTTATGACCCTAGCGAAGATTCATATGAACAATTTATCCCCAAACCGACTACCGAAGAGCAAATATTCATTGAATCGGTATTCAGCATGGTTGCGGTAGATGATAAAACGCTTTGGCTAGGGCGTGGTCAAGATTTTGCTAAGCTTGATTTAGAAACCAAGCAAGTAACCTCATTATTTAAAATTCCAGAGCGAATAAAAAGCAGTGTCATTCGCGAGCTATACCCTTATAAAGGCTATATTTTCATGGGCACAAGTAACGGAGCATATGTGTACCAAATCGCTTCGGGAAAAGTGAGAAAACTTGAGCATTTGCAAGATAAGCCAGCTCATATATATCAAAACTATGTAAAGTCTTTCGCTGTCGTCAATGACCAAACCTTATTAGTGGGTGCTGTGAAAGGCTTGTATAAGGTCGATATTAGCCAGCTTGATAAGATGTTTACCACACCAGAAATTGCCTTTAGTAATGAAGAGTTAGTGCGTGATTTAAATATCTGGAAGATTATTAAACAAGCATCAAAGGTAACTTTAGGAACAGATAAGGGGTTATTTGATTATACCCTAGCAACGAGAGAGCTGATAAAAAATACCCGCTTGAAAGAGAGCGGCTATACACTTGCAGATACTAGTATTATTGATGTCGTTAAAGACAGATCTGGCGGTATGTGGCTGGCGACTAAAAATGATGGCGCATTTTACTTATCCTACGATAACTATAACTTCATTAATGTTGTTGCCAGCTCAATTAAAGGCGATGGATTGTCACACCACTCTATTTGGGGGTTGACTGAGTATCAAGGTCGTCTTTGGCTTGCCACTCATAATGGCTTAACTGCTGTCGATTTAGATACCTATGAAAGTGAAGTATTTCTAAAAAACTATCAAGTTGATCTGATCACAACAGAGTTTAGTGTTTATCAAATTATGCCTTATAAAGGCAAACTGTGGTTGCATACTAATCGTGGTATTTTTAGTTTTGACCCGACAACAGGGCAGGCTAGTCCAGTTAAAACAGCTGATCCTGAACAGCAAGTTTTAATTAACGATTGGGTGCATGGTGTGTTACTGATGCCAACGGGTAATTTACTCTATGTACACCCGGATTATGGCATGTTCGCCTATAATATCGATAGCCAAAAAGTGACCCGTTTAGGCGGCAAGTTTGATGAGTTTGAACCTTTTTTAGCTTATGGTTTTTTGCCTGCTTTATCGAGTAAACCGGACGCCCCCCTTTTTTATAATGCGGGAATTTTGTATCAAGTTGACCCACAGACCTATGACTTAACAACTATTTATACTGTTCCTGAACAACATGAAAACGTCGCTGTTAATGTTATGTCCTACATTATTGATAATAACAATGTACTGTGGTTATCTTTATCTAATTTCGGCTTAATAGGTCTTGATGCAACGACCTATGAACATATATACACAATTGATTTAGAAAAGAATAAGCTCGGCACCTTGCTTTATGACATGGTGCTAGATGAAGCCGGTATGATTTGGATGAGTTCCCACAAGGGGTTGTGGCGTTTGAACCCCGAAAACTTACATTTCCAGCAATTTACAGGGTCTGAAGGGCTACTTTCAACAGAGTTTAACAGTGGTGCATTCACACAACTAGCATCAGGACAAATAGTCTATGGTACGCTTAAAGGGTTTACTTATTTTTACCCTATGGATAATCACTATCAACAACCTTTAATCGACCATGTCAATATTACGAACCTTGATTTAATGTCACGTGATTTACCAGCAGAGCTCAAACAGCCCATTGATAGCGTTGTTCTTGAACACGACGATATCGGTCTTGAAGTGGCCTTTTCGGCTATGGCATTTAACTATCAAGAGCGAATTCTTTACGAGTATCAATTAGGTGATGGTCAAAAAACTTATACTCGAAACAATAATCGTGTTCTTTTTCCTAAATTAAGTGCTGGTAAATATCATTTAAAAGTTTGGGCAAGAGACCCTTTAACAGGTGAGCTAACGCCGCCTGCGATTTTGAATATAGAAGTTAAATACCCCCTTTGGCGAGCTCCTCATTTTATTTTCTTATATATATTGCTGATTGCACTATTGGCCGCAACGTGGGTTTACAGGCGCAATCGTACGCAACAAATACTCCTTGCTGCTCACAAAGAAAGTAAAGAAAGTGAAGCCCGTCTTAAGCTTGCATTAGAAGGAAGCCACTCAGGGATGTGGGATTGGTCATCAAAAAGCCTCATTATTTATCAACCAAGGCTAAAGAATGAGCTCGGCTATGACGTTGATGGTGTTAACTTGGATGATTACTTAGCAAAGATACACCCTCACGATAAACAAACATTCCGCCTTGAATGGTTAGAGTTTTTATCAACTGAAAAAGGTTACTTTAATTGTACTTATCGACTTCGTCATGCGGATGGTCAATGGCGTTGGTATAAAGATTTCGGTAAGGTCGTTGAATGGCATGGGAATGTTCCTGAGAAAGTAGCAGGGACTTATACGAATATGACCCGTGAGCTGGTATTTGAGGAAAACGCGCGCTTGTTTGGTGCTGCCTTTGAACAAACGCGCGATTGGGTTTTTATTTTAGATAAAAATTTACGTATTCGAGCGACTAATAAATCATTTCAAGATGCCTTTGCTTTCCCCGCGGATCCCCGTTCAAGCCGCTCTTTAACATTAGGCTTATCTATACCTGCTCGTATTCATTACTTACGAATTATGCAAAAACTGCAATCAGGTGAACATTTCTCTGCAGAGGATGTTGTTGAGGTTGCCAGTGGTGAAAAGCGTCAAGTGCTCATTAAGATAAGTGCAGTCGCGGGTAGTAATCGTCAATTAGATTGCTATGTGATTATTGTTACCGATATTAGCGCACAAAAGTTGGCTGAGAATGAGCTTCATCTGCTGGCTAATTATGACACTTTAACTGGCTTGCCTAACAAAACCTTATTTAGTGATCGTGTTAATCACGCCATTGAGCAAGCAGATTATCATCATACAAAAGTGGCTTTATTGAATGTAGATATAAAGCGTTTTAAAAATTTTAATGATTCGCTAGGACATGAAGAATCTGACGAGCTTATAAAACGGGTTGCGAGACGTTTAAAGCAGGTACTACGTCCACAAGATAGTCTTGCTCGGTTTGACGGCAATGAGTTTATGATTCTTGCAGAGGACTTTAAGCGTATAGATGAGTTACTCGCATTGTGCGCAAGTGTGATGGAGAGTGTTGAAAGCCACATTGAGCTTAGCTTGCAAGCAGTTAAAGTTAATTTAAGTGTTGGCGTTGCAATTTACCCTGATGATGCCAACAACACCAAAGCATTGCTCAAAGCTGCAAATGTAGCGCTTTACCATGCCAAAGGGCATGTTGAAGGAGGCTATCAGTTTTATAAGCAGGAGATGAACTTGCAAGTTCAACGTACTTTGCATTTAGAATCTCAATTAAGCAAAGCATATCAAGAACATGAGTTTTGTAATTATTATCAGCCAATTATTAGTGCAGAAACGAAGCAAGTTGCAGGTCTTGAAGTATTACTACGTTGGCCAAGTAATGATAATTACCAACCAGAAGATTTCGCAAATGCCGCTGAAAGCTCGGGCTTAATCACAAAAATTATGCTGCAGACTTTATCTCGAGCACTGATTGAGCTTCGTCAGTGGCGTATAACACACCCTGAGTTATATGTTTCAATTAACCTATCGGCGCTTGATTTTGAAAGTGCTCATCTCGTTGAGAGTATTCATCAGGCACTTGATGTATCAGAAGTTCCGCCAAGCGCTGTGGTTTTTGAGATCACAGAGTCCGTGATGATGCATGATTCAAATAAAGCACAGCAGAGTATGGAAGAACTCAAAGCGTTAGGTTGTCGAATTTATATCGATGATTTTGGAACTGGCTACGCGTCACTAACCTATTTAAAACGCTTTCCTATCGATGTGTTGAAAATAGATAAGAGCTTTGTACATGATATTGGCATTGATAAAGATGATGAAGCGATTATTAATTCTACACTGACCCTTGCTCGCAGCTTAGGGAAGGAATGTGTCGCCGAGGGCGTCGAAAATAAAACACAACTTCGCTTTTTACGCCAATTAGGGTGCGAATATTTTCAAGGCTATTTATTTAGTAAGCCAGTACCTGGCGACTCGGTTAGCCCGTTATTAAACGCCCATTGGCAAGATGAGTTTAACGAATAAAAACCCTAATGCGCGATACTTAAATTGCTAGTCTTGGCGTTTGCCACAGTGGCGGCAATAAAGGCTACGGTTACGGTTTTTTAATTCATTATGGATCGCTTTATTCGCTTCTTGCTGGCTTAGCCCAAGTTTATAGCGCAAGTTCTCTAAGTGCTCTTGCTCAACGGGGGTTAGGTGACCGTCCTCAATCGCTTCGTGGACTGCATCAGTAAATAGTTGCCTACGTTTACGTAATTGCTCAGAGAAGCTTGACGCGAGTAAACCTGTCGGAATTGCGACCATGCCCATACTCACTAAGGTGATTGCACCACCAAAGAGCCGCCCGAGTGGAGTTATTGGCACAACGTCGCCATAACCAACCGTTGTCAGTGTAACCATTGCCCACCACATTGCTGCAGGTATGGAGCCAAATTTATCCGGTTGTACATCATGCTCTATTAAGTAAATACCGCATGAGGCAATGATTAATACCACTGCCATGATAAAGAATGCTGCGAGTAAGGAGCTACTTTCTTCACGAAATGAATTAAGAAGCAGCTGCATGGCACGTGAGTAACGGGTGAGTTTAAAAATACGCATCAACCTCAGAACACGTAAGAAGCGTAAATCAACACTCACAAATACCATTAACAGAGTGGGCAAAATAGCAATCAGATCAATTAAGGCTAATGGGGTAAAGAAGTACTTTATGCGAATTTTAGAGTTCGTTAAGGGGCTTTCTTTATGCACGCTTTTATCCACGCAAGACCAAAGCCTTAATATGTATTCTAAGGTGAAAATGGCGACCGATACCAACTCTAACGTTAAAAACTCCTGATGATATTGCTTTGCCAAAGGGCCAACCGACTCTAATACAATAGCAACAACATTGATCATGATAAGTGACATCAAGAATACATCGAGTGCTCGACCTACTCTGCGGTATTTACCATTCCCTTCAAAAACACGGGCAGTATAATTTCTTAAACGATGCAAAATAATGATCCGTTTTTTAGTTTAACTGTAGCACCATATTAATGCTGCCTTCTTCAAAGTCGCGAGTGATTTTAAAACCAAGTTTACGGGCAAGCTCTATCATGCCTGTATTTTCCGGTAGTGTTATACCAGCAATTTGTTTAACTCCTTGGTTTTTGCAGTGCTCAATGGCAGCATTCATTAATATGGTGCCGAGCCCCAAACCTTGGCAGTCTGAGCGTACCACAATCGCGAATTCTGCCTCTTGCTTGTCAGGGTCCATTAATACCCGAGAAACGCCAAGAGTGCACGCTGAACCATTTTGTTCTTGGCTTACAATAAACGCCATTTCTCGGTCATAATCAATTTGCGTCATTTTTGCGAGTTGATCGTGATTAAATTGTGGCAGCTCACCAAAAAAGCGCTTGTATCTATCCTCTTTAGTTAAAGATTGATCAAACTCTAAATGTGCTTGTTCATCTTCTGGCTTTATTGGCCGCAATTGAGCTTGGGTATTGTTTTTAAGCGTTACATCTTTTACCAATTCAATAGGGTAAGGACGAATACATAGACGCTTACGGTTTGCCTTGGCCTTATAACGACTGAGTCCTATGGTGGCATCAAGCACTAAAAACTGACCGTTACTAGCTAAAATAGGGTTGAGCTCAACACTGGTTATATCAGGCTGGTCGATTACTAATTGAGAAATTCGTGTTAGTAGGGCGCATAAACGGTACTTATCGACTTTTTCAGGGAGTACTCTATCTTTTAGCACGCCTTTATCGTGTGCCGCAGCAATTAAGTATTTTGCCAGATTCATATTCAAAGGAGGGAGCGCTACAGCAGCTTGCCCAAACTCAAGCCCAGTGCCTGCTTCACCCAGCAATATAACGGGACCAAAGTTGGGTTCTGTTTTAATTGCAATACGCAGTTCATTGGCGCCAGCACGCGGTGCCATTTTTTGTAGCGAAAACCCTTCAATATGAGCATCAGGGTAGGTGTTTTTGATACGCAGTAGCATCGCAAAGGCAGTTTGCTCGACCTCTTGTGCATCATTTAGGTTAAGTACCACACCGCCTACTTCTGACTTTGATGGAATGCTCGGGCTAATTAACTTTAATGCCACTGGAAAGCCAAGTTCGATAGCGTGCTCTTTTGCTTCCGTTGGCGTGTAAGCCACTTCGGTTTGAATACAGTCAATGCCATAGTGAGTTAGAATTTGACTTGCTTCATGGGTTGATAAATAGCTTTGTTCTTCCGCTAAAAACTCATTTACCACAGCGCGCGCAGCTTCTTTATTTATTTTGGCATCATCTGTATTTGATTCAGGGGTTTGCGTTAAGTGCTTTTGATTTCGGCGATAACTGACTAGGTGCATAAACGCACCAACCGCCCCTTCAGGGGTACGGTAAGTTGGAATCGCATTGTTAGCACAGACTTTGCGTGCTGCATACGCGGCGTCTTCACCCATAAAGTTAGTCATGACATAAGGGCGAGCCATTTTTGGGATTTTTTGTAAGGTTTCGACAATGATCTCTGCGTAATCTTCACTCGGAGCAAGCGCGGACGGAGTATGAATAATGAGTAAGTTTTTAACCTCTTTTGCTTGCAGTAAGATTTCGAGTGCTTGTTGATAACGCCTCGGAGCAGAGTCACCAAAAATATCCACTGGGTTTGAGGTCATCTCTGATTGCGGGATCACTCTATTTAGTGCTGAGCGTGTTTCATCACTTAGCTCCGCGAGTTTACCAGAGCTTTGCAATAATGTGTCCACAGCCATGACCCCAGGGCCACCCCCATTGGTTAAAATGGTGAGCTGCTCAACTTTTAGAAGTTTAGGGTGCATTGCTAGAGTTTGTGTTGCAGCAAATAGCTCTCTAAGGTCATTTACCCTTAGCATACCTGCGCGTTGAAAAAGTGCATCGTACACTGCATCTGAGCTTTGTTTACCCCCTGTGTGAATCTCTGCAGCAAGTGCCCCTGCACTGGTTTTTCCGGTTTTAATCGCAATGACAGGTTTGCTGAATGCGGCTGCCCGTGCTGCGGAAATAAAGCTGCGGATATCTTCAATGTTATCAATGTATAAAAGAATAGCTTTGGTTTTGGCATCTCGACCTAAAAAGTCGAGTAGTTCATCAAAATTAATATCAATGCAGTCACCTACAGAGACAAAATACGAGAAGCCAATTTCTTTATTTTTAGCCCAATCAAGAATTGTAGAGCAAACTGCGGCTGATTGAGAAACAAAGGCAAGTTTGCCAGGACTTGCAACCGTGTGCGAAAAGCTCGCATTTAAGCCAATGTGAGGAATTAACAACCCTAAACAGTTAGGCCCAAGCAACGACACATTTGCTGCCTGTGCAGCGTCTTTTAAATGCTGCTTTTGATCAGGGTTAAGACCTGCTGCGATGATAACAGCATGTTTACAGCCAAGCTCTCCTAATTCTTTGATTATGTCTTTTAACGTGTTTTTATTGGTACAAATAACGGCAAGGTCTGGCACTTTGGGTAAGCTGGCGATACTCGGGTAAGCGAGCACACCATGTACTGCACTGTGATTTAAACTCACCGGCATAATTGGACCTTTGAATCCGCCCTGTAGCAAATTACGCATAACCACAAAACCAGCACGATTAGGTGAGTTCGACGCGCCAATGACAGCGACTGAAGATGGATTAAAAAATTGGCTAATACGTTTAACGCTCATGCTATTTCCTTCGCTTGCGCTTAGTTGTAAACATTTCAGGGTCTGTTAAGTTTATATACATAAGATAACCCTTTTATATAAGATAACCTGTTTACTACGACTTTTCGAGTCAAAAACAGTGACCTACATCAAGGAGATAAGCATGAATAAAGCGCAGCCGTTTAATGTCATAATTGCCGCGATTGCATTAACGATTGGTTTATTGGGGCTGGGCTTTATTTTAAAAAGTGCTGCGCTTGATGTAAAAGCCATGGAGCGTACTGTACAAGTTAAAGGCTTGGCTGAAATGGAAGTTGCCGCAGACACCGTTATTTGGCCGTTACAGTTTTCTGATGCCGATAATAACCTTGAAAAGTTAGTCGGGCGTGTTGAAAATAAAAACGATGCGGTCGTTGCGTTTTTGAAGTTAAATGGCTTTAGCGATGAAGAAATTAGCACGGGCAGCCAGTCAATAATTGACAAGCAAGCACGCGAATATGGTGGAGAAAATCAGCAATTTCGTTATATCGCTCGTTCTAATGTTATCGTCTATTCTAATGATATTGAAAAAGTTCAGCATGCACTGAGTCAAGTTAATCAGTTGGCAAAGCAAGGAATTGCTATAGTGCAAGACAATTACGAAACACGCATTCAATATTTATTTAATGGCCTTAATGAGATAAAGCCTGCCATGGTTCAGCAAGCGACAGAAAAAGCCCGCGAAGTGGCGATGAAATTTGCTAAAGACTCACAGTCTAAACTTGGTAAAATCAAAACGGCTCGCCAAGGTCAGTTTTCGATTTCAGATAGAGATTCTAATACACCACAGCTTAAAAAGGTGCGAGTCGTTACTAGCGTTGAATATTACTTATCTGACTAAGCCAAGTACTACAGAGAAAGGTAGCCGCATGCGAGTACAGACAATAACCGTGCGGCTAAGTGCGCCAAGCACAAAGCCACCACTAAATGCCACCGCCACACCCATTAAGCCAAACTGATCTTTTAAAAGTACTGCCATCAATACCGTGACACTGGTTGCGCCAAGTAAGACGTATAAGTTGATAAGCGGGTTACCTTTTAACTTAATCATACTACTGGCTAAGATTCTTGCAGGTAATAATAGCTGCCCTAGCAATAACAGTATTAAAATCCAAAACCCTTCTTGTAATTGGCTTTCACCATATAAATGCAGAAGGGGCTTTGCAAGCAAGGCAAGTAGCAAGATAGCGGCAAAGTTAAAACGCCACACCACTTTCATTAGCTCGCCAAGTTGCTGCTCGGTATTCTCATCAGCCATTAAAATAGGTTTTAAATATTGGCTCGCTGCATTACCTAAAATAGTCAGTAATCCAGCAATAACAACCGCGGGAAAGAAAATGCTTACACCTTGTGCACCAAACCAGTGATGCACCAGCAACACGTCAAGTTTTGCCACTAACACGGTTCCTGCACCACTTGCGAGCATGATTAAAGAGTCTTTACACCATTGCTTGGTTTGGTAGCGAGCAGCGCTTGCGACAATCATTTTTTTGATTAACCAGTATTGATAACTCGCTACACACAAGATGCTACAGAACAACAAGATACAAATCTCGACTAAAGATAAATCACCACGTATCAAGTACACAAAAAAGCAAAACCCAGCCGTTAACAATTCAAAAATACATTGCTGCGTTATCAGGCCAATTTTAGGTTTGTTTAAAGCGACTAAAAAAGCCGATTGGCTTTGCATAATGGCGCCAATTGGCACCAGTAACAGTAAATAAACGACATGTTCTTTGGCACTTTGGTGGGGGGATATAGCCTGAAAGCTAATGACTACTGCAGCTACAAAAATTACACCGAATAAACAAGATGCAGCCAAGTAAACATGTTTTAAGCCACGTAGTAAATCATGTTGTTGGGCTTTATAAAGTGGATAGCTTATTCGCATTAATGACGATGCAAACCCCATGCTTGCTGGCAATAAGAGTATTTCACAAAGCGCGAGTAACGCGGCGAAAGTGCCAAATTCATCATCGCTTAATAACCTCGCAAGGCACAAGGTGAGAATAATACGACTAGCATGATTCAGAGCAGTAAAACTACTGAGCGAGAGAAATCCTTTGACGACATCCTTGTTCATTGAGCTATTAATTTAATGTATGGAGTAACTGGGTCGTTGACACTTGTAAATACGTAGCACAAAGCAACACTTTGCTGTCGGTAATATTTGGTATATCCCTATTGTAAAATTGCTTAAGCTTATTAACTAGGGCTGTGACGGTGGTTTGGTTGTGGTTTTGATCTACTTCCATCATTGCCAGTAAAGCAGAGAACTCATGTTTTGCTGGCATCTGTGTGTTGTTATTACAAGCAATGTAACATCCTATCGGGGTTAATCCTTGTTGGTTTTGCGCTTTTAGTGCGACAGCTAAGCTTTCATTGCTTTCAAATAACATCAAAGAGCGTAAGTAATTAAAGGGCAGTTTATTTGCTTGGCAATGGCTAAACAGGTGATGTAACAGGTTGTTACCCTGTTGATCTGTAATATTAAAAGCATTTTGAAATTTGAGCCCTGGGGTGAAAAAACTGAGTTTGTCGATATCATCAATAAAGCCGACAGCTTCGCTCGGAAGTGGGCTTGCTTCGAGCAAATGTGCAGCGACATTTTGTAAAAATAGGTATTTTACTTCGCTGCTATTTGCTAATTGATGTAGATGTTGTAACTGCGCTGCTTGCAATACGCTCGACAAACCTTGGTAATCAGTGAGTAACTCTTTTAACTGATGATGTTGGAGTCGGCTGTTAAGTTGTTCAATAGCGCTTAGCATGAAGTCTCTCAATTATTATTCTTTGGGGTAGGTATAGCTATTTATAGCGTGTTTATCAGTAATAAAAAAGGCCGCAAAGCGGCCTTTTTATCAATTATGTTTTTAAGCGGCTTGTTTTTTAGCAACCCACTGATCAACAAATTGCTCTAAAACGTTAAGTGGTACAGCACCATTTTTAAGTACAACATCATGGAACTCACGAATATCGAACTTTTCACCAAGCTTTTCTTTTGCTGCTTCACGCAACTCTAAAATCTTTAGCATACCCACTTTGTAAGCGGTTGCTTGAGAAGGCATTACGATGTGACGCTCAACCATTTTAACGGCATCAGAGGTCGCATTTGGCGTATTATTAACGTAATAATCGATGCCTTCTTGACGAGTCCACTTCATTGCATGGATACCCGTATCTACAACTAAGCGACAAGCTCGCCATAACTCCATAGAAAGGCGGCCAAAATCAGAATATGGGTCTTCATATAAGCCCATTTCTTTTGGTACTAGCTCAGAGTACAAACCCCAGCCTTCAATGTAGGCCGTGTAGCCACCAAACTTGCGGAATTTAGGTACACCGTCAAGCTCTTGTGCGATGGCAATCTGCATGTGGTGGCCTGGAATACCTTCATGATAAGCAAGTGCTTCCATTTGGTATGTTGGCATCGCTTCCATATCGTACAGGTTTGCGTAGTAAATACCTGGGCGTGAGCCGTCTGGTGCAGGTTGTTGATAGAAGGCTTTACCCGCTGCTTTTTCGCGGAACGCTTCAACAGCTTTCACTTTCAGACCTGCTTTAGGTTTAACAATGAATAACTCATCTAAGCGTGTCTTCATGTTATCGATAAGGGCTGTTGCTTCGTCAAGGTAACGTTGTTTACCTTCTGCTGTATTCGGGTAGTAGAACTGCTTATCTGTTTTCATGAATTGCATGAATGCTTGAAGGTCGCCTTCAAAGCCTACTTTATCTTTGATAGCGCGCATCTCATCATGAATACGTGCAACCTCAGCTAAGCCAATCGAGTGGATTTCTTTTGCTGTTAGCTCAGTGGTTGTAGTACGTGCTAATGCGTTGTTATAGAAGGTTTCGCCATCAGGAAACTTCCATGCTCCATCACGCTCATCGGCACGTTTTTCTAGCTGAGCTAAGAAGTTGATTAATTTAGTGTAAGAGGGCTTCACAGCTGCTTTTAGGGCTTTTTCAGCATCGCTGATAAGCGCTGATCTCTCACTGTCGGCAATATCCAGTGCTGCCACTTTACGTTTAAAGTCAGCAAGAAGTGTTGAGTCATCACCAGAATCAAATGGTGCGCCATGTAAAATGTTTTTACTTGAATCAACAACATGTGGGAACACAAACTTAGGTGCAATAATGCCCTTATCTGCACGTACTTCAAGGTCCTTGATTAGTTGATCAATAACCGTTGTGACACCGTTTAAACGCGAGATATATGCTTTTGCATCAGAGACATCAGTAATTTGATGTTGGTTGATTAGAAAAGCAGGGATCATTGAGTGAACCCCAAACATTTGGTTCACAGGGTAGTTGTAATAACGCCATTTGAAATCAGCGATGTCATTTTCAAGATCTTGTTTCTTTAAGTCGTAACTAACTTTTGTGGCGTCATCAAGTAAGTCGCGGTTAATTGCATTCAGTGCGACTAGGTCTGCTTTTTTTTGTTCAAAATCAGCTAAAGCACGCTCTTCGCTACCATCATCCCATTTGCCGTAATCTTTTTTAATACCCATATAGGTTTGAGATACAGGGCTGTTCATTATATCGCGATTAAAAGTGTCTTCGAAAAACGCATTGGCTTTATCTATTTCACTTTGTACAGGCTGGCTTTGTACACTTGGCGCTGATGTCGGTTGCTCTTGCATTTGTTGGCAACCGCCAAGTAATGCAACACTTACCGCAGCTGCGATGAAGGTTAGTTTACGCATTTTAGTTCCTTTGTCGTTGTTAGAAATTTAATTTTTGTTGTTAAACGAATAATTCTAGCAGGTCATTTAAATAACGATGGCCTTTTTGGCTCACCTGCCAAGTTTCTGAGTTATCTATTAGTAGCCCTTTTGCGATGGCTGTATTTAAGGCTCGCTGCTGACTTTGCTGCGATAAACCTGTCAGTGACGATAAGTCTTTTTTAGGGCATGACTCGACAAGGCGAAAGCGGTTCATAAAAAACTCAAACGCTAAATCGTCTTCCTCTACGCGCCATTGCTTATATAAATAAGGCTTTGCTAAGTCCATATAACCGCGAGGATGCTTGACTTTTTCAGTGCGAGTGATGACCCCAGTTTTTATGTTGGTGACTTTACCATGCGCGCCACAGCCAATACCGAGATAATCGCCAAATCGCCAATAATTTAAGTTATGCTGACATTGGTAGCCAGGTTTTGCATAGCCAGAAATTTCGTATTGCTCATAACCTGCTTCGGCTAGCAATGCTTGCCCTTGCTCTTGGATATCCCACAATATATCGTCTTGGGGTAAAGTCGGTGGTTTTGAGGCAAATTGTGTATTGGGTTCTATGGTTAATTGGTACCAAGAAATATGTGGCGGATTTAATGCAATAATTTTTTTAAGGTCGCTCAGTGCATCCTCAAGAGATTGTCCTGGAAGCCCATGCATTAAATCTAGGTTGAAACTGTTTAGTCCAGCTTGGTGAGCTTGTTCAGCCGCATAGTTTGCTTCATCGGCACCATGAATGCGACCAAGCGCTTTGAGTTTATCGTTTTGCATGCTTTGCACGCCAATCGAAATACGATTGATACCAGCACCAACATACTCTTTAAAACGGCCTGTTTCGACAGTGCCTGGGTTTGCTTCTAGGGTTATTTCACAGTCATCGCTTAGGCCAATTAATCTGTCGACTTCGCTAAGTAGGCGAGTATAAGCATCACCCGTTAATAAGCTCGGGGTGCCGCCGCCAATAAAGATGCTGTGGATTTTACGCCCTTGCACTAAATGTAGATCGGCTTTGAGATCATCAATTAGGTGCTGAACATATTCTTTTTCGGGGATCGTGCCTTTTTGGCCATGACTATTAAAATCACAGTAAGGGCACTTTTGCACGCACCAAGGTACGTGCACATATAGACTTAAAAGCGGTAAGTTCACAGGCCGCCTTTTTGCTGCAATTGCGCAAGGAGTTGTTTAAGAGCTTGACCTCGGTGACTCAGTGCATTCTTTTGCTCTTTAGTTAGTTGTGCGCTGGTGCACTGCTCAGAAGGCACATAAAACACCGGATCATAGCCAAAACCACCTTGACCGTCTTGGCTCTGGGTGATTTCGCCTTCCCAGCTTGCACTACAAATAAGTGGCGTTGGGTCATCTGCATGGCGCATTAGTACCAATACACACCAAAAGCGTGCGCTACGTATAGGGTTATCAGCAAGTTCTTTTAATAGTTTGTCGATATTATCTTGATCGCTAGCACCTTCTTTAGCAAAGCGTGCTGAGTAAACGCCAGGTGCACCATTTAGGCCGTCTACTTCAAGTCCTGAGTCATCGGCAATGGCTGGCATACCCGTGATCTTCGCCGCATGACGCGCTTTAATGATGGCGTTTTCAACAAATGTGGTGCCTGTTTCTGGCACCTCTGGTACTTGAAAATCGCTTTGTGGAACCACGTTAATATTAAGCGGGCTGAGCATGCTTGCCAGCTCTTTTACTTTGCCAGGGTTACCCGTGGCTAAAACTAAGGTGTTGTTCATATGAGAGTTAGTCTACGTAAAATTTTTGCTGAAACTTCAGTGTTTGTATTTGGCCGTTTTTATTGATTTCGATGTTAAAACGGTAAATCTCTTCGTTGCTGTAGTCGATTTGCGCTAAGTAATAAATCGCATCGCCTTCAATAACTTCTTTAAACTCGAGCTGTTTACTATTGCCAAGTAAGTTGCGAGCGGTGCCTGTTAAGGTCGCTGTTTGTGCTGTTTTGTCGCTGTTTTTTAATACCGAAATATTGATAACCCCTTTGCTCGGGCTACGGTCTAAATCGTAATTTTTGGCGATATTAGGCTGAATAAAGGTGGATGGAAAGGCAATATAGTGAACCTCCCAAGGGCCAAGCTTTTTAAATTGAGCGCCTGTTTGTTCATCCGCCTTAGCAAAGTTTAAAAATAAACTTAGGCAGAGGAAGGTAATAAGAATAATTTGCTTCATGGAATATCTCACTTAACAAAAGAGGCCTAGCGGCCTCTTAATTCACAAATGGCGTTAGCCTATAAAATCCATTAACAGGATTTGTAAAAACTGCAAACCAATGATGAGTACCAGAATCGATAAGTCTAAGCCCCCTAATGGTGGAATAACTTTACGAATCGGACGCAGCATAGGTTCGGTTAGTTGATGGAAAACAGCTTCAATAGGGTTATAGCCCTGACTTACCCAGCTTAGTAACGCACGGATAATTAAAACCCAAAATAACAGGTTTAAGCCTTCTTTTATCACCGTCATAAATGCCGAAACAAAGACAGGTGCTGCTGACCAGCCGCCATAAAACATCAACATAATGACACTTATTTTTGCTACCGCCACTAAATAAGCAAGTAGTAAAGAAGCCATGTCAAAGCCACCAAACCCAGGGATGATTTTACGTAATGGGTTAACAGCAAATGAAGTGGCTTTTACCACAAACTGGCTCATAGGATTATAAAAGTCAGCTTTTGCCGCTTGTAACCAAAAGCGTAAAAGGACCACCATTAAAAAGAGATCAAAAATAATCTCAACTAAAAATTGCATGGCTTGCATAGTTTTACCTTCAAAAAGTAAGCTTAGAGTTCTTTTTCCATTTCTTCTGCACGAGCAATACAGGCATCCATTGCATCTGCAACAGTACCTACAAGACCTTGGCTTTTCAGGTGCTCAACAGCTGCATGGGTTGTTCCGCCTTTTGATGTAACATTGGCACGTAGCTGAGAAATACTAATGTCTTGCTGTGAAAGCGCCATTTCGGCTGCGCCTAGCGCGGTTTGTTGTACTAAACGGCGTGCATCGTCATCGCTAAAACCAAGTGCTTTGGCTTTTTCTTCAATCGCTTCCATAAATAAGAAGAAGTAAGCTGGAGATGAGCCTGTTACCGCAATGATATCGTTGATTTGCGACTCGTTTTCTACCCACACAACAATACCTGTACATTCAAAAACTTGTTGTACAAATTCATGCTCTTGGGCAGTTTCACCCGCACCAAATAAACCTGACACACCACGACCAAGTAATGACGGTGTGTTAGGCATACAACGGACCATTTTAACGTCTTGACCTAACATTTCGCGTAGACGTCGTACAGTTAAACCTGCGGCCACAGAAATAAATAGTTTATCGCTAAAGTCTATGCCTGAATCTTGGAACGATTGGCATAAATCACCCATCATTTGTGGTTTAACAGACAATACAATCACATCTGCATCGCGAAGTGCCGCGTTGTTGTCCGCGGTTGTTTGCACCCCGAAATCAGCAGCAACCTTCGCTAATTTTTCTTGGTTGCGATTGGTTGCAATGATGTTTTTAGCTGCAAAACCGTTCTTTACCATGCCGCCAATAATGGCGTAGCTCATGTTACCCGTGCCTATAAATGCGATTTTTTTATCTGACATATGTCTGTTATCACCTTTTAATTTCGTTGGCCAAATATATCCGTGCCAATGCGTACCATAGTTGAACCTGCGGCAATCGCAGCTTCAACATCATTACTCATACCCATCGACAAGGTGTCTACTTGGGGATATTGGGCCTTTAGTTTATCAAAGCAAGCGCTTAATTGCTCAAAATATTGTAATTGTAGCTGGCTATCGTCGGTTTTTGCAGGGATAGCCATGACACCACGTAGGCATAAATTGTCGCACTGACTAATAAATTCAGCCAGCGTTATTAGCTCGTCTGGGTGGCAGCCTGACTTTGCCTCTTCTAAACTAATATTAACTTGAATTAATACATTCAGCGGAGCCTTATCAGCTGGTCGTTGTTCATTCAGGCGTTTTGCTATTTTTGTTCGGTCAACACTTTGGACCCAATCAAAGTTAGCGGCGACAAGTGCACTTTTATTTGATTGAATAGGGCCGATAAAATGCCAGACTATCTCATTGTAGTCTTTCAGTGCAGCTACCTTTTCAACGGCCTCTTGTACATAGGACTCACCAAAGAGGCGTTGTCCATATTGGTAGGCTGAGATGATATCAGCGACAGGCTTGGTTTTTGAAACAGCGAGTAAGCTAATCGTTTGCTCATCACGGTGATTATTTTTTGCCGCTTGAGTTATTCTTGCGTAGGCGGATTTAAGTCGTTCTGCTATTGTAACCATATAATTATCAGTTGGTTGTGGAGTCATAAATGGATATTACCGAATTATTGGCCTTTAGTGTGCAACATAAGGCCTCGGATTTACACTTATCATCGGGTGTATCACCTATGATACGCGTCGATGGCGATGTACGTCGTATTAATATTCCAGCATTAGAACAAAAAGATGTAAACAGTCTGGTTTACGATATTATGAACGATAATCAGCGTAAGGACTATGAGCAAAATCTCGAAGTGGATTTTTCTTTTGAAGTACCTAATCTTGCTCGTTTTCGTGTTAACGCGTTTAATTCAAACCGAGGACCCGCTGCTGTATTTCGTACAATTCCCAGTGATGTGTTAACACTTGATGATTTAGGTGCGCCGGAAATATTTAAGACCATTGCTGATAACCCACGCGGTTTGGTTTTAGTGACAGGACCAACTGGTTCAGGTAAATCAACCACCTTGGCAGCGATGGTTGATTACATTAATCAGACCAAACACCACCATATTTTAACGATTGAAGATCCAATCGAATTTGTTCACGACAATAAGCTGAGCCTTATTAACCAACGTGAAGTTCATCGTGATACTCACAGCTTCTCTAATGCTCTACGAAGTGCGTTACGTGAAGATCCTGATGTTATTTTAGTGGGTGAGCTTCGTGATTTAGAAACTATTCGCTTAGCCATGACGGCCGCAGAAACAGGCCATTTAGTGTTCGGTACTTTGCATACCACATCTGCACCAAAGACCATTGACCGTATTATCGACGTATTCCCAGGTGAAGAAAAAGACATGGTGCGCTCAATGCTTTCAGAGTCGTTGCGTGCTGTTATTTCGCAAACATTACTTAAAAAAGTAGGAGGTGGGCGAGTGGCAGCGCATGAGATTATGATAGGGATCCCTGCTATTCGAAATCTTATTCGTGAGGATAAAATTGCACAGATGTATTCATCGATTCAAACTGGCGCATCACATGGTATGCAAACAATGGATCAATGTTTAGGTAATTTAGTGAACTACGGCATTGTTACTACAGCAGATGCTAGAGCTAAAGCGCAAGATAAAACTCAGTTTGGTGGCTAACGGAGCACTTAATTATGACAATACCTTTAAATCGCTTTTTACAGGTGATGATCGATAAGAATGGTTCAGATTTATTTGTGTCTAGTGGCTTACCTGTTAGTGCCAAAATTAACGGTGAATTGCAACCGCTGACCGACGATAAGTTATCTGATGAGCAGGCACTGGCTATGGTTGAGTCTGCGATGAACGAAAAGCAACGTAATGAGTTTCACGCAACAAAAGAATGTAACTTTGCCATTGCAACAGAAGAAGGGCGGTTTCGTGTTTCTGCATTTTGGCAGCGAGACCAAGCGGGGATGGTTATTCGCCGAATTGTGACGCAAATTCCTGATGTAAACGATTTAGGATTACCGTCTATTCTTACCGATGTGATAATGGCAAAACGTGGCTTAGTGCTGTTTGTGGGTGGTACCGGTACCGGTAAGTCAACCTCGCTTGCTGCGCTTTTAGGTTATCGAAATCGTAATCAACGTGGGCATATTCTTACCATTGAAGATCCAATCGAGTTTGTGCATGAGCACCAAAAAAGTATTATTACTCAACGCGAAGTAGGTCTTGATACTGAAAGCTTTGAGTCAGCGTTAAAAAGCTCATTACGCCAAGCGCCTGATGTTATTTTAATTGGTGAAATCCGTTCACAAGAAACCATGGAATATGCATTAAGTTTTGCTGAAACAGGGCATTTATGCGTCGCAACGTTGCACGCTAATAATGCCAACCAAGCCATTGACCGTATTATGCACTTAGTACCAAAAGAAAAGCACGATAAGCTAAAATACGACTTAGCACTGAACCTACGCGCAATTGTTGCACAGCAACTGGTGCCAACAGCGGATGGGGAAGGCCGTGTGGCTGCTATCGAGATCTTGCTTAATTCTCCTATGGTCGCTGAACTGATAAAGCGCGGTGATATTGGTTCAATAAAAGAAACTATGGCGAAATCAAAAGAAATGGGTATGCAGACTTTTGACCAAGCCTTGTTTGAGCTTTATAAACACCAGCGTATTAATTATGCCGATGCCTTGCATCATGCTGACTCGCCAAACGATTTACGCTTGATGATCAAGTTACAAAATAACGAGCAAAAAGGGGCTGGCTTTTTACAAGGTGTGACTATTGATGGCCTTGATGAAAAGGGTAATAGCTAATGTTGAAGGGGATAAAAATAGCATGCATTATTTTTATTTTGAGTGCTTTTCCTGCAAAAGCAAGCGAATTAAATGACATCGTTATTTTTATCCGTGACGATGTGTATAACGATTATACTCGCTTCTTAAATGGTCGTCAGCCCAGTGAAGTGAATGACTTTACTGGGGCATATATCCGCCGTGATGTGGTGGATATGATTATCGCACAACAAGCCTTGATGTTGGGTGGCTTCACTAAGTCGTTTAGCTACCATACAGGGAATGTGAATTTTCGTAAGACTAAGTTACTTGAAGACGGTAAGTTACTGATTAGTTTTGATAGTGTTTGGTCCCTTGACGCTGAGCAGCTCGCTAAAGATGTGTATATTTCTGATGCGGTTATTCGTAAGGGAGAGTACTATGCCGGTGTATTTACTGCACCGTCGAATCACCGTGTATTAAAACTACAAAAACGTGAAGACTTCAAATCGTTGACAGCTGTATCTACGCCTAAATGGCTAACAGACTGGCACACCTTGTCTGCGTTGCCATTAAAAGAGCTACTGAGAGAAGACGAGTGGTTGAGTCAAGTTCGTATGGTGTCTATGAAGTGGGTTGACTTTGTGATGATGCCACTGATGCCAAGCCTCAAAAATCAATATCATTTAGAAGACATTCGTTTAGTCGCGGTGCCAAATATAGTCTTACAGCTCAACGATAGCCGTCATTTTATTATTTCTAAGCATCACCCTGATGCAAGCCAAGCGTATGCTGCGCTGCAAGCAGGGCTCAAGCAGTTACGCAAACAAGGGGCAATAGAAAAAGCCTACAAAGAGGCAGGCTTCATTCCTAACTTAAACGATTATACCGTGATTAACAGTACCGATTAATCACCGTAAAATTGTTCAAAAAAGCTTTCAAGAATAATCACAGCAGACATATTATCCACATTCCCTTTGCCTAAGTTGCGATAGCCACCTTGTTCAAATAAGCGTGCTTTAGCGTCTGCGGTGGTTAAGCGTTCATCCTGAGTTTCAACAGGAATAGCAAAATGATTATGTAGGCGGTTCGCAAATTTCTTCGCTTTGAACGTCACTTCTTGTGAGGTGCCATCCATATTAAGCGGCAAGCCAACAACCATAAGATCAGGTTGCCATTCATCCACTTGTTTTTTAATTTGTTGCCAATCAGGAATCCCCTCTTTGGCTTTGACGGCTTGTAGGCTTGACGCCGTGCCGGTTAATTCTTGGCCAATGGCAATACCGATACTTTTGGTACCAAAGTCAAAGCCCATAACGGTTCGCTCGCCTACAGGCTTAAACGTTCTTTTTGTCATAATGAATTAATTAAAATAAGGCAGTAAAAATTAGGCATGACCAGCTTCAGAACTTAACTGACTGACGTCAAAGCCCAGCATTGAGACTGCTTTTTCCCAACGCTTTTCTACTGGGGTATTAAAGATGATCTCAGGGTCTGCTTTGATGATCAGCCACGAATTTTCAAGTAGTTCTTGTTCAAGCTGACCTTGATCCCAACCTGCATAACCCAGTGTAATAATAAATTGCTCGGGTGCTTCTGCTGTCGTTAAGCTTGCCAGTACATCTTTTGATGTGGTGATCATAATATCACTACTAAGCTTTTGGCTTGCAGCATAGCCGGGCTTTGGGGAATGCAGTACAAAACCTCGGTCTGTTTTTACAGGGCCACCAGCATAGACAGCAAGGCTTGCCGCATCTTGGCTTTTATCGTTATCGATCTCAATTTTATCGAGTAACTCACCCACTGTGATGTTGATGGGTTGGTTAATCACCAAACCCATTGCACCATCTTGATTATGCTCACAAATATACGTTACAGCATGCTTAAAGAAAGGGTCTTGCATGCTAGGCATTGCAATTAAGAAGTGATTCTCTAATGACTGCATAGGTCGCCCCTTTTGTTGTTTAAATTAAGTATGGCTCAGTTTTCTTTCAATGGCATTAAATAAGTGGCCAGTGATTGAAATGTCATAAGCTGCTTCAATTTCTTTTACACAGGTTGGTGCTGTTACATTAATTTCGGTTAAGCGGTCACCAATGATATCCAGTCCCACAAAAATGAGACCTTTTGCTTTAAGTGTTGGTGCGACGGCTTCTGCGATTTTACGATCTGAGTCGCTTATTGGGCGAGCTTCACCACGGCCACCTGCGGCTAAATTACCACGTGTTTCACCGTTTTGTGGTATACGTGCAAGACAGTATGGCATGACTTCACCATCGACGACCAAGACGCGTTTATCGCCTTGTTTAATCTCTGGGATATAATTTTGTGCCATGGCAAAACGGCTACCATGCTCGGTTAATGTTTCGCAAATTACACCGATATTGGCATCGTCTTCTTTAACACGAAAGATTGACGCGCCCCCCATGCCATCTAGCGGTTTTAAAATGATATCTTTATGTTCAGCTAAAAATGCACGAATGTCTGCTTGGCTGCGGGTTACCAAGGTATCTGGCGTGTGCTCGCTAAACCATGCTGTAAATAACTTTTCGTTTGCATCGCGAAGGCTTTGTGGCTTATTAATAATGAGTGTTCCAGCTTGCTCTGCGCGCTCTAAAATATAGGTTGCGTAAATATATTCAGTATCAAAAGGCGGATCTTTACGCATTAAAATAACGTCTAAATCGGCAAGGGCAATTGTTGATTTTTCTTCAAGCTCGTACCAGTGATTAACATCATCGAAAACACGTGCCTTTGATGCGGTTGCATAACCTTGACCTTGACGTAGCGATAGGTCGTCCATTTCCATGTAGTAAAGTTCGTAACCACGTTTTTGTGCTTCCATCATCATTGCGAAGCCTGTGTCTTTTTTAATATTAAAGCCACTAATTGGATCAGAGATTATGCCTAACTTAATTGCCATGTTTTTGCCTTAGAATAGAATGACTACACTGTGTCGGTTACTTTAATATATGGGTGTTTTTATGGTTTTCAATTCGCTAAATCGCCAAACTGCAGTTGCAGTGCGCTGAGTACTGTTAGCGCAGCGGTTTCAGTACGCAGTACACGGGGGCCTAAGCGAATATCGACAAAAGCTTGTTGCTTAGCAATATTAATTTCTTCATCGGTAAATCCCCCTTCAGGGCCAACTAAAAAGCGCACCCCCTCGCTTGGGACTTGAATGGTTTTTATACTGTGTTCAGCGCGTGGGTGTAGAGTCAGTTTTAGAGCATCGCTGGTTTGCTCTAACCACTCTTTTATATCGATAGGTGGGTGTACGACAGGCACAAAGTTACGACCAGATTGCTCTGCGGCAGCAATCGCTATTTTTTGCCATTGTTGATGTTTTTTAGCAAGGCGATCACCGCTTAGCTTGACACCACAGCGTTGACTAAAAATAGGGGTGATCTCAGTAATTCCCAGCTCTACAGATTTCTGAATGGTAAAGTCCATTTTATCGCCACGTGAAATACCTTGGCCTAAGTGAATTTTAAGCGGTGACTCTACATCATGATTGATAAACTCTTGCGGCTCTACAATCACGCTCTTTTTACTTACTTCAATAATTTCACTTAAGTACTCTCCGCCTTCGCCATTGAAGATAGAGACTTTTTCTCCAGCTTTCATGCGAAGTACTCGACCGATATGACCGGCAGCATCATCATCAAGTGCTACTTGGGTGTTTAAAGAAATTGCTGATGGTTGGTAAATATGAGGAATTCGCATTGGATGTCGCTTATCAAATAATTTAGCAATATGGTAAGTATACAGCGCGATGGGTGCAATTATTTATTTAAATCTTCACTTAAGGTGAGAATGTCGGCTGTCGTTTGAGCGATGTCTGTTTGGCAAGATAAATGGTTTATATGAGCGGCGTCTGGGCAAGGTATAAAATTAAATCCTTGCTCATTTTGGTGTATTAAAAAGCGTACTTTGTGCAGCGAATTGTAAATAAATTTTTGAGCGTCATCGGCAAGTTGGTAGTCAGTATGGTTAATCAACACGCCTTTTATGTCATGGTGCTCATGCAGGTAACTTGCCAATTCGGAAACACTTATTTCATTACTAAAGTCGCAGTAACAATAATCTTTTATTAGCTCGTCGAACATCAGTTTAACCATGTGCCGGCTATTCGCTCCTGCAACAACTAACGTTGAGCCGCCTTTACCTGCAAAATAATGATGCGTAAAAGCATGACTAAACTCATTGTCGACATCAACTAGCAAATAATTATTAACTTTAAAGGGCATACTGCCTCACTTATTATGTATTTCCATATTAAATCGAAAACATGCTAATTAGTAGATAGCCTATCGCGCCGTAAACGGCAAACTCGATACAGGCAATACCTATGTTATCTTGATGATCCACTTCTAACGATGTATTAATATTCGGTAATGAAATATATTTAATGATATAACTCAAAACATATAACAATACCCACATAGCACCGCAATGAGAGACTAGCGTAAATAGGTTTTCTACCATCTTACCACTAATAAATGATGCACTGGCAAGACCAGCATACCCTGCTAAGGCAAGACCAATCGATTTACCCGCATAACGAATACCAATAGAGGTATTTTCAAGGTTAAAATTGCTCTGTAAAGAAGCCCCTTGGTTAGCCTTGGCAAAACGGTACTCGCGAATTTTACTATCCAGAGCAAACATGCCCTGTAGCACAAAAAAGCTAACAGTGGCTATTAGTAAGCTGCTGTAACCTTGAGTATGACACCAATTATAAAGGCCTAAACTAATAATACAGTTTGCGATTAACATACCTGAGTCAACCAAAGCCGCACAAACATTTTGTTTTAAAATAGCGGCTTCTTCGTTAAAGCGATATAAAATCCATTTCCGATGAATGAGGTGACCCACTTTAATGAAGGAGAACAACAAGGCGATTAAAACGACCACCTTAAGTGGGTTTGATTGAGCTGCACTTAAACTGATTTCATCAAAAATATAAGCAATGGTCGCAATCACGACGAGAATTTCACTGGCAAAGCTAATCCCCATTGCAAAATTATCATGTTGTGCGAGCTCTTCTTTAAGCGCTTGTTTTGCTTTAATTTGCGTTAAGATACGTAGAAGTACTATGGTTATGCAAATTACAGCAAAACTAATGGCAATCGCGACTAAACTAGTGTTAGATAATGATAAATAATGCATGCAGATCCCTGCTAAATAATTCTTTGATAATCATTCTAGTACGGTTATTGATAAGTTAAAAGAGAGTATTTAATGAGTAATTCACAACCGCTTCCTGACGCGCTTTATCAATTAGGGCAAACTCGTTTTAACGGTTTGTACCCTGAGCAGCCTGTAGACCCGTTGATTGCTAAATTACTGTCTTTGAGTGACTTCGCTTGGAGCTGCTTACAATCTCAACCTGACTTGAAAGATTGGTTGCTAGATGAAAGCACATTGGCTTGCCGTAACCCGCAACCGCCACTGACTGATAACGACTCTACTGAGTTAGATGATGCCGCAGCAATGGCCAAGTTGCGATTATACCGAGAGAAATATTGGCTTAAGGTTGCGTTCTTAGATGTCTGTTGTCATAACCCAATTGAAGACAGTATCGCTTATATTTCTGCACTTGCTGAGCAGTTAATTGATTGTGCGAATCAATGGGCATTTGCACAAGTTGCAAAAGTCAGTGGCATGCCAACAGATGCGTTTGGAAATGCTATTCCAATGCTTGTACTAGGCATGGGAAAACTTGGGGGAGGGGAGTTAAATTACTCCTCAGACATTGATCTCATTTTTTCTTACCCAATAGATGTGGCTACTCAAGGTGGACGCCGCTCTATTGAAGCGCAAGTTTTTTACACTAAGGTTGCGCAAAAATTAATTATGGCACTCAACCAAACCACCGTTAATGGCCAAGTTTTCCGTGTAGATATGCGCTTGAGGCCTTTTGGTGAAAGTGGTCCTTTGGTGATGAGCTTTAATGCAATGGAAGATTACTACCAAGAGCAAGGTCGAGAGTGGGAACGTTATGCCATGCTAAAAGGGCGTTTAATAGGCGCCGAAAATAGCTATTGGGGTGAGTTCTATGAGTTATTAAGGCCATTTGTTTATCGTCGATATATAGACTTTTCGGTGATCGAATCTTTACGAAAAATGAAACAGATGATTGCTCAAGAAGTGCGCCGAAAGCGTTTAACTAACAATATAAAACTGGGCGCTGGGGGGATTCGCGAAGTTGAATTTGTGGTGCAAGCATTGCAAATGGTGCGTGGTGGCCGTGAGGCAAACTTACAGACACAATCACTTTTATCAGCCTTACAAGAGCTTACCAATAATCAGGTTATTGACGCTAAAGAAGCATCACAGCTTAAGCAGAATTACCTCACGCTGCGTCGTATTGAGCAATACTTACAAATATTTGATGATAAGCAAACTCAAACATTGCCCGATGATGAGCAAGACCAGCAACGCTTATGTGTGCTGCTTAATAAACCCAACTTTGATGAGTGCCTAAAAGCGATCAATGAAACAATGGCCTCAATACACAGTGAGTTTGAGCAAGTAATTGGTTTTGAAAGTGACAATGTTGATCCATGTGAAAGTGCCTTTATTAGTGCGTGGGAAATGGCCGATGTTTCCTTGATAGACGATGCTAATTTAGCTTGGCAACAGGCACTTGATGACTTTAAAACACGTTTAACAAAAGCAAAAGTTGGTAGCCGTGGGCGAGATATTCTTGATAAGTTAATGCCTTTACTGCTTAAGCAATTGACAGTGAGTAAAGCCAGCGGTGATGCATTCACTATGATTTGCCAAGTGCTGAATAAAATCATCTCTCGTACAGCTTATTTAGAACTCTTATATGAAAACCCTGGCGCGTTAAATCAACTGGTCGCTTTGTGCTGTCACAGTAAATGGATAGGTGAGCACATCTCCCGTTACCCAATTTTGCTTGATGAGTTGATTGATCCTCAAGTACTTTATAAACCCACTCCGTTATCAGCGTATAAAGACGAAATAAGACAGTACTTCCTTCGAATAGAATACGATGATTTAGAGCTGCAAATGGAAGCCTTACGCCAATTTAAACAAACACACCAACTGCGTATTGCCGCAGCGGATGCGACAGGCGTTCTTGATGTAATGAAGGTGAGCGACCACTTAACGGCGTTGGCAGAGGCGATTGTTGAGCAGGCTGTGAACATCGCGTGGCATGCATGTGTTGCACGCTTTGGGCAACCAGCCAATACCACAGAACAAGAAAAAGGCTTCGCGGTTATTGCTTACGGTAAAACAGGCGGCTTTGAAGTAGGCTATGACTCTGATTTAGACTTAGTGTTTGTGCATAATCATGATGGTAGTAGTTATACCGATGGCGATAAGGCGATTGATTCAAGACAGTTCTATTTAAAATTAGCACAGCGTTTAATGCATCTATTTAATACACGCACTGCATCTGGCATTTTGTACGAGCTTGATACACGCTTGAGGCCTGAAGGAGCGTCAGGGCTGTTGGCAATAAACCTAGAAAGCTTTTATCACTATCAACAAACCCAAGCATGGACTTGGGAGCATCAAGCCTTAGTTCGCTCGAGAATGATTTATGGGCAGGTATCGCTTCATTCTCGATTTGATGAGATCAGAGCAATTATTTTGTGCCAAGCACGTGATGATGAAAAATTGAAAAAAGATGTCATAGAAATGCGTGAAAAAATGCGCAATCACTTAGCTAAAGGTAATAGTGAATTATTTGACTTAAAACAAGACCAAGGTGGAATGACTGATATTGAGTTTATTACACAATATTTAGTCCTAAAATATGCCCCGCAGTATCAAGAGTTAACGACTTGGCCTGATAATGTTCGTATTTTAGAGGATGCAGCTAAGCTTGGCTGTATTGATTCTGAAATGCAACATCAGCTAGTGGCTGCTTACATTGAATACCGTTCTCGTTATCATGTCATGAGCTTAAACCAGCAAGGTCGATGTGCGCCGCGCACTGAGCTCAAAGAGCATATAAGTTTGGTACAAAGTGCGTGGCAGCAAGTGTTAGCTTCTTAAGCGGCGGCAGTTTTCGCGTATGTAAGGAGAGGGCAGCTCTGTAATAACAGCCGCTCTTTGCTTGAAACAAAAGAAGGTATAAACCTCATTTTCAAAGTCGTCGTTGATAGCACGTCCCACTTGATATAAAGCGGACACAAAGTTGCTATCAACACGAAAGTGATCTTTAACGACATAATCTTTACTGAGGTACCAGTAAAGCTCAATTTCTTCATTTCGAGCGTAGTCTGATAACACGTCTTTTAATGTTGTTCCGCTTTCAAAACGACGTGGTAATACATCACCAGTCCAGTTTGGAGATGAAGGTTCGACTACCTTACCCCGTTCAAACAGAGCCATATCGAGGCTTGTTTCAGGCTCTTTTAACTTAAGAACGTATTTATCACGCTCGTTATTTTTACTGTTAACTTGATTTCTTAGCGACGAATAAAAACGAGAAAGTCCCTGTGCGGCGGCATTTTGAGTATTTTTAATATCGATAACAGGCCCTTTACCGAATAAAAAATAAAGAGCTGCTGCAATTAAAATAATAGCTAATGATAAATGCTTAACCCAAAACCACATTTCTAATACTCTTGTTGTTGCTTAGATTTATAAAACCACACAATTTAACAAATGTCACTCACTTATAATAAGAAGGGGCATTCTTATCAGGGCGTGTTTTAAAACGTCGATGTAACCACATATATTGTTCAGGTGCTCTATTAACCGCTTGCTCCATGCGTTGATTGACACGTGTTACGTCATTAAGATTATCACCACTTGGAAAGTTTTCCATAATCGGGAGCACTTCTAAGTGGTAGCGACCTTGTTCATCGCGGCGGCTAGCAAGACTAACCGTTTCACAGTGTTTACTGTTCGCAAAAAGTAGTGTGCCCGTTGTTGTTGCAGCATCTTTTACCGCGTAAAATGGCGCGAACTCACAGCGGGTACGTCCGTAATCTTGATCGGGTAAGTAGTAACAAATCTTTTTATTTTTTAGTGCTTTTAGCAACCCTTTAACATCACGCTTTCCAACTAAGAATTCATTAGAACGTAAACGGCCATTGGTCGTAAAATATTCCATCAATGGATTATTGTGTGGGCGATAAAAACCAATACCTTGATATTTCAACCCCATCACTCGGCTCGCCATCTCTAAATGAAGAATGTGCGGCACGAGCATTAAAACGCCTTTGCCTGATTGCTGAATTTGTTCAAAGTATTCAAGGCCCTTGATTGACCCGTAGCACTTTCTTACTCGCCACTCGGGCCACCACCACGCCATGCCTGTTTCCATCATAGCGATACCGGTGTTTTCCATATTCTTAAGTACTAATTCTTTTTGTTCTTGCTCCGGCATATCTGGGAAACATAGACGGATATTGACCTCTGCTATGTGGCGACGGCGTTTCATAAAGCGATGAACTAATCTACCTAACCATTTACCAAGGAATAATTGAAACTTATGTGGCAACCAAGAGATCAGAAATAAGAAGAAAACGCCAACCCATGTAAGCCAATAACGAGGACCCAAAAAGGATGCTTTGAAAGGAGATGAACTAACCACTGAAAAGTCTCTAAAAAAATAAAAAGCTAGTTTAACCGTAAGTCTTTAAAAATACAAAAGCCAGCATTTAGCTGGCTTTTCTATCAGTTTAGTAGAGTAATTAAATCTCTTTTAAACCTTGGTTAATTGCCGCAAGATCTTCAGCTGTTAATGTGCCAGCCGCTTGTTTTAAACGCAGCGTTGAAACAACATAGCGGTAACGCACGTTAGCAAGGTTGCTTTTGGCGTTATAAAGGTTTTGTGTGCTGATTAATACATCAACAATTGTACGTGTACCCACCTCAAAGCCTGCCTCAGTTGCTTTCAGCGCACTTTCTGCTGAAACAACCGCTTGTTGTAGCGCTTTATAAGTTGCGATATCTGACACAACTTGGTTATAAGAAGTAATCACAGAGCGTGTCACTGCACGCAGACTTGCTTCTAAATCTTCACTGGCCGCCACATAAAATGCACGTGCTTGTTCTGTTGCTGCGACAGTTGCACCACCAGAATAAATAGGTAGGCTAAAGTTAACCCCCACTCTTGCACTATCTGTGCGAGGCTCATGTGAGTTGTTATTTAAGTCTTCTAGGCTATCACCGTACGATGCATTTAGAGTCAGCTTAGGGTAGTGACCAGCTTTTGCTAAGTCGATTTGATCTTTTGCAATATCAACGGTTACTTTTGACACTTGTAGGTTTAAGTTTTTCTCTTCTGCGATTTTTATGTAGTCGGTTGACTGTTTGTTAGGCGCAACAGTTGAAAACGTGTCAGTATTTAACATGTCTAATTTTGCATGGTATTTACCGGTGATTTCACGAAGCTGTTCGCGGGCCGTTTCAACGCTGTTTTTCGCAACAATTTCTTTTGCTACAGAGTTGTCGTACTGTGCTTGTGCTTCATGTACGTCGGTAATCGCAGTTAAACCAACTGCGTAACGTTCTTTTGTTTGTTGTAATTGACGTTCAATTGCACGTTTTTCAGCTTGTACAAACTCTAAGTTGTCAATTGCGCTAAGTACATTGAAATAACCCTCAGCAACACGAACAATGAGGTCTTGTCTGGCAAAGTCGTACTGTGCATTTGCTTGCAAAGCTTGTTTATCAGCAATGCCTAATGAATTCCACGCACCCAAGTCAAACAAGGTTTGGCTCAGACTAATACCGCGGCTAAATACATCTGTATCACGGTCAAATTCAATGTAACCGGTTGTATCGTTGCCTTCGTATAGTGTTGCGTCGGTTTTTTCGTACCCTAAACTTAAACCTAATTGTGGCAATAGCGCACTTAACGCGCGATCGCTCTCATAAGCTTGCGCATCTGCTTGGGCTTTTGCTTTAAGTACGGTAGGATCATTGGCTGTAGCAATCTCGTATACTTGAAGTAAATCTTCAGCGTAAGTGGCAGTAGCAGTCAAAGCGCTTGAAAAACCGATCAGCGCGGCGAGTAGTGTTTTTTTCATTATTCGTTCAGTCCTTAGACAATTTTCGTACTGTCACCATGGTACTCTTTTTTAGTGAATAACCAAAAAAAAAATGCGTAAATCTACATGTCCAAGTGTAACAGAATATAATTGAGTGAATTTTTAGCGCAAAACCTAAAGGAATTAGTGTAATGAAAGTAACAGCAATCTCACAGTTTAATCATGATGATATTGATCTAAAACCTGTTGAACGTGCATATGATGGCTTTTTTAAAGTTAATTTATATCGCTTTCGCCATGCATTATTTTCAGGAGGTGAATCGGTAGAGATTAAACGTGAAATTTTAGAGCGTGGTCATGCTGTTGCGGTGCTTCCATATGACCCTGCAACCGATCAGATTTTGCTTGTTGAGCAAGTGCGTATCGGCGCACTTGCATCTAAGCAGTCTCCTTGGTTACTTGAGTGTATCGCAGGCATGGCTGATGGCAGCACAGACTATGAGCAAGTTGCCAAACGCGAGGCATGGGAAGAAGCGGGCATTGAGCTTGGTGAGCTTGAGTTTATGATGTCTTATCTTTCAAGTCCAGGTGGTACAACAGAGCGTTTATACTTGTATTTAGCACGCGCCGACTTATCTCAATACCAAGAGGGGATTTTTGGTCTTGATAATGAAGATGAAGATATTAAAACACATGTAATGTCATACACAGAAGCCATGCTCCGCTTAGAGCAAGGAGAGATAGACAATGCTGCAACAGTTATCTCGTTACAGTGGTTAGCACTGAATAAGCAACGTATACTGTCTGATTGGCAAACTGCTTAACTTACATTTTTATAATGAGGAATTATTTTGACGTACGTAACAGCTGAACAACGTTACATTCAAAGCTTACCTAAGTATTTAACTTTGTGTGAGCATAATTACGTGCGTGCGCTCAAATTGCTTCCCAACGAACGTCAAATAGGCCATGTACGTAAAGTGCAACTCGGTAATAGCACGTTTGTAGTTAAAATAGATGATACAGCAAAGTACACCATGGATATTTCTATCTCGCAAGAGACAGGAAACTTACATGTTGTTACCCCACTTTATCTAACTGTGCGTATGTATCATGATGCAAAAGTGGCTGAGATTGTTCATCACGATTTTCATCAACGAATAAAGCCATCTTACGCATACCCGAATCCGAATATGCATCAAAAAGACGAAAAGTATCAACTAAATGCTTTTTTGTATGACTGGCTTGTTGCGTGTGTAGAAAACGGTCGTGCAGCGCTACACTGGGATGTAAACAATGGCTTGGTTTAGTGATGCTTATCATTTTGACAAAACAACATTAAAAATTGCACACATTACAGATTGTCATTTATCAAAAGACAGACAAGGTGAGTATTTTAATGTAAATACCGCTGAGTATTTTTCGCGTTGCTTAGCAGCCATGGCAAACTTACAACTTGATTGCGTGATCTTTGGGGGGGATTTAACACAAGATCACAGCAGTAAATCGTATCAACTATTTGCTGAACTTATTGATGATTCGGCACTGTCTTGTCCTGTGTTTTGGCTACCGGGTAATCACGATGAGCTTGCTGAATATAAAGCGCTTTCAAACTCGCAAATTTTAAGCTGTAAACGTATTACCTTTTTAACTGGACAACTGCTTTTAGTAAACTCGAAAGGCCCGACTCCAGCAGGTTGGGTAACACAAACACACTTAAGCGAATTAAGCGAAGCGATAGGGCAAATCCCGAGTGTGGTGCTTTGTCATCATAACCCGCTACCTATTCAAGCTTACTTAGATAAACATATGCTTGAAAATGGCCCGCAGTTTTTAAACGTTTGCGTTAATAGTGAGCAATGTATTGGCGTATTTCATGGTCACGTACACCATGAGTACACGCAAAATTACCGTGATCTAAAGGTGTTTGCGACACCTGCCAGCTCGATACAATTTACTAAACATACTATGGCGTGGCAGCAAGAGGATTTAGGGCCAGCGTTTCGTGTGATTAACTTAAATATTGATAAACAACAAAGCTTGCAGCTAACAACGGATGTAGTATGGCTAAACGGGTAATTTATATTCATGGTTTCAATAGCTCTGAGCAATCCTATAAAGCCGTGCGTTTTGGTGAGCATATGGCTCAGTTTGATGTTGATTATAAAGTGCCGAGATTAACCCATGAGCCATTACATGCAATTTTACAATTAGAACAACTGTTAAATGATGATACTGTATTACTCGGGAGTTCATTAGGCGGTTTTTATGCGACCTATTTGTCGCAACGTTATTCGATACCCGCGGTGGTAATTAATCCTGCGGTGCGCCCATTTGAGTTACTTGATAACTATTTAGGGCCAAACTATAACCCGTATCAAGACACCCATTACGAACTTGATACTCGTCACATGGATGCATTGCGCAGGTTATATTTGTCGCAATTAGACACCCCTTCATTGATTTATTTGCTACAGCAAACAGGCGATGAAGTACTGCCTTTTCAGCAGGCGGTTAACTATTATTCTCAGTGTAAGCAACACGTTGAATTTGGAGGCGATCATAGTTTTATCGGCTTCGAACAAACCTTTGCAAGTATTGTAGATTTTCTTAAAATCACGTAAAACATAGCTAAGCGCATAAAAGATATAAAAACTATGAGTCAGCAAAATTATAACGCCGAAGCAATTGAAGTCTTAAATGGGTTAGAGCCCGTTAAACGCCGCCCAGGTATGTACACCGACACGGTTCGCCCTAATCACTTAGGCCAAGAGGTTATCGATAACAGCGTCGATGAAGCAATGGCAGGTCATGCAACAAAAATAGATGTCATTCTTCATGAAGATAACTCGCTTGAAGTTATTGATGATGGCCGTGGTATGCCGATAGATATTCACCCTGAAGAAGGCATTCCCGGAGTGGAGCTCATTTTTACCAAGCTGCATGCTGGTGGTAAGTTCTCTAATAAAAACTATCAGTTTTCAGGTGGTTTACACGGTGTAGGTATTTCGGTTGTAAATGCCCTGTCAACGCGTGTTGAAGTTACCGTACGTCGTGATGCGCAGCAGTTTCGTATGGCCTTTGAAAACGGCGACAAAGTTGAAGACTTAAACGTGATTGGCACTGTGGGTAAGCGTAACACAGGGACTACCGTGCGTTTTTGGCCAGATGCCAGTTATTTTGACTCTGCTAATTTCTCGATTACCAAGCTTAATCATTTATTAAAAGCCAAAGCAGTACTCTGCCCAGGCCTGCGCATTAAGTTTACTAATAAGCAAACCAAGGAAAGCCAAGAGTGGTATTACGAAACGGGCTTAAAAGATTACCTAGTTGAAGCGGTGAAGGGTTTTGAGGTATTACCAAAAGAACCATTTATTGGTGATTTTTCAAGCTCAACTGAAGGCGCTGACTGGGCTGTTGTGTGGTTACCTGAGGGCGGTGAATCCATCGCTGAAAGCTATGTAAACTTAATTCCTACCGCACAAGGCGGTACCCACGTCAACGGTTTACGCCAAGGTCTACTCGAAGCGATGCGTGAATTTTGTGAATTCAGAAACTTATTGCCTCGCGGTGTAAAGTTAACGCCAGATGATATTTGGGAGCGATGCAGCTATGTATTGTCGGTGAAAATGCAAGACCCACAATTTGCTGGCCAAACCAAAGAAAAGCTGTCTTCACGCTCATGTGCTGCATTTGTATCGGGTGTGGTGAAAGACTCATTTAGCTTATGGTTAAACGAACACACCGAGACCGCTGAATTATTAGCTGAGCTATGTATCTCAAATGCACAGCGTCGTTTACGCGCGGCTAAAAAAGTCGTGCGTAAGCGCATTACTTCAGGCCCTGCGTTACCGGGTAAATTAACCGATTGTAGTGCCCAAGATAATGACCGTACTGAATTATTCTTAGTAGAGGGTGACTCTGCGGGTGGCTCAGCTAAACAAGCCCGTGACCGTGAATTTCAAGCAATTATGCCACTGCGCGGTAAAATTCTTAATACATGGGAAGTCGAATCAGGACAGATTTTAGCATCACAAGAGGTGCATGATATTTCAGTGGCCCTAGGTATCGACCCTGATTCAAGTGATTTATCGGGTCTGCGTTATAACAAGATTTGTATTTTGGCTGATGCTGACTCGGATGGGTTACACATTGCCACACTATTATGCGCACTGTTTGTTCGTCATTTCCCTGCGCTAATCAAAGAAGGTCATGTATTTGTCGCCATGCCACCGCTGTTTCGTATTGATATCGGTAAAGAGGTGTATTACGCCCTCGATGAAGATGAGAAAAATGGTATTTTAGCGCGCATCGAAGCTGAGAAAAAACGCGGTAAAGTGAATGTTCAACGCTTCAAAGGGTTGGGTGAAATGAACCCGCTGCAGTTAAGAGAAACAACGATGGATCCAAATACCCGTCGTTTGGTGCAATTAACACTCGATGAAGAAGAGCAAACCATGGAAATGATGGATATGTTACTTGCGAAGAAACGTTCATCAGATCGCCGTCAGTGGTTAGAAGATCACGGTAATCGCGCGCAAGTTTAATACAGGTACATTTGCAGCCTAAGGGTTGTTAAACGAATTAAAGGGCAAGAAAAATGAAAAAACTACTGACCTCATTTTTATCGCTGAGCTTACTATCAGCGCCAGCAATGGCTGAAGATATTCTTGATAAACTAACGGTTGCTGAAGGCTTCAAAGTAAGCTTATTCGCCGATGATGTTGAAAATGCACGCCAAATTGCCGTATCAAAAAAAGGCATTGTGTACGCAGGTTCGCGTAAAGCAGGCAATGTATATGCATTGATTGATCATAACAGCGATGGTGTAGCCGATAAGAAAATTGTTATTGCCAAAGGATTAGAAATGCCATCAGGCTTGGCAATAAAAGAGGGTGATTTATATGTTGCTGAAGTGTCACGTATTATTCGCTTTAAAGACATTGATAAACATCTCAAAGCCCCTAAGTTTGAGGTGGTGTATGATAAATTCCCAACAGACCGCCACCATGGTTGGAAATTTATTAGCTTTGCCCCAACAGGTGAGTTAATTGTGCCTGTCGGGGTGCCATGTAATATTTGTGCTGAAGACGACAAATACGGTCGTATTTTTTCACTTAATGTTGATACCAAAGAAATCAAAACCATTGCTCAGGGCGTTCGTAACTCAGTGGGTTTTGACTATCACCCAACAACAAATGCGTTTTGGTTCAGTGATAACGGTCGTGACATGATGGGCGATGATATTCCGCCTTGCGAAATCAATCGAGTTGGTGAAGGTGAGGAGGGAGCGCATTATGGTTTCCCTTATGTTCACGCAGGGGCGATTTTAGATCCTGAGTTTGGTAAAGGTAAAAATATTGCTGATTACAAATCGCCTGCGCTCGCACTGGGTGCGCATGTTGCGCCATTAGGCATTCATTTTTATAACGGCAAGCAGTTCCCAGCTAAATACAAAGAGCAGTTATTTGTTGCTGAGCATGGTTCTTGGAATCGTAGTAAAAAGTCGGGTTACAGAGTCATGCTAGCGAATGTTGAGCAAGGTCGTATCACTAAATACACCCCATTCATCACAGGCTTTATGCAAAACGAAGAAACATTTGGTCGCCCAGTTGCATTTGCAGAGCTTGCAGATGGCAGCTTATTGATCTCAGACGACTTTGCTAACGTGATCTATCGTGTTAGTGCTAAGAAAAAATAGGTAAGCGTTAATGAGTGATACAAATACCTTGCTGATGCAAGGCATAGAACAACAAACGATGGGGCGTTTTACCGAAGACGCCTACTTAAACTACTCAATGTACGTCATCATGGATCGCGCTTTACCGCATGTTGGCGACGGCCTTAAACCTGTACAGCGTCGTATCATTTATGCAATGAGCGAACTGGGGTTATCGGCGCAAGCAAAATATAAAAAATCAGCGCGTACCGTGGGTGATGTACTGGGTAAATACCACCCACATGGTGATAGTGCCTGTTACGAAGCCATGGTATTGATGGCGCAACCATTTTCTTATCGCTATCCGCTGGTGGATGGTCAAGGTAACTGGGGTGCTGCGGATGATCCTAAGTCATTTGCAGCGATGCGTTACACCGAAGCCCGTTTATCAAAGTTCTCGGAAGTTCTACTAAAAGAGCTTGGTCAAGGCACGGTTGATTGGACCGCCAACTTCGATGGTACACTTGATGAGCCAATGGTACTGCCTGCGCGTTTACCGCACATTTTACTCAATGGTGTGACCGGTATTGCGGTGGGTATGGCAACCGATATTCCACCACATAATGTGCGTGAGGTGGCCAGTGCCTGTTGCTTATTACTTGATAAGCCAAAAACTGAAATCGAAGAGCTGCTTGAGTTAGTGCATGCGCCTGACTACCCAACAGAAGCTGAGATTATCACGCCCAAAGACGATATCCGTAAGATTTATCAAACGGGGCGCGGCTCTATTAAAATGCGCGCAATTTACACTGAAGAGCAGGGCGATATTGTTATCACAGCATTACCGCACCAGTGTTCAGGGGCAAAGGTTTTAGAGCAAATTGCAGCACAAATGAATGCTAAAAAGCTACCGATGGTGGCTGACTTACGTGATGAATCTGATCACGAAAACCCAACCCGTATTGTGATAGTGCCACGTTCAAACCGCATTAAAGCTGAGCCGTTAATGGCGCACTTATTTGCCACCACAGATTTAGAAAAGAACTACCGCGTAAACTTAAACATGCTTGGCCTAGATGGTCGTCCGCAAGTGAAAGATTTACGGAGTATTTTAACTGAGTGGCTGACGTTTCGCCGTGAAACAGTCAGACGCCGCTTACAGTATCGCTTAGATAAAGTACTAGCACGCTTACATATTTTAGAAGGTTTATTAACGGCCTTTTTAAATATCGACGAAGTCATTGAAATTATTCGTACGGAAGATAAGCCAAAACCTGTATTAATGGAACGCTTTGGTATTACGGATATTCAAGCCGAAGCGATTTTAGAGTTAAAACTACGTCACTTAGCTAAACTTGAAGAATTCAAGATCAAAGGTGAGCAAGATGAACTTGCCCTTGAGCGTGACAAATTAGAGCAAATTCTGGGCTCTGAACGTCGTATGTCGACGTTGATGAAAAAAGAAATCCAAGAAGCCGCTGACATGTATGGTGATGATAGACGCTCACCCGTTGTTGAACGTTTGGAAGCAAAAGCACTGAGCGAAAAAGATTTAATCCCTTCAGAGTCAGTGACGGTTGTGTTATCTGAAAAAGGCTGGGCACGTGTTGGTAAGGGTCATGACTTAGATGTAGAAGGTTTAAGCTATAAGTCAGGCGACAGCTATAAGGCCTCTGCGCGTGGTAAGAGTAATCAGCCAGCGGTATTCCTTGATTCAAATGGCCGTGCTTTTGCAACTGATGCGCATAGTTTACCTTCTGCACGTAGCCAAGGTGAGCCTATGACGGGTCGCTTTAATTTAAGTTCGGGTGCTAACTTTGAGCATGTTGTGATGGCCGAAGATAATCAAGAACTCTTGATGGCATCAGATGCGGGTTATGGTTTCATCAGTGACTTTAAAGATCTCGTGAGTAAAAATAAAAATGGTAAAGCATTGGTTAGTGTTCCGAAAGGGGGTGAACTACTTGCGCCAATTCGTATTACCGATATTGCCACTGACTATTGTATGGCTATTTCAAACGAAGGCCGTATGTTGTTATTCCCACTACGTGATTTGCCTAAACTAGGTAAAGGTAAAGGCAATAAAATTATTTCTATTCCAGGTGCGAAAGTACAGGCGAGGGAAGAGTTTGTAAAAGTGTTGGCCGTAGTGCCCGAGGGGAGCAGTGTTACGCTTCATGCTGGTAAGCGCAAATTAACCTTAAAGCCAAGTGACCTTGAGCATTATCATGGCGAGCGTGGACGAAGAGGGAACAAGTTACCACGTGGCTTACAGCGAGTAGATGAAGCTGTAATAGAAATAACACAGACCGATGACATAACGGAGCCATCGGTTGATGATATAACAGAATAAAAAAGGCCTGCTTAGCAGGCCTTTTTTATTGGGGTAGATTATTGTTCTAATATTATACCAATCCGCAATAATACTTAATCATTTTGAGGGATTAAACCTGTCGCTATCTGCGTTAAAAATTTCTGATTTAGAGCAACTAAATAACGAAATTTTTGCCTTGCTATCGACGAGGTTTTATTGCCTCAAAATAGACCACTTAATTAAGCGAATTGGTATAAAAAGATATATTTTTAGCGCACACATGTAAGCTAAAAGCTATTGCAGAGGCACTTTTCACGTTATAATGCGCGCTGATTTACCCGAGGAGAATCCGTTTGTTAGCTGTTTTTCGTATTATTATCATGGCTTTATTTATCGTGTTTAGCTGCCTTTTTGGCTTAGTCTTATGCATCATTAAGCCATTTCATACCAATAACGTACATATTATTTCTGGCTGGTTTAGCAAAGTGGCTAACTTGCTGGGAGTAAAACTTGAATTACGTTACCATGCGGATGCAAAAACAGTTGGCCCTGCAGTGTATGTGGCTAATCATCAGAATAACTACGATTTATTTACCTTGCCTGCAATGGTGCCTGAAAATTGTGTGAGTCTTGGAAAGAAAAGCCTGAAATGGATCCCATTCTTTGGGCAGCTATATTGGTTATCAGGTAATATTTTAATTGATCGCGCTAATCGTTCAAAAGCCGCAGGCACGATTTCAAAGTCAGCCGAAAAAATTAAGCAAAAAGGTTTGTCGGTTTGGATGTTCCCTGAGGGCACGCGAAGCTATGGCCGTGGCTTGTTACCTTTTAAAACAGGGGCTTTTCATACAGCAATGAGTGCTGATGTACCTGTTGTGCCAGTGTGCATGAGCACAACGCATAAAACTATTAAGCTAAATCGCTGGGATAATGGTACAATTTACCTCGAAATGTTAGCGCCAATTTATCTTGATAAAGACGTATCTGCTCGTGATCATGCATCGCATGTTCATCAGATTATGGCTGCTAAAATAACTGAATTAGATGCTCAAGTGAGAAATAAATAATGGAAAATTGGCGCGAAATTACTGAAGACATCGTTACTTCATTACTTGAAGATGGCTCAGATCCTGAAGTACTGTACGAAGTAGAACACCACTTTGTTAGCGAAAATTTTGAACAGTTAGAGCAAGCCGCTTTAGCTGCTTTTAAACTCGGTTACGATGTTGAAGAGCCTGCTGAACTTGAGCTAGAGGATGGCGAAAAAGTATGGAGCTTTGATGTAGTCGTTGAGTGTGAGCTTGACGTCGAAGCCATTATGGAAGATGTCGATAAGCTTGAAGCGCTCGCTCAACAATCAAACGTTGAATACGATGGTTGGGGAACTTACTTTCAAGAGTAATTTTGTAGGCGTGAAATTTATTTTGTGCGCGATTTAAAGTCGCGCCTATGATCTGAAGCCTTTTTGTCTCACACTAATTTCGTATTTACCCTCCTTGCTATAGACATTTTTAACCAATTGGCGATAATAAAAAACTCGATGTTTTTATAAACTAAGCTCACATATGCTTGTAACCTTACCCATTGCCGAACTAGTACCAGGGATGTTTGTTGACAGTGTCAGTAAGCAGCACGAGCACATTAATAGCGTTAAAATTAAAACCCGTGGATTAGTTAGAGATAGAAGTATTATTCAACGTCTGGTGTCTGAAGGTGTTGAAGAACTCCTCATTGACTTCACTCAAAGTGATGTTGCGCTTCCGGCTAAATACCAGCCCAAACCCGTAGAAAAACCCAAGCCAAAAAAAGAAAAAAAAGTTGCTGAAAAAGGCATATCGGTCGAACAAGAGTTCGTGAAAGCGAGTGTTAACTACGAACAGCATAGTCGTAAGTTGCAAGTTTTATATTCAGATATCACATCAGGTTTGAAAATGAATATGACACTGCTTGATGAAGTTGTGGTTGATATCGTTAGTTCTGTATTTCGTAATCACAACGCCATGACGATTCTTACTCGTCTTAGAGACAAGCATATTTATAACTGGCGACATATGATCAATACGGCCATTCTGGTGAGTGTATTCGCTAAATATCTTGGGTATAAAGAGCAAACTGTTAAAGAATTGGCAATGGGGGCGCTACTGCACGATATTGGGCAAGCTAAAATGCCACAGGGCGTGCTGTCTAAGCCAAGTCAGCTTAATGACAATGAAATGCAGGTTGTGAAAAAACACGTTGCACAGAGTCTAGGCTTAGTTAAAGGTGAAAAGGGCATTACACCGTTAATGCTTGATATGATTGTTAATCATCATGAACGATTAGACGGAAGTGGTTACCCTAGGGGCATTACAGCCGAAAAGCTAAGTCGTCCTGCCAGAATAATGGCAATTGTCGATGTTTATGATGCAATAACTGCTGACAGACCTCACCAAATGGGAGAGGAGCCAATTTCGGCACTGCGTTATTTATTAGCGAATAAACAGTTATTTGACTCAGAACTCGTACAGCGATTTATAAAGTGTTTGGGTGTGCATCCTGTCGGATCAATTGTGAAGTTAAACAATGAACGCTTAGCGTTAGTCATGGAAGGCAATCAGGACAACCCGATAAAGCCAAAAGTGAAAATCTTTTATAATGCGAAGCACAAACACCACATTACAGCGAAAGATGTTCACTTAAGTGAAGAGCATGAGCTAAAAATAATATCGAGTATTAAGCCCCTTGATTATCAACTTAATTTGGCTCGTTTGTTAAAAGAGCATCTTCTTGTTTAGACTTTACACAGCGCTTTTTAGCGTTTCGTTTTGCAGAAATAAATGCACCACTAAAACAACTCGTCATTAATACTAGCCACAGTAATGTGCCTTTCTCTACGTGCAGTGCCACACAGCATAACACCAACGATAATACTGAGCTGAACATGGCACCTAACCAGTAGTGGTTAACAGGGTTATCACAGTCACCAGCCTTAGTGCATGCGCAATAATTTGCCTTACAGAAATAGTGCACGCTTAAACCACATAGAATTAATGCTGCGATTATCAATGCAATAACCATCACTTTTGCCCAAATAATTTCAATTGCGTTTAGTTTAAGGGGCATAAAATAACATGTCAATCTAAATGATAATTACTATCGTTTGGTGTTTTTGTAACTAGACATCGGACGAGTTTTAAAAAGTTGTTATCTTGTTGTTAAAATGTGGTTTTTTTACCTCTTTCTAACGAAAAGTTACAGTTTTTTGATCTTAATTAAGGTAATGTTCGAAAGTTTGTAATTATTAGAATAATACATCTAATACCAACGCACAGCATTGACCTTTATGCTTAAATTATAGGTTGCCTCTGTGTTTGTTGGGTTAGCTAACATACAAGTTTGCAAGAGGACACAGATTATGAAATTCACTAGAACATTGATTGCAGCATCACTTGCTGTTGTTTCTGCTGACAGCTTTGCTGCAGCTTTCCAATTAGCAGAACAAAACGTATCAGGCTTAGGCCGTGCCTATGCTGGTGAAGCAGCGGTTGCTGATGATGCGTCAGTAGTAGCGCGTAACCCTGCACTTATGTCTTTATTTAAAACTAAGCAAATCTCAGTTGCGGGTATTGCTGTTATTCCTGATGTAAGTTTAGAAGGTGAATCTGCTGCATATGGTTTAGATGAGAATGTACTTGATGATAGTAGCATTGCTCCTTCTGCATTTATCCCAGCAGGTTACTTCACAATGCCATTAAACGACAAAGTATCGTTAGGTTTTGGTGCATTTTCTAACTTCGGTCTTTCAACTGAATTTAATGATAACTACGCGGCAGGCTCAATTGCTGGTGAAACTGAAATCGTTACAGTTAACATGAATGCAAGTGCATCATATAAGTTTAACGAACAGTTCAGCTTAGGTCTTGGCTTAAACTATGTATATGCTGATGCGAAAGTAGTGCGTAATGCAGGTGTTAATCCACTTGGTGTACCAGTAGAGACTGAAATTGTTCACCTTGAAGGCGATGATTACGGCTTTGGTTGGAACATTGGTGCCATGTATCAGTTAGACGAAAACAACCGTTTTGGTTTTAACTACCGTAGCGAAACAGACATCGACTTTGAAGGTGAGTACGCAAATGGCTTACCTGCTGCATTTGGTGGCACTGCGGGCGTTAAAGTACCAGGCGCACTTGAGTTAACGCTTCCAGCTATTGCTGAGTTTTCTGGTTCACACCAGTTAGATAAAAAACTAGGCGTACACTACAGCATTCAATGGACGGGTTGGGATAGCTTCCAAAAATTAGAAGCCTATGTACCAGGTAACGAAGCACCAGTATTTAGAAAAGAAGAGAATTTCTCTGATGCAATGCGTTACTCTATCGGTACTGACTATCAGTACAGCGATGCATTACTTCTTCGTGCCGGTATTGCTTACGATGAGTCACCAGTTGATCAATCTCACTTATCAATCTCTATTCCTGATACAGATCGTTTCTGGTTCTCATTTGGTGGTAACTACGCATTTAGTGAAAACTCAAACGTTGACTTAGGTGTGAGTATCCTTCGCGGTAAAACACAGAACTTTACAGAAGAAGATAGCTTTGCAAAAGCATTAGGCCAAGAAGTATCATGGGACTTTGAATCGAAAGGTCACGCAGTGCTCATTGGTGCTCAGTATAACTACACGTTTTAATAGTGACGCGACGTAAAGTCGCTGCTACAGAGCATTAAAAAGCCGCGCTATAACATTGTTATAGCTCGGCTTTTTTGTAAGCGCGAATAAATCGCGCTTTATATATACTTTTATAGACTTTCGATTTTCGCTTTTTGCGCTAATAGTTTGTCTTTTGCATCTGTAAACTCAGCCAGTTTAGCATGCTCTTTAGCAAGCACAGCTTCTGGTGCGTTGTTTACAAACTTCTCGTTAGCCAACTTGTTTTGAACCTGTGCTAAGCCTTTTTCTGCTTTTTCAAGCTGTTTCGCGATACGAGCTAATTCAGCTTCAACATCGATTAAGCCTGCCATTGGGATCATGATCTCAAGGTTACCAACATACGATGTTGCACACGCTGGCGCATCGTCTTTGTTATCAAGTAAGGTAAACTCTTCAAGCTTAGCAAGCGACGCTAAGAAGGCTTCGTTTTCAGTTAAACGTCGCTTGTCTTCATCAGACGCATTAGCAAGTAACACAGATAGTGGCTTACTTGGGCTGATATCCATTTCACCACGGATGTTACGGATCGCAAGAATGAATTGTTTAACCCATTCAAGGTCGTCCATCGCTTGACTATCAACATTTGCTTCATCGTATACAGGGAAGCCTTGTACCATGATGCTGGTGTTGGCTGTTTCGATGCCCGCAAGCGGTGCAACACGTTGCCAAATCGTTTCTGTGATATAAGGCATCATTGGGTGCATTAAGCGTAGTAAGCTTTCTAGTACTGTGATCAAGGTATGACGCGTACCACGTTGCTGTGCTTCGTTACCTTTAAACAATACTGGTTTAGTAAGTTCTAAGTACCAGTCACAAAATTGGTTCCAAGTGAACTCATAAATGGTGTTTGCTGCTAGGTCAAAACGGTAGTTTTCTAGATGCTCAGTATAGGTTTTAACGGTTGCTTCAAATTGGCCTAAAATCCAACGATCAGCGAGTGAGTACTGTTTTTCAGCATCTGTATTGAAGCCACAATCTTGTTCTTCTGTGTTCATTAATACGTAACGGCTGGCGTTCCATAGTTTGTTACAGAAGTTACGGTAACCTTCAAGGCGGTTCATATCCCAATTGATATCACGACCCGTTGACGCCATTGCCGCAAGGGTGAAACGCAGTGCATCTGTACCGTGTGCTTCGATGCCGTTTTCGAATGTTTTACGCGTGTTCTTCTCAATCTTCTTCGCTAGTTGTGGCTGCATCATGTTACCAGTGCGCTTTTCAACTAGGCTCTCAAGGTCGATACCGTCAATCATGTCGATAGGATCAAGTACGTTACCTTTCGATTTAGACATCTTATCGCCATTTTCATCGCGGATAAGACCGGTTACATAAACAGTTTTGAATGGTACCTGTGGCTTGCCGTTATCATCTTTGATGAAGTGCATGGTCATCATGATCATACGTGCAACCCAGAAGAAGATGATGTCGAAACCTGTTACCAATACATCAGACGGGTGGAAAGTTTTTAAATCATCAGTGTTTGCAGGCCAGCCTTGCGTTGAGAAAGTCCAAAGCGCAGATGAGAACCAGGTATCTAAAACGTCTTCGTCTTGCTTAAGTGCAACATCATCAGCAAGGTTATTATTGCGGCGTACTTCAGCTTCGTCACGACCAACGTATACGTTACCTTCGTTGTCGTACCAAGCAGGGATGCGGTGACCCCACCAAAGCTGACGTGAAATACACCAATCTTGTACGTCGTTCATCCACGAGAAGTACATGTTCTCGTATTGTTGAGGTACAAATTTAATGTCGCCATTTTTAACCGCTTCTTTCGCAGGTTCTGCTAGAGGTGCTACGCGCACGTACCACTGATCAGTAAGAAGAGGCTCAATCACTACGCCAGAACGGTCACCGTAAGGTACAGTTAGGCTGTGATCTTCGATTTTTTCTAGTAGGCCAAGTTCTTCAAATTCGCTCACAATCGCTTTACGTGCATCAAAGCGGTCAAGGCCGTGTAGACGCTCAGGAATTGGCGCATCTAATTTAAGCTCTTTACCGTCGAATGTGTAGCTTTCACCTTCGCTTAATACCGCAGCATCTTTGTTGAAGATGTTGATCATTGGTAGTTGGTGACGTTTACCTACTTCGTTATCGTTAAAGTCGTGGGCAGGCGTGATTTTCACACAACCTGTGCCTTTTTCCATGTCTGCATGTTCATCAGCAACAATTGGAATGCGACGGTTAACGATAGGCAGTAAAATGTCTTTACCGATCAGGTCTTGGTAACGTTCATCATCAGGGTTAACTGCAACACCTGTATCACCGAGCATTGTTTCAGGACGTGTTGTGGCAACAATGATGTAGTCTTTGCCCTCTTTGGTTTTTACGCCATCAGCAAGTGGGTAACGTAAGTTCCACATGTGACCTTGTTTGTCTTTGTTTTCAACTTCAAGATCAGAAATCGCCGTGTGAAGTTTAGGGTCCCAGTTAACTAGGCGCTTACCACGGTAGATTAAGTCTTCTTTGTGAAGACGTACGAATACTTCTTTAACCGCTTCAGAAAGACCTTCGTCCATGGTGAAACGCTCACGGTCCCAATCTACTGACGCACCTAAGCGACGTAATTGTTTGGTGATAGTGCCACCAGAGTGGTTTTTCCACTCCCAGATTTTATCGATAAATGCATCGCGGCCTAAGTCGTGACGTGTTTTACCTTCTTCGGCAGCAAGCTTACGTTCAACCAGCATTTGCGTTGCGATACCCGCGTGATCAGTACCTACTTGCCATAAAGTGTTATTGCCTTGCATACGCTTTAAGCGTGTTAGCGTATCCATAATGGTATCTTGGAACGCATGGCCCATGTGTAAGCTACCTGTGACGTTTGGTGGCGGAATCATGATTGAGTAAGCGTCACCTTGGCCAGACGGTTTAAAGTAGCCTTTTTCTTCCCAGTCTTGATATAAAGACTGTTCAATATCTTGCGGATTGTAGGTTTTATCCATTACACAGAACCTTAAATAAATGCTTAAATGTCAATTTCTTGCGTTGCAATATGGGCGCCCAGTTGGCGTAGCTTTTTAAACCGCTCACGGGCAGCTTGTTTAGCGTTAGGCTCAACGGGGACAAAATCAAAAACCTGCTGAAAACGGCGAATAAAATCCGGTAGGTGTTCAGCTAAGTTGATTAATATTTTTCTGTTGCCGACAGGTGGAGTCATACCAATTTCAACCGGAGCGCCCCCTTTGGGGCCTTCACCTTGTAGGTTGTGTGGTATAAAGCTATCTGGCTCAAATGACCAGATGATGTCGTCGATTGTGTGGGCCGTGTCAGTGTTATCGGCGTAAATAAATACGCGATGACCAAGACGATACTGATCTGCTGCTATTTTTGCGGCAAGATCAAAACATGCTTTATCAGCTTGCTGGCTGTTACCATCTTGTTTTAGAACGTAAAATTGTGCGTTCATGCTCATTGTGACTTTCGTCCCCACAGATACACAGATCAAAGCAGAGATTTTGACATAGAACGCGTGTTGCTTCAATTAATAAGGCGCCATTTGGCGCCTTATTTAGGGTTACTGCGTACCTTATTTGTAAGCTTAGTCGTGACTCGCTTCGCTCACACCTGCGCGGTTTAATAAATACTGGGTTAACATAGGGACAGGACGACCCGTAGCACCTTTGTTTTTACCACCACTGCGCCATGCTGTACCAGCGATATCTAAATGCGCCCAATTGTATTTTTTGGTGAATTTAGATAAGAAGCATGCTGCCGTAATTGTTCCTGCTGCGCGGCCACCTAAGTTGGTGAAATCAGCAAATGGGCTTTCAAGTTGCTCTTGATAGTCATCCCAAAGCGGTAGCTGCCATGCACGATCGCCACTTTGCTCAGACGCTTTAAGTAGATCATGAGCAAGTGGGTTATGGTTTGAGAGTAAACCCGTTGCATGTGAACCCAGCGCAATAATACACGCGCCAGTTAGTGTTGCTACGTCAACTACGGTATCTGGTTCAAAGCGCTCAACATAAGTGAGCGCATCACACAGTACTAAACGACCTTCGGCATCGGTATTTAACACTTCAACAGTTTGACCCGACATGGTTGTTAAAATATCACCTGGGCGATAAGCGTTTGAGCCTGGCATATTTTCACACCCCGCTAAAACACCGACAACGTTAATAGGTAACTGCATTTGCACTAATGCGCGCATCGTACCAATAACACCCGCTGCACCACCCATGTCGTATTTCATTTCATCCATGGCTTCGCCTGGCTTGATTGAAATACCGCCTGAGTCAAAGGTTAAGCCCTTACCCACTAACACGATTGGCGCTTGATCTTTGTCGCCACCTTGATAGTTGATCACCGACATAACCGATTCATTCGCGCTGCCACGGCCAACTGCTAGGTATGAATTCATGCCCAGCTCTGCCATTTTTTCTTCGCCGATAATATCAACCGTTACATTATCGAAGTTATCAGCAATTTCTTGTGCTTGTTCACCTAAATACGCTGGATTACAGATATTTGGTGGCATATTGGCAACGTCTTTACATAATTTGCTACCCGCAGCGATGGCTAGGCCATGCTCAATGGCACTTTCGCCAATCGTTAACTCGCGACGTGTTGGTACGTTAAAAACGATTTTACGTAGTGGGCGACGAGGGTCGCTTTTTTTACTTTTCAGTTGATTGAAGGTGTATAAGCAGTCTTGTGTTGTCTCAACTGCTTGGCGCACTTTCCAATAGGTGTCACGACTTTTAACATGTTGCTCTGTTAAAAAGCATACCGCTTCCATCGAACCGGTTTCGTTTAGTGTATTAATTGTTTTAGAGATGATCTGTTTATATTGCTTGTCATCTAACTCACGTTCTTTACCACAGCCAACCAGCAATACACGCTCGCTCAGTACATTAGGTACATGATGTAGTAATAATACTTGCCCTGGCTTTCCTTCAAGATCACCGCGGCGAAGTAAGTTAGAGATATAACCATCGCTAATTTTATCTAGCTGCTCACCAATGGGGGATAAACGACGTGGCTCATAAACGCCAACTACAATACATGCGCTACGTTGCTTTTCTGGACTACCACTTTTTACGCTAAATTCCATTGTCACTCCTAGTGTTGAGTCATTTAACCTTAAAAAATAAGGGCAAGAAATTCATTTTTTAGTCCTTTCTTACATTTTTTAGTTTATTAATACTAATATTAGCTCATAAACTATGACTCTATTTACGTGTTTTTGAACTTTATCTTATTGTGAATATCAATATCACATAATTGAGGCCATCTGTACCATTTATGCAAGATTATATGTTCTTGCTAGGTATGATATTTCACTATGATGGCATATAATAAAGTGAGTAAAATAACTAGTTTACTCAAAATTTCTTACTATTCCAGTGAAACACGATGTTTAACAGGGGCGAGCATTGCTAATTTTTCGTTATTTGACCACTGAAGTCTTAAAGTCGCAGGTCGCCGTATTTCTAACTTTGATGACCATTTTTGTGTCACAAAAGTTTGTTGTTATTTTAGGGGATGCCTCCGAAGGGGGACTTCCTGCAAAACTTGTACTATCCATGATCGCGCTAAAGCTCCCTCAGCTTGCCTCGCTTATTCTACCTCTTAGTATTTTCTTGGGGATTATATTAGCCTATAGCCGCATTTATGCTGACAGTGAAATGACCGTGCTTAAGGCGTGTGGAGTGAGTGAGTGGTATGTGGTACGTGTAACACTTATTTCAAGCGTGGTTCTTGCCATATTAGCGGGTGTACTAACCTTATATGTCGCTCCGTGGGCAAGCGAACAAGAATACCAGTTAAAAGAGCAGGCAAAAGCGGATGCCGGTTTATCAGCTCTAAGGGCTGGACGTTTTCAACAAACGGGTAACGAAAAAGCAGTCGTGTTTATTCATAATATTGAAAACAGCGGGAAAGAGTTACATAAAGTGTTTGTTGCCCAGCTGCCTGAGCGTGAAAAAGGTGATTTAGCACGTTTAGTTTATGCAGAGCGTGGTGTTGTTATTGAGCAAGAAAATGGTGAACAACAGCTGGTACTTAATGATGGTAAGCGCTATGAAACAGATGGCGAGTCAGCTGCTTTAAACCTAACAGAGTTTGATGGTTACAGTGTGCAAATTCAAGATCAAGAAATTGAGCACCAACGCCGTAAGCTAGAAGCGGTTCCTACTTTTGATTTATTTAAAATGAAAACCTCCGAGGCAATAGCGCAATGGCAATGGCGCCTAGCGATCCCTCTTTCGATCCCATTGTTAACCCTATTGGCAGTGCCTTTAAGTGTTGTTAATCCGCGCCAAGGTAAATTTGCTAAACTAGTGCCTGCGATCAGCTTATATTTGGGTTACTTCATTTTATTAAATGCGGCTAAGTTTGCAGTTGAAGATGGCAAAATCCCTCCTTCAATAGGTCTTTGGTGGATTCATTTATCAGCATTATTCATAGGTGGATTATTGATTATTAAAGGTCGCCCGCTAGGCGCTTGGTTAAAGGCTGTTGTGACTAAGCGGGAGTTAAGCGCATGATGAAAACACTCGATTGGTACTTGGGCCGCAGCATTATTCAAACAACAGGTTTTGCATTAATGGTGCTGGTTGGTATCAGTACGTTAATAAAGTTTATTGAGCAGCTTAAATCGGTTGGTCGTGGTAGTTACGATATTGCGACTGCACTTATCTACACCTTGTATAGCATGCCGGGTGATTTAGTTATATTTTTTCCAATGGCTGCGCTCATTGGTGGTTTAACAGGACTGGGTGCACTGGCATCAAATAGTGAGTTAGTTGTTATGCAGGCCGCAGGAATGTCGCGCTTGCAAATTATTGCTTCTGTAATGAAAACCGCAATGTTCATGGCTATTTGTATGATGGCCCTAGGTGAGTGGGGTGCGCCAGAAGCGCAGTTAAAAGCCAAAGAGATACGTAACCATGCTATTTACGGTGGTGATGTGTTTAGTGCCCAGCAAGGTGTATGGGCAAAAGATGGTAGCAATTTTATTAATATAGAAGACGTTGATCAGCAAGGTATTTTACGTGGTGTTCATATGTATCACTTCGATAAATCTTTGCAATTAACGCAAATCACTAAAGCTGAAGAAGCCGTTAACCGTCAAGATGGTTGGCTACTTCGCGATGTAAATAAAGTGAAGATCACGCCAGAAAAAATCACCACAGAACAGCAAGATGAAGAGTTTTACGACTCACAGCTGACGGCCGAAAAGTTGGGGGTAGTATCTGTAAAACCAGAGTCACTTTCATTTACAGGGCTTTGGTCTTATTTAAGTTATTTACAACAAAATGAGCAAGACACAAGTACATATGAGCTTGCATTGTGGCGCAAGTTTATGCAGCCGATATCTATCGCAGTAATGTTATTAGTGGCTTTATCGTTTATTTTTGGCCCGCTACGCACAGTAACTATGGGCGCACGCATCATCATGGGTGTTATAACGGGGATTACTTTTCACCTAACAAACGAAATTTTTGGCCCTGTTGTCATGGTTTATCAAATACCTGCCGTAATAGGCGCCGTGTTGCCAAGTATCTTGTTTATTGGTTTTGCAACCTATTTATTGAACAAACGAGTGTAACACTCAGCACAAAAAAGCGTGGTTTTGAAGCCACGCTTTTTTGTGCTTGTATGTAGCTTAATCTAATGAGCGATAAATGCGCTTGTTTTCTTCTTTTGTAAGCGTGATCACTTCTGTTTTAGCTACATAATCTTGCAGTGCCCGCTTATTTTTAAAATCAATTAATACCACTAAATTACCCAACCCCAGTAGTGCGCTAATTGCTCTAAGAGCGCCTTGTGGCCAGCGTATTAGATTACCATCGAGTGTTTGTACTTTTAAACGCCATGCGCGCATACCAATCGTTTGACCACTTTTAGCCCAAAAATAGCTAAAGAAAGCGACGCTCACTAATACCAATAAAGCGCTGCGAATCCCATAAAGAAGCGGTGAGTTTTGAATATAAGCTGAGACATCTTCTGCATCTCCAATAGTTAATATGTCTAGCGAAATTAAAGCTTGAATAGCAAGTAGATAAAGCACAGTTGTCAGCATCGCAAAAGCAATGACAACTAATGTATCGTAGATTAAAGAAGCAAAACGGCGCCAAAAACCGGCACGTGGAAACTCAGCTGACATAGACAATCTCATCCAATTAAATTGCGCAGTAGTTTAGCAAAGTACTCACAAAACAAGAAATACTTAGCGATTGTTTAGTAATTCGACAAGCAGGTCTGACCTGCTATAGTTGAGAAAATAATAAAAAGAGCACACACAATGTCTATTTCAAAAAGTGAAACTCATCATGTTTTTAATCAGCCTCAACCATTAGAAAACTATAATATTTATCAAGCCGATGATGTTTTGAAATATTGGCAAAAGCAATTTTCAGGTCAGTGGGGCACTGCGCATTTAACGGCATTTGGGGAGCAAGTGGGTGGTGCACTATTGCAAGCTGGATTCTTAGCAAACAAGCACTTACCTGAATTAACGACTCACAGTCGGTTTGGCGAACGCATAGATCAAGTTGATTATCACCCGAGTTACCACCAATTAATGCAGCATGCTATTGAGCAAGGGCATTGCGCTTTACCTTGGCAGCAAAAAAAGCCTGGCAGTCATGTAGTCAGAGCTGTAATGGCGGTGCTGCATAATCATGCAGATCCAGGCTCAGGTTGCCCCCTAACCATGACATTTGCCAGTGTGCCAGCGATTGCTAGCCAAGCCAATGTGGCACAAAAGTGGCTGCCAAAAATACTTTCAAAGCATTACGATGGCAGCAATAAACCTTGGTTTGAAAAACAAGGTGTTACCATTGGTATGGCAATGACCGAAAAACAAGGTGGTTCTGATGTGCGTGCAAATACTACAAAAGCTGCGCCATTAACGACTGCAGGAGCAGGTGAGCTTTATAGCTTAGAGGGACATAAGTGGTTTTGCTCAGCGCCTATGAGTGACGCATTCTTAGTGCTTGCAAATACGGATGAAAAACAACTCTCATGCTTTTTAGTACCTAGGTGGCTCGAAAATGGTGAAAAAAATGCCCTGTATATTCAGCGCTTAAAAAATAAGTTAGGTAATCAATCGAACGCCAGTTCAGAAATAGAGTTCAGGGGGGCGCATGGTTGGCTTTTAGGTGAACCGGGGCGAGGTATTGCTACTATTATTCAAATGGTAGCACTTACTCGTTACGATTGTATGTTAGGCTCGAGCTCGTTAATGCTTCAAGCTGTAAAAGAAGCGATATGGCATACTGCAGGGCGAAGTGTATTTGGTAAAAATTTACACCAACAACCTCTCATGTTAAATGTACTGGCTGATTTAGCAATCGAGGCTGAAGCTGCTTTGGCAATCTCTATGCGTATAGCTCATGCCCTTGATAATCAAAATGATAACAGCGAAGTATTATTGGTTCGAAGTGCCACCGCGATTGGCAAATACTGGATTTGTAAGCGTGCTATTCAACATACCTATGAGGCGATGGAGTGTATTGGTGGCGTGGGTTATGTGCAAGACAATGTCACTAGTCGCCTTTATAAAGAAGCACCGGTTAACTCTATTTGGGAAGGTTCCGGTAATGTACAGTGCTTAGACTTATTACGTGTTTTTAAACGTGAACCTGAGTCGTTAAAAGCACTTATAAATGAGCTTGAGAAAGCGCGAACACTTAACCAAGAGTTTGCGATTAAACTTGATGAATTAAAGCTTATGCTCAATGAAGCTAAACATCTGGAAATGCATGCTCGGCGTATAATGGAGCACTTAGCGCAGCTTTGGCAAGCCGCAACCCTGCTACAGTTCGGCGAGCCAATTATCGCTGATGCGTTTGTTAAAAGCCGCTTAAAAGAAACAGGGTTTTCGCAGTATGGTTGTTTGAGCCATGAGATTGATTGTGAGGCTATCGTCCTGCGAATGATGCCAAAACATCAAAGTTAATCATTTGTATATTAATTGTTCGGTTGAAAGGGCGAGACGAATAAAACGCTTGCTGCCATACCCATTCTTTGTATAATGCTTGGCATAGAGACAAAGGCAGTAAATAAGTTTTTGCTCTAAAGTGGTTTTTCTTTATCTTCTCGTGTTTAGAAGGTGAAAGAAAAATGAAGCCAGTATGATGGAATTGGTAGACATGACGGATTCAAAATCCGTTGCCTTCGGGCGTGGCGGTTCAAGTCCGCCTACTGGTACCACTTTTTAACCCGTTGATTTTCAACGGGTTTTTTCTTTTCTGCAATGTGATTTTTCTTAGTCACATCCTTTTTTTATAAAATTAACCCAAACTGTGACGATTTTTTGCCACAGTTTTGTTTCTGCTTTTTACTTGTCACAATGGTCATGAGTTGTTTTTGTCACGGCTCACTTCTATTAGCTTAGATTCTTGTAAGCTGGATTTTGGTCCATCAATATTTTTCGCTTGCTCAGCAAGGTACTCTTGCGAAGGGTGAGCATAACGTTGCACCATTTCTAAAGTTTTCCAGCCACCCAGTTCTTTTAAGGCCAACAGGTCTGTACCAGCCTCAATATGCCTAGTTGCCCAGTTGTGTCTTAAGTCATGAAACCTTAAACCATCCAATTGTGCCTGCTTGGTAATTCGTTTCCACAGTGCATCTTTAATATCTTTAACAGGGTTATTGTTAGTATTTACAAATACATAAGTAGAGCTTCTCTGCTCTTTTAGCTGTGAAAGCATCGTTATTGCTTTGTGAGATAATGGTACTATGACGTGATCTTTCGATTTGTGATCTTTCGCATCAATATAGATACACTGTTTGCAGAAGTCGATTTGTGACCATCGTAGTGAAAAAATATTGCTTCGCCTCATTCCTGTGAGTAAAGCGAAAATGAGGACACTTCTTAGGTAGTAGGGCGCGCATTCTAAGAGCTTTATAACATCAGCGTTATCTAGTTTAAAAAAGGCACGTCTAGGCTCTTTCTGTATCTTAATTACGGGTACTCTATCTATCCAGCCAAGCTCTTGGTGACAGAAGTTTAAAAACGCCTTAAGCTCTGCCAAGTATCTGTTGCGAGTAGCAATTGATATTTCTTGCTTTTTTGCAATAGTCGAGAGCACTAAGTGAGTGTCTATTTTCTGAACATTAGGATCGGCTAATTTGACCTTCCACCACTCTAGCTTTGATGCTTTTTCTTTAACTGTGCGATTTGATTGTCTCGATTCAAGATAAATCTCAACAGCTTCAGAAAAGCAGTGTGCTTCAGGCGTCGGATCAGTGATTTGCCTCCACAGTTCTTGCTTTAAGCCTGCTTCAAAGGCTTCTGCCTTAGCTTTTGATGTTTGTCTGGTGCTTATGTTTATACGCTTGCGCTTATCTCCATAACTTAGCTCAAACTTTGTGTACCAATACTTACTCTCTTTTTTCTTATAGATCATAGGTTATGCTCCAGTGAATACCTATGCTATTAACTTAATGATAAAAAGAGGAAAATACAGAAGGGTTTATTATTTATATTCGACTATTTACAGCTTGAAGTTCTGTTACAGTAACACCGATATGACAATAGCGCTTAACACTTTCTGTTGATGTCCAACCTCCTGCCTTCGCGATGGTTTCTAAAGTTGCCCCATTTCGTCTTAGATCGGTCGCAAAGTAGTGTCTCACATGATGAGGAACAAAACTGTCAGGTAAATTAGCTGCTTTAATTGCTGCTCGCCAGCGAAGATAATTGAGCCTTGGCAAAGTGTCATTTTTATCTGCAAACAGCTTGCTGGACGAAATGCTATTTTCTTTTCGATATTTAAGAAGGGATGTAATACATTGAATAGCCTCATCACTGAGAGGGACTTCCACCATCACTCTTGCTTTATTTTTTAGGGCAGGTAGGTGCATGATTTTTTTGTTTAAGTCGAATTGTGAGACATCAGCTTCCAGCAGTGAGGTGTATCTTATCCCCATATGCCATAACAGCATTAGAAACATTTTTTCTTGCATTGTTTTAGCGTAGTGATTTACGAATCTTTGCCAGGTGGAATATGGTAAATCAATAAACTCTCGCTCCCCTGATTTAAAAGATGGGATTGTTGGTTGGTGTGATATCCACTTTAATTCATACGCAATTTTACTGGCAGCTCTTAATTCGACACCGTATTGATGTTTCGTACTATCAGACCATTCATTTTCATGCATTTCCTGTATAACCATATTTACGAAGCTTACATCAAAATATTCTAGTGGTAAGTCACCAGCAATGTAGTGCCAAACCCCAAGCTTTTGGATTTTTTCGTCAGCTGTACTTGCCGTGGAAGAAGATGTTTTAGTGTGTGCTTGTGCCAACGCGTTTCCTAAATAACGCCCCTTTGTTTCTTTTAGCGGTTTTGGACTTTTTAAAGAGGCTTCATGTATTTTCTGATTTGCTTTTTCCTTGGCTTCTTCTAAGCATTCTGTTTCAAGGCTTAATCTCGTACCTTCAGAGTCAAAAATGGAAGCTATAGCTTTGTGTTCATCACTCTTATTTCTAAAAGAAAGATAATATTTATTGCCTCTATTTTTTACCCCTAGCTTATATATTTCGACATAATCAGGAATTGAACCTTTTGGTAAACCTGATTTTAAATCTTCCAGGTACTTTTGAGTAAGCTTGCCTTTTTCTTGTGTATTCAACATAGAAAATTCATCAATCCGCTCTTTGGCTTTTAGCACATAATAGAGCCTTTGCGATTCAGCCTTTTTGGCTATTGCAGCCTGAGCAATTGCTATTTCTGAAGAGTCGAAATTTGATATATGGCTTTTTTCTTGATCGACAGCTGTGTGTTTAGGTTTTGTTGTAATATCTTGGAAAATAGATGATTTCTCTGAGGGTACAGGTTTTGTACTTTGAGATACTTCAACAGCTACCTCTCTGGATACGGGCGTCGTACTTTGAGATACTTCAGCAACTTTCTCTGTGTGTAAGGACTTAGCACTTTCAGGTACTTCAGTAACCTTCTGCTTTGATGAGGTGGATTCTCTTTGATTCTGCTGTTTTTTCTGAGATAAAGCCTCTCGCATTCGCTTGTTGTACTCTTCCGCTTCTTCTGGCAAAAACCACCAAGTGTCTTCATCTTCATCTTCATCGTAATCACCTTGCAGTTCACCTTTTTTGGCTAACTTTATTATTCTTTCTTTAGGAAACCCTAGCCTTGTCTCAAGCTCGTCAGTTGTTAGCCATCTTGTTGATGCATATGTACAAGCACAGTTAACCAATGGCGCATTTGTATGCGCCATTGAATTAACATTACTTGAGTGTGAAGTATGCATCTTTAACTTACTAAAAATTAACGTAAGTCAATTTTGCCAGATAAAGAAAAAAAATGGTTTTTTAAGATTTTTGAAAATGGGATACAAAAATTATTTATAAATTTGACTGGTAAAGTCTTATGAAAAAGCCAGCATAGCTGGCTTTAGGTTATAACGAGTCAAAAAACGCGTTAACTGATTTATCAAACAAATGATAAAAATATAAAAATTGTCCAGTGTGTTGAATATGCGACTGCACATCTCGCTTGAACTGTTTCAATAAGTAGAAATTACAACTGAAAAACACGTTCGTAGCAGGGCGCATCTCTTCAGGCAACGCTTGCATAAAAGAGTCGCTAACGACTATAAACTCTTGCTGAGCTACATAATTTCTTACGTAATATATGTAGCCATCATTTTGTTCATATAAAGCAATATATTCTTCATCATTAGCAACTGCAGGTCGCTTCTTAAATAGTTCCACAACGTTTGAGTTAGTCATATTCATCTCCAAAAAGTTTGTCTTCGAAAATAAATACGAGCTACTTATGCAAAATTTACATTGTCTGCTGATTTATTATCTATTGATCGATCTGCTAAGAAGGAAACAAACTTGAAGGAAATTAAAAAGCTTAACGCTGCTGATGATTTAGCCGCAAAAGGAGGAGCTGAGAGGGTTATCAATTAAATGAACGATTTCTTTAAGACTCCACCGTAAGTAAGAGATTGTATGAATAATATGGCTTGTGCATATGCTTATCGAAATGATGCTTGCGGAAATAGGCGAGAACCTTAAAATTACTCTCTCTAATTGGTTCAATGCAGTTGAGTCAACTTAAGCTTTAAAATGGTAATCAATATTGAATTTCAAATTTAAAAAAAACTGGCTTACACCAATGTTTGTTATAACACTTCTTTTCTCATTGGTATCTTTGGTATCTACATATTACTTTCATGATACGGAATCCATAAAGATAAAAGCCGCACTGTTTGTATCTCCAGTATTTTACTTATGTGCAGTCTACTATTTCTCTTATCTAGCTATTACACCCAATGAAATTGTAATTGAGGGTAATAAAATAAATATTGATGGGAAAACTCATTCATTAGGTGGTAATTCGAAATGTTACGTTTACTTTGATAAGCCAGTACGCGCTTCTGAAGTACTACAGGCCGAATTTGAAATTTTACTCGAGAATGAAAAACCAATAACTACATCTTGCTTTTATGATTTTGATTTTGATGAAAGTGACTTTATAACTCGCTACGCAGATAGTGAGGTCGTTTTTGCACATTCAAAGGTATTTGATTAAAGTATTAGAACTCTCGATGTGCTACATGATTTCTTGCGTAATATATGTAGCCATCATTAGCTATTGCAGGTCGCTTCTGAAATAGTTCCACAACGTTTGAGTTAGTCATATTCATCTCCAAAAAGTTTGTCTTCGAAAATAAATGCGAGCTACTTATGCAAAATTTGCATTGTCTGCCGCTTTTTATTTGTAATTCAAATCACACGGAGCAAACACAATGGAAAATGAGAAGTTCAATGCAGCTGTAGCGGCCGATTTTTTAGAGAATGTTAGTCAGTGCCTTTATCAAGAGTATGACGCTATTTATGATTTAAACTTTACAAAAGATAATTTTGATATAGAGAAACTGTTATTTCACTGCTTTTCGAGTAGCTACAAAATTAGTTTTAGCTATGAACAGTTATCTCTTCTAAAGTCACTATTATTACTGCTTTGTAGCAACACAAACTTATTAATGAGTAATGATGTTGGTGATAGTGAAGGGTTTGTTGATGAACGTCAGTTAGAGTTTGACTTCGATAACTCGTATTAATTCGCTTGCAGTGAACATGTTTATCTTTAAGTACATATAGGAGATAAACATGAGCCAAACAAAACTTCAAATTGTCAGAAAGTACACAAGAGAATCTAAGTCACCTTTTCAAGACGCATCGACGAGCCTTTGGCTTGCAAGTGTCACTAACGAAGACAGGCTTGAGTTAGACTTTTCACAATACATATACGTCCATCGTGATGATGTTGGAAAAGTCGTCGGGGTCAGTGTTAGTAAATCAATTGCTCGAGAGCATAGCCTTGAAAGTCAGTATCTTGAAGGAAGTGGTATGTATCGCATACTTATCACTTACATCGACCAAATAAAAGATTTCTGCGAGCTCTGGGCTGATGAATTTGAACAGTTCTTTTTACTGCCGCCTGATTTGTTCTTCGAATTAGCGCAGTGGCATTGGAACACAATCATTGAAAATGATGGTTAATTGAAGCGACTCGAAAGAGTCGCTTTTTCTTGAACATATTACTACCAGATAGCGTCATGCACTTACTTGCGATGACGCTATTCGTTGGTATTCGCTTTTTTATTATCTAGATATACCCAAATAGCGCCGCCAATCATAATTGATAGGGGGACCAGAAAAGATAAGTATTCAATCTGAAAGTTCATAGTACTTCTCCTATTCAAAGCGAGAAAAAAATATATCTCGCTACTTTTGCTAGTAATTAACTATAACACATCGCAATCACAGCATGATTTCACTATACGGCCATTGAGCAATATCAATGTCATTTCTACTATTCATGGCATGCTTTCTCAATTAAAAAATAGCGGCGCTAGTAAGATAGTAAACCAAAATTCACTTTACTAAACTGGTAATAAACACACTTATTTTGCTTGTTTATTTCTTACTTAATAGTGTGAGACATACAGAAAAAAGCAGGACGCTCAATCATCACTTAGCAAATGTCGTTACCACCGCACCCTGGCGGAGGACCTAGATTTGGCTTCTTTAGGAAGTCAGCTCGCATATATAAGCGGTTTGCGATAAGAGTTAACTGTAGGGAGAGTTAGCTGTGTGAGTTGCACGAATGCGTTGCAGCAAACTCAGATGAATGGCAGAGCAATAAAACAGAGAAGCAGGCACAGTGTGTCTGCTTTTCTCTTTAGATTTCTCATCGATCAAACTTATGTATTTGCACAGTACATAAAACAGGAGAAACTGTGTGAAGACATTATGCTTAAAGTTCGTTCTAGATTTAGTTCGAGTTATTGTGAATGTAATTTATATATCTGTAGTTATTGCGGTTGGATTTTGGGTCGTGGACTATTTTTCCATCTACAAAGCTGCATCAAGTTACTTATTCTCGGGTATCGATGGATATGCACGACTTATTATCGCATTCATATTTGCAGAAATTTTAGGTTATGTAGAATTGAGCTTAAGAGAAAAGTACTTGTAATACTCAGCGCCCAGTGGGCGCTTTATTAATATTCAAGATTAGTTTTAATGCCCTTTTATCAACAGAAAGGATTCCCCTTAACAACTCATTGTTGTACAGAAACATATTTATTAAAAGGGCAGCTTTATGTAATGTGTGGTGGTTACAATGCTATTAGATAAATAAAACACACTACCGTAAACACTGATCAATAAATGAAAATCTAAAGCGTTAGAATCAACCTTATATGCTTTATTAAGTGCGGTTTAAATTACGGTATTTAAAGCTAGTTTATATTAAACTCCGAGCAGTAAATTCTATAAGGAGAGAATTATGGGAAAGTTTTCACAGCGATTACAAAAAAAAGTTATGACTCGGGGCAAAACACATGGCTACTGTACAATTTGTCGTGAATACGGAAAACTGACCAGAGAACATGTAGTACCTCAAGGCTGCGGTAACATTGAAGATAAAGTAATAGTTAGAGTTACTGAGTACTTAGATGCACCGGATAAACCCAAAGGAAACCGTTCGCAAGGCGGAATACATTTTAGAACTGTTTGCGCCAAATGTAATAGCCTTCTTGGAAGCAAATATGACAGAGAGCTAATTAATTTCAGCAACGATATTGCTAAGCATCTTAATCACCTAACTTTTGGGCACGTATTTAATAAAATTACCTACCGACCATATAGAACCTTAAAGCTAGCTAAAGCCGTCGTTGGTCATTTGTTGGCGGCTAATAGCGTAGAAGAAACAAATTCTGATAAGCCACTTAGTAACCGTTACTCTATGTTATCCGAGTTTGTACTTAATGAAGCCGCGCCACTACCTGAGGGTTTCGATATTTATTATTGGCTTTATCCATACAAACCTATAAAAATGCTTCGCTCTATTGGATCTATGAATATTATCAACCCTAGCTTTAGAGTTGCAGGAGATATTCTAAAATACTATCCGATAGCTTTCTTAGTATCTTACAACTCTAAGCCAGCACCTGAATATGGTTTAACAAAACTTAATCTGCCATCTACTCAGAAGATCAATGATACTGCTGGTGTTGAAGTATCATACATGAGGGCGCTTAGATCTGATTTCCCTGAAAGACCTGAGGACTATGAAGTGCTGCTGATGAATGATGAAGTTTGCACCGTGGCCGTTTAACTACAAGTAAATAATATTCTATATAGCATGCACAATAAACCTTGAGTGTTTATGAAAACAATATGGAAATATCGATCAAAGCACTCGTTTGGAGTAATGCCTAATTTAATTTACATTACCAACTAGCAAATATATTTTATGAGAACAAATCAAAAAGGAGCACAATTACACTCTAATGTTGAATTTAAGTTGTATTTGTAACCCATCTCTATACACAAACGTTTTAGAACATCGGCTATATTGGGGGATTTCGCATAAAAATTTCTACGGCCTAACATCTAAATCAATTGAGCCGTAGTCTCCACCTTGATTTACATGTTAGGTTCGTAGTTGAAGGCTGTGAATGTAATCTTCAATCCATTTATTGTTAAGCTCTAACTTCACGCTCCTTCGTATTCCACCAATAATTCCGGAAAGCTGAATAAAGGAAAAATGTTGTTTCTTTATGTTTGCAACTGCTTCTCGACTATCCCACTGCCTTGCAACAAGGGAAGCTATTTGCTCAGGGAGATCAAACTCTAACTCGAACCAACCAGGCTCACCTGGTTGAAAATACAGTGGTGTAAACTTCCAGTTTCCAGTTTGATATCCAACTACTTTGCATTGCACTACGTCTGTTTCAAATGCATGTGGCGGGAGCTGTTGGTGGGTCAGAAAATGTAAAGGCCAGCGTCCCTGAAGCATACCGAAGTAAGAGCCTTGAATCTGCTGTAGAGTTTCAACTAAAGAACCATTTATTAATTCAACACCTGCTTCGGTTAGATAGCTGCTTATGTCCATTTCATAGTAGCTATCTCTAATTGCATTTCTATATCTTCTTCTGACTTCTTTGACAGACCGTTTTCCTAAGCTTGTTAAGCACTCAGGGCCAAACTGCATTATAGCTCTGATAAGGGGGCGTATTACCGAAATATTATTGTATTGGATCAAAAATATTTGATGAGCTAAAGCATATTCAACAGCTCCCGCTGTATAACCAGATGTAGAAAATATTGCAGAGTGATAATTAAAACTTGGTACTTGAAGATGCTGCCCAGCTCTTCGTTGAACAGTGAAGTAATTCTCCGAAATATCTTTGAGTACACCGACAGAATTACGTGCTACGTCAATACCAACAGGTCTGTTTTCTCGATAGCATTTTGCTTCTACCATCAATCTAAGTGGGTACATAAAAGCTGGAGATGCAGGAAATAACGCTAAAGCGTCAATTTGATGCCAAGAGCCTCTTCCTCTAACTTCCAAGCCGGAATGTCCACCACGTAACTCTTGGCTATTATATGCTCTAGAGTCAGTTAGAATTTCATATCCAACTTTCTCTAATAAGTAAAGAATTGCCTCTTCTAATAAGGCTCCTCTTACTTGGGAAATATTTGACACGAATTACTCCTTGGTTACATGTAAGTATAAGAACTTAAAGTCCTGTAAAGGTATGAGAGACGCAATAACGAAGCTACCACGTGTTTAGAATTATTTCTCAACAGGTTGTTATAACTACGATAGTGACTTTTCTAACTCTCTAAATTCCGGTCTACTCTTATAGCCTGTTTCAAGGCGAACTAACGCATAATCTAAACCATTCAAGTTTTGTTCTTTAGCAACCTTATCGACCCATGCATGTAAATTCCTATAAGGGGAACCAAAATGCGGGGTTAGTTTGTTGTCCGACTCTGTATCATCTAGGTATCTCATTTCACGTTCACGAATTAGTATCATACTTGCCCACCAAGTACTAAATACTGACTCACCAAGAAACTGATTAATCATTTTTTTATCATATATACCAGTATCCATGCCTAAGCATAAACGATCAATGTAATTTAAACAGTCGATGATTCGTTGATAATCAGTTTCATTATTTTCGCGAAACTCCTCTACAAACCTACTGGCTGCTGGGCGCAAGCGAGCAAGAGCTTTGAAACTACTTTCACTCTGAATTTTCTTATTGAGTATTGAGCAAGCTTTTTCAAGATCAGTACGGTTTTGACCTTTGAGTAAATCACTATTCAAAGCATCTAAGGTGTTTTTCAATACTTCACTGCGCCTATTATTTTTAATGGTTCTATTTGCCATAACAGCTGCGAGTATAGCTGCGGATAATCCCACAGAGGGTGTCAAAAAATCCTTAGCTGATAATTGCAATACATCTAAGCCGCCAATATGAAGACCTATAAAAAACATACATAAGCATAATATCAACATGAATAATATATTGGTTAATCGAGTTTCTTTTATCACCTGAACTCCTTTAGTATTTATAACGTCGCGCTCTGCGGAAATTTAGGAGTATCAGCGAGTAAGTTTTCCGTAGCAGCGCCTTATTAGGCCTTCTCGTCACTCTAATTCTCAGTATCTTCTGATTCACGTAGAACGAATTGATGCAACCATACAAATTGCTTCAAGAATAGAAGACCTTTTTCTGAATCATCGTATAATCTGGGGAAGTCATCAGAGACTCTCATTGCTTGGGGGAAGTTTGTTTCGATTGCACTTAAAACTTTTGAGGCGTCTAGCCCACCAACTAAGCTGTTATATTGCTCCCTTTCAAAATTCGACTTGTGAGAAACACCGGACTCCATTCCCCAAGCTGTTGGTACATACGAATCGATTATTCTAATTAGAGATTCTGGGTCCTTTAAAATCAATTCATCCACGTAATCATTAACGTAACCTTTCTCAACAAACTTATTCAATGTATAAAATATTGTTGGTACCGATGTAGGCGCTAATAGTGTAATGTCTTCTTGGTCTTTAAGCTTATCAGCTATTACTTTTCCCAAATGTTTCCCAATTTCATTTATGCTTACTTCAGAAAACGCTTCTTTTTCAGGTTTGTTTTCATCCTCTCGCTTTAACCATCTAAATATTTCAAGCTTGAACTCAAGTTCAGGTGCAACATCGATGCATTTTTTTGCCAAGTAATCTCGATTTGGTTTTGGAACATTTTGGATCAGCTCGCTAACCAGCATAGCTGCTTGGGAAAAAGGAGTCGTCCAACTATACAAAACCTCTGGGTTTGAAATCTCATCACTCTTTTGTGTTATCGCTACAGCAAGTGCAATTGAGGCAGCAGCGCTAATTTCACCTGATTTTTGTCTCAATTTTTTAATTAATGTTTCCGATGAAGTTGGTGTTAGAATTTCATTCAGAGGGTTGCTTTCTCTATCTAGTTCCAAACCCCAGTTCTCACTTTCGTAAGACAAGGCTTGGATTGTTTGATCTGATATATCACCTCTTGGAATAGCATAAGTAAAATATCTTGAGTAATAATTTTCAGAGCAAATTCTTTGACCATTATTCCATTTCTCATACCAATCTGATCCATAATTCATGTTTCCGTAGACGGATTGAAGTTTAGGAAACATGTTTTTTAGCAACTCAATAAAACCTGCTTTATTGATGTTATTGCCGACATCAAGGGCATCATTTACAAGGTTTTTTATATGATCTTTTGCATTATCATTATTCGAGTAATAGTTATCTCGTAAAGCACCTGTAAATAGAGATTTATTTACCCTTAGCACCTCATACAGTGAAGGGCAAAAGACCCTAATACCTTCTAAAAGCATCAAATCAACAGGGTTTACTTCTCCTTGCAAGATAGGCAAAGAGAACATTAATGTATTCCCATATAGCTTGGCTTTTCTTGGTGTGGTTAAGCAATCATCGAATGCAGAGCTAAAGTCACGAACAAACTCTTGAACTTGCTGCTTTGAGAGTGTGACCCCCGCAATATTTATTGCTTCATCTACTCCTTGAAAACAAAATTCTCGAAGGACATGCTTTTCAACGGCAGGCAAATGCAAAGGAACCTGGATAATTTTTTCTAGAAATGCCTCTCCAGCATTCTCAGCAGTACTAGAGTAGCGATCCTGCAAGGATGCAGCGACAACATCTTTATCAAATGCTAAGATATATGATGTATATTTAAAATCAGCAGTTAGCTTAACAAGTCTAAACAGTGCATGAATTTCTGTTTTTTCTAGCCTATCTACATCGTCGATTAATATAAGAACTCGCCTCTGAGCTGTTTCTAACTCATTTTCTATTCTTTTCTTAAGCTCATTTATATCAGGCCCTGAGATGAAAGCACCAAAAGCATCTCCAGCCCCCTTCGCCCCCATAAGTGCACCAGCACCAGGAGCCGCTTTTTTAACAAAATCCTTAAGTTTATCTCCAGTTTTTATTAATTGTGCATCTAGAGCTTCAGCTATATCAAAAAAGAACCCTGTTAGCAGTTCTTCCTCTGCACCAAAGCGCCAAGGGTTAAACTTAATACATATTACGTTTTCATCAGAATCCAGTGATTTTTCAATAAAATTGAGCACGGATGTTTTACCGTCACCCCATATCCCATAGAGTCCAATAACTATACTGCTTGGGTCACTTCGCTTTGATATAACTTGAGCAACCCTCTCGGAAAAGCTCCAACGAGAAAATCTATCCTGTTCTTTCTCGTGTATGGGTGAATCAGAGGAGTAGTTTTTATCTTCCATATCTTTCCTAAGGCTTTACAGCTTATCGAACACCATTTTAGTGGTTTTTAGCACATCAAAGCGGCGTATATCACAAACGCCTATAATTTCATCGATAATTACTTTTGTAAATAAATAATTAAGTTTGCTAGTAGTTAAGTTGTTATTTTGCACCAAAATAACAATTGATAATATTATCGTACTAAGTTGAGTTATTACTCGATAAGGCTATAATTAGTTTAACTTTTTCACTGTCCGTTTATCTTCTCAAAACAAATCTTTAAAGCAGTTTCGTTAACTCACTCTCAGACTGAGACGAGTTAGATAAAATATCATTTGTTGCACTACATCAAGGTAAGTGTGTAAAAGCTGATTGCTTTATGTTTTATTTGAAAATTTAATCACTTAAAATAAGCGCATCCATATGATTCAAAATAACGTCTTATTGAGTTTCAATAAAACTTTTCATCAATCAAGTTAATAAACTTTGTTCTAATTATTATTTGTTCTTTAAGTATCTCAGCTTCTGCCTCCGTCAGCAGTGGCAACTTTGTTTTCTTGTCATACCGTGTTGGCATTTCATTGAGTAGTTGCTTATAGAAGCGTTGGGTGTCTTGCTGAATTTTTGTTGATGCTACGATGAGAAAGACTTTGTCATATAATTTCTGCTCACCAAAGAGTGCGCTTTTAAATTTTAAAATACTTTGTTCATGCTGTTGTTTTCGCTTGAATGAGTGCTCTATTTCAATTGCAGCGACTTCGTTATTGTTTAGCAATACTAGCGCATCAACGTTTTTTACATCATTTGATGGGAACAGACGTTTAAACTCCAACTCAGTCAAATAGGCTTTCCATAGCGGATTAGGTGTACCGTCTGTATTACTATTTTGAATACCAAGCGCAAGAACTAAGCTTAAAATGCTGTCATGCATAATTGAGTTTTGATTCAATTGGTGTATTGGCTCTGATGTTGAGCGAAAAGGGAAATCGATTTGTGATAACTCACGTGCATATTGTGCGCCTGCGTATGATAATACATAGATGCGCCCATCTGCCGCACGAATTGTTTTAGCTGCTTGAAGTAATCCCATACCGACGAGTTTGTTTAAAAACTCTAACGTCTTTGCTCTACTTGTTTGCCATACTTCTGCACACACAATCGCTGATACAAATCCAAACCGCATTGCATGTTTTATTGTCCACTCTAGTTTTGCCTGGCCTTGTTGTCGTCGGTTTTTATATTTTTTGTAATGCATATCGATGTCAAAGTAGGGCAGGTATACATTACTGTTGGTAATACCAGAAGTATCTTTATCTATCGTCATTTTTATCTCCATCGTGATTTGTTTACTTGGAGATATGAAGGTTTGAGTGATACGAATTTTGCTAACTTAGCGATGAATTATCGGTTTTTCATTAGGAGAAGCATTCACTTCACTAAACCTAATTAAACTACTTATTGATAAACTAAATATGAAGTTTCACTTCATTAATCACAAAGTTTTACTTTGCGATTAAACGCTTACAACCCACGCCAGCTCTCATGTTGACATTCGTCAACGAGCTGGCTCTACGAAGCGTTCGCTTCTAGGGTTGACGCTTAGCGCATGTCCGGCTTGCGCCGCACTAACCCCCCTTTTGCCATGCCAGGCTGCGCATTGATAAATCTTGTTGCTTGTAAAGCTGGCAGTCGTTCGTGTCCTCACTTTTAGGTTTACCGTTTCATTGCTTCGCTATTTCACAGTAAATTTTTGCTCCACAAAAACAAAAGCGGGGTTAGTCCGCCACAGTCGGACATGCGCTGCTGCGCTCGAAAATTGGCTTCGCAATTATTCTTACTACGCGATTTATTGAGTTGTTTCACAACTGCTTTTTGTTGCAGTCAAAGCGGTTGCTTTGATGCGAGATGACGCTTCGCTTTGTAATTAACAGCAGAACACTTTCTGCATAATCTACTTTTATTAATCTTTGGTAATGCGTGTACGATTATCTCGTTGACAAAAAACAGATACAGAATCTCGAATTGTAGCGGGACGAGTATCTTTGCTTTTATTGATAAACAAGCTCTACAAAGAGCCAAGGATAACGAATTATGAGATAGATAAGATGGTTTGCCTGCACAGCATTAGCTGTGATTAAACCGTAAACAGGCTGGTGTTTAGCGCTGCACGAGAAGCAAAGCCATAGATAAAAGCAGTCAACACTTTTTATCTTTGAAAACTTTTTAGTCCATAAAAGTTTTTATAAAAATATGTTTGCAAATGAGTTTTAAATTCTTAAAGTCAAATAGCGCCAAAACGAAATTTAAGGTGCAATTATGACAGAGTTACTAAGTTTAAAACTATTCGGCCATTGTTCTGTAGAGCCATTTATAGAAGAAGATATAGACACACAAATAACCCAAACAGATGTATGTGATGACATACTGACCAATCCTTTGACCCTCTCAGCGCAGATAGATATGGCTGCAGCAACTGCTTGCGTGCTTTCAGATGAAAGTGATATTTCAGAGCCCCTCATAGAGCCTGTATCGTTAATAGATATTAATGACAACTTAGCTTTGTCAGATTCAATATCGAGTACCGATGAGTGTCATGTAGTCCACTCAGACCATAGCTTCATGTTATCGGATGAAGGCGGGATCATAACGTTTGATGACGACCATGGTGCGACGGACTGGGGATTTGATGATGCAGGTATCAGTGATAATACAGATTTTTAGGTTAGTGAAGGAGTGTGGTGGATACCATTTTGGGTAGGTGTTGCAACAATCATCTTATTCGCTGCGGTTTATTATCTGAACAAAGAAATTTTGAAAAGAAAATACACTTCAAATAAGAAACACTTCAAATAAGAAATAGTTTGCACTAGATCTGACAGTTACCCATTTTTCAGTCGGTGACTGTCAGTTTAGATTTGAGCAAAACTCTTCTCAGCAATTACAAAAAGTTGGTAATCAAATTCTCGTTAGTTAGTGTCCTTACCAAAGCCCACATCAGTGGGCTTTTTTTGTGTTCAAATCAGGTTACTGTTCCAGTAAGTTCTGTTTTATATGCAGCTATTATTTAGTCATGTTTTAATCATAAAAAGCTTACCCTTGATAAAGTTTATTTATATTTTAGCTGAGGAATAATGTTTTTAAGGATTTTTTATTTAAAGCGCTAGGTACATAGAAAACTAAATAATATAGTTTTAATAAGCATTGTTATATCTAATTCCTAATATTGCGACAATTAGATATCTTAGTGTGTTTAAGCCGCATTTTTGTGATTTAAGACCAAGCTTTAAGTTTTTTAATTATATTTTTATATTTCACCTCTTGAAATTGATGAAATTATCTCCACATCTTTTGTGTGGGTAATTGTGCTTGCATAGTTTTACTTGAGGGAGAGTTTTAATGGCAGTTTATTGCGTTTCTTATGATTTAAATAGAGCGGGTCAAAATTACAATGCGCTTTACGAAGAGATAAAAGCGTCGTCAGGTTGGTGTCACCCTCTAGACTCTACATGGCTTATTTCGAGTTCAGAGACTGCAGATCAGCTATCGGATAGGCTTCGAAAGCATCTTGATAATAATGACGATTTGCTAGTTATTAAAGTCACTAGAGGCTACGCGGGTTGGCTTCCTAAGAACATTTGGGAATGGATTGATAAACACGTTTAAAACAATTTAATTAAGACTAATAAGTTACTATGGTGTCGACGGGCTGTTTTTGATTTAGAGCAATGCTATATCTCTAACTCAAAATTGCCCCGAGATACGTTAATGCAATTACTCTGATGCTCTGCTATTAGCAATGAAAGGTTACTTGTTACCTTGTTTTTGGGGCGTTAGTTTATGTTGCTTTCATGTTTATTAAAAAGGTCTATTCACTCTTTTCAAGCTACCGTTTAATTTAATTTCATTACAATTAGCAACTAGTTAGGGATTCTAGTAGTTATAAAAATTAGAATAAAGAGCTACTGTGTGCTAAGAAAGCTTTAAACAGGCTAGCTTCAGTCTTGTTAAACGATTTTATCTAGTTCAGTTTTAAAGGATCATAAATGAGTCAAAGTGTAATTTCTGATAATTGGTCATTGCAAAATGTTGGTGAATTATTAAGCTATGGCATTGACGAAAGTAAATCGCATTATGTAGTAATTAATAAAGATAATGACAGTTATTCTTATGAGGATAGCTTGAGTGCCATTATTAATACGGAAGCACTTTTTGATTTGGTTACTGATATAATTTTGCGTGATCAGATTTTAGTTGAAGAAAAATTTATTCATGCTTGGAATCATGAAGGTAATCCATTTAAAGAAGCTGTAACTCAAGGCGTCATCCGACCTTATCCTTTTCTGGTAGATTATAAAAAATTACAAGGACCACGGGAAGAATTTATTGAACGTTTGAGTCTGACATCAGATTTAAGAAAAGATCATGAAGAAAATCGTTTAGGTTTTCTTCAAAATAGATATGCTCCACATGGTTACTTATCCCAAACTTTATGGGGTGGTGCTGGGATGCTGGCTAGAGGTTTTGTCTATGAAAAAGGATATACCCCGCATCCAGTGAGGAAGCGCCTTTTTACTGATGCTGGCATAATGGTTTCAAATGAAGATGCAGTGCTAAGATTAAACCGACTAGTCTCAGAGAAAAGAGCATCTATAGCTTTATTACATAATGCAAGTAGTGAGATGTATGCATTAAATGTAAATATGCTTCCATTACCTATCAGAGTCATACAAGAGTCGAATTCTGCGAGTGATATGATTAAGGTAGCTCTTCAATTAAGAGGTGAATACCAAGAGCTAAGAGATTGGTTAAATTGCTATCAGCAAGCATTAAGCGATGGTAGCTACAAAGACATGAATAAGTTTTCCAAAATCCTTCAATCTATTTCATTATACGTTGATTCGACAATTGGTTCTTTAGACTCGAACGCTCCAACATTCACAGCAGGTATTGGTGTACTTAAGGTTGCTGTAAAAGGACAGCCACTAAACACACTGGTAAACCAGTTTGGCATTCGCTCTATGGTTAATAAACTAATACTTAGTAGGAGTGGTACATCAGACCTTAAGAAATATCTAGGGTTCTTTGACCACAAAAATACAGTTGTAGGAATGAAGGTTGTTGAACACTTTTCACGAAAACATGTTTAACATACGCTTTAAGATAGATTCGCAACGCGTGGTATTTACACTGTGCATTGTTTTTTTAATGTTTAAGGTGGCATGCGGCGGATTTTGTATTACGTTGCATCATCTAACAGGACGTTAGGTGTCTTCGGCTGATCATAGCAGAGAACTTATCGTTGTTATGTTGAAATAAAATTATATTAGAGACTAAGGTGACATAAATGACTAAAGTTGTATCTATGATTAACATGAAAGGTGGGGTAGGCAAGACTACCTTAACTTTTAATCTAGCATGGCATTGTGCTTGGATGAAAAACCTGAAAGTTCTTGCTATCGACCTAGACCCTCAGTCTAATTTGAGCCAATACTTTATGGGGGCTGAGGGATATATCGAATATTTAGAAAATGAAAATCGTACTGTGGTAGATATCTTCGAGCAATTTTCCGCTCCTTCACGTCTTGTCGGCGCTCCACGTGAATTAGAACCTGAGGAAGTTATCTACAACTTAAAGCGTTGGAATGATGGGAGTTTAATCGATCTTATACCATCGAGGCTCGAGTTAGCATGGACACTTAAAAACCCAACAGATAAGTCTCACTTGCTTCCTCGCTTCTTGTCAAAAGTAGCGCATAAATATGATTTAATTCTGATCGATTGTGCACCCACGGAATCTATTCTGACAGCAGCAGCATACCGTTCCAGCCGTTATGTGTTTGTTCCCGTGAAACCTGAATATTTAGCAACTATTGGTTTACCTTTGCTAGCTCGGTCTATTGAAGAGTTTAAATTGTTACATCATGATCAAAAACTTGATATGGGGGGGATTATTTTTAACGGTTTACGAAGATCAGGTACACCTCCAGAGCAACAACAATCTATGCGGAATGTTAGAGAGTTGGCGAGAAATTTTGGCTGGGAAGTTTTTGAGAGTGCCGCACACCACTCTGACTCTTATCCTGCAGGCTCTCGAGATGGTAAGCCTATTTTCCAAACAAACTATGCTCGTGACTATGTTGTATCCGAGTTTTCTGATGTTGCAAATGAGTTTTTAGAGGCAATTGGTTATGAATAAGAAAGAACGTCAAGCAGTATTAAAAATGTTACTTATACGAGAGGATTTAACTGATAAGGAATTTTTTAATGCTATAGACTTTATAAGGGGCGAACTAATCGAAGGTAATAGTTTAGAGACTATTCTTCAGAAAGATTTTTCAGTTAAAAAGAAAAGCCGAGAAACAACTCCTGAACTTTTAAATGAGCTAAAAAATAAACAGCCTGAAAAGTATAAGCTTTTGACAGAGCTTTATAAATATGTACAGGATGCGACTGTATTTAAATCAGTTTCGGGTGCGCGTCAATTTGGAAGAATTATTGGGTTAAAAGATACGGATGCCCAACCTAAGCAAAAAGTCATTTCGAATATTTTTAAAGTTCTGTCTGAAATGAACAATGAGTTAATAGTTGAGCAAATGGAAAAAGTGGAACAGTTTACAGAAAAGTCTGATGAGTCTTATCAAAAGTTGTCAAAGTTCCTCATGAACTCAAAGCAAAGTTAGTGTGGTGCTGTTCACTTAAAAAACATTTTCAATATAATTTTGAGCGCATGGTTTTTTCGTTCCATTGTTGGGTTTTGTAATTAAGTGATGTTGTTGCCCATTAACTTTTAAAAGGGTGCTACTGATTAAATTTTACTGACTTGTTCAGAATGCTTCAAAGACTCTAAGAACTAAAATTTAGGGGACTTTATGGTAGTTAAGGACGAGTAAAAAGAGCTATCAATACCTATTGAATGACTACAAATTTTAAGTGAGTTATAGTAAAAACTGTGACGATTTTTTGCCATTGTGACAACATTTTGTCACAGTTACAAAAAGGTAAATATATAAATATCAATGATTTAAATTTTTATCTATGCTGTTACACAAATTCAAAATCCGTTGCCTTCGGGCGTGGCGGTTCAAGTCCGCCTACTGGTACCACTTTTATGACCTCAGCAGTTTTGCTGGGGTTTTTTTATGCCTTTACAAAAGTATTACGGACTTGAGCGCCACGCGGGGCGAGGCACTAAAGCAAGTAAAAGTCCGCCTACTGGTACCACTTTTGAACCCTAGCCAATTGGTTAGGGTTTTTTATGCCTGAAAGAGTAGTTTGCGGACTTGAGCGCCACGCGGGGCGAGGCACTAAAGCAAGTAAAAGTCCGCCTACTGGTACCACTTTTGAACCCTAGCCAACTGGTTAGGGTTTTTTTATGCTAGTAAGAAACTACAGTGCAAGCCTATTTGTGCCTTTCGATAGCTTCAGAGCCTACCAGCTAATTATTTGAGCTCCTTTTGTTCTATTTATAAACGAATAAATGTAAACGGTGCTTGGTATTTAAATAACCTTAAAATAAGTGTGCTTATTTGTATGCAAAGTAATCGTTTTAGACTAGGGTAGCATGGTGTTTATACTCATCTTATATTACAATTTGCAGCCTGAAGTTTAAGTGAAGTCAATCACTTAGTGCACAAAGTCGATAGGGTGGCAAAGCGTGGGAGCATACGATTTAAAACGTATCGTAGAAAGTATATCTAACCTTAAAAGTGAGAACTTTTATAATGCAATATGCCTGTCACTGTCGGAAGTACTTGGTGCATCTCATGTTTTTTTAGCCCAAGTTGATGAATCAACAATGCATGCATCAACAATTGCACTGGCTGCGTATGACGAAATAGTGGATAACATTAGCTATGATATTCGCTGTACTCCATGTAATGATGTTATGTGTGGCGGCATTTCAAGCTACAGCTCAGGTGTGCAAGCATTGTTTCCAGATGATCGCCTACTCGTAGACATGGGAATTGAAGCCTATGTTGGTGTGCCATTACAAAGTCTATCAGGTAAAACCGACACGATTTTAGTGGCTCTTTTTCAGCATGAGATAGGTGATGCGCTTCAGGTTGAGTCCTTTTTCTCTTTATTCACAGGTTTAATTCAACGTGAAATAGATAAAGATCGCTTTATTGCTAAGTTAGATTTTGCAAATCAACTTATAGAACAAAGCCATGAAGCAATCTTTATTTGCAATAAAAATGTCGAGATCACTTACGTAAATACTGCCTTTACAAAAATGACAGGGTATCCCCCTGACGAAGTACTAGGGCAAAACCCGAAAATATTAAGCTCTAACCAACATGATCAGCATTTTTATCGCGCTATGTGGCATCAAATAGATAAAAAAGGTAAGTGGTCAGGGGAGATAACAAACAAAACGAAGCAGGGCACTCTTTACACTCAGTTTTTATCAATCACTCAAATGCAAACGAATGGTGAAATTTGTTATGTCGCATTTATTCTCGACATTACCGAGAAGAAAGAAGCAGAACAAAAAATCTATTTTCATGCTAACCATGATCAATTAACCGGCCTAACAAATCGCTTCTATTTCAAAGAGCGTATATCCGAGTTAGTTTTTTCGCTGTCTTATCAAGATGAAGAGAGTACTAATTTAGCGGTTATTTATTTTGATGTAGATAAGTTTCAAGATATTAATACGGTTTATGGCTTGAGCTTTGGTGATAAGGTGTTGTGCCAGCTAGCCGAGCGATTGGAAAGCAGCTTTAAAGAATGTGCTTTTTCACGTATTGATGGTGATAGTTTTGCCGTACTGCAAACTTATCAGCAAGTAAGTGAGTTAGAGCTTGTATGCAAGCAGGTTTCAGCCTTGTTAGTGGAGCCTTTTTTAATCGGTGGGATTAGCCAACAAGTTTCGGTGACGCTGGGAGTGAGTACGTATCAGCAAGCAAAATCAATATCATCACAAGACAGAGTTGAAAAAATCGCTCGCCGGTTAGTGAGGCAGGCAGAGTTGGCCACGTTAAACGCCAAGCAAGTTGGTGCGCCGTTCTTGCACTTTTGCAAGGAAATGGATGATAAAGTAAAAAAGCACAACTTACTGGTGGAGCAATTAACTCAAGCTGTTAAGAATGATGAGTTAGAAGTCCACTTTCAACCTATTATCGATGTTCAAAGCAACACGGTTGCAAAGTTTGAAAGTCTAGTTCGCTGGAGCAATCATGGGCAGTGGGTATCACCCGCCGTGTTTATCCCATTAGCTGAAGAGTCTCGTGTGATCATTGAGTTAGGTGAGCTTGTTCTTCGAAAAACGTGCCAACAAATAAAATACCTAGAAGCACAAGGCTATAATCAATTTGTATTCAACGTAAATCGCTCGTTGTTTGAGTTTACTGAGTTTAATCCGCACCGTAACGCATGGCTTGAGATCATTACTGAACAGAACGTCAATCCGTCACAAATTTCTTTTGAATTAACTGAAAGCGTGCTTGCTCCAGAAAACACAAACCACCTTGAAGTATTAACTCAGCTTAAATCTGCTGGCTGTTTAATCTCTTTGGATGACTTTGGGACTGGTTACTCGTCGTTGAGTTATTTACGTCGTTTTCCTGTTGATGTGTTAAAGCTTGATAAATCATTCATTGACGAAATACATACTAACTCAGGTGATGAAGCATTGGTTAAGTCGATAATACAAATGAGCCAAGTACTTGGTATTAAAGTGGTTGCTGAAGGTGTTGAATTGCAACAACAGTTGGCAGTTTTGAAAGAGGCAGGGTGTGACTTTATTCAAGGTTATTATTTTTCAAAGCCTCTTCCAGGCGATGAAATACAAGCATTTTTAACACAATTAGCTAGAGAGCATTGATGATTCGCGGTATGATTTTGCCATTACGAAAAGAGCACATTGATGTATGTCAAAATTAACCGCAAAGCAAAATATTCAAGCGATTGTTGCTGCTATAAAAGTTGAAGAGCAGCAACTTAGAGCACGGTATCCAGTGTTGCAAAAGCAAAATGGCATTGCGCTAGGTATTTTATTTTTATCATTATCTGCTCTAGTTGGTGTTGCGCTACTTTATTATTACGCATTCATCCCCGCTTGGTTATGCATTATTTTAGCCGCTTTTATCACCTCAATATCCCATGAACTTGAGCACGATCTCATTCACAAGCAATACTTTAGCAAACAGCCGCTTATACATAATTTTATGATGTTAACAGTGTGGCTAATGCGCCCAAATACAGTAAATCCTTGGTATCGGCGTAAAATTCACTTACACCATCACAAAGTTTCAGGAACCGAGCAAGATTTAGAAGAGCGTCTTGTTGGCAATGGTATCAAAAACCCCTTTTTAAGAGCGGTTGTGATCAGTGACGGGCTACTTGGTTTGCTAATTAATAGTCAACGCTTTAGTAAAGAAATTAGAGGCTTTAAGTTTTTTCGAGTATTTAATGCTGGGTTTCCGATCGCGACAGCATACTTTGCTATTTTATATGGTTTGGTTGGTTATTATGGTGTGCAGTTTTTTAGCCCTTTTGCCTTACCAACATGGGGCGCTCACTTGCTTGCTGGTGCTGAATTTCTCATGGTTGTTCTTATATTGCCAAATATCATTCGCTCAATATCACTTAACCTTGTTACCTCTTCTATGCATTACTATGGTGGAGTTAATAATGTACTTGAGCAAACACATGTTATAAGTAGCCGTTGGTTTTTACCATTTCAATTGTTTTGCTTTGACTTTGGGCGCACTCACACTATTCATCATTTTGTGCCCAATCAACCCTTTTATATTCGCCAGTTAATTAGTAAAAAAATACGTCCTGTTATGAAACAGTACGGAGTGCGTTTTAATGATTTAAATAGCATCAAGCTGGCTAATCGATATCCAGTAAATAAAGAGGGAGTTTAATATGCACATAACCGGTCGTTGTCATTGCGGTGAAGTTACATACCGTGCTGAAGTTGATGAAAATAAAGTGATAAACTGTCACTGCACTGACTGTCAAATTATCTCGGGTGCGCCTTTTCGTACTGTGGTTGTCTCTAAACCTGATGCGGTGACTTTCACCGCAGCTGCACCAAAAGAATATATAAAAATTGCTGAAAGTGGCAATCAGCGAGCACAAGGGTTTTGTGCTAACTGTGGTACGGCCTTGTACGCTACTTCAGTGGGCGAAGGCGAACGTGTTTATGGCTTACGACTCGGTGCAGTAGAGCAAGCTGATGAGCTTATTCCAAAAGCCCATATTTGGTATCGCTCACACAAGCCTTGGCTAGATAACCTTAGTAATATAAGCGCCTTTAAAACCACACCTAAATAGCTGCGGTTTCATTTTTACTGTTGGCCGATAGTGATATTTCGGCCACTTAAGTAACCAAACAAAGCACACAGCAGGCTTGATGCAATACACAGCCAAAGTGCGCCGGCCCAACTATTAAAGTAGCTATGTAATGCGCCTGCAACAATAGGCCCTGTTGCTGCTAATAAATAACCGATACATTGTGCCATCCCAGAGAGTGCCGCTGCTTGTAGTGCATTATGTGTACGCAAGCTGACAAACGATAAACCCAAAATAAAACAGGCACCTGAACAAAAGCCTAAAGTAATAGACCAAAGCAAGGCAAAGCTAGGTGCAGTGAGTAACCCGAATGAGCAAAGTGCGCCTAATAGGGCAAGGCTTAGCGTAAGGACGCGTTGATCTTTTAACTTTGCAAGTAACGGAATAAGTACAACACCTGGCAGCGCAGAAGCGGCTTGGAAAGCCCCTTGTAGTGCGCCTGCATGTTGCGCACTATGGCCACCTTCAACCAAAATACTCGGTAACCAGCCAAGCATGATATAAGTGAAAAACGAGTTAAAGCCGAGTAAAAGCGTTATTTGCCATGCCAATGACGAATGCCAGACTCTATTTTGTGTCGCGTTCGATATTGATGTTTCTTTGGGCATGGTGTGCTGTCTAAGTTGCGGTAACCAAGCTAGCACAGCAAGTAAAACTAACAGCGCGTAACTTGCCAGTGCTATCTGCCAGCCTAGTTCTTTATACTCTGCAAGTGGAATGATAAGTGTTGAGTAGCTGCCCCCAAATATGCCCATTGCCAACACGTAGCTTGATGTCATCACTGCAACTTTATGCGGAAAGTCACGTTTAATCAGGCTTGGCAACAAAACATTACCAATTGCAATACCGACCCCAATGACTGCAGTGCCTATAAACAAAATATTGGCAGAATCTACGATGCGTGACATCACGCCTGCGCCTATCAAGAGCAGGGCAATAAACAACGACAGCTCAAGGCCACATTTTTTTGCAAGCCCAGCAGCCATCGGAGAAGCAACCGCAAAGGCGATGAGTGGTAATGTAGTCAGCATACCCGCTTGAGAAGCCGTTAAGTGAAACTGCTCAATAATTTGTTCGAGTACGGGAGCAATGCCAGTAATCGGCGCGCGTAGGCAAGCCGCAATCAGAAAAATGCCTAGCACTAATAGCGCTTTGTTAATGAGGTTTTGAGAGGATGACACGCTGTTTAGTTGATTAGGTAAAAGTTATTACTATCATACCTAATTACTAAACAGCGTGTGTCAACTATGAGACAGCTAACAAAATAATGCGGTTACTTAAAACTGGTAACTTGCTGATAACATTGCATTGCGTGGCCGACCTGGAAAGTAACGGTCGCCGCTAAAGGTTGTGTAGTCAGCGCGCTCTGCATAATGCTCATCAGTAAGGTTATTAATTCGCGCAGTCACCGTAAGCTTAGGAGTGAGTTGCCATGCGGCTCTTAAATTAACAAGAGAGTGGCCTTCATAGCTGTGCTGATTTTCGGGGTCTGTAAAGTAGCTGCTAGTGGTATGCAGCTCAAGCCCAATACGTGTCATGTCGTTTGCTTGCCAAAGTAGCTGCAAGTTTGCGATGTTACGTGGTGCGGTATCAATAAGATTGCCATTGATATTAACCCCACCGAGCACTTGATTGTAACTGTAAGTATGCTTGGCATGGCTCGCGGCAAACTGCATCGATAGGCTTGATGTGATGGCATAGGCAAGCTCAAGCTCAATTCCACGATGTTGAGTTTGACCATCATTGACATAATAAAAATCACTGTCGCGGAAAATTGTGTTCTTTTTGTTCATAGCGTAAATGCTAAATACATAATGCAGCTTTGCTTGTTGGCCTTTTAAACCAAGCTCTAAGTTTTTAGCTATTTCAGACTTAAGATCTGCCACATTTTGTTCGCGTTGCAACTGATAAAGCTCTGCCGCTTGCGGGGCTCGGTAACCTTCAGAAGCATTGGCGTAGAAAAACTGGTTATCAGCATATTGATAGCTTAAGCCAAGCTTCGGCGAAAAGTTAGTAAAGCGATTAACACCACTTGCAGGGCGAGAGTAGCGACACCCGCCCATTGTGCACTGTGTTCCGTCTTCTTTAGTGCGTCCAGCGAGCATGTGATTTTGATAATCATAGCGCATACGTTCGTATCTACCGCCAAGGCTAATGAGTAAGTCATTCAATTGCCAGTCAAGGTTAATGAAGGGCGCCAATAAGGTACTTGTTACTTGATAATCGTAATGTTTTCCTTGAGGGACTGTAGCAACTAAGAATGCTGAGCCTTCAGTTGGGCTATCTTGATATTGTAAAAAATCAGCATCAGTAAGCTCACCATCAAAACCCATAGTTAAATGACTTGAATCACTTAACTTATGTTGCCAACTTGATTGCAAACCAACACCTTGCTGGGCATTTTCTTCAAGCGGTGTACCTGGTAAAAAGTGTTTAAAAAAGGTCATGCTTTGGTCACGAATATAAGGTGTAAACGTAAAGGTATTATTCTCATCCCTAGACCAATTTATTTTTGACCATATACGTAAAGAACGTGCTTTACGAAACGCATCAGGGTTTGGGTTTGATTGCGCAATATCCTCATCCTTATAGCTTTCAAAGCCCTCAATATAACCTGCTGTGTGTTGATCTAAGTGGGTGTACGTCAAGCCACTATTAACTGTTAAGTTTGCACCATCGAAACGGTGGCGTAATGATATTTTTTCTTGGTCAACCCCTTCGTCATCTCGATAGCCGGTATCGCGAGTAATACTGGCATTGATGCCAACACCTTGTTGACCAAAATCATGGCCAGAACCTAGTTTATAACGAGTGTAGCCAAACGAGCCGTAATCAAAACCAAATCGGTTATGATCGTAGGTCGAATCATGAGTGATCACGTTGATCACCCCATGCACTGCATTTGAGCCATAAAGTGCAGAACCTGGGCCTTTTAATACCTCAATACGCTCGGCCATTTCTGTGTGTGCTTCAAATAACTCGTTAATGTTACAAAAGCCTGCAGCACGCAGCGGTATGCCATCTTCAGCTGTAAGTAAGCCACCGCATGCACCGGCACCAGAAAAAACAGGCGAACGTAAAGCGGGTAAATACTCTTGGCCATTGCCGTGTTGAAGATTTGCACCAGCAACTTGCTTAAGGGCTTGTTCAATATGGGTTGGCGCAATGAGTGCTAATTGCTGTTTTGAAATATTACTCACAACAACGGGCAGAGGATCGGCAAGCACTTCTGTGCGAGAGGCAGTTGTCGTAATATGCTCAAGTTCAGTTGTCGCTGCATATGACTGTAAACTTAAAAGTTGTAAGCCAGTGAGTGCTGGGAGGAATAATAATTTCATGAACGCCTTTAGGTTAATTACAACAAAAAATAGAGGGTAACTGCTTTTTGAAGTAGGTAAAAGTATTCGAGGTCAATGGCTTTACTTAAGTAATCTTCCTGCGATTGCCATGAAAGAGGTATTTGATTCAAAAAGAGCAATAATAAGTATCAGAGCGCACTTTAAGTTTAAAGAAGTGTAAATGTTGGTTTCCTAACTTGTTGATATGTAGGTAATAAGGTTTTTTAATTGTAATCCTTCATCTATGATTCAGTCGCAAACGTTAGGCTTTTGTAACAAGAGCAAACGTAGAGGGTCTCTATTATGAACAAAATAATTACTATCTCTTTAGCTGTGTTAGGTTTGAGTTTAATACCTGCAGAAGCAAGTGCTAGGCATGATCGTGATCATGATAGATATGAGCACAAACACGAACGTAAAAAGCATCATAAACATAAAAAACACTATAAATATAAAAAACATCATAAGCATCATGAACATTACGATAAATATGATCGCTATAGTTATCGTGACTTACCGCCAGGTCTTTATAAGAAAGTAGGGCATGGTGGTCGTTTACCGCCGGGTTGGTATAAACGCTACCATCATGGTGATATTTTAGACCGTGATATTTATCGTCATGGCCGAGTAATCAAACGCCGTAATAGAAATGGCATCATTGCGATAGAAATTGACGATCGCCTTATTCATCTTGTTCACGATACGCGTGAAATTCTATCCATTGTTTCGCGCTACCGTTAATCATGTTTAAAGCCGCTCACTTCACTCATGCGGCTTTATTTATGAAATTTCACTGCGTGTTCAGCATTCATTGCTAGGCTTAAAAAGGTTTACTAAAAGGAGCATTCATATGAGAACGCTATTAATGGTTTTTGCTGTGGGCTTAGCTGTTATCGCCACTGGTGTGCAGGCTAAAGACAAGAATAAAGAGAAAAATAAGGGAAAGAGCTTACCACCAGGCTTGGAAAAGAAAGTTGCTAGCGGTGGAGAACTCCCACCAGGCTGGCAGAAAAAATACCGTAAAGGAGATATCCTAGATCGTGATATTTATCGCCATGGTAAGGTCATTAAGTCTCGCGACAGAGATGGTCTTATTTCTATCCAAGTGGATGGGACAGTGGTACGCTTAGTTGAAGATACGCGAGAAATCATTTCTATTTTGAGCAGATAACTAAACGTGGGAGCAATATGATTTATGTTTTAACCGGTGTATTGACGCTATTACTTATCATCACCTTATTACCTATGTCATATTGCCAGCATTATTTGGTGCGAAGCTGTGACTTTGTTAGGTTACAAGTGTTTTACTTGGCAGGATTTTGTTGTGCGGTTTCAAGCTACCTTGCTGTATCCCAATGGTCGTTTCTAACACTTAGCTGTGTCATTTTAAGTATTATTATTTTATTACTGCAAGGAAAGTGGATTTACCCTTATACACCACTTGCTAAGCAAGAGGTGTTAGCCAGTTCCAAGGATGCTGAACACAGCATTCGTATTATGTCGGCTAATGTACTGATGTCGAATGATCGCTATGAAAAGCTCATTTCATTAGTTAATAAGCACCAACCTGATCTATTTATCACGCTCGAATCTGACATCACTTGGCAGCAGCAGTTAAAAGGACTTGAGGGCGATTACCCACACCGAATATATTGTCCTAAAGATAATCGCTACGGAATGCATCTATACAGTAAGTATAAAATAAAACGCTATCAAATTTGTGAGTTGATTGAAGATGATATTCCTTCAATTCATATTTTATTTGAAGACGCTGATGGCGTTGAAATGCAGGGGCACTTTATTCATCCTGCACCACCTAGTCCAACTGAAGAAGACAGCTCTCGCACGCGCGATACGGAACTTATTATTCTTGCTAAAGCACTGAAAAAGTTACGCCGTCCTTGCATTGTCGCCGGTGATTTAAATGATGTGGCATGGTCTCGTACAACACGATTATTTATGAAGATTTCTGGCTTTTTAGACCCACGTAAAGGGCGCGGTTTCTTTAATACTTTTCATGCTGAATATTTCTTTATGCGCTGGCCGCTCGACCATTTATTTCACAGTAATGACTTTACGGTAAAACGCATTGAGCGGTTGGCTAAGTATGGCTCAGATCACTTTGCTTTACTTACTGAGCTGGTTTATAAACCCAATGCGTGTAATCAAAAACAAACCGAGCAAATAGATGAAGATGTGGCAGTTGAGGAATTAAAAATGCCCAGTGCATCGAAGCACCAAGTTCCCATGTTCGATGATTAAAGCAATACTAATAGTAAGTAAAAGAAAAGGGCTCAATTGAGCCCTTGTTGTTATTCATTGACCATAACGGTTTTTATATTCACAAATTCGCGTAATCCAAAACCGCCATGCTCACGGCCATAACCGCTATCTTTTACGCCTCCGAAAGGCAGATTTGGTTGCGCCAAGCCATAGCCATTGATATTGACCATGCCTGTATCAAAGTGGTGTTTGGCAAGCTCAATAGCCTGCTTTTCATTTTTCGAGAAAATACCACCGCCTAGACCGTAGCGGGAGTCGTTTGCAATGCGCATAGCATCGTCGTTATCTTTGGCTTTGATAAGAGATGCAACAGGGCCAAACAGTTCGTCATCATACGCTGGCATGCCAGGTTTAATATTTTCAAGTAAGGTTGCAGGGTAATAAAAACCTTGGCGTTCGGGGATTTCGCCTCCCACCACAGCCTCTGCACCTGCTTCAATAGACTCTTTGACTTGCTGATGTAGCTTGTCGCGTAAGTCTTCACGAGCCATTGGACCTAAATCGCTATCTTTTTCATTAGGGTCGCCCATTTTTGTATTTTCAAATTGCTTTTTGATCATTGCTTTAAAATCACTATAAAGCGCATCGACAACCACAAAGCGTTTTGCAGACACACAGGTTTGCCCATTATTTATCAAACGACCTTGCGTACATGCACTAATGGCAGTTTCAAGGTCAGCATCATCCAGTACAACGTAGGCATCGTTACTACCAAGTTCGAGGACGGTTTTCTTCACATATTTTCCTGCACGTTCAGCAACCTTTTTACCAGTGCCATCACTGCCTGTGAACGTAACGCCACGAATCGCTTTATGCTCGATTAATTCGCTGGCCGTTTTGCCATCTATTAAAAGGTTTTTAAAGCAATAGTCAGGGAAGTCAGCTTGTGCAAAGAGCTGCTCTATCTTTTCAGCCATGCCAAATACATTGCCAGCATGCTTTAATACAGTCGTATTACCCGCCATAATATTTGCACAGGCATAACGAATAACTTGGTAAAGCGGGAAATTCCATGGCTGAATACCCAAAATAACGCCAATTGGCTGATAGGTGACGATTGCATGGCCGCCTTGCATGTCACGTTTTTCATCCGCTAGTACTTTTGGGCCCTGTTCAGCAGTATAGCGACAGATAGCAGCGCATAGCTCAACTTCTTGTAAACCTTGCTGATAAAGCTTGCCCATTTCATCTGTCATAAGCTGTGCAATATCTTGCTTATTTGATTCGATAACACTTGCGAGCTTATTGAGATGCTCAGCCCGTTTGGTTAATGATGTTTTGCGCCAGCTCTCAAAGGCTTCATGGCATTTGTCTACTTCTGCTTGCGCCTTCTCTAAAGACAAGAGAGTATATGTTTCGAGCGCTTGCTCTGTAGTCGGATTGATTGTGGTTACAGTGTCAGTCATCATTATCTCCTTACAAAAAATGTAAAGGGTAACGTGCAAGGTGAACACCACTTTTATATTTATTTATCTGTTTGTTTTTTATAGCTAATTTTTATCTTTATTTGAATGCTCATGAGCAGGTTCTGTAAAAACTGCAAACAGATGCAAAACTTACAAGGAGAGGCAATGAAAAAATCATATTTCGATACAGAGTTGGCGATTATTCAAGCCCCTATGGCTGGAGTGCAAAATGCAAAGTTAGCAGAGGCAGTGTGTCGAGCAGGTGGGCTAGGGTCTTTACCTTGTGCAATGCTATCAAAAGAGCAATTAATAAGTGAGCTTGAGTATTTAAGTCATGCCACTGACAAGCCTTATAATTTAAACTTTTTTTGCCACCATACACCAGCTTATACGAAACAGCAGCAAGCTGCTTGGCATACCTTACTTTCTCCTTACCTAGAGGAGTTTGATGTTGATGTATCAGCACTTTCGACGGTGGCCTCACGTCAGCCAATTAATCAAGAGGTTATTGATGTAATAGCACCTTATAAGCCGCCTGTGATCAGCTTTCATTTTGGCTTACCTGAAGCGGCAATCATTTCGCAAATTAAAGAATGGGGTGGCACGGTGCTTTCATCAGCAACTACACTCGCAGAAGCCAAGTGGTTGGTTGCAAACGGTGCCGATGCTGTAATAGCTCAAGGACTACAAGCTGGTGGCCATCGAGGTCACTTTTTATCGATGGATTTATCATTACAGCTGACTACTCAAGAGTTGGTTGGTGCGTGTGTCGAACTTGATATCCCAACAATTGCAGCGGGGGGCATTGCAACACCAGAGGATGTGAGTTTGTATCAAAAGTTAGGCGTGATTGCAGTGCAAGTGGGGAGTGCTTATTTATTGACTGAAGAGGCAACAACAAGCTCGTTACACCGCCAAGCATTAATCTCTCAGCAAGCAGGCAGTACTGCACTTACGACCTTATTCTCAGGCCGTGCAGCACGAGGGATAACGAATAGAGTGATGAAAGAGTTAGGCGCAACTCCTCAACATGTGCCTCCTTTTCCTTATGCATCTATCGCAATTACGGCATTACGAACTCATGCAGAAGCAAACAATGATAGTGGTTTTTCACCCCTTTGGTGCGGAGAAAAATTTATTAACCGTGATGGGGTGAGCGCAGCAAAGATCACTCAGTTGCTAATGCAAGGATGGCAAGATTGACGGATACGCAGTTACTTGAACTGGGAGATAGCTACCAGCAACTTGCAAAGCAATTAAAGCACCAGTTAGCGGGGAGCTATCCAACAAAACGTTATGCGCGTGATGACGTGCTTTTAAGGCAAGGAGCGCTGCAAACTCATGGCTATCTTATTTTATCGGGTGTACTCGGGGCACTCCATGCAAGTAAAAATGGTGGGCAAAAGTGCAAAGAGTTTTACTTTCAAGATGAATTTGCATTGCTCTATGGTAATTGGTTAACACACTCGCCAGCTCTTTATCAGCTTAAAGTCATTCGTGACGCTAAAGTAATAAAAGTACCGTTAGCATTACTTGAGCAGCCTTTGAATCAAATGATGAAGCAGCAACTTGTTACCCAGCAGTTGCTATTCAAAGAAGCAAAAGAAGCCTTTTTATTACTTAACTCTCCACAGCAACGTTATGAATATTTACTTGCTAAAAAGCCCCATTGGTTGGCTCAGTTGAGCTTAACAGAAGTGGCAATGTATATTGGTATTTCCGCTATTTCATTATCACGAATTCGCAAGCGTCTTAACTTAAGTTAAGGCGCGATAGAGAGCGGCGCATTACACTGCTGTTTTTTCAGGAGTTGTCATGTTTATTTTGTCGCAATGTTTGGTTGCTGTTGCTACGTTACTCGATTTAGCCTCGTTCCAGTTTAAATCTCGGCAAATTATTTTAATGTGTTTGTTTAGCTCGGTTTTGCTAACGTCGATACATTTTTTGTTACTCAATAATTTAAGTGCATCGGCACTGATGCTGATAGCTGCTCTACGCTACGGCTACTGCATTTTTGCTCGAAAGCAGTGGGTAATGTACGGCTTTATGGCTTTAAGTGTTTTTGCAGTGCTTATTACATGGCAAAGTTGGTTCAGTTTTATTGCACTGACTGCGACTCTGGTTCAAACATATGCCTCATTTCAGAGCAAAGATCTATTACTTCGTTGCTTGATGGTGTTGGGTACTCTTTGTTGGATCACGCACAACTTACTTATTTTTTCGCCTGTTGCGGTGGTCATGGAAACCGTTTTCCTGTTAAGTAATCTTCTGGGTTTATGGCGTTTTTATGTTAATCCAAGAACAGTAACGCCATAATTTAATGGGATTATTTTTATATAGTTTTAGCGATGAGTTTGAGTAGAAAAGTTTCTCGCTGAATCGACAAACCTTGCTTCTCGCTCATTGCCATTGTGGTTTCGTTGTGAGCGATTGCACTATGGATATTTACCCATTTGGGTTGCATGCCATTTTGTATTTCGTAGTGCTCCATTTTTGACAGAGCCAACTGCTCATCGATGTCGCAATAGTAGCAGTAGGATTTAATGTGTATACACTCAAAGTCATCTTTATACCAAGGCCTTAATTCTTCATAGAGACCAAGTGGCTTTTTTATCTTAATATTTTGTGCTCCCGTTTCTTCTTGTAGTTCGCGTATTAATCCTTCTTCAATACTTTCACCTGTGTTAATTCCGCCACCAGGTAAGCTATAGTCATCATAGCGAGCTGTGTAAAGCAGGAGGATTTTTTCACCTTTTAAAACGACCGCACGGGCGGTTTCACGGGTGAACTGACTTTTGTTTTCGTCATTAATACTAGGGTGGGTAACTTTTCTTAATAGTTTCATAGTATACAGCTTGGCTTAATCTATAGAACTGCATCATACAGGGTTATAAAAGTTTAATTAAACTTACCCTAAAGTGGTACTTGTAGGGTAATATAGTTTAAAAGTATTGGTTTGTAGTTCGACGCAGGTAGTTTTCATTTTCAAATAATTGCGTAGAATGGTTGAAAAAGCTTAGGGAATTAATATGTTAAACGTACTTTTAGTTGATGATGATAGCGAGTTTAGTGAAGTTGTATGTCACATAGTAGAGTTCCTAGGTCATAATATAAACACAGCCGCAAATCTTGCAGAAGCAGAGCAGTGGTTTGAGAACAATACATTTGATCATGTCTTTTTAGACTTTATGCTACCAGATGGCAGCGGCTTACACTTGCTTGAGCACCTGAAACTAATTGGTCAATCGCCTCGTGTTACTTTAATTTCGGGTCATCCGTCAGTAAAAGGTAAGCTCGCAGAAATGTGTGAGCCCAATGTAGGGCACCTTGTAAAACCACTGCAACGTGAAGATATAGAACGGGTTTTAAATCCTAAAAAAGCCAGTGGTAAGAAAAAAGCAACACCAAGTATTAAGCGTCATTTTGGCACCCTAATTGGTGAGTCAGAGGTTATGCAAAAGCTTTATACGATGATTGAGCGGGTTGCGGCAACATCGGCTAACGTTATGCTAATGGGTGAAAGTGGGGCTGGTAAGGAAGTGGTTGCACAAGCAATTCACAACGCCACGCAGTGCGATGGTCCTTTGGTTGCGACTAACTGTGGTGCATTCTCGAAAGAACTGATTGGTAGTGAATTATTCGGTCACGAAAAAGGCGCATTTACGGGAGCTGTAGCTCGTAAAGAAGGGGTGTTTGAGCAAGCGGCAGGGGGCACGTTATTTTTAGATGAAGTAACAGAAATGCCTATTGATATGCAGCCAAACTTATTACGTGTACTTGAAAGCAAAAGAGTCACACGTGTTGGTGGTACCAAAGAGCAGGCTGTAAATTGTCGTGTTATTTCAGCAACCAATAGAACGTTAACCGACCTTGCACAAAATAACGTGATCCGCGAAGATATTTATTTTCGTTTGGCGGTTTTTCCAATTGATATTCCCCCACTGCGCGAGCGAAAAGAAGATATTCCATTGCTCGCAGAGGCATTTTTAGATCAACTAAATGACGAAAATGGAACCAGCTTTAAATGGCAAGCAAGTCAGATAAAGGTACTTGAAGGGCATGACTGGCCTGGTAATGTACGCGAATTGCGCCATGCTATCCACCGTGCATTTATTATGAGTGATCCAAAAGGAAGCACTATTACCTTGCCTGACTCACTAGAGTCACCATTTTCACGGGTAAATAAAAAAGCCGAAGCAAACAATCAAGTGCTGGCAGGGCAAACGATTGAAGAAGTTGAAAAAGAGTTGATCCATGCGACTTTAGATAAAGTACAAGGTAACAAGACAATTGCGGCCCAAATGTTAGGGATCAGCACAAAAACACTGTATAACCGTTTGAATGCTTATGGAGGCATTGGCGAATATAAATAACAAAGGAATACTATGAATAATAACGAGTCTTTACGTCAGTTGGTGCACGATGCGCGTGCTCCCTTAAACCGTATTTCGATGAATGCAGAGTTAGTTAAGCTCGTATTAGAAAATGATATGCCGAAAGATAAAGCACTTGCAGCCCTTGATAAAATAATTATTAATTGCCAGCAATGTAGCGAGCAACTACAAAAAATAAGTGACACTCATTCCGGCGAGTAAGCAGCATAGAAACTAGGAAAAAAATGCATAAGCAAAAGGGTAAAATAACAGTTAGCTGGGCAGGGTTTATCAGTGTTGTTTTGTGTATCGTTGTGGCGAATGCATTCTTAGCAATTAATAGCATACGCTCTTTGAGCGACACACAGAGTAGCCTTGATAACACAAATTCATTAAACACAGCTATTGAGCAATTACACTTGTCAGTTGTACAGGCTGAGTCTGGGCAGCGGGGCTATTTGCTGACAGACCGTGAGGACTATTTAGTACCATACACGGATGCAATGGCTACGATGCAAGCGCAAATTATGCTTGTTAAGAGCTTACACTCAGAAATACCTGGGCAGGCTGATCGTATTGCACGCCTTATCCATTTAGTAAACGACAAAGTGGCAGTTATGGCTAAAACAACCGATTTTGCCCTCGAAAATAAAGACGTGAAAGCGCGTCGGTTATTACTTACAGATAAAGGCCGTGATCTGTATAAAGCCATTCGTGCCGCGGTTAATGAAATTCAAATGCGCGAACTTAATTTTAAAATAGAAAAGTTTGCTATCCTTTCTGAGATTAAAAATGAAGCTAAGATCACTTTTGCTATCACGGCAGTGACCAGCTCTTTACTGTTAATCGGTATGTTTATTTTAGCGCGAACGAACCTACAAAATGCTGCTAAATACCGCTTAGAATTAGAAAAACAAAATGAAAGCTTAGCCGCTAAAGTTGATGAACGTACTCAAGAACTGACGATTTATGCTGATGAGCTTAGCCGCTCTAACAGAGAGCTTGAAGAGTTTGCTTTTGTAGCCAGCCATGATTTGCAAGAGCCGCTTCGAAAAATTCAAGCATTTAGCGATCGCCTTGAGAGTATGTTTAAGAATGAACTTGGTGAAAAAGGCATTGATTATATCAGCCGAATGAAAAATGCCGCTCAGCGTATGTCTAACCTTATAAATGATTTACTTGAGTTCTCACGCGTGACTACGCGGGGTAAAGATTTCACAGACACAGACTTAAATAGCATTGTCGATGAAGTGCTGGATGATTTAGAAATCGCTATTAAAGAAGCTGGCGCTGAAGTCAATGTAATGACTCTGCCGCATATTCAGGCTGACCCAAGTCAAATGATACAGCTATTCTTAAATATTTTGTCCAATGCAGTGAAGTTTAGACGTGAAAATGTCGCCCCGCTTATTAGCATTGATTATGAGCGTATTGAAGAGTTTAGTCCGAACCACAATAGTAATGTTGAATGGGAAGTCATCACCATATCAGATAACGGTATTGGCTTTTCGGAAGAATATCTCGAAAAAATATTTGTACCATTTCAGCGATTACATGGCCGCTCGCAATACAAAGGCACAGGTATCGGCTTGTCTGTGTGTCGCCGTATTGTTGAGCGTCATGGTGGAGAAATTATAGCGAGTAGTCGCGTTGGTGAAGGGGCAACCTTCATTCTTAAATTACCCGTGGAAGCTTCGCTTTTCACATTACAAGGAGAGGCTTAGATGCCACTTAACAAAGTTAAACCTATTACCATTTTAATGGCTGATGACGATGAAGACGATCGTTTATTAACTCAAGATGCGCTTGCAGAAAGCCGCGTTCTTAATGAGTTATTTTTTGTCGAAGATGGTGTTGAATTACTTGAATACTTAGAGCGAAAGGGGAAGTTTAGTGATAAGCAGAACTCTCCTCGGCCTGGGCTTATTCTGCTTGATTTAAATATGCCGCGGATGGATGGGCGAGAGGCATTAGAAGCGATTAAATCAAACCCTAACTTAAAAGGTATTCCAGTTGTTATTTTAACTACGTCAAAGCAAGAAGAAGATATGGTTAAAGGTTACGACTTAGGCGCCGCTTCTTACATCACAAAGCCTGTGACCTTCGATGGTTTGGTCGATTTGATGAAAACACTCGGTAAGTATTGGGTTGAGTTTGTTGAATTACCCACCCCTCTAAACGACTAAAAAGGACAACAAATGTTAGATAAGGTAACCCGACTACTCTTAGTTGAAGATGATGAAGATGATTATATTCTAACTTGTGATTACTTAGAGCAATTGGGTTCCCATACATTCGATGTTGAATGGCTTAGCTGCCCTGAAGAAGCCGTTAACGTGTTGAGTGAAAATAAACACGATATTTGTTTATTGGATTATAGACTTGGTGCTTCTGATGGACTTGAAGTATTAAAAAGTGCGGTTGCTAATGGGTTCCGTGGCCCTATCATTATGCTCACGGGTCAATCGGATGACACCTTAGACTCTGCTGCACTTGATGCAGGCGCTGTTGACTACTTAGTTAAGAACGAAATGAGTTCAAGTCGGTTTGCCCGTGCAATTCGTTATGCATTAGCCAGACGGGATGTAGAAGATGAGCGTGTTGAACGTTTGAAAGCTGAAGCTGAAAATCGCTCGAAAGATCGCTTCTTAGCGCATTTAAGTCATGAGTTACGCACGCCTTTATCGTCAATATTAGGTTATACCGAACTGTTGATGCAAAGCGAAAAAAACCAGCACGCGCATAATGAACTTGGGGTCATTTACCGAAATGGTAAGCACCTATTGAGCTTACTTAATGATGTACTCGATTTATCGAAAATTGCGGCAGATAAGTTAGAGCTCAACTGCTGTGATGTAAACCTCGATAGCTTAATGGCTGACGTATATACTTTAATGCGAGTGTCAGCTGTAGATAAGGGCTTATCGCTTAGGTTTGAGTCACAACAGGCACTGCCTTTAATTATTAATTCTGATGCTACTCGTCTTCGCCAAATCCTCATTAATATTATTAATAATGCAATTAAGTTCACTAACCAAGGTGAGATCGTTGTGCGTGCATGGACTGCATGGGTTAATGAGCGCGAAATGCTGTTCTTCAGTATCAAAGATACAGGGCTTGGCATTGCACCCGAAAAGCAGGCTCTGATTTTTAAGCCATTCGAACAAATTGCTGATGTTGAATCACGTGATGTTGGTGGTGCAGGACTAGGCCTTGCTATTTGCTCTGAATTACTCACACGTATGCAAGGTTCAATAGAGCTTGAGTCCACTCAAGGGGTCGGCTCTGAATTTACTTTATCTATTTATCCTGGCAACATTCGTGATGTTGAGCGTCAATTGCTGACGTTTGACTCTAACCCCGACTGCCATCAAAAGTTAACAACACTTTCAACCAGTGGGCGTGTACTTGTCGTCGATGACCTTAAAGATTTGCGTATTTTGGTAGGGCATATGATCGCAAGTACTGGGGCTGATGTTGAATACGCTGAAAATGGCAAACATGCGATTGAAAAGGTTGCTGCAGCAGAACAAGCAGGCAAAGCTTTCGATATTATATTTATCGACCTTCACATGCCTGTTATGGGCGGCAAAGAGGCGACAATTGAGCTTCGTAAAATGGGGTATAAAGAGCCGATTATCGCACTGACAGCTGCAACCATGAAAGGGGTTAAAAGTGAGCTATCGGCGCTTGGTTTTAATGACATGATCGCCAAGCCAGTGGATTCAGGGCTGCTTTATCAGGTGTTGAATCATTATATTTGCCAAGGTAAAACAGAGCCTGTCATTGAGCATGATGACAGTCCGGCGATGACTCAAAAAAGTACCCGTTATTTATTAGTTGAAGATGACACAGATGCAGCGCAAATCACTCAGCTTTTATTAGAAAGCCTTGGGGTTGAAACGGTAATCGCTGCCAGCTGTGAAGCGTGTTTAAATACGCTAAGTGAAGACGCTGAGTTTGATAAAGTGCTGCTTGATATGCATTTACCTGACGGCAGCGGTTTGGATTTAGCAAAACAGCTCAAACAACTATACCCCAACTTAACCTTAGTTATTGTCAGTGGGGCAGAACCTGAGCCAGAGAAAATAGAACCGCTAGATATTGAACAAGTTCTGTTAAAGCCAATTAACCTAGGTCTACTGACAGATCTTATTGAGGGCAGTGCCTAATTGATTGTCGAGCAACAAGGCTTGGCTCAAACATAGTTTGCAGAGGCTCAGTTTGCTTTTGATAAACGTGCTTAAGAATCCAGTTTGCAGCCATTTGCCCCATCTCATTGATTGGATAGTTAATTGTACTTAGGGGCGGATAAATGTGGCGAGTAAAAAATACATTATCATAGCCCATCACTGATAGCTGCTCTGGAAGCGCTAAGCCAAGTTCTCTGGCGCTGGCGATGGCGCCAGTCGCCATTTCATCATTGGCACAAATAACTGCACTAAATGACAACCCTTGTTGATAGATTGTTTTTAATCCCTCAAAGCCACTGGTTTCCATAAAGTCACCTTGATAAAGCAGTTGTTCATTAAATGATAAATTAAATTCAGCAAGTGCTTGTTTGTGACCAGCTAGACGATCTTGAGCATCTTTTTTCCAAAGTGGGCCACTGATATAGGCTATATTCTTGTGGCCTTGTTCTAAAACATGTTTGGCTGCAAGGTAGCCACCTTTGATGTTATTTAAAATAATACAACGGTCGCTTAATTCTGGAATAAAACGGTTAATGAGTACAAATGGTACACGGCCCTTACTCAGCTTGATTAAGTAATCGTCGCTGACAGCTTCAACATGCAAAATAAGGCCATCACAGTTACGGCTTATTAGGAACTCAATGCCTTGCTTTTCTCGCTCTTCGTCGCTGTGGCCGGCAGCAATGATTACATGTTTACCTTGGTTTCTAAAAATATTCTCAATACCACTCATCATAGGGCCATAAAACGGGCCTTGTAATTCAGACACAAGTAGACCAACACTGTTCGAGCAATTCGACGCTAATGACTGCGCAATAGAGTTTGGTCTGTAGCCAAGCTCACTCATTGCCGCAGTGACTTTTTTACGAGTAGCATCACTGACATTCGCATTGTTATTCATTACTCGCGAAACAGTTGCCAAAGACACTCCAGCTAGTTTCGACACCTCGTAAATGGTGGCCATATTATTCCTTTTTAAAACCCAATTATGGATGACGTTTTAATGATAAGTCGGCACTGATTTGCTCAACGGTTTGATTATCAAGAATATACCTCTTCATGATTAAAGCGACAAGCACGCTGCCAATTGCTGGATAAAGCGTAAATGAAATTAAAATGCCTGACAGCGTATGCTCACTGAGCTCAGTATTCGCTTCGTAACCGTAAAATGCGAGTAACCAACCAGCGATAGCACCACCAAGGGCAAGGCCGAGCTTAATAAAAAATACTACGCTCGCGTAGACAAGCCCTGTTAGTCGTTCGCCGGTTTTCCACTGACCATAATCAATCGTGTCGGCCATTTTAGCCCACAGTAGTGGGGTCGCCATTTGTGTGAAAAAACACCATAAAAAGTACACAATAAAAGCAAGAATCAGTTGTTCGCTTGGTAACCAAAATGCCACACAGCTAATTGCCGCAGAGATATATTGCAAAAAAATATAAGCAGTTTTCTTATCAACACGTTTACTTAACGGGTTTGCACACGCACAGCCTAGAATATTACCTATCATACCGAGAGTGACAAAGTAAGTGACTAGCTCTGCTTCACCAAGTACGTATTTTACATAGTAAATTGCAAGCGTTGTGCGCAATACCATACTAGTTAACAGCATAAGTGCAGCTAAGCACAGCACCTTAAATGGGCCATTTTGCCAAAGCGTGTCGATGCGGTTTTTCCAACTCAATGATGAGCTGTTATGGGTTGTAACGCGCTCTTTAGTGAAGCGAAAACAAATCAAGAATAAGATGACGCCTAAGCCACTCATCAAGGCCATAGTGAGTTGATAGCCTGTGGCGTTATCACCTTTTCCTAACCAGTTTACTAACGGTAAGGTACAGGCACTAACTATTAGGCCGCCCAGCATGCCGAACACAAAACGATAAGATTGAATCGATACGCGCTCTTTAGGATCGCCACTTAACACTCCCCCCAATGCTGAATAAGGAATATTAATGGCGGTGTAAACCAGCATTAGCAAAGTATAAGTGATAAAGGCGTAAATTACTTTACCAGATTCAGGTAACTCTGGCGTGGTGAAGGTGATCATACTGATCACCCCAAATGGTAGGGCTAGCCAGAGTAAATATGGGCGATAACTTCCCCATTTAGTCCGTGTTGCATCGGTTAATGCGCCCATTAATGGGTCGGTAATTGCATCAACCATCCTCACCACCAAAAACAAGGTGCCGACAATAGCAGGTGAAATGCCAAAGATATCCGTATAGAAAAAAGTTAAAAATAACATCACTGTTTGAAAGATAATGTTACTTGCGGTATCACCTAATCCGTAGGCTACTTTCTCTTTTGTTGTCAGCATGTGTGTTCTCGTTTATTGTTATTTTTTTCGCTGTTTTAGCAGCGCACGGTATTGTTTTGCGCTTTCTTTTAAAATGCGCTGCTGGCTTTGGTAATCAATGTAAACTAATCCAAAGCGTTTTTCATAGCCATATGCCCATTCAAAGTTGTCCATTAAACTCCACGCAAAGTAGCCTTGAATGTCGACGCCTTGTCGAATGGCATCACAGACCGCATTTAAGTGGGTGTGATAATAATCAACGCGTTCAATGTCTTTCACTTCACCGTTTTCTAGGGTATCGGCCATGGCTGCGCCGTTTTCAGTGATATACATCTTTGGCAAATCATATTGCTGATCTAGTGATACAAGCAATTCAGTTAAACCTTGTGGGTAAACTTCCCAGCCCATATCGGTAACACGAATATTGGTAAGGCTTGCTTCTTCAAACCAGCCATCAACGGTATTTTTGTAGTGTATGCGGGTATAGTAGTTAACGCCAATAAAGTCGACGGCTTGACTAATAATGGTCATATCGTCAGCAAGGATAGTCGGTTTAACCTTTGCAGCCAACTCATCAAATAAAGAAGGATATGTGCCTTCTAAAACCGCTTTGATATACCATTGGTTATGGTATTGATCGGCAAGTTCTGCGGCTTTTTTATCATCCGCTGTTAAAGGGTAAGCAGGGCTGAAGTTTAACACGATACCTGCTTCTGTTTCTGGGCAGTTTTTACGTAATACTTGCATGGCAAGGCCATGGGCAAGTAGTAAATGGTGAGCCGCCTGTCGGCCTGCTTGTTGCGATTTTATCCCCGGTGCATGCACACCCACCTCATAACCTAAGTAGGCACTACAGAAGGGCTCATTCAAGGTTGCAAAGGAGTCGACTAAGTGGCCAAGGTGTTGAGTAACAAGTTCGGCATATTCTTTGAATTTATAGGCTGTATCGCGATTTAACCAACCTCCGTTATCTTCAAGGTATTGTGGTAAATCCCAGTGGTATAGGGTGACGTAGGTTTTAATATTACGCGCTTTTAACGCCGTTAATAACTGAACATAAAACGCCATACCTTGTTTGTTTATCGTGCCATCACGATTCATGACCCGTGGCCAAGAAATTGATAAACGGTAAGCATCTACGGCTAAGTCAGCAATCATGTCTACATCTTGTTGCCAACGTGCAACATGGTCACATGCGACATCGCCATGACTTTGATCGGCAATTGCATCAGGCTTTTCACAAAACGTATCCCAGATACAATCGAGACGCTGTTCACGTGCGCCTTCAATTTGAAACGACGCAGTCGCAACACCAAAAGTAAATTCAGGTTTGAGTAAAAATGAGTCTGGCAAAAGAGAAATTGATTTATACACAGTTATGAGTCGTCCTTCGCATTGTTTTTGTAAGACAAACCAAAATGCAGAGTTACAATTTGTGAAAGCGCTTACAATTTTATTGCAAATAAATTGCTATATATGATTAATATGTTATAAATGTAAGCGCTTACATTTTATGTTGCAATAGTTTTTTGCTTTTTTATTCTTCATTACTTAGCACTATAACTAATGTAACAAACTGAAAAATATAAATAACTAGAGAATAAAATTATGGCCCATGTTTCAACGCCTGTTTCAGGTAACGCGAGTCAAGGGGCAATGCCAAAGCAACACTTTGCACTGGCATCCTTGACCACATTATTTTTTATGTGGGGGTTTATCACTTGTTTGAATGACATTTTGATCCCTTACCTAAAAGGAATGTTTTCGCTTAATTATACGCAAGCCATGCTTATACAGTTTTGCTTTTTTGGTGCGTATTTTGTGATGTCGATCCCTGCTGGCAAGTTGGTAAGTCGTATTGGTTATCAGTTTGGTATTGTCGTTGGGTTAGTGGTAGCAGCAATTGGTTGTGCGCTGTTTTATCCCGCCGCTGTTGCCCATGTGTACGAATTATTTTTACTGGCTTTGTTTGTACTAGCCTCTGGTATCACTATTTTACAAGTATCAGCAAATCCCTATGTGAGTGTACTTGGCCCGCAAAAAACAGCCTCGTCACGTTTGACTATGACACAAGCATTTAACTCATTAGGCACCACAGTCGCGCCGATTTTTGGCGGTTGGTTAATTTTAACTGAAGTAAGTCAAGCCACTGCGGAGCAAGTAAAATTTCCCTATTTAATGTTATCTGCCAGCTTATTGGTACTTGCTGTAATTTTTGCATTTCTAAAGCTGCCTAAATTAGGTAAAGAAAGCGATAGTGAAGCAGCACAACAAGATTTAGAAGACTTTGTTGATTTAGGTAGCGTTTGGCGTTATCGCCACCTGATTTTAGGTGCCATCGGTATCTTTGTATATGTGGGCGCAGAAGTGGCGATTGGTAGCTTTTTGGTGGGCTTTCTGACCTTAGATAACATTGCTGGCCTCGCAGAAAAAGAAGCCGCTCATTACATTAGTTATTATTTCGCAGGTGCCATGGTGGGTCGCTTTATTGGAGCTGCTGTGATGCAAAAATTTAATGCAGGTAAGGTGTTGGCATGTCATGGCTTACTTGCCGTACTACTTGTTGCAATTGCTATGACAGGTGAGGGGAGCCTTGCTATGTGGGCTATTTTACTGGTTGGCTTATGTAACTCGATTATGTTCCCAACAATTTTCAGCCTAGCATTACATGGCCTTGGCAAATACACCTCAAAAGGCTCAGGTATTTTATGCTTAGCAATTGTAGGAGGCGCAATTATTCCATTACTGCAAGGCGTATTAGCCGATTCTGTTGGCGTGCAAATGGCGTTGTTCTTACCTATCGCCTGTTACTTATATATAACTTACTTTGCGTTAGTTGGCTCAAAAGTATCAACTCAGACTTCATAGGTGCAAAAATGAAATTGAAAGAAACAGTCACTCTTTGTTCGTTAGTGATGGCAAGCGTCAGCATGCTAGGTTGTACTGGGCAAGACAAGGTGGCAAACGTGAGCACTGAGCAAGAAATTTGGCCAAATATCGAAACAGGCATTGCTGCAAACCCAGAGATGGAAGCAAAAATAGCAAAAATGCTGGCAAATATGACCCTTGAGCAAAAAATTGCGCAAATGATCCAGCCAGAAATTCGTGATATTAGCGTTGAAGATATGCGTAAATACGGTTTTGGCTCTTACCTCAATGGCGGTGGTGCATTCCCAAATAATGATAAACACGCCAGTGCCGCAGATTGGATTGAGCTTGCTGAAAAAATGTACCAAGCCTCAATTGATGACTCCCTTGATGGCAGCTCAATCCCGACTATGTGGGGCACCGATGCCGTGCATGGCCACAACAACGTGATTGGTGCGACGTTATTCCCGCATAACATTGGTTTGGGTGCAACAAACAACCCTGAGTTAATTGAAAAAATTGCAGCCGCTACCGCGCAAGAAGTAATGGTAACAGGTATTGACTGGGTGTTCGCACCAACAGTCGCAGTTGTTCGTGACGACCGTTGGGGTCGTACTTATGAAGGCTATTCTGAAGACCCTGAAATTGTGAAAGCATACTCGGCAGCTATTGTTAAAGGCTTGCAAGGTGCGGTTGATGATGACTTCTTATCAGATAAGCGTGTGATCAGTACGGTTAAACACTTTTTAGGTGATGGCGGTACCGAAGGCGGTGATGACCAAGGCAATAACACGGCATCTGAGCAAGAATTATTTGATATTCATGCGCAAGGTTATGTTGGCGGTTTAGGTGCGGGTGCACAAACCGTAATGGCGTCATTCAACAGCTGGAATGGTGAAAAAATTCACGGTAGTAAATACCTACTTACCGACGTACTAAAAGGCAAAATGGGTTTTGATGGTTTTGTTGTTGGTGACTGGAACGGCCACGGTCAAATTCCGAGTTGTACTAATGGCAACTGTGCGCAAGCAGCAAATGCCGGTCTTGATGTGTACATGGTACCGACAGATGCATGGAAACCACTTTACGAAAACCTTATCAAGCAAGTTAAAAGTGGCGAAATTGCACAAAGCCGCATCGATGATGCAGTAACGCGTATCTTACGTGTAAAAATGCGCGCAGGTTTGTTTGATAAGCCAAGCCCTGCTAAGCGTCCGCTTTCTGGTAAAACAGAGATCATTGGCAGTGCAGAACATCGTGCAGTTGCAAAACAAGCGGTCCGTGAATCACTGGTTCTTCTGAAAAATAAACAGCAGTTGCTACCGCTATCAGCAAATGCAAATGTATTAGTTGCCGGTCAGGGTGCAGATAACATCGGTATGCAGTCAGGTGGTTGGACAATCACATGGCAGGGTACTGGTAATGAGAATAGTGACTTCCCAGGCGGGACTTCTATTTTGGATGGGATCAAACAAACGGTTGAGCATGCGGGCGGGCAAGTTAGTTATGACTTAAACGGTGAGTTTGATTCCCGTCCAGATGTTGCCATTGTGGTGTTTGGCGAGCAACCGTATGCAGAAGGCAATGGTGATTTAGATAACCTTGAATACCAACGCGGTAATAAAACAGATTTAGCCCTGCTTAAAAAGCTAAAAGATGCCGGTATTCCTGTGGTGTCGTTATTTATTAGTGGTCGTCCAATGTGGGTGAATGCTGAGCTTAATGCCAGCGATGCATTTGTCGCAACTTGGTTACCAGGGAGTGAAGGTGATGCAATCAGCGATGTTATTTTTAAAAAACAAGATGGCACTATTAATCATGACTTTAAAGGTAAGTTATCGTTCTCATGGCCAAATAACCCGGTAGGTAACGAAAACCGTGGCGATAAAGATTACGCGCCACTATTGCCTTATGGCTTTGGCTTAACGTATCAAGATAAAAATACATTAGCGGATGACTTAAGCGAAAAATCACACGTCGCTGCTAAATTAGAAGACTTAGTCTTATTTGAACGTGCCGTAAAAGCACCGTGGTCACTGCAACTACAAAGTGGTTCTGAGCGACAAGCCATGACCAGTAGCCGTGCAGCACTTAATGCTGTTAGCGTAAAAACCTTTGATAAAGACGTACAAGAAGATGCGCGCGCAATCAGCTTTAATGGTAAAGAAGTGGCTGCGGTTCGTTTAATGGCGGCGTTCCCATCGGATTTACGTTCATACGTTGAAAAAGCGGGTCAACTGCAAATGCAAATTAAGGTAGACCAAGCTGCTGATGCGCCGCTAATGCTAGGTATGCAATGTGGTGAAAACTGTAGCGGTCAATTTGATATTAGCAAACACCTTAAAGCAGCACATGATTGGCAAACGCTAACTGTAGACTTGAGCTGCTTTGCTGAGCAAGGTGTGCAGCTTGGGCAAGTATTCTCGCCTTGGCAATTAGCCACTGAAGGTGCATGGCAAGTCTCAATTGCTAAACTATCAGTAACGAGCGCACACACTGAGGATGCAACGCTCTCATGTCAGTAAAATCGTATGCTGTTATTTTGCTAACAGGTGCGCTTAGTGCCTGTCAGCAAACCCCAGCGCCTGTTAAAGCCAGCCTAGGAGAAGGCTGGCAGTTAGTTTGGCAAGATGAATTTTCGCAAAATGATCTCGACCTAACTAAGTGGCAACACGAAGTAAATTGTCGAGGTGGCGGTAATGATGAGCAGCAATGTTATACCGCGCGTAGCGAAAACAGTTTTGTTAAAGATGGCATATTGCATATTGTTGCTCGCCAAGAGCAATACACTGGGCCTTTACATAATAGCGATGAAGTGAGCAGCGATGCTGAGCGAGAAAAACAAGCAACTCAGCCGTTTACTTCTGCACGCTTACGCACAAAAAACTTAGCAGATTGGCGATACGGCCGGTTTGAAATTCGCGCTAAATTGCCAGCAGGGCAAGGTGCGTGGCCAGCAATTTGGATGTTACCGACAGACTGGCATTATGGTCGCTGGGCATCATCAGGCGAAATAGACATCATGGAAGCAGTTAATTTAAAGACGCTTACTGATGACAAAACAGCGCCAGCAGGCAGCCTTGAGACACGCGTACACGGCACCTTGCATTACGGTGGTCCTGCACCCAAAAATGTTTACAGTGGTACGCCGTACCGCTTCAGTGAAGCAGATAACCCAGCTGATAACTTTCATGTTTATGCCCTTGAATGGCAGCAAGATGAAATTCGTTGGTATGTTGATGATGTTCACTATGCAACGTTTCGTCACGACCAGTGGTATTCAACATCACAACAACAAGACGGCTCGTTTATAGAAAATACCGGCTTTGCTCCGTTTGATCAGCGTTTTCATTTACTTCTTAACTTTGCAGTAGGCGGAAACTGGCCAGCCAATGTGAATGACAAAGGCGTTGATTCTACAGGTTACCCTAAGCAAATGCTGGTGGATTACGTACGTGTTTTTCAATGTAGTAAAAATAGTGAAACAGGTATTGGCTGCGCAACAACACAGCCATCAGCAGTACAAATAAAGGGTAATACCATTGCGCAATAACAGAGCACTTAATTAAGCGGATTGGTATAAGTGAATTATGAACCAAGAGCCTGCAGATGCTTCGCCGAACTCGTTGCATCCGCTGGCTTTTGGTTCATTCTATCGGTTGAGCTTTTGTAGTAATAGCTGTCTTATTCTTCTGGCCGTTAGTTCGTCGATATCCGCTAATATCCCTTGCGCAGGCTCAGCAACGTGGCTTGCTAAATCCACACCATCAGCAAACACATAATGATTAAATAGTTGCTGCCATTTCTGCTTATGCTTGTTTGGTAAGTCTTTAATTGCCAGCATACTGTGCAGCATGGCATCAAATGGATTTGCTAAATACTCTGGGGCTTGTCGCCACCAATAGTTTACTAATACATTAAACGGACTGGTTGCGCTCACCTGATGCCACCAAAGTGCTGGAATATAAATAGCATCGCCAGGGCCAAGGGTGGCTGATTGCGCCTTTGCTACAGCCTCTTTAAAGCGCGGAAAGCGGCTGAAATCAGGATTATTAAAATCAACCAAGCTAATCGCTTGCCCAGCGGGTGTAAATTCGAGTGGGCCAACGTAAAGGTTATTGACCTGATCAGTTGGCAATAGAGTAAAAGTGCGCTCACCCGCAGCAACACAGGCTAGGTTATCAGCATTGTCATAGTGAGCCGCAATCTGGCTATGATTTCCCACCCAGAGACTTGTTAGGCAGTTATAATCGGTCACTGTTAATGGGTTCTTAAGGCTAAAGCTAGGAGCACAATACTCCACAGCAGTAGAGCCCATATATAGAGAATCACAGTCGGTTTGCGACAGTTTTAGTGCTAATTTTTGTAGCACAGAAAGTAGATTATCGGCCTGCTGTGAAAAATTAAGCCCCGAGAAATCAGTGTTATAAAAATAACGACCTTGATGAATAGCGTCGCTGCTAAAACTACGTACTGGGGCGTGATTGGCAAGGCCTAAAAGGTAGTCCAAGGCGCTTTTAGAGCCTTGTTTAGCCGCGATGACTTGTGGCCAATCAGCACAGAGATCTCTTATTACCAGTGGCTCAGTTTGCTCAGCTAAAAACAGTTTAAGATCAGCAATGCTGGAAGCATGGCATTCTTTTATTGGCGCAGCCACAAACATTACTGCTTAGCCCACTTTTTATCAAGCAAATGAGGAATTTGTTCCATTGATGCCAGCACCATATAAATAGCCTGCAAGTCACCTTGTTGTTGTAACTGCTTGAGTTGTTCTGCAGTTAAGTTATTTAGTGCCTGCTGGTTAATGGTATAGAAACCAGTTACAGTGACCTTTTCACCATTTTTTTGAGCATATTCAATGCTAAACGCTTCGAGTAAATCAACGCTTAGTAAACGTTCAAAAAACTGATTAATTGTTTGGTGTTCTTGATGTAACGCGTTAAGTACTTGAGCAATATGATTTAAGTAATCGCTATTCCCACCATGTTCAAGGAAAATGGCTTCACCATCGCGTGTGCTTATACGTGGGCTGTCTAAATCAATATGTACCACCAGTGATTGCTCAGGAATGCCATTGTTATACTGGGTTTGTTGACCAATTAAAAATGGCTGGCGCTGCATACTCAGTGGTAAGTAACTCAGTTGTAATTCGGCTTGTTCGTTAAGCAACAAGTTCTCGCCATTTTCAAAACCAAATAAAGCGAGGGCTTCAAATTGGCCTGTTTGAGGGTGCTTACGAAATACGATGGGTTGATTTGCTTGAACTTTAGCAAACTCACTTGGGAATACGGTAGCGCAGCTAATATTATCGCCCCAGTTAGCACCGCGTGTGGTGATCACTTTTAGGTCTTTATGGCTGATGTTATCAAGTAATACATGATTGGCCATTGGGCCTCCTAATGCTGAGATTAAATAGGTTGTATGCCAAATTGCTGAATATGATTTAACAGCTCGCGGTTCGTTGGTAGTTGTTGTAATCCGCGTTTGGCTTGTTGTTGGTTAGCACTAAAGTGTTCAACAATCGCTGAAGGCATTGTTAGAGCTGGAAATTGCGGTAGTTGTTTCATGCCATAAAGTACATACTGGTAACTAGCCGCAGAGAAAACTTCTTGAGCGCGGTCAAAGTCGTTTAGCCATGGACTTTGATATTGCCACAGTGCTAAATTTTCTTGTAACTGCTCTGGGATTGAGTTTGCTTCTTTATGGGCTTGCCAATAGGGGCTAGTGCGTTTTGACAACACGTAATGCAGCTTTAAAAATTCAATAATACGCTGCCAGCGATAATGGCACTGCTCATCAAAACGCTTGGCTAGTGTCGGCATTGCGGCACGATGTGTTGGGAAATTAGCAAGTAAGTTATTCAGGCCAAGCTCCACCATGACTAACGCTGAGGCTTCAAGTGGCTCAATAAAGCCTGCAGACATACCAATAGCTAAACAGTTTTTATACCAAAAACGGCGTCTAAAGCCCGGGGTAAAGCTGATTTCACGAAAGGTTAGTTCACTTTGGTTTGTATCGGGTTGGGATTTTGCAATGTATTGGCTAAGCGCTTGTTTAGCATCTTCACTGCTGGCAAAGCGGCTTGAGTATACCATACCCAGACCACGGCGGCTTTGTAAGCCGATATCCCAAATCCAACCAGCATCTTGCGCAGTGGCTTTGGTATAAGACAGGATCTCTTGCTGCGGGTTTAAATAAGGCACCTGTACGGCCACAGCACGATCGTTAAATAGTACATCTTGTTGCTCGATTAGTTCGATACCGTAATGTTGATGTAACAGCTTTGCGTGGGTGCCTGAGCAATCAATAAATAAATCACCCGTAATAGCGCCATGATCGCGGGTTTGCAATGAACTAATATAGCCATCTTCATCACTATTAATGCGTTCAACATGACTGACAATATGCTCAACGTTTAGTTTTGTTGTGCAGTGCTGTTGTAGCAGCATGGCAAACTTACCGGCATCTAAATGATAGCCATAGTTTGCTTCACCTTGATAGGCGCTATGTAAGTGGTTTTTCGGTGCTTTATGGTGATCGCACAAGTAGGTTTGGCTTGCCACTGCGTGGCTGAAACTCACCGCATCTTTGTTAGCAAACCAGTAAGGTGCAATATTTAATTGCTGATACGCAACAGGTAAGCTGAACGGGTGGTAATAATGTGTGTTACCTTCATCTTCGCACCAGCCATCAAAGCGTGAACCTTGTTTAAAAGACGCATCACAGCGTTGAATAAATTCACTTTCGCTAATGCCGATGGTTTTTAAGGTTTGTCGCATAGTCGGCCAAGTACCTTCACCGACACCAATGGTGGCAATATCTGGCGACTCAATCAGGGTGATCTGTGCGTTGTGAGTTAAATGGGGTTGGGCAGCAATTAACCCTGCAGATAACCAACCTGCAGTACCACCACCTAAAATGACGACTTTTTTTACTTCTTTGTGTTGCATATTCCAGGCTACCTCAAATGCTATATAGACAAACTAGCATAATTGTGAAAAAAAAAGCCGCTGTTGAGCGGCTTTTTTGACAACAAAATGCTAGAACGAGTAGCGGAAGCCGATGTTGTAGCGCGCACCGTATTGGTTTGCACGTAACAGCTGCTCAGAGTAACGAACGTAGGTACGCTGCGTTTCATCTGTTAGGTTTAGACCTTCAACAAACACCGTTAGGTTCTCGTTTACTGCATAGTTCACGTTGATATCCCACTGGCCGTAAGACTCAGTGAAGATTGGTGAAGCATGTTGGTCAAAGCCTGTTAAGAATTCATCACGCCAGTTATAAGAAACACGAGCTGATAAACCGTCTAAATCATAAATAGCAGAGAAGTTAGCTGAATCACTTAAGCCAGGCAGAGCAAATTGATAGCCGATCGCATCTCGGTCTGCTTCAACATCACCGAATACGAAAGTCGCGTTGGCGGCAATACCAAAGCCCGAATCACCAAACATATGTTGTGCTGCCAGCTCCCAACCCCAAAGGTTACCTGTTTCCACATTGGTGTCGCGAGACACATCAAAGATTGTTAGTGGATCAGTGCCAATGCCTGTAATACCTGTTCCTTGCTCAGTTCCTTGATTTTCATTGATTTTATCGTGAATAGCTTGGTCAGAAGGTGTTACTCCTTCTGCAGCTAAGTCTTCACGCGCTTGATCAGCACGCTCGCCAAGGAATGGGTCACGAATATCTCCCATGGTCTCTTGGGTTGTAATGTTAACAATGAAATTCTCAACTTGTTTACGATAGTAACCTGCAGATAGGTAACTGCCTTCGCCATAATAATATTCAAGTGATAAATCTATGTTGTCAGCGACGAATGGTTTCAAGTCAGGGTTACCCACAGCCACTTTACGTTGACCTACTTTTGGGTTACCTAAGAATGAGGTTGTTGAACGCAGTGAATCAACCGGAGGGCGAGCGAGTGTTCGGCTATACGAAAAGCGAGCCATTACATCTTCTGTCACTTCAACATTAATATCTAAGTTTGGTAAAAATTCACTGGTGCTACCTTCACCACTTGCGAAAGCCTGCTCACCAAAGTTATATGACCACTCATTACCATTAACCCAGGTAATACCTGTTGCAGGTTTTTCTAGGCTTTGCGAACTAACATCTGTTTTTTCATAGCGTAAACCGACTGCCATGGTGACATACATATTGTTAAACTCAGTTTCAAAGTTTGCTTGAGTGTAGAATGATAGGGTCTTTTCGCTTACTCGATGATCATTATCAATCGGCCCAGCTTGCACCATACCATTTAATTCAGCAGGCCAGCTACATGCGCCAATGCCGCCATCTGGGTGGTCACAGTCAATGCTTTGGGCAATCGCGACTATCTCATCAAAGTCAGCATCGTAGTAGTAGTTTAATAGCTTATCGTTACCGCCGCCTGAGAAGCCGTCTAATAAACCTGAACTATCAACACGAGTAAACAGGTCATCATTGTACCAATCAGCTGAGTTTAACCACCAACCAGCAGCAAGTTGCTCTGAATAAGCTTGTGTGGTTCTAAAGTCAATTTTGGTATGTGAAACACCAAAATTGATACTTGTAAGGGCGCTATTATTTTCGTTTAACCAAGTCCCTTTTAACTGGTACTGATCAAGATCATTTGTGTTCGTATCTTTATTAACCCCAGCAAATAGCGTTCCCATATCACTTGGCAGAAGCTCTGCTTGGCCATTGGTTAATGTCATATCAATTAGCGGTATTTCGCCTTGGCTAAAATCAGCCATTTTTTCATCGATATTAACAGTCGGGTTTTCACACCATGAACATGAGGTATTACCAATGATCATAAAGGCATCATGACCTAAGCCAACCCCCGCGGTTTCTGCTGATGAGTTATGAGCATCAAACTCAATATTTAAAGTATCGGTTACTTGCCAATCAATATTTAAACCAAGTGATTTATTTTCGTTGGTTGTTGCACCCCGGTTGAGGTTCGTTGAGTAATCTCCACCGAACTCGCTAACCTTAGTATACGTCCCATTTTCGTTAATCGTTGCAGAACTAACATTACCCCCGTTGTTAAACCATACACCAAAACTACGGCCGTCTTTTTCAAATTCTAGTTTTGAATAAGTGTAATCAAGGGTTGTCGTTACGCGATCACTCGGTGCGTATTGCAGTACAAGTTGGCCATTGGTACGTTTACGCGAGTTATCGGAGAAAGCGTAGCCCGCATTTTGCGGGTACCAAGTTGTACCGTCTGCACGTTGATTGTTGTCTGTTACACTTAAGTTTGGTGAAGTAGAGAGATCGACATTTGGGATCCAGTTATCAACCGCCATTGATTGCTCGCGGTTATCGCGTTCTTGTACTGAACCTGAGATTAAAATACCAAATTTGTCATCATTAAACGTATTACTGTAAATGCCTGATAATTCTGGTGTTATATCATCACCAGTTTCATTTGATGTATCGTGAACGGCTTTTGCACCGATAGAAGCATGTAAACCAGGATTTGAAAGTGGCTTTGCAGTCGTGATATTAACCGTTGCGCCAATGCCGCCGCTTGGGATGTCGGCACGCGCTGTTTTATACACTTCAACACCGCTTACACTTTCTGTTGCGATGTCACCAAAATCGAATGAACGTCCGCCGGTTGTTGGCATTTGGCGATTGTTTAAGGTCACTAGATTAAACTCAGGACCAAAACCACGCACGGTAATTTTGCTACCTTCACCGTTACTTCGGTCGATAGAGACACCGGTGATACGTTGCAGTGACTCGGCTAGGTTCGTGTCTGGGAACTTACCAATGTCTTCTGAAGTGATTGCATCAACAACACCCGTAGATTGGCGTTTGATGTCCATTGATTTTACAAGGCTACCGCGAATCCCCGATACTTGTATAACTTCAATATCACTTGCTTTGTCGGATTGTTCTTCGGCGACAGCTGAGTGAGGAACTAGCGCGCTTAAACCCATTGCCATAGATAGGCTAATGGCAAGCTGCTTTCTCTTGAATTGTGTGTGGTTCATGCAAATCTCCAGATTTGGTTTTATTTTTGTGTTTGTTGTCTAATGTAAGCGCTTACATTTTATTGCAAAAAAAATCGCCGAACCCGATTTTTATAAATGTAACCGCTTACAATAAGTTATTAGAAAGTAAAACAATCGTCAATAAAAATAACTTTTATACTCGCAATTAATATGTATGTTCATGTTATTATGGATATTATTTTAGCCATATTTTTTCATCCTAGTATCAAATGTATCTATTTTTAGCAATAATTGAAAAATTACTCACATAGAAGCAAATCAAGGAGACCAGCATGCAGGCAGTTAAATTTGTAAATGAGTTAGTCACACCAAGTAAAGTGGTTTGTGTTGGCCGAAATTATGCCGCTCATATCGCAGAGCTTAATAATGAAACGCCAACGAGTATGGTGTTATTTATTAAACCCAATAGTGCTTTGTCAGATACGCTTCATGCTACTCATTGTGCTGAACAGTTACATTATGAAACGGAGTTGTGCTTTTTAGTTAAAGATAAACAGCTTGCAGGTGTAGGACTTGGGCTTGACCTAACAAAGCGCCGTTTACAATCCACTTTAAAAGGAAAGGGGCTACCTTGGGAGCGCGCCAAGGCATTTAATGGTGCCGCTCTTTTTAGTGACTTCGTACCATGTAATGATACCAAGCATTATCAGTTTAGTTTACTGATAGATGGTGAGCCTGCTCAGTATGGTGACACACAATTAATGCTCCATAATGCCGAGAAAATCTTATCTGAAATCAGTGAATTTCTGGATCTCGAAGACGGCGATATCATTATGACCGGCACCCCTGAAGGAGTTGGGGAGGTTGAATCTGGTTCAACTTTCCAAGTGGTGCTTATGGACGAACAGAGTGAGGTGTTGTCTCACCAGTGGCTGGCTGTTTGATTGGGTTTAATATCAAGCGCTCATATTGTGACGAAAAATCTGCAAAGTTTTGCTCTAACCATACTCGTTGACTCTGTTGGTAGCGCTCACTGGGTAATACTTTCGTTTTTAATGCATGATTGATTTCAGCGAGTACTTTTTCGGCGTAATTATTTGGAGCACTTGTTGAGCAACCAATCGCGCCAAGCATAATACTTTGCTTTGGATTACTAATGGTTAGCTTTTCTATATATTGTTGATTTTTTTGATTGTAGTAATCAGCAACAAACGGATAATCAATTGTGTAATCAATATAACCATGCTGAAGTTGCGAAAGAATAGCGTAACTCGGATGACTACCTGTGCTACTAAGCGCTGCACTTTCATATAGCTTGGTATTTTTAGCTATTTTTTCAAATTTGCTCCCGAATTTACGAGCATCGTTTTGCCCAAACATAAATCTTGAGTCAGTCAGTAATGAAATTAAAGATACGGGATTACCATGAATTTGAGTTATCTTTTTTGCTTGCTCATGAGTACTCAGTATTGTGAAAGGAGGGTAAACCGTGGTGGGGATTGAGTAAGTCGCACGCTTAGTTTTTTGTTCCCGATGAATCATGCAAGAGTAACACGCCATATGACCTTCATCGAGGTACTTCCCAGCTCTTTTTTGCGGTAGTAATACTTTACTGTGATTAATGTTAGGCAGTGCTTCGATGAGCATATCTGTAATTTCATTACACAGACCACCGTATTGGTTTTTGTCGTTTTTTTCTAGATAAAACGGCTTGCTGTCATTTTCCAGCCAAGTAATTGATAAGGTTTCAGAGGCGTGAGTCAACGGAGCTAAAAATAAGCTTAAAACAGTATAAATTTTTAACTTCATATGCTTACTCATTGAGTACCCGTTTTCAAAATTACTTATGTTAACTATACACTAAAGTATTGAAAATATAACGGGTTGTTAAGTAAATTACTGAATAAGTATTAATTTTTAGGTGTTAATACTTATTCAGTCAGAAGCTTTAAATATCAGAAAGGTTGCGGGTATTGTTTAAACACATTATTGATATCAGTGATAGCTTGTTCTGATAACTCAATTGAAAAAGCAGCTATATTGTCTTGTAGTTGACTCATCGAGGTTGCCCCAATAATCGTTGAACAGACCCCATCAACTTGATTACACCACGCAAGGGCAAGCTGTGCGGGTGTTACACTGTAGGTTTTTGCAATATCCACATAATTTGCAATCGCTTGCTGTGATTGCACTGTGTCTCTGAATAGTCCATTACGTTGTACCAAGGTCCAACGACTTCCTTCTGGGCGATTACCATTTAAGTATTTACCGCTTAGCATACCGCCACCTAGTGGTGACCAAGGCAGGTAAGCAACATCTTCGTGAATACATTGCTCTATTAAATAAGGCCAATCTTTGGCATGCAGTAGGCTAAACTCATTTTGAATAGAAACCATGCGCGGTAGATTATGCTGCTCACTTAAACGCAGGTATTGGCTGATGCCCCAAGGCGTGTCGTCTGATAAACCACAGTGTTTAATTTTACCGGCTTTTACACAGTCATTCAGACCTTCAAGAATATCGAGCATACCCGCTATATTTTGCTCGGTGTCGGCATCTGAAAAACGGACTATACCAGGCCATTGCTTGCCAAAATGTGGCGAAGTACGATTTGGCCAGTGAAGTTGGTATAAATCGATAACATCAGTTTGTAAGCGTTTCAATGACGCATCAACAGCGTCAATCACAGCTTGACGAGTAATGTCGCCGCCATCACGCACCCAAGATAATCCATTGCCTGCAATCTTAGTTGCGATAACAAGGTTATCACGCTTGTTTTTGTTACGAGCTAGCCAATTACCAATAATTTCTTCTGTTTTTCCGTATGTGTCGGGTGAGGGGGGGACGGCATACATTTCTGCTGTATCGATAAAGTTAACCCCTTTATCTAGCGCGTAAGCAATTTGTTCGTTGGCATCAGCTTGGTTATTTTGCATGCCCCATGTCATGCTACCTAGGCAGACACGAGAAACATCAATACCACTTCGGCCAAGTGGACTATAAAGCATATTAGTTCCTTGTTAATCGTGAGAATGGGCTTTGAGTGCAGTTAATAGCTCATCGCTTAACTGGGCTTTTTTACCCGTTTTAAAATTAAACATAACGACTTGTGATGAGCCAATGGTGGTGACAGCGTCTTGGCTTTCACTAAATACAGTGTAATGCATCATAAAACGATCGTGTTCAATGTCACTAATCTTTACGCCAACATGAACTGTGTCAGGGAATGTCACTGGGCGTTTATAGCGGGCGTTGTTTTCGCTGATCACAGGGCCTACACCTGTTACTTGTAAATCTTTAAGAAAACCTAGTTGGGTAAAAAAGTCGATCCGAGCTGTTTCGAAATAACGAAAATAGACCACATTATTGACATGTTGCAGGGCATCCATTTCACCCCAAGCGACATTAATTTTTGTTCTGATAGGATGTTGTTCTATAAACGATTGCATAGTAAATCTTCATTAATTGGAGAAAACTTAGGTTAGCAATATGCTGCTTTTAGCTCAAGGAAATTAGAAATTTCAGCAAATTGTGCTACTTTTAATAGTTCACGCTTACGTAAAGTGTGGCTCATATAGAAGACACAATAAAGGATTTTATTATGCAGCAAACAACAGTGAGGATAATGAAGTGGATAGCCTTGTTCATCGTACTAGCACTTGCTTTACTCTGCTACAGTATGGGCACAATGTCAGGTTTTATCGCTATAATTGTGGTCGGTTTTTTACTTGAAGGCGCATTTTGGTTATTTGGCTATCGATTATTTAACCGTAAAAAAGCGTCTGAGCACTCAAGTCAAACCTCATAACTTGCACAATTAGGCAGATTACATAATAATGACTGTATAAATAAACAGTTGTTATATGCCTGATGAAAAAATTCATTCACATTGATATGGATTGCTTTTATGCAGCCGTTGAGATGCGTGATAACCCCGCTTTGGCAAGTGTGCCGTTAGCAATTGGCGGTAATAGTCGTCGTGGGGTGCTTTCTACAGCTAACTATATTGCTCGCCAGTATGGTGTGCGTTCGGCAATGTCTAACTACCATGCCAAACAATTGTGCCCTGATCTGGTCATTGTGCCTGGGCGAATGCATGTTTACAAAGAAATCTCCACACAGATACGCGCTATTTTTGCTAAATATACCGACCTAATTGAGCCCTTATCACTTGATGAAGCTTATCTTGATGTAACTGACAGCACCGCTTGTAAAGGCAGTGCTACGCTTATGGCACAGCAAATCCGTCAAGAAATCTATGATACGACAGGCCTGACTGCATCAGCTGGCGTTGCGCCAATTAAGTTTATTGCCAAAATCGCCAGCGATGAAAACAAGCCTAATGGCCAGTTTGTCGTGTTACCTGAGCAAGTCGATGACTTTTTGGCACAATTGCCGCTGGGTAAAATCCCAGGTGTGGGCAAGGTGACTTTAGAAAAGCTGCAACTTAAGGGGCTCTATACTGGGGCTGATGTGTGTGCTAAGGGTGTTAACTGGATGCAGCAGCATGTTGGAAATTTTGGCGTTTCTCTATATCAAAAATGTGCGGGTGAATACATTGGTAAGGTATCCACAGAGCGAGTGCGTAAATCACTGAGTGTTGAGCATACCTATGAGTACAATAAAACTAATTTGGATGAATGTTTAAGCCAATTACCCTCCTTAATGGATGAATTAACGCGCCGCCTTGATAAACAACAATTAAATAACCGTATCAACAAATTATCGGTGAAGGTGAAGTTTGCGAACTTTGTAGTAACCAGTGCTGATCAAAGTCATCACCAATTAGATAAAAGCATATTTTCAGAACTTTTAAGTAAAGCGTATGAGCGAGGCAAAGACCAACCAGTGCGTTTATTGGGAATAGGGGTTGGAATAAAGAGTCAATCTCATGAGCATTTTCAGCTTAGTATATTAGACTAAAGGTTAACACCTTGGTGGTTGAAATTTTGATAGTGTTTGGTGGGGTGCTGAATCTTTCTATACACCTCCTTAAGACAACATTATAACTAAATAAGAGAGATGACTATGCAATCGGTCGTGATCGTGCTGCTCGGAATAATCGGTATGTTGTTCGGATGGTTTTTCTATTCGAAATTCATCGCCGAGAAGATTTTCAAAATGGATGATAATTTTGTCACACCCGCTCATGAACTTGAAGATGGTGTTGACTATGTGCCTACAAACAAGGTTGTGTTGTGGGGCCATCATTTTACTTCAGTGGCAGGTGCTGCGCCGATAGTCGGCCCAGCGATTGCTGTATACTGGGGCTGGGTACCTGCTGTACTTTGGGTTGTATTTGGTACTATTTTCTTCGCTGGTGTGCATGACATGGGCGCTTTGTGGGCCAGTGCCCGCAATAAAGGCAAGTCGATGGGGGCACTGTCTGAGACGGTAATAGGCAAACGCACCCGTGCGTTATTTATGATTGTGGTATTTTTAGTACTGCTAATGGTCAACGCTGTATTTGGCGTTGTTATTGCCAAGTCATTTGTATCACAACCAAATGCTGTTTTTCCTGCTTGGGCTGCCATTGTTGTTGCTTTAGTTATTGGTCAGTTATTAAGACGTAAAGTGTCTTTAATCCCACTTTGCTTTGTTGGTGTGGGGATACTTTATTACACCATTTATCTAGGAAGCGGAATGCCAATTGCTTTACCTGACGAAATGTTTGGTTTAAGCGCAAATGCGAACTGGATTATTATTTTATTCATTTATGCTGCTATCGCTTCACTTCTACCTGTATGGATGCTGCTGCAACCACGCGACTTTATTAATGGTATGCAATTACTGGTTGGTTTAGTCCTGCTATATGGTGCGGTATTTATTTCTATGCCAGATATCACAGCACCTGCTTTTAATACCCAAACTGCGGTGGATACGCCAAGTATTATTCCGTTGCTATTTGTTACTATTGCCTGTGGTGCGGTGTCTGGTTTCCACGGTATCGTGTCATCGGGTACCAGCTCTAAACAGCTAAATAAAGAGACCGATGGCCGTTTTGTTGGTTATTTAGGTGCCGTGGGCGAAGGCATGCTAGCGTTGATTACCCTAGTTGCGGTAAGTGGTGTTGCGCTTGCTGTTTCGCCTGAAGAGTGGCATGAAATTTACAGTCATTTAGGGGCTGGTAGTGTCAGTGCATTTATTAATGGCGGTGCTAACTTAATTGAAAGCGGCTGGGGCTTGTCAAACGAGATAGCTTCAACATTACTTGCCGTGATGGTTGTGTTATTCGCTGGTACAACGATGGATTCGGGTGTGCGTCTGCAGCGTTATATTATCCAAGAATGGGGTGATATTTATAACATCAGTATTATTCGCAATGGTGTGATTGCAACCTTAATTGCTGTGCTGTGTTGCTTACTGCTAGCTTTTGGTGCTGGTGGTGCTGATGGCAGTGGCGGTATGATTATTTGGCCTCTATTTGGTTCTACTAACCAGATCCTTGCAAGCTTAACGTTACTGGTTATTTCTGTGATGTTAATTAAAGCGAACCGTCCTGCAAAATATACATTGATCCCGATGAGCTTTGTGCTAGTGATGGCGTTTTTTGCTGGCGTAATCAAACTGGGTGAATACTATCAGCAAGGTAACTGGCTGTTAGTTACTCTTGATGTTTTAGTGCTTGTAATTAGCGTTTTGGTGATGTTAGAAGCGTGGTCTGTGATCGTTAAGCATCGTAACGATAATAAGCAAGTTACAGAGCAGTAAACTTAGCTTGCCAGCCATAAAGCAGCTTAATTTGCTTGGCTGGCAATAGCTGACCAAATCAATGATAATACGGTCCTATGTTTCTAACAGCAGGACCTTTTTTATGGCATACCCTCATGCAATTTCAGCACCTCAGATTGCTGATGCAGATCACGATGCATTAATTATTATCAGTGATGACTTTTCTTCTTTAGCTGATCAAAATTTAAGTCAAGCAATTACTACACATCAAGCTGTTGATGCACGTATTGGTAAGCAAGTTACGTTACTTGTGATTGATTCTAAACGTGTAATTTTAGCACCGACAGGTCCACTTAATCGCGACTATGACGATGTACGTCGTTATTTTGATGCTGCAAAGCAAGGTATATTAGAAGCCAAAGCATCAGGTAGCACTAAACCAGCTTTGTACTTACCACAAGCAAGCCAAGATGGGCGTTATCAACATGCACTTGAAGTGGCTTTTTTAGGTGCATGTCAGGCATTGTGGCAACCGCTTGAAGCGCGAGAATTTCATGGGCAATCCATTGAGCCTATTAGTCAAATTAGTCTTATTGGCGCAAATGAGCAAACAACGAAAGCTGTGAATGCGATTGCAGCGGGTCAATACGCTGCGCGTGATTTATGTGGTACGGAGCCTGAGCGCATGGCACCACCACGTTTTGCAGATTACTGTGTTGAGTTATTTGCAGGCAGCAAGGTATCTGTTGAGGTGATTTCAGATATCAACACTATCGATAAAGATTACCCAATGATGAGCACGGTAGCACGTGCTTCTTACGCTGTTGAGCGCCATCACCCACGCGTTGTGAAACTAGAATATGTACCTGAAGGCGACGTTGAGCGTACCTTGATGTTTGTTGGTAAAGGTTTAGTTTACGATACCGGTGGTGCAGACCTTAAAGTTGGTGGCTTTATGGCAGGTATGAGCCGCGATAAAGGCGGTGCTGCTTCGGTAGCTGGCTTTATGAAGTCAGTGGCAGACTATGCTCCAAAAGGGGTAAAAGTGATTGCTTATTTAGCCGTGGTTCGTAATTCGATTGGTTCTGATTGCTTTGTTCCAGATGAAATCATTACAAGTCGTGAAGGTGTGCGTGTGCGTATTGGCAATACGGATGCAGAGGGGCGTTTAGCAATGGGTGACTTACTAAGTGAAATGAAAGACCGCGCATTAAACGAAGTAAACCCTGAGCTATTCACTGTGGCAACTCTAACTGGTCACGCAGCACGAGCCATGGGTCCTTACAGCGCTTATGTTGAAAATGGCCCCGCACGTCAGGCTAATATTTCACGTAAACTTGCTGATTTAGGCGACTTATGGGCCGATGCTGCAGAGGTTTCTCGTAGCCGCCGTGAAGATTATGACTTTATTAAGCCGCGCACGTTAGCTGATGATGTATTATCAAGTAATAATGCAGCTTCTGCAGTGACTGCACGTGGTCACCAATTTCCAATGGCGTTCTTGGCGATTGTTGGTGGCTTAGATAAGCATGGCACTGAATCAGCGCAACCATTACCGTATGTGCACATGGATATTGCGGGCAGTGGTGTAGAAGGCGGTGACTGGCAACACGGCAAGCCAACCGCTGCAACAGTTAGCAGCTTATTTGCACGTTATTGTTTGTAAGTTATTAGATTAAGAAAAAACCCGCATCATGCGGGTTTTTTTGTCGTTAGTCGAGCTTGAAGCGGTTTACAACATCACTTAATGCTTGGGAGCTTTGCTTTAAGTTTTCACTGTCACTTGATAATCCTTGAGTATTTGATAAGGATTGCTCGGTGGACTGTGAAAGTTCATTGATTCGTAAATTTACCTCATCTGCTGCGCTTGTTTGTTGCTCTGTGGCGCGTGCTATCTGGCTATTCATGTCTTTAATTACACTCACTAAGCGCTCAATTTCTGTCAACGATGCGTTCGCTTCACTCGCTTGTAGTACGGTATCGCTTGAAAGCTGTTGACTTGCTGATACTGCATCAACAGCGGCTTGAGCACCGATTTGTAATTTACTGATCATAGCTTGAATTTCATCAGTGCTCTTGCCGGTGCGGCTAGCAAGGGTGCGCACTTCATCAGCGACAACCGCAAAGCCGCGGCCTTGTTCACCAGCTCGAGCTGCTTCTATAGCTGCGTTCAACGCCAGTAGATTAGTTTGCTCGGCGATACTGCGTATCACATCAAGTACAGAGCCTATATTGTTACTTTCGGCTGCAAGGTCTGCGGTCGCTTGACTGACTTGCTCAATATTATGCGACAGTGTTTCTATAGCTGTGATGGTTTTATTTAACACTTGCTTGCCATTTTCAGCGTTATGGGATGCTTCATTGGCTGCATGTTCAGCTTGTTCGGCATTTTGACTGACATCGTGGATTTGGTGTGTCATTTGCTCCATTGCTGTAGCCACTTGAGTTGAACTGTCATTTTGAAGTTCTATAAATGACAGGTTGGTTTTACTGGCATCATCGACATTGTGAGCGAATTGGTTCACCTGTTGTGCATTATGTGCAACATGCTTGAGCGATTCACGCATTTTAGCGGTGTAAAGATTGAAGTAGCGCGATAACCGTGACACTTCATCATTGCCATTTTCATCAAGTTGCTGAGTTAAGTCGCCTTCTCCTTGGGAAATATCTTTCATCATGTTAGCGGCAAGCTGCGTTGGTCGTAAAATGCTATTTGCAATGAGATAACTGAGCGCAGTTAACAGGGCGATAATGATCACGGCAGTGATAATGACGTGGTTTCGCAGTGAAGCAAATGCCTCTTCAATGGTATCGATATAGACACCTGAGCCAACAATCCACTGCCACTTAGCAAAGCCTTTAACATAGGCAATTTTATCGACGGGCTGATCTTTCCCAGGCTTTGGCCACTTGTAAGGGATAAATCCTTCACCTTGCTTTTTGACAATATTGACCATATCGACAAATAACAGTACGCCATCAGGATCTTTACTGCCCGCAAGTGATTTACCATTTAGTTCTGGTTTAAATGGATGCATCACCATGACGGGTTGGTAGTCATTTATCCAAAAATAATTGTTATTGTCGTACCGTAGTGCAGAAATAGTTTGTAAGGCAGCTTGTTTTGCTTGCTCTTCGCTGAGCTTTCCTTCTTTAAAAAGTGCATAGTTATGTTCAATAATACTATGAGCTGATTCAACTAAGTTTTGGGTTTTGATGTATTGTTCTTGTTCTAAAGATTCATATTGTTGCGTTAAGCTTGATATGCTTAAAAAGATAAGACCAATCACTACTACGCTCACCAACATGGCAAGACGTTGTAAAATAGTAAAGCGGCGTAAATAATTCATGTATATTCCTTCGTCATGCTCATAGGAGCAATGTATTAAGCGTAGCTAAAATAGGTCGAAAATCTAGTTAACTAGTAGAATATATTGAGACAAAAAAAAGGCTGATTTTACAATCAGCCTTTAGTCTAAGTTATCGAAATTAAACTAGATTACTCAACGTTAAAGTGTCGGTTGAAGAAACTTGTGATAGTTTGGTGTAAGTGAGTTTGTACGCTCTTGCCACGTAAACTGTGTTTTGAGCCAGGGTAAGTCATCATTTCGAACTGCTTTTCTTGATCTTGCAGTTGTTTGAACAACTTAGTGGCGTGAGTGAATAACACGTTGTCATCAGCCATACCGTGGTAAATCATCAACGGGCCTTTTAAGCCTTCAGCATAGGGGAATACGGCACTTGCTTCGTAGCCTTTTGCGTTGCTAGCAGGGTGACCGACATAACGCTCAGTGTAGTGCGTATCGTACAGTGCCCAATCAGTTACTGGCGCACCAGAAACACCGGCTTTGAAGTAGTCGCCCGCTTTAAACATCGTCATAAGCGCCATGTAACCACCGTAGCTGTGGCCATAAATACCAATACGCTCAGGGTCAACGTAATCAAGAGTACGTAAGAACTCGACACCTTTGATTTGGTCTGCAACTTCAGCAACACCTAAGTGCTTATAAATCACGTCTTCAAACTTTTTACCACGGTTGTATGAACCACGGTTGTCAAGTTGGAAAATAACATAGCCTTGTTGCGCCATATACTGGAAGTACAAGTTTTTGCTGCGCCAGCTATTAGTGACACGTTGCGCGTGAGGACCCCCATATACATTTACAATGACAGGGTGTTTTTTACCATCTTGATAATTTGTTGGCTTGAACAAACGATAATGCATAGTCTGTCCATCTTCAGCCGTTAATGTACCGTATTCTGGGGTGATTAAATCAGCGAGATAAGGCGTTAATGGGTGTGACTTATCTAACTTGTTTTCTTCAAGCCAGGTGATGAAATCACCATTGATTTTACGTAACGCAGCAGAGCCTGGTTTGTTAACTGATGAGCTGTTATCGATAAAAGTTTTGTTATCTTTTGCAATGACCACATTGTGGTATGCACCAAGTTCAGTTACGCGCTTAATTTCGCCTTTTTTGAATAGCGGTACGCTGTAAAGGTGGCTTTCAAGTGCTGTGTCTTTACGGCCAGCAAAATAAACGATGCCTTTTTTCTCATCAATCCCTTTTAAGCTATCAACAACCCAATCACCTTGTGTGATTTGGCGGATCATTTCACCGTTTGTGCGATATAAATATAGGTGTTTAAAGCCATCACGTTCAGATGCCCATACAAAGTGCTTTTTATCATTTAAGAACTCAAGATCAAAGTGTAGGTTTATCCACGTTTTGCTTGTTTCTGTTAATGCGACTTTTTGTTTTTTACTATCGCTATTATAAAAACGCAGCTCTAAATTGTGTTGTGAACGGTCTTGCCACTGATATGACAAAGTTTTGTTGTCTTTTAACCACTTAGCTCGCGCGATGTAGATGTCTTTATCTTCACCTAAATCAATCCAGTCAGTTTTTTGATTGTTGATATTTACTACGCCAAGTTTTATTTCAACATTATCAGTGCCAGTGAACGGATAGCGTTGATTAAAAAGCTTTACTTCATCTGCGTAAATTTCGTTACGAATGGCTTCTTTTACAGGGCTTTCATCAACACGGGTATAGGCAATTTTTGCTTCATCACCTGACCACCAGTAGCCCGTCATACGGCCCATTTCTTCTTGCGCAACAAATTCAGCCATGCCGTTTTTAATTACGCCACCGCCATCGTTACTTAATTGGATTTCTTTACCTGTTTTTAAATTAAGTGCGTAAAGATTTTGCTCACGGATAAAAGATACATAATGCCCTTTTGGTGAGAAACGTGCATCAGTTTCAAATGCGTCAGTGTCCGTTAACTTGCGGCTTTTAGCTGAGGCAAGTTCGTAGTAGTAAAGATCACCATTAAGTGGAAAAAGGAGTGCCTTTCCATCTTTTGACCATTTGTATTCTAAAATGCCTTTACCAAAAATACGCTGACGCTCACGACGTGCTTTTTCTTCATCAGATAAATTTTCTGGGCCTGAAAATAATGCTGCGGAGTCAACCAGTAGACGATTTTTGTTATCTTTTAGATTGTATTCCCATAAATCGTAGCGGTTATAGTCATCTGTTTTACCTTGTAGGTAAGTAACTCGACTTCCATCAGGTGAAAACTTTAACTGTACCGGCGCTTTACCTGCTAGGCTTGGATCATCAAAAATACGTTCTAGGGTGAGTTGTTCTGCGTTTACACTAAATACCGTTGCAACCATTGGCAGGGCAAGTGAGAGATGTTTAATTTTTTTTAGCACAAGGGTACCTTTGCTCGAATAAAAACTGCCACGATGTTAATGGTAAGCTTAGGCAACTGCAACTAAATGCTATAAAGTAGCAGGGGTACAACTTAGATTTAAGGATTTTTGATGGAAAATACCTACTCGCCGTTTTCGCTGGCCAAAGAACTACAACGCGACTGTATCGAACTTGCTGATTGGCCACTGTGTAAAGTATTGCTGATGAATGACAGCCAATATCCATGGTTTATTTTAGTGCCTAGAGAGGCGGGTGTTAAAGAGATCATTGACCTGTCTGAACAGCAACAAATTATGTTACTTCAAGAATCTGCTAAGTTAAGCAAGCTGCTTCAACAGGTATTTAGTCCTGATAAGCTGAATGTTGCTGCACTGGGTAACATGGTACCGCAATTACATATTCATCATATTGCGCGTTTTAAAAGCGATGCCGCATGGCCCGCACCTGTATGGGGAAAGTTACCTGCTATACCTTATAGCGATGAGCAAATTTCAGCACTTAAAGCGCATTTTTAATATTCGTGCTAGAGTAAAATTTATTTTTCAGAATGCCAAAAGGAGGGAGTAAGAAGTGAAGAGATTAATGCTTTCAGTACTTTTTATTTTTAGCTCCTTTTCGTGTTTTGCTAAAAGTTATTACTTTGTAGGGAGCCATTTTCCCGCAATTTTGGAGCCCAATCCCCAAGGAGATGCTACCGGACTGGGTGCTGATATTGTTCATGAAATATGTCGGCGTTTAGGGCATACCGTAATTATCGATGTGATGCCATTGAAGCGAGCGTTGAAAATGGTTGAGCAAGGGAAGGCTGATGCGATTATTGGACCCTACAAGTCGCTGCTTCGCGAGCAATATATTCTGTACAGTGAACTGCCTTTCTATGAGGATCCTATTGTATTTTATACTAAACCGAGTAACTCAGTTACCTGGCTTGGCAACTTCGCTAGTTTAAAAAAAGACGTAATAGGTGTAATTCGAGGTTGGGATTACGGTCAAGAGTTTAAGCGTTATGAATCGAGTTTGTCACTCTCTGAGGTGGCGAGTGTGCAAGCAAGCTTTTTACAGTTAATGTACGATAGAGTTGATCTGCTTCTGGCTCATCCACGTGCGGCAAAGCCTGTAATAGAAAGATTAGGGATTGCTGAGGACGTTATTATGCTTTCGCCCTTGCTAACTGTTAATCAAGGCTATTTTGGTTTTTCTAAACAACGAGAGTTAGGTCGTTTTATTGATGAGTTTAACCGAGAGTTTCATAACATGTTGATAAGTGGCGATATCGTAAAGTTAAACAACAAGTATGGACTCAGTTTTGTTGCTCATTAATAAGCTTCAAATAATAAAAAACGCTGCCACTGGCAGCGTTTTTAACTTCAAAAATAACTGGTTTAGTTTAAACCTAATACGTCTTTACCTTGCTTGAAGGTTACATCAACAGGGATGTTTGCTTGGCTTAGCTTTTCTAAATCTTTAGCAAGCTCAGCTTTAATCTCACCATGGGTTGCGATTAACTGATCAACTTTTTGGTAATCACCGTCACCTTGAATCGTTAAGATTAAGCGCGAAAGTTTTTCCATTGCTTGACTCATTTTCTCCATGTTAACGCTGTATAAGCCGTCCGCATTTTTAGAAAACGCACCTTCTTCAGCAAAGAAGTTAAAGCGGATCATATTTGCTTTACCATGGGCACTTGATGCACCAAAACGCACCGAGCGGAAGATACCAGCCATAAAGGTGATGTAATAATCTTCTAATGTTCCGTCAGTGATTTCGCCTTTTTTAAGTAGCTGTTCAACCATGTAAAGCCCTAGGATATCTGCTTTACCTTCTTCAAGGGCACTGGCATGCTCTTGTAGTGATTGGCGAACTGTCCCTTTACCTGTAAGGGTGTTTTTAATGCCTAAACCATGGGCTACTTCGTGGAACATGGTGTTAGCAAAAAATGCATCAAAGGTGATGTGCTTACGTTGCTCAGGAACGATTAACTGCTCTGAAATTGGCACTAAGATTTTATCGAACTTAGCGCGCATTGCATTTTTCAGCTGTAAGCGACGTGTGCCTTTTTCTAATTGAACTTGCTCGTCATTTGGCAGGTTGATGGCAATTGTTTTACTACCCGCATTTGAGTGGCCAGCATAGTACACAACATCATAAGCATTTAGGTCTGCATCTGAGCCGGGTACTTCTTGCTTGTACTTGTCTGCAACAGGTAAGCCTTTTTGCAACTCAGGTAGGAAAGCAGCAAACTTAGCTAAGCGTTCGCTCCAAGCAAGGTCTTTAATAAGTACATAAGATTCATAGGCGGCGCGATAACCAAATAGCTGATCTTCGTAAGTTTCGATAGGACCTATAACAACATCAATTGGGTTATTTTTCATATCCATCCACGCAAAGTCAGATGGTTGGAAATCATCACTTACTAGCGCATCAGCACGCATACTTAAGTAGTTTGCAAATTCTTTGTCATCAGCAAGTTTACTTGCTTCACGTAATAAGTTCGCTGCTTTTTCAAGCTCTTGTGCATATTCTACAGAGTATGCAACGCTATAAAGTTTGCCATTTTCATCACGCTTAATTACAGAATAAAGGCCTGTTTTGTCTTCAACATTTGCGCTATTTAATTCTTCTTTAGTGATGTCGCTTGGATAAAAACCTGCGCCAAGTGGCTTTTCTTCGTAGCCAGATAAAAATACTTTATCGCCATTTAAACGATCCCAAGGGCCGTAGTTGATATCTGCAAATTTCTGAACTTTTTCATCATTTATTTTTGCTAAAAATGCGTCTTTGTTTTCACCAAATGCTTGATGCCAAAATAGTTGATCCATGATTTTTGATGCATCAATTAGCTTACCAACCATTTGTTTTTGATTGTCACTTAAGTGGCTTAAGTCTGATGTAAGTGTAAAGTCTGTATAAATATCTAAACGACTCTTGTCAGCATTGATAAGTTGAGGATTATTTTCTTCAGTAATTTGCTTTGTTTGTTGTGCTGTAGGCTTAGTTTGAGAAGTGGTTGCTTGCTCATTAGAGCATGCGCCAAGAAAAACAGCACCTGATAAGATAAGTGCTTGGCTAATTTTATTTAATGTCATTTTTTTGCCCGTTAGAAAGAGAGAATCATTACGTTTAAAACAGAACGTCTTCGCATTAAAGCAAATCTGACATATATATGGCAAGTTTACTGCGCTAGAAGCAATATTTATTTATCAGGTAGTGACTTAAAAATAAAAAAATATAATTTCTGTGTTTTTCTTAACTTTAGCGCTAACTTAGATAATACTAAAACTATAATTAATCTAAGAATGTCAGTCATTAGTTTGCGTTATTTGCAAGTGGCTAATTCAAGAGGATGGCACGTATATGTCAACAGAGAATGCTTTACTGACCATTTTGGTCGACAGAATAAATAATGACACGTTAGTGTTACCTACCTTACCGGAAGTTGCTGTCAAAGTGAGACAAGCGGCGGACGATCCGAATGTAAATTTAATGCAGATGGCGGATGTCATTGCACATGATCCTGCTTTATCGGCAAGAATGATTAAAGTGGCCAACAGTGCATTTATGGGACGCTCAGTGAAGGTCACAAATTTACATCAAGCGGTAACTCGTATTGGTTTAAGGCAAATTAAGAATATTGCTACGGCAATGGCCATGGAGCAGCTTTTTGTTTCACATAATGAGTTAATTAAGGGTTATATGGATAAAGCATGGCAAAAGACGCTTAAAGTTGCCTGCCATTCAATTACCTTAATGGATTTCTTTTTACATATGAATAAGCACACTTCATTGAACCGAGATACCATTACACTCGCTTCATTGGTTTATAACATTGGCGTGCTACCCATTCTTACTGAAGCTGAAAAACACCCCGAAGTATTTGCCAATCCTAGTTTTCTTGCCCATGCCATTCAAAAGCTAGGGGGGAAGGTTGGCGGTGCTATCATGCGAGCATGGGGTTTCACTGATGAATTTGTTGAAGTTGCTGAAAGCTGGGCAAATCCTAATTACCGCCCTGAGCATATTTGTTATGTGGATTTTATCCGTATAGGTGCCATTCTGGAGGGAATTTTACAAGTTTCAGATAAGTCGGCCGCGTTGCAAATGTATGTTGATAAAGGGGTCATTGAGTCTCTTGATATGTTCAATACTGATGAGTACCACAATATGCTCAATGAGGTTAAGGCCGTTTTTACTGACTAATACCATAGAGGGTATAATCTTTATCTACGCAGTATGAAATAACAAAAAAGTGCGATGTTTATCGCACTTTTTTGTGTCACGCACTGTTATAAATCGTCAGCGTCACCAAGCCCTTGTGTTAGCTCTTCTAACATTTGTTTGATCTCTTCTGATGCGAGGATAAAGTCTGCATCGAGCTTGACTGCCATATCTTCTTTAGGAATGTCAGCGTTTTCTTCTTTTAATGTTTCTGAGTAGTTCATGCGTTTGATTGAACCATCATTTTGCAGCATAAACTTAACGCGCTCTTGCCAATCTAGCGCCAGCTTAGTTACACGCTTGCCATTTTCTAGATGCGATTTTACTTCATCACATGAAAGGTCATGACCTTTTAGTTTTACCTGAGCTCCGCTGTCATCAGCTTCTTCAAGCTCGGCATCATTGCCGATAGCAAACCCGTCAGGTGCACTGAACTTAGTGAGCCAATCTGTTAAAAATACATCAAGGTCATAATTCGCAAATGCAGGAACAACAGGCAGTGTGCCAAGTGATTTACGAAGTAGGGCTAGTAGCTCTTCTGCTTTATTAAAGCTTGCGCTGTTTACGATTACCCAGCCATTTTTTTGATCGATAAAGGCAAACTGTAGGCTCGATTTTTTAAATGCTTGAGGAAGTAGCGTATGTAGAATATTTTCTTTTAATTCGTCTTTTTCTTTTTTCTTAACAGGGCGATTTTCTTCGGCTTCAATTTGTTCTACTTTTTCAATTACAAGTTCGTTGATTACGGCCGCTGGTAGTACTTTTTCTTCACGCTTAGCGCACACTAAAATACTGTCTTGAGAGAAATGAGACAGTGTTTGGCCATGTTTGCCAAATGCTTTTGTCCAACCAAACGTTGATAGCTCTTGGCCTGTACATGAACGAAATAGGTCTTGCTCTAGGGCTTTGTCGAAATCTTCTTGGTTATATGAGACGTCTTGTTTAAAGCGGTAACAGATAAGGTTACTAAACCACATAATTAGGCTAATCCTTTCAATAAATTTGCCCAATCATAACAATAAAAAAGTGATGCCGAAATGAATGATTTCGGCATCATGGCGTTTTGCTTACGAGTTGAACATTGAAAGCGGTTTGGGCATGTTTTTTGGAAAGCTTATGTGGTAGTGCAAGCCTTTACCAGGTTCACTATTGACTTCAATATCACCACTAAGCGTTTGTTTCACTAGATTAAAGGTGATATGTGTGCCTAAGCCGCTGCCGCCTTGGTCGCGTTTGGTGGTAAAAAATGGGTCAAAAAGTTTTTCTAACTGCTCTTTGGTAACGCCATTACCGTTATCTTTAAAGTCGATGATCACTTCATCTTCTTCGTCTTTAATAATGATATCAATAAGGCCATTTTCGATGCCCTCGAAGCCGTGGATCAGCGAGTTCATGATAAGGTTGGTGAAAATTTGACTAATAGCGCCAGCCGGTAAGTTAAGGGTTAAATCTTCAGGACAATCAAGGTTAATATGATGCGATGTTTTCTTTAACTTAGGGTGTAACGAGCGAATAACTTCCCCTAAATATTCTTTAAAGTTAATGGTTCGCACCGCTTCGCTTGCTTGGTCTACTGCAATTTGTTTAAAACTTGCAACTAACTCTGAAGCGCGGTCAAGGTTACTGGTGAGTAAGCTTGTGCTTTGTTTGGCATCATTAATAAATTCTTCAAGCGCTTTTGGCGACAGGGTTTTGTCTTTGTAAGCGGCTTCTATTTGGTCCAACCGCTCCTGTAAAAATGAGGTTGCAGTTACACCAATACCAATCGGTGTGTTTACATCATGCGTAATACCCGCGACTAAGCCACCTAATGCAGCCATTTTCTCTGAGCCGACAAGGCGCTCTTGTGCCATGTTTAGCTCATCAAGGTAACGTTGTAATTCTGTTTGCTTGGTAATTAATTCTTGTTCGGTTTGTTTACGTAAATCGATTTCTTCTGTAAGGGTTAGTTTTTGTTTTTCTAACTCATATTTTTGCTGTTGCAAGTCCATCATAGCTTGGCTGAGGTTAGATGTTTTACGTGCGACTTCTTGCTCTAATTGCAGATTTTGTTGGTCGAGTTTTTCGTTGCTTATGAGCAGTTCTTTTTGTGTATGTTCGAGCTCTTCTCTGTACAACACCACTTTATCTATTAAGCGATTGAATGACTCTTCCATCACTTTTAACTCGTTATGCTCACTCGTTTCGATTTCGATGTGACGACCTTCTAAGTCATTGAGCTCAAGGTCTTCAATTTGTTCGGTGAGTTGTGCAAGTGGCTCGGTAAGTTGTTTTCTAAAGGCTATTAAAAATAAAATGATCAAAAACGTGGTTTTGATCATCGCATTACCAATCAAGAAATAAATTGAAATCATAATACGGCTAAAGACAACTTCGCGGCTTGAAAATAAGGTGACATCACCGACTTGGGTTGCTCTGCCTGAAAACTCAAAAATAAGCGGGAAAGTATAACCAAATAAGCCCGAAGGGGTGTCCTCAATAATGGCTTCTTCTTGCACTAGTTGTTGGCTGTATAATTCGTGTATATCTAGAGAGCGCCCAAGTTGGGATAATATTTCACCGCTATCATCACGGACAATAATACCTTCAATCATTGGAATGGCGAGTAATCCCTCGGCCGTGGTAATTGTTTGTTTGGTGTTTAACTCCCAAATGGCGCGGGTTAAGCTTCGGCTAAATGTTTTTTGTAAGGTGGTTAATTCGTCACGTATATAGTCTTTAGTATTAACGTATTCAGCAATGACCTGCCCACACGTAACTACAAACGTTAATAAAAAGTAGACCGAGAGTACGCTGGTTAATAATTTTTTTGACAGGCTTTTTTGTAGCATGGAATATCCATAGCTCCTTGGTGACAATTGTAATACATTCAGCTAGTTCTAAAGTTAGCTAATAAATGATTAAAAATAAATAAATATATCCTTTTTTGAAGAAACATTTATAAATTGTTACTAAATATTGAAAAAACTTAGCCTTACTGCACTTTAAAAAGTGTGTTATAAATTTACTTCATCTTTTACTTTAGCCTTTTTTAATGTTGTATTTGCTACAGCAAAGATTTTTATCTCATGAATAGTTCTAATTTCACAGTACTTGTCTGCGATGACTCAAACGTTGCTAGGAAACAAGTTGTTAGGTGCTTAGGTGATTGCATCAGTGCTGATATTCATCAAGCCAAGAATGGCAAAGAAGCACTTACTTTTTTACGAGAGCAGAGCTTTGATTTGCTGTGCTTGGATTTAACTATGCCAGAAGTCGATGGCGTAACTGTACTCGAAACCATCAAAGCTGAAAAAATAGAGTGTTTTGTATTAGTTATTTCGGCTGATATTCAAGTTGAAATGAAACAACGAGTTGCAAAACTAGGTGCTATCGACTTTATCGACAAGCCGATAGATATTGCCCGCTTAAAAGCGACCTTGCATAAATTTGGTATTCATTAGTGTTTCTTATAACCTAAATGCATAATTTATCTTCAAGTAAAGGGTTGACAGCCTAGCTAGTAATAGGGCAGTCTAAAAGCTATGAAAACATTTAATCACGCAACGACCATTATTATTACAACCATCATCCTTACGGGATAGTGGCATAGGTCGGTGCAACAAATATAAAGGCCTGTGTTCACTAGAACACAGGCCTTTTTTCGTTTATGGGATGAGGAAACATAAATAATGCGAGTATTAAAATTTGGCGGGTCGTCCTTGGCTGACTTCGCGTGTTTGCAACAGGTAGCTCAGTTAGTCAAAGAAGAATTACGTGATGAAATGTTGTTAGTTCTATCAGCACCAGGTGGTATGACAGATTCTCTGGTAGCGTTAGCAAGTGCAGCAGAACATGGGCAAGATTTTAGTGAGTTATGGCAAGCACTGGTTGAACGCTGTGAACAATTAAAAGCTGCTGTTGAAGCTGATTTTGGTCAGGTAGCAAATTGGCCAGACTTGAACGAGCTTAAGAATAAACTAGATGGTGTTGCACTTTTAAAATGCTGCCCAGACCAAGTACGTGCTTATGTAATCAGTTTTGGTGAGCGCGTTAGTGTTGCCTTGATGGAATGTATGCTTAAAGAGAGCAATGCTCGCTACCTCGAAGCAACGGCGTGTATAGCTTCTGTAGGTGGTTACATTGATGCTGAAGCTGACTTAGCAGCAAGTAAACTACGTTTTCAAGAAGCATTGAAAGCGGCGCCAAGTACTATTTATATCATGCCAGGTTTCACAGCATCTAATGAGCAAGGTGAGCTTACAACACTTGGCCGTAATGGTTCAGATTACTCAGCTGCGATTGCAGCAGCGTGTTTAGAAGCTGATGTGTGTCAAATCTGGACTGATGTAGACGGTGTGTACAATGCTGACCCGCGCTATATCAAAAAAGCCTCTAAGGTTGATTCGCTTTCATATAAAGAAGCGATGGAACTATCGTATTTTGGTGCGAAAGTGTTGCACCCAAAAACGATTTTACCTTGTGCTAAAGCAGGTGTGCCGTGCGAGATCAAAAATACTCATAACCCACGTGCAGAAGGTTCTGTGATCAGTAACGACAGTGTGTCGAGCGATCCTGTTAAAGCGCTATCAAGTTTACAAAACCTCGCTATGTTAACGGTGTCAGGCCCAGGTATGAAAGGCAAAGTGGGCATGGCGTCAAAAGTATTTAATGCACTGGCTCATGACAATGTTTCAATTGTGTTAATCACTCAATCTTCATGTGAATTTAGCATCAGTTTCTGTGTGCATGAGAGTGACCTATCACTTGCCCTTGAAGCATTACAAACAGCTTTCGAATTAGAATCACAAGCTGGTTTAATTGAGCCAGTACAAGTACAGCGTAATCTTGCTATTGTCACTTTAGTGGGTGACAACATGCGTGCTCATAAAGGTTTAGCTGCTAAGTTTTTTGCTTCATTGGCACAAGCGCAGGTTAACATTGTTGCTATTGCACAAGACTCAACAGAAAGCGCCATTTCAGCCGTTATCGATGGTGAGCTATGCAACGACGCAGTAAAAGTGTGCCATGAGAACTTCTTTACGCATATTCCTTCAATCGATGTGTTTCTACTTGGCTGTGGCTTAGTTGGTCAAGAGCTTATTCAGCAGCTAGAGCGCCAACAAGCATGGCTTGAAAAACGCAACATTAAGCTGAACCTATACGGTGTTGCTAACTCAAGACAGCTATATCTAGATAGCGAAGGCATTGCTTTTGATGGCTGGCAAGAAAAACTAGCGAGCTCAGAGCAAGCATTTGATTTAAATCTGGTTGAGCAATTTGTTAAACAAAATCACTTAATCAACCCTGTGATCGTAGATTGTAGCTCAGCCGATAAACTTGCTGCGCAATATGTTGATTTCTTAAATGCAGGCTTCCATGTCGTTGCGGCGAATAAAAAAGCCAATACTAGCTCGTATGCTTACTACCAAGATTTAGTGGCAGCAACACAAAAGAATAATCGTAAGTTTTTATATGAAACAAACGTAGGTGCAGGCCTACCGGTTCTTGATAACCTGAAATCGCTATTTGGTGCGGGTGATGAGCTTATTAAGTTCAGCGGTATCTTATCGGGTTCATTATCGTATATGTTTGGTGCGCTACAAGATGGTTTATCACTTAGCGAAGCAACGTTAAAAGCAAAAGAAAGTGGATTTACAGAGCCAGATCCGCGTGATGATTTATCAGGCACTGATGTTGCCCGAAAACTACTGATCATTGCTCGTGAATCAGGTCTTGAGTTAGAACTAAGCGATATTGAAGTAGAATCTGTTTTACCAAAAGGGTTTGCAGAAGATGATTCTGTAGCCGATTTTATGGCAAAACTACCATCACTTGATGCGCAGTTTAACGACCGCATTCAAAGTGCAGCAAGTGAAGGTAAAGTACTTCGTTATGTGGGCACTATTGAAAACGGTCAATGTAAAGTAGGCATTGAAGCCGTAGATAGTAGCCATGCTTTATACGATATCCGTGACGGTGAAAATGCACTGGCAATCTTAAGTCAATATTATCAACCACGCCCGTTTGTGATTCGTGGTTATGGCGCAGGTGCTGAAGTAACGGCCGCAGGCGTATTTGCTGATATCTTAAAAACGTTAACGCGCTAGGAGCAGGTTATGATCCGTGTATATGCACCCGCTTCAATCGGGAATTTTGCTGTTGGCTTTGATGCGCTAGGTGCTGCGCTGGCACCTATCGATGGCACCTTATTAGGTGATGTTGTCGAGGTTAGTGCCGCTGAGCAAGATACCTTTGTCTGCTCTGGCGACTATGCTCATAAATTGCCTGCTAATGCTGAAGAAAACTTGGCTTATCAATGTTTAATTCACTTTAAAGAACACGTTGCGCCGGCTATGCCAGCGGTAAAACTGGAGCTTAAAAAGAACTTACCAATTGGCTCAGGTTTAGGTTCAAGTGCGTGTTCTGTGGTGGCTGCGTTTGCAGCCCTTGATAAGTTTGCCGAAACAAATTTATCTCAAGAGCAACTTATCGAGTTGATGGCTGATTTTGAAGCCATTGTTAGTGGCGGCCGTCATTACGATAACATCACGCCATGTTATTTAGGTGGTTTGCAATTAACTGGTGAACTTATTCCGAACAAGTCAATTTCGTTACCTGTTGATAATCAATGGTATTACGTAGCGGCTTTTCCAGGTTTTTCACTTAATACCGCAAAAGCGCGATCAGTACTGCCAAAGCAATTATCAATGCACGACAGTGTTGAGTTTGCACAGCGACTTTCTGCGTTTAGTAGCTTATTGCTAACTGGTCGCTTTGATGCAGCGCTATCCATTATGAGTGATGAAATAGCTGAGCCACATCGTGCACCGCTCATTCAAGGCTTTGCAGAAGCTAAAAGTGCCTTACCAGAGCTTGGCGCAGAGATTGTCAGTATTTCGGGGGCGGGTCCAACATTATTTACCGTGTGTAAGAGCCTTGCAGCTGCACAAAAGTGTGCAGCGTGGCTGAATGATAATTACATCAATGAGCAGGGCTTTTGCCACATCTGTCAACTTGATCAGCTTGGCACACGACAGCTTTAAAGAATTTAAGGAATAAACATGCAATTACATAATTTAAAAGATGAAACACAACAGGTGTCGTTTGTTGAAGCGGTAAAAACGGGTTTAGGGCGTAACCAAGGGGTGTTCTTCCCAGAAAGCCTAACGCCAATTCAAGACATTGATGCGTTATTAGATTTGGACTTTGTTAGTCGTAGCAGCAAGATTTTATCGCATCTGATTGGTGATGAACTACCTGCCGATACCGTTGCACAGATGGTACAAAATGCCTTTAACTTTGATGTGAAATTGGTTGAAGTAGAAAAAGATATTTATTGCTTAGAGCTATTTCATGGCCCAACGCTTGCTTTTAAAGACTTTGGTGGTCGTTTTATGGCTGAGTGTCTTGCACAATTTAACCAAGGCGAAAAAGTCACGATTTTAACGGCTACATCAGGCGACACTGGGGCTGCGGTTGCTCATGCATTTTATAATAAGCCTAATATTGATGTCGTGATCTTATACCCGAAAGGGAAAATATCACTGGCGCAGCAAAAGCTATTCACAACGTTAGGTAATAACATTCACTGCTATGCTGTTGATGGTAGCTTTGATGATTGTCAAAGCATGGTAAAACAAGCGTTTTTAGACGATGAAGTTAAACAAAAGCTAGGTCTAAACTCTGCTAACTCAATCAACATCAGTCGTTTAGTTGCACAGGTATGCTATTACTTTGAAGCCATTGCTCAATTACCTAAAGAGCAGCGTAGTAAAGCGCATATCTCAGTACCAAGTGGTAACTTTGGTAATGTGTGCGCTGCAATGATTGGAGCAGTGCTTGGTATGCCGGTTGCTAAATTAAGTGCCACAACGAATCAAAACGACACGGTGCCACGTTTCTTACGAAATAAAGAATGGGCACCGAATGACACACTTGAGTCGTTATCGAACGCAATGGATGTGAGTAAACCGAATAACTGGCCACGTGTTCAGTTTATGTTGGATAACAAATGGTTTAGCTATGATGATTTTTACTCAAGCTGTGTAGGTGAAGAAGAAACAAAAGAGGTGATGAAAAAAATTCATCAAACGGGTTACATTGCAGAGCCTCATACTGCAATTGCTTATCAAGGCTTGAAAGAAAATCTAGCAGACGGCAGCGCAGGCATCTTTTTAGCGACTGCACACCCAGCTAAATTTAAAGAAAGTGTTGAAGAAATTTTAGACATCGAACTGTCTATGCCGAAACCACTTGCTGATGCATTAGCAAAGCAATGTTTAGCTGAAGATATCAAGTTTGATTATCAATTGCTTCGCACTGAGCTACTAAGTAAACTCGCGTAATATCCATAAAAAAGAGCGGCTTAGCCGCTCTTTTTTATATTGCTTATTTTAATGAAGTAGTGAATGGCTATGACGGTTTAAAACTCGCATAATGAGAATTACCAAAGAGGCGATACACAGTAACACACTGATAATTGAGATTATTTCGTTTTGTGTCCACTGAATTAAAGTGAACGCTGAAATGAATAAAATAAATGGTTTAAATTCATAGTAATAGTGAGATTTCGTTTGTTTTATTCTTTGGCTTGAGTGATCAGTTCTTCTGGCCTCAGAGCGCATACGCCACACATTAGCGCCCATTAAAAACAGTATTATACCGATTAAAGTTGGCACACTATCTTTGGCTAACGTAATACAACTCACCCCGAGAAAGAAGTACACATAAGGGACAACTTCGTAAATTGGTTTGGCTAACATGTCTCGCTATCATCCTTGATACTAACTAATACTATAAGATTAGTTGGTGTAAGCGGAAATACAAGTGTCAGCGGCCGCTTTTTTAATTTAGTGACATTTTAAAAATATATGTAATATTTTAAATTTATAAATTTTTGTTATGTATCAATAAAAAAATATCATTATTAAAACACTGTGAAATAAATTCAATCCCTGTTTAAATATGTTCATCTTTACACGATAGGCAAAAGTGCGTTTTAAGCGTACAATATAGCCTTCAAAAAAACACCATACACGTTGCCTTAGGAGACCCCATGTTAGAACGTAGCATGAATATTTCGGATTTCGATCCAGAGTTATTTGCAGCCATCAATAAAGAGACGGCTCGTCAAGAAGAGCACATCGAACTGATCGCGTCTGAAAACTACTGTAGCCCACGCGTGCTTGAAGCACAGGGTTCTCAGCTAACGAACAAATATGCTGAAGGCTATCCAGGCAAACGTTACTATGGCGGTTGTGAGCACGTTGACGTTGTTGAGCAACTGGCTATTGACCGTGCAAACGAATTATTCGGTACTGACTACGCTAACGTTCAACCTCACGCAGGTTCACAAGCAAACGCAGCTGTTTTCCAAGCGCTTCTTCAGCCGCACGATACAGTACTAGGTATGAGCTTAGCTCATGGTGGCCACTTAACTCACGGCTCACACGTTAACTTTTCTGGTAAAACGTACAATGCAATTCAATACGGCCTAAATGAAGAGACAGGCGAAATTGATTATGCTCAAGTTGAAGCACTTGCATTAGAGCACAAGCCAAAAATGATCATCGCTGGTTTCTCTGCATACTCTGGCGTTGTTGATTGGGCTAAATTCCGTGAAATCGCTGACAAAGTAGGTGCATACTTATTCGTAGATATGGCTCACGTTGCTGGTCTTATCGCGGCAGGTGTATACCCAAGCCCAATCCCTCACGCACACGTTGTTACTACAACAACTCACAAAACATTAGCGGGTCCTCGTGGCGGTCTAATCGTTTCTGCATGTGGTGATGAAGAGATTTACAAAAAGCTAAACAGCGCTGTATTCCCTGGTGGTCAAGGTGGTCCTTTATGTCACATCATCGCTGCTAAAGCGGTTGCTTTCAAAGAAGCATTACAACCAGAGTTTAAAACGTACCAAGCACAAGTTGTTAAGAACGCTCAAGCTATGGTTGAAGTTCTTCAAGAGCGTGGCTACAAAGTTGTTTCTGGTAAAACAGACAACCACTTATTCCTTCTTGACCTAATCGATAAAGATATCACAGGTAAAGATGCTGACGCTGCACTAGGTAATGCAAACATCACAGTTAACAAAAACTCAGTACCAAACGACCCACGTTCACCGTTCGTAACGTCTGGTCTTCGTATTGGTTCTCCGGCTATTACTCGCCGTGGCTTCAAAGAAGCTGAGTCAAAAGAGCTTGCGGGCTGGATCTGTGACGTACTAGACAACATCAACGATGAGTCTGTACAAGCAGAAGTAAAAGAGAAAGTGAAAGCTATCTGTAAAAAATTACCAGTTTACGCTTAATTACTGGTTAAACCGTAATTAAGATAACAATAGCGTTGTTTTTTGCTATTATAAAGGCCGCTTACTAAGCGGCCTTTTTTTGTTTTTTATAAACGGAAGTTGAACCCTATGCATTGCCCTTTTTGCACCGCAAAAGATACCAAAGTAATTGATTCTCGACTTGTTGGCGGTGGTCACCAAGTGAGACGTCGACGTGAATGTAACGAATGCCATGAGCGCTTTACCACCTTTGAAGGCGCTGAGCTTGTGATGCCAAGAGTCATCAAGCAAGACGGTAGCCGCGAACCATTCAATGAAGACAAGTTACTCAATGGCTTGCATCGCGCTTTAGAGAAACGCCCTGTTAGCACTGAGCAGGTCGATGAAGTCGTTAACATCATTAAATCTCAACTTCGTGCCACGGGTGAACGTGAGATCTCTAGCCATTTAATTGGCGAGTGCATCATGGAGTCACTAAAGAAACTCGACAAAGTAGCCTATGTGCGCTTTGCATCGGTTTATCGTTCATTTGAAGATATTCGCGAGTTTGGTGAAGAAATCGCTCGTTTAGGTGATTAATCATGTCGTTTACAGAGCTTGATACAGCTTATATGGCGCGTGCCATTGAGCTTGCTAAACAAGGTCGTTTTACTACGACGCCAAACCCGAATGTTGGCTGTGTTTTGGTTAAAGATGGCGAAATAGTCGGTGAAGGGTTTCATCAATTAGCAGGGCAGGGCCATGCTGAAGTGAATGCCTTGGCTGTAGCTGGCGACAACGCGAAAGGCGCCACTGCCTATGTGACTTTAGAGCCTTGTAGTCATTATGGACGCACTCCACCTTGTGCCGAAGGTTTAAAAGCAGCGGGTGTTAGCAAGGTGATTGCCGCTATGGTCGACCCAAACCCTGCGGTGAGTGGTCGCGGCCTACAAATTTTAGCCGACGCCGGTATTAGCGTTGCATCTGGTTTACTTGAACAGCAAGCGCGCGATTTAAACAAAGGTTTTTTAAAGCGTATGGATTCAGGATTGCCATATGTGACTTGTAAAATGGCATGTAGTTTAGATGGTAAAACTGCGCTAAATAACGGCCAAAGTAAATGGATAACAGGCTCTAAAGCACGCCAAGACGTGCAAGCGTTTCGTGCCCAAAGTTGCGCGATACTCACTGGCGCAGATACGGTTTTGACCGATAATGCAAAACTGAATGTTCGTATTGAAGAGCTTCCATTTACCATGCCAACCTCGCTGCCTTTACGCCAGCCGACCCGAGTCATTATTGATTCACAAAATAGGTTAACGACTGAGCTTGCGTTATTCAGCATCGAGAGCCCGGTGATTATTTTTACCACGTCGCTTGATAATCAGCATCAATGGCCTCATTTCGTTAAGCACGAAGTGGTGCCAGCAGTTAACAATAAAGTTGATTTATCGGCCCTTTTGAAGCGCCTTGCTGAACTACAAGTTAATCATATTTGGCTCGAAGCGGGGGCGACCCTTGCTGGGGTGTTCGCAGAGCAAGATTTAATTGACGAATACATTGTTTATATTGCTCCTAAGTTAATAGGTGATATGGGCAAAAGCTTACTAAACTTTGCAGAAGTCACCATGATGAGTGATATCACTGAACTGACCTTTACTGATACAGTGATGATTGGTGACGACATCCGCTTAACAGCGACAAAAGCAAAGCAAGCCACAGACATTGAAAATAAAGAGTAGCACTATGTTTACTGGAATAATTGAAGCAACAGGTAAAATTGTTGAACTAACACAAAAACAAGGTGATCTAGCTATTCGTATCCAAAGCAATAATTTGGATATGAAAGACGTCAAGCTCGGTGACAGTATTGCCACCAACGGTGTGTGTTTAACGGTTGTCGCTAAACATAGCGATGGTTTTAGTGCTGACTTATCAAACGAAACAATCAACTTAACTGGATTTGCGCATTATAAAAAAGGTCAAACAGTTAACCTCGAAAAAGCCATGCAACCACTTTCTCGTTTAGGCGGGCACTTGGTATCAGGGCATGTTGATGGTATTGCGACGGTAGAAAGTATTAGCCCTAATGCTCGTGCAACAGAGTATTGGCTAAGTACCAACAGCGATTTAATGAAATACATTCCCTACAAAGGTTCGGTATGTATTGATGGTATTAGTTTAACGGTCAACGAAGTCGAGCAAAATCGCTTTAAGTTGATGATTGTTCCACATACCGCTGAGCAAACAACGATTGCAGAATTTCAGGTGGGTACTCAGGTGAACTTAGAAGTTGACCAGATTGCTCGCTATTTAGAGCGCCTAATAAAAGGGGCTGAACAACCTTCCCGTTCAGACATATCAATGAGCTTGCTAGCACAAGCTGGCTTTATTAAATAAGCACGGATAGGTCAAATTAATCATACTCTCATGGGCACATTATGAATTTACACAGCGCGCAAGAAATTATCGATGACATTAAAGCCGGTAAAATGGTTATTTTAATGGACGATGAAGACAGAGAAAATGAAGGCGATTTAATCATCGCAGCAGAACATATTAGTGCTGATGCCATCAACTTTATGGCAACACACGGCCGTGGTTTAATTTGTCTAACCATGACACAAGAGCGTTGTCAGCAGTTAGAATTACCACTTATGGTCAAAAACAACGGTGCTGCCTTTTCAACTAATTTCACTATGTCGATTGAAGCGGCTAAAGGCGTAACAACGGGTATTTCTGCGGCCGACCGCGCACGCACAGTGCAAGCGGCTATTGCTAAAGGTGCCGTGCCGAGCGATATTGTACAACCAGGGCATATTTTTCCAATTATGGCGCAGCCAGGTGGCGTGTTAACACGTGCCGGTCATACTGAAGCGGGTTGTGATTTAGCGCGTTTAGCGGGTCTTGAGCCTTCATCAGTGATTGTTGAAATTTTAAATGCAGATGGCACCATGGCACGTCGCCCAGATCTTGAAGTATTTGCGAAAGAGCATGACTTAAAAATTGGCACCATTGCGGATTTAATCGAGTACAGAAACCTAAACGAAACCACCATTGAGCGCGTTGCTAAATGTAAACTGCCAACCGAGCATGGTGACTTTGATTTAGTGACCTACAAAGACACTATTGATGGTCAGCTTCATTATGTTTTACAAAAAGGTGACGTATCAAAAGATGAGCCAACGTTAGTACGTGTTCACTTACAAAGTACGTTTAATGATATTTTGCTCTCAGATCGCAATGCAGACCGTAGTTGGGGGTTATCTGATGCAATGGCTTATATTGCTAAACATGATGGTGTGTTAGTAATTTTAGGTAAACAAGAGTCAACCGAAGAGCTTGAAGCAACGGTAAAAGCATTTGCCGCTGAAGATGCGGGTGAAAATGTTAGTCATCGTAAATTCCAAGGTACATCGCGTACCGTGGGGGTCGGCTCTCAGATCCTAGCTGATTTAGGTATTGAAAAGATGCGTTTAATGAGCCGTCCGAAAAAGTACCATGCGTTATCTGGTTTCCACTTAGAGGTGGTTGATTACGTTGAGCCGCAGTCTTAATTAACTAGGCTACTTTTATATTTTTGTGGTATTATGCGCCGTAATTTTTGCGCAATCGCAACCGCTTAAACTTATTTTTTAGGGTTATTAAATGAAAATTATTGAAGGTAACAAATACGCACCAGGCAAAAAATTTGCCATTGTCATTTCTCGCTTTAATGACTTTATTGGTAGCAGCCTATTAGCAGGTGCTGTTGATGAGCTTAAGCGCACAGGTGGCGTATCTGACGACGACATTACCGTTGTTTACGTACCAGGTGCCGTTGAATTACCTTTAGCAGCGAAACGCGTTGCAGCAAAGAAAGAACACGATGCAATCATCGCTTTAGGCGTAGTGATCAGAGGTGGTACGCCACACTTTGATTTAGTCGCTGGCGAATCAAACAAAGGTCTTGCACAAGTATCTCTTGAGTATGATATCCCGGTTGCATTTGGCGTATTAACCACTGAAAGCATTGAGCAAGCAATTGAGCGCGCAGGTACCAAAATGGGTAATAAAGGCGGCGAAGCTGCTTTAGGTGCGCTTGAAATGGTTAATGTGTTAGACAAAATTTAAGTTTAAGGAATCTCTGTGAAACCAGCAGCAAGACGTAAAGCACGTATCTTAGCACTTCAAGCCGTATACTCTTGGCAGTTAAGCGGTAACCCAATTGCTGACATTGAACAGCAAATGTTAATTGAAAATGATGTGACTAAAATCGACGTCGAATATTTCAAAGACCTAGCACGCGGTGTTGTTGTTAACTGTAAGCAATTAGATGAAATCGTTGCACCACATTTAGCACGCCCAGCTGATGAGTTAGACATGGTCGAAAAAGCAATTTTACGTCTGTCTGGCTACGAGCTGAAATTCCGTGAAGACGTACCTTATAAAGTAGCAATCAATGAAGGCATTGAGCTTGCGAAGATGTTTGGTGCTGAAGATAGTCATAAATTTGTTAACGGTGTACTTGATAAAGCAGTGAAAGAGCTGCGCAAGTAATCAACCCCGTAAAGGAGAGCCGGCTTGGGCCGGCTTTTTTGTGTATGAAGGAATTTGAATTAATCAATCGTTACTTTAAAGGTCGCGGCATTATTCGTCGTGATGTAAACCTTGGAATTGGTGACGATTGTGCGTTAGTAACCGTGCCTGAAAACTGCCAACTGGCAGTAACAACAGATACCTTAGTCGCGGGTGTACACTTTTTTGATGATATATCACCGCGTGCCCTAGGACATCGTGCTTTAGCCGTTAATTTAAGTGACTTGGCTGCAATGGGCGCTGAACCTACGTGGGTTTCGGTTGGTTTAACATTGCCAGATGCTAATATAGAGTGGCTTGAACAGTTCACCGAAGGCATGCATGAGATTGCAGAGTACTTCAATGTGCAGATCATTGGCGGTGACACAACACAAGGGCCTTTAACGATTACCATTTGTGCTAAAGGCATCGTACCTCAAGGTAAAGCGTTGCGTCGTAGTGGTGCCAAAGTGGGCGATTGGATTTATGTAACTGGTCCACTGGGGGATGCTGGTGTAGCAATAGAAGCACGTAAGCAAGGCCTTGATATTGCCCCAGAACATTTAAGCTATTTAAATAATCGCTTCGATTACCCGACGCCTCGAGTGGCTGCAGGGCAAGTTTTACGCGGTGCAGCCTCATCAGCCATTGATATTTCTGATGGTTTACTGGCAGATTTAGGCCATATTTTAGCGCTATCGCAAGTTAGTGCTGTGATTAATGTTGATAAAGTGCCTGTGTCAGATGCCTTAAATTCTTCAATTCCACGTAAAGAGCAGTTTGATTACATTCTAAATTACGGTGACGACTACGAGTTGTTGTTTACTGTGCCTGAAAGTAATAAAAGCATGGTAGATATGAAACTACGCCAGTACGGTGTTGAAGCGAGTTGTGTTGGGCAAATTCAAAGTGGCGAAGGCGAGATTGAGCTATTACTTGATGGTGAAAAATTTAACTATCAAGGTAAGGGCTTTCAGCATTTTACGAAGGAGCCGGTTTGAGCAGTAACCGTTTATTCAATTTAAAACGCCCACACCAGTTTTTTGGTTTGGGTTTTGGTTTAGGTCTTGCGCCTAAAGCACCAGGTACCTTCGGTACATTTGCTGCCTTACCATTTATTTTTATAACTATGTACTTTCCATTGTGGTTACAGGTGGTGTTCGCCATTGTGATCAGTGTGTTTGGTATTTGGGCCTGTGGTAAAACAGCCGATGACTTAGGAGTACATGATCATCCAGCCATTGTTTGGGATGAAGTTGCTGGTTATTATATCACCATGATAGGTGCCGTATTAAGTTGGCAGTCATTATTGGTTGGTTTTTTATTGTTCCGCTTTTTTGATATTGCTAAACCAGGTCCTATCCGAATTTTAGATAGACGTTTACACGGTGGCTTGGGCATCATGGCTGATGATATTTTAGCAGGTATATTTTCATTAATTTGTGTTCAAGCCTTGTCTAAAGCAGGCTATTTACCTTTTTAAACGATGAGTTAGGTGTTACTTGGTGGCAAGTATATGATGCGATTTATAATTCTCTGTTTGTTGATGCTTTGCAGCACGTCTGCATTTGCGTCTATTACCGACTACGTCGTTAAACAGTGGAATATCCAAAATGGCTTGCCCTCACAATCTTTAAAAAGTATTGCCCAAGATGAGCAAGGCTATATGTGGCTAGGCACACAGTTTGGCCTAAGTCGCTTTGATGGAAATACCTTTACTAACTTCAATACACAAAATAGCGATTTTCTACCTAGTAATGGTATTAATAAGCTATTGGTAGATAGCACTGGGTTACTTTGGGTTGGTACCAAAAATGGTTTGGTAACACTTGATCCTAAAACTATGATGTCGCAAACCTTTAACGTAAAAGGGCCTGTTCGCGATATTCTAGAAGACTCAAAAGGCAGTATTTGGATTGCAGCCAATGGCCTTTATTTCGTAGCACGTAATCAGGTTACATTAAAACAAAATTCAGCCTTGGTCGTGCCTGTATCCAATGCCACACCAATTACGCAAATTGTCGGTTCAGTCAGCCAAATGGCGCTATCACCAGAAGGTATATGGTTGGTCAATGAGCGTCACCTGTTGCGTTTAACAAATACCTCATCTGACTTTGCAAAGCTACGTTTAGAACTTACCGCAAAAGTGTCATTGCCTGAGCGCCTAGCGCAGACCATTATTCATGATATGGCTTGGCTTGAGGGTAACTTATATTTAGCATCGGAGCTGGGTGCATACTTTCTTGATTTAGATGATGAGCTGCGTCCATTCCCACTCCCCAACGCGAGCAACTCAGCTGTTTATAAGTTTATGAGCGATTCAGATGGTGCGTTGTGGATATCAACCTATGGTCGTTTATTATTTAGAGATAACTCAGGTGACTGGCAGTGGGTTGAGCCTAGTCAGTTAGATCAGAGCATTTGGTTTGCTGACATCTTTCGTGATAATCAAAATAATATTTGGCTGGCAAGCTTTAGTGAAGGTTTATGGCTTGCCCACGAAGGGCGAATAGAGCGCCATTCTGCTATTTCAAATATGACCGAAGCGGTGATGGCGATTAGCCAAGCGCCTGATGGTAAGTTATGGGTTGCTAACCGTAGTGGTGTTGGTTACTTCGATTACAATAAAAACTTTGTAAATCAAATACCCAGCAATCAATTTGGTCGCGCTGCGGTGCATGACTTACAATTTGATGGCGACCGCCTCTATATTGCCACTGGTCGAGGCGTTTTTTATTATGAAAACCAGCGTTTGTATACGGTACCTGGTAGAGCGCTTCGTGATAACCCCGTATTTGCAATTAGCAGTTCAAACAAAGGCGGTTTCTGGCTTGGCACGGGTCGGGGCATGTATCGGTTAAGTTATGGGGGATTAACGCCATTTGCTTACAACGCCTTTTTGAGCAGTAAATTTATAACCTACGTACTGGATGAGCAAAACTTTGGCTTAATTGGCACGAGTAAAGGTGCTTACTACTTTACCGACCGCGGTATTGAGAAAATTGGCGATCAGACCAGTTTAGAGAGTGCGTATGTGACCAGTATTTTAAATATCGACGGTGTGGGTATTTTAATTGGCTCTTTGAATGATGGCTTATTTTATCGAAGCACACAAGGGCAGTGGCGTCAGCTAGATGCTACAGACGGTTTACCTTATGGATCTATTTTCAGTCTTGTTTACGACAAACAACTAAAACGTATTTGGGTCAGTACCATGAAAGGCGTATACCGTATGCCGGTTGAGCAGTTTAGTACCGACATTGAGAGCTTGAAAGTTGAGCAGGTTATTTCGTCATTTGACCGCCAGCTTGATGGTAAGGCTAGCCAATGTTGTGCGGGTCTTGGTCATGATGCGGTGGCGGACACTGGTAATTCAATTTGGTACCCAAGTTTACAAGGGGTCGTTGAAATACCTAAAAGTGTTGAACTATTTGGTGTTAAAGCACTTAAGCCACGTATTGAAAACATTACCACACCACTTCGCCAAATGAGTACGGCTTCGCTTGGTGCTAAACCAGAATTACAAATTGATGAGCGAGATGTCACCATTAAGTACACCGCTATTGATTATTATGCTCCTTCAAGTATTGAGTTCCGTTACCGATTAAGTGGGTTAGATAGTCACTGGCGCTACGCAAACACACGTCGCGAAGCAATCTACACTAACTTACCACCGGGCTCTTTTTTATTTCATCTAGAAGCTAAACGCCGTGGTGAAGATTGGCAGAAAGCGCGCAGAACAGACTATGCGTTTGTTGTCCCACAACGATTTGATGAAACTATTTATTTTAGATTGCTCATTACAAGCAGCTTTATTTTATTATTTTATCTGGTCTTTTGGGTGTTTAGAGCGCAAGAAAAACGCAAGCAGTTAGCCCTTGAAAGCTTAGTAACAGAACGCACCGTAGAGCTACGTGAAGCGAACGATAAGCTCAACCAAGTAAACTCACAGCTTAAGCTAGTTAGTCACTCAGATGAGCTGACGGGGCTTCGTAGTCGTCGCTTCTTATTTGATCAACTCCCTAAGGATATTGAACATTTCCAGCGTAACTCGCAATCACTGCAAGCGCAGGGTAAATGCTTAGTATTGATGATTATTAATTTTGATAATTTTAGCCGTATCAATGACGCCTATGGACCGCTGGCTGGTGATAGTTGCTTACAGCAAATGGCTACACTGTTGAATAGTCGTACCCAAGGCTCTGATTATGTTGCACGTTGGAGCGGTGATGAGTTCTTACTTTTACTACGTGATTTTAAACGTTCTGGTATAGATAGTTATGCAGCTGAACTGTGTGAGGCTATTGCGGGTAATGCATTTAGACTTCCAAATGGAGAGTCAACAACCATTACTGCTTCTCTTGGATGGTCTTTTTATCCGCTTCCTTTGCTAGGTGGGCAAGTTATTGGTTGGGAAACATCAGTGAACCTTGCAGATATCGCGCTACATCAAGTTAAAAAGCGTGGTGGCGACGGGGTTGCTAATATAACGTTTGATGAGCAACTAGACGCATTTGAGTTTGAACAAACTCAAAATGTTGATCAGCAACTCAGTGCTCTTCAGGCTAATGGTCTAGCAGATATTAAAATCTGGATGCGCTAAATAAAAATGCCTTATCTAGGGCTAGATAAGGCATTGGAGGCCAACCAAGGCGCTTGTTACCTAAACGCCTATTGATGGTTTAGTGGTTAAGCCAAGCAGGTAAAATAGCCACCGACTCAGGCGCTGTAAATGAATAGCTAACATCTGCAGCGATATCGCCTCCAGGGCTATTTAAAATATTGTCGAAACGCATTACTAGACCGTTTGATTTCTCAGCCACATAGAGATGGCTGCCTGTGTACATAATATCTACAGGGTTACCAAGCTGACTAGCGGGACCTGCGATGTTAACGCTAACATTGGTTAAACCACTTGCCATTGATGCATTATTTATCACGTAAATTTTACCGTCTGTTGCATCCGCAGCACTGCCTACATCAGAGATAATTAACGAGTCACTGGTTGGGTCGTAGTCTATGCCATGAATGTTGGTTGGCGCCGCAAATGCAGTACCACCCGATGCAGGAGTAATTAAGCGATCTTCACCTGAAATAGTTGTCATGCCAGCTAGCCATTTGCTTTTAACTTCATCGAATACTGCAACCGTGCCATTGGTCAGTGCAACAAACGCTTTATCTGTTACAGGGTCATAGTCAACATCCCAAGGGCGCGCACTAGCACTAGGAGTCAGTGTCATGAGTGGGCTTACATCACCTGTTGCGCAGCTTGAAAATATCAAAACCCCAGGTGTAGTTGGATTGAATTCTGCAACAAATAGCATGCCAGCATCAGATGCTACATCAAGCCCCTTCGGTGAAATAATACCGGTATTTGCGCCAGTAATTAATCTGTCTTGGGCCATTGAAAAGCTTTCGCCATCACGAGAAGTCGCCACTTTAGTTGAAATTGCAACGCCGCCAATTGACGTGCTTGCATTATCAAATGTGGCATAGCTAGTGCCTGATTTGTCGAATGCAACACTCTCAATGGTTTGGCTTGCATTATAAGTCGCAAGCTCAGCTGTTAAAGGAGCATTTAAACGACTAATTTGCCCCGTAGTAGGGCCTACGGCTCCTGGGTTACTGCTGACTGCAACACCAAGTAGCGGCATATTCACCATGATACTATCAGAACTATCTTGCATATCGTTATGCATGATGGTTTCTGTAATTGATTCTGGTTTTGTAGTCGCAGTGACTAAGTCTGGCGAAATATCACCGCTTGGGCCTGCAAATATGTTACTAAATACCAGAACTGCGTCATTTGATTTTTCAGCGACTCTTAAGTCACTCCCTGTGAGGCTTATATCAACTGGGTTACCTAGCATAGACATAGGCCCTGCAATATGACGATCTACCGTGACCATGCCACTGGCTTGTGATGCATCAGAAATAACAAAAATTGCACCATCTGTTGCATCTGATGCACTGCCTACATCAGAGAGTACTAAGGTGTTAGTTTGCATATCAAGCGCGATGCCATGAATGTTGACTGAAACTTTAGCACCGCTGTCATCGCTAGGTGTAATTGTTCGGGCTGGTGTCGCTACAAAGCCACCACTGACGTAATTGTCATAAACTGCTACATCACCATTGGTTAGCGCAACGTATAAACGATCGTTGTCATCATCGTAGGTTAAGTCCCATGGTTTTGCAGCTGTGGTGGTTGTTGCAAGTGGGGCCACATCACCTGCGGCTTCTTTACCGAATACAGTGACTTGCATCGCATTAAAATCAGCAATCAGCACCAAGCCATGCTTATGAGATACATGAATACCTTTGGGATTGACAAGGGTTGTGTTAGTACCGCTTATCATACGATCGATACTGCTGTTATAGCTGCCATCGCCACGACTAAGCACCTGACATACGGTACTTAACGAGCCATTAGCAGAATCTGCTGCTTGCACTAAGTTACCTAAGCTATCGAATGCAACACCTTCGTTGGCACCACTATTAAATGTACTTAACTTAGCCGCATTTTGGTCAATCAAGTTGACTGTGCCTGCGTTATCAGCGCCATTGTTAGCTAGAATAAAGGTGGCTGCCGCAAAGCCTGGCGCCCCATTTTGCCCATCCATTCCATCCGAACCATCTTGTCCTGCAACACCTTGTTGACCTGCTGCACCGTCTTTACCATCATCGCCACTACAGCCTGCAATACCAATCGTAACAGCGAGCGCTAAGGCCGAAAATGTTAACTTCATAAGTTTAGACTGAGTGTCAATTTGCTCTACTGCTAGGTTGTTTTTAAACGCTTTCATTTGTTCATACCTTCTTTAATATTCCATCAAATGTGAACAGACATCGGTTTTGCTTAGCACAGCTTAAAAGCATTACTTGCTCACAGGTTAACCTCAGTGAATAAACGAAGAAGGGATAATGTTGGATGCAGAAAAATTAATTATTTTTCAATTTTTTTAGATGTGATTGTTCTATAAATAAAAAAGGAGCTCTATGCTCCTTTTTGTAAATTAATGTCAGGCTATGAATGCGTTGATACTGGTTACTATTCCTTGGGTATCTAATCCCATTTCTGCATGCATCTCTTGCTGAGTGCCATGCTTAATGAATTCATCAGGAATACCTAAGTTCAATATTTTTACACTTGCCTTAGCGGCTGCTAAATACTCATTAACTGCCGAGCCAGCACCACCAGCTATGGCGTTGTCTTCTAATGTCACAAGTACATCGTGCTCTGCGAGTAAGTCATCAATAGCTTGTGTATCAAGCGGCTTAATAAAACGCATATCAAGTAAGCTGGCGTTGAGCTCCTTTGCCGCCAGTTCAGCGTTTTCTAGTAATGTACCAAACGATAAAATCGCCACTTTACTGCCTTTGCGTATAGTGCGTGCACGGCCTATTTCAATTGCGCTCATTTGCGTTTCAACGTCACAATTGCCTGCACTACCACGTGGGTAGCGAACTGCTACTGGTTGATTACATTGGTAACCAGTGTAAAGCATTTGTCGGCACTCATTGGTGTCGCTTGGTGCCATGATGATCATGTTTGGTATGCAGCGCATAAAGCTTAAGTCGTAGGCACCTTGGTGAGTTTCACCGTCTGCGCCAACAATACCTGCACGGTCAATGGCAAATAAAACAGGAAGGTTTTGCAGTGCCACATCATGAATGAGCTGATCATATGCACGTTGTAAAAAGCTTGAGTAAATGGCAACAACTGGTTTTAAGCCTTCGCATGCTAAACCTGCTGCCAGTGTTACTGCATGTTGTTCCGCAATAGCAACGTCAAAGTATTGCTCGGGGTATTCTTTCGAAAAGCGTACCATGCCTGAGCCTTCACGCATTGCTGGGGTAATTGCCATCAGCTTGTCGTCTTGTGCTGCCATATCACAAAGCCAGTCACCAAACACATTAGAGAATGTAGCGGCTCCTGGTTTTGATTTGGGTAGTTTTGACATGCTTGGATCAAATTTTGGTACACCGTGGTAGCCAATAGGGTCCGCTTCAGCAGGTTTATAACCTTTCCCTTTTTGCGTTTTTATGTGCAGTAATTGTGGGCCTTTAAGATTACGCATATTGCGTAAGGTATCAACCAACATGTTTACATCGTGCCCATCAATCGGGCCGATATAATTTAAACCTAGCTCTTCAAAGAAAGTGCCGGGGATGACCATACCTTTTAAGTGCTCTTCCATGCGACTTGCCAGCTCTTTTACTGGAGGCAAACCTGATAGCAGCTTTTTGCTGCCTTCACGGATGTTGGTATAAAAACTACCTGATAAGATTCGTGCAAAATGGTTGTTTAGTGCACCCACGTTTTCAGAAATCGACATTTCATTATCATTTAAGATAATTAATACGTTAGGGTTTACATCACCCATGTGGTTCATCGCTTCGAATGCCATACCTGCAGTAATCGCACCATCACCAATAACAGCCACTGTTTTTCGATCTTTACCTTCTTTTTCAGCGGCAATGGCCATTCCTAGTGCGGCTGAAATTGATGTACTTGAGTGACCTACACTAAATGTGTCGTACTGGCTTTCTTCGCGAAATGGGAAAGGGTGTAAACCGTCTTTTTGGCGAATAGTATGCATTTGGTCACGGCGACCCGTTAAAATTTTATGTGGGTAGGCTTGATGGCCTACATCCCAAACGAGTCGATCAGAGGGCGTGTTATAGACATAATGCAGAGCGACAGTTAATTCAACTGTGCCTAACCCTGAGGCTAAATGACCACTACTTTGCGAGACTGAGTTAAGCAGGTACTCGCGTAACTCTTTACTAAACGCAGGTAATTTATCTTGCGCTAAATCACGCAGCTGTGCTGGCTCGTCAACCAAACTTAATAATGGATACTTGCTACTATCAAGTGTCATGATTTTATATACATCCTTCGCTAACCAGAGTGCATTATAGCTTATTGTGACTCTGATTTTTTAGTTATTTTGTCGTTGTTTTACGCATCAATATTTGCGTTCAACAATATAGTTGGCAAGCCTTGCCAGTTCACTCGTATTGAAATTAATCGCCTCTAAAGCTTGATGTGCCTGTGCGAGTAAATCTTGCGCTTTTTGCTTTGCGCCATCCAGTCCTAAAAGAGCGGGGTAGGTTGCTTTATTCGCTGCAATATCTGACCCTTGTGGTTTGCCAAGTGTTTCTGTATCTGCTTCGACATCTAGGATATCGTCTTGTACCTGAAAAGCCAGACCTATCGCTTGTCCAAACAAATTAAGCTGTTTTAATGTGTACTCGTCACATTGATTGGCACACAATGCACCTAGGGTTATTGCACAATTAAGCAGTGCCCCTGTCTTCAGTTGATGAATACGCTCTAATTGTTCGACACTGATTTCATTATTCGTCGCACTAATGTCAAGCGCTTGACCACCTACCATACCTTCAATACCTGAGGCTTTGCTTAATGAGGCGATCATTTTTATTTGCTGCGCTGGCGGTACAGAAAAAGGATGATTGGCAATTAAGTCAAAGGCAAGTGTTTGTAGTGCATCACCTGCAAGAATAGCGTTTGCTTCACCATACACTATATGGCAAGTAGGGCGGCCACGTCGCAGATCGTCATCATCCATTGCTGGTAAGTCATCATGAACTAGTGAATAGCTATGGATACACTCAATGGCTGCTGCAAGAATATCGAGGTCTTTTTTCTGTGCCCCCATCATCCTACCTGTTGCATAAACAAGGTATGGACGTAATCGTTTGCCGCCATTTAACACGCCATAATGAGTGGCTTCTTTTATTGTTTGTTCGGTATCTAAAGGCTGATCAAAATAGTGATTAAGTGTTGCTTCAACATCATTGCGCGCATCTTGCAGTTGGTCTATTAATTGCACTGAAATTAGTCCAAATTTGAATCGAAATTGCTCAGTGGAGCTTGGCTATCGTTACCCATAAGTATGGCAACTTTTTGTTCTGCTTGTTGTAGTTTACCTGATGAGGCATTAGCTAATGCAATACCACGTTCAAACTGCTTAAGAGATTGCTCTAATGACAAGTCACCCTGTTCCATTTGTACAACAATATTAGATAATTCATCCAAGGCTTCTTCAAAGCTCAAGTTTTCTGGTTTCTTCGCTGCCATAGTGGCCTCACTAGCTGATAGAAAGTGAGGCCAATTTTAGGGGGAATGCTAAACTAGGTCAAAGAATGATGTGTTTTTTTACGCATAAAGCAACGCCAATATGTTATTTTTACGCTTTTAGACACAAGATAAACTTGTAGCTTGAGAAACTTACATTAAAATAAAATTAATTCATTTAATGATTTAAGTATTTCAATTGCTTGCCGATAAGCAGTTAATAATAAAAATTTGATGCCTTAGGGTATCGTGCAATTGTTCCTCTGGAGGGGTATGTGGATTTAGCAACCATAATAGGTATTCTTGGTGCCATAGGCTTAATTGCTATGTCGATGGTGTTAAGTAGTGATGGCCAAGTTGCAATGTTTTATAACACCCCTTCGGTGGTCATTGTATTTGGCGGCTCTATTTTCATCGTGTTGTCAAACTTTACTATGGGTCAGTTTTTGGGCATAGGTAAAGTTGCCGCGAAAGCTTTCATGTTCAAGATAGAATCTCCAGAAGAGCTAATAGAGAAAGCTGTAGAGTTAGCAGACTCAGCCCGTAAAGGTGGTTTTTTAGCACTCGAAGAAGCTGAAATTCCTAATGGCTTTATGCGCAAGGGCGTTGATATGCTCGTCGATGGTCATGACGCCGATGTGGTTCGTGCTACCTTGCAAAAAGATATCGCACTTACTGCCACTCGTCACGAGCATGGCGCGGGACTATTTAAATCGTTAGCCGACATAGCTCCTGCAATGGGTATGATAGGCACGCTAATTGGTCTTGTTGCCATGTTATCAAATATGGACGATCCTAAAGCTATCGGTCCTGCGATGGCCGTTGCACTATTAACGACATTATATGGCGCGTTCTTAGCGAATGTGGTTGCTATTCCAATTCAGGTAAAACTAGAGCTACGCAAAGACGAAGAGGCTCTTAACCAACGCTTAATTCTCGACGCGGTACTGGGTATTCAAGATGGTCAAAACCCGAAAGTAATAGAAGGTATCTTGAAAAACTACTTAGCAGAGTCTAAACGAAAAGTGGATACTGAGGAGTAAGCATGTCTGATCAAGAGTGCAAATGTCCACCTCCGGGTTTACCAGCTTGGATGGGAACCTTCGCAGATTTAATGTCACTGTTAATGTGCTTCTTTGTACTCTTGCTTGCCTTTTCTGAAATGGATGTCCTTAAATTTAAGCAAATTGCCGGCTCAATGAAGTTTGCTTTTGGTGTACAAAACAAAATTGAAGTAAAAGACATCCCAAAAGGAACTTCAGTAATAGCCATGGAGTTTACGCCGGGTAAACCCGAGCCTACGCCTATCGAAACAATTCAACAACAAACGGTTGAAATGACCCAGCAGATGTTGGAATTCCAAGCCGGTGATGAAAGCTCAGCAGGTGGACGTCAAGAGCAGCGTGGTAATAAGCGTGGCGGTGAGTCTCAAAGTACAGCGCAAGAACAAGCGATGGATCAATCTATTTCCGCTGCGAATCAAGAACAAACCAACGAGCTTGTGAAGAAAATTGCGCAACAACTTGAACAACAGATTATTGATGGGGCGATTGAACTAGAGTCTTTAGGCCAGCAAATTATTATTCGTATTCGGGAAAATGGCTCATTTCCTTCAGGGAGTGCGTTCTTACAGCCTAAATTTAAACCAATTATTCGAGATATTGCAACCTTGCTAAAAGACGTGCCTGGCGAAATAACGGTATCTGGTCACACTGATGATTTTCAGGTTTCCAATGAGTTATATACCAATAATTGGGATTTATCTTCAAAGCGTGCAGTTGCAGTTGCAAGTGAAATGGAAAAAGCCCCAGGTTTCGATAAATCGAGAATGGTCGTAGTGGGCCATGCTGAAACGAGGCCACTTGTTCCCAATGTTACCGATGAAGATAGAAGGCGTAACCGTCGCGTCGAAATCTCAATTATGCAAGGCAAGGCGCAAGAGTCGGATCCTATTGATGTAAGACCCTAAATCAGTTACAGTTACAATTAGTTAAAGAATGTAATGGGTATAAGAATGAAAAAGCTCGATAAATATTGCTACCTGCCAGGTAACGGTGATGGTAACGATGGTAAAACAGAAAACTGATTAAGGTCGTTACTCGTGCCTGATTGGTTCAACTCTTTTATTGTTATATTAAGTAATAGCTGGGTGTTCATTCTGAGCCCAGCTATTTTTGTTTTTTATATCAGAAATGATTGGCTCGCCTTCAGGTTTTCTGTAATAACCGCTAGTTTTTTTCTATATGGCACTCTTATCCATTCAAGCCTGAGTGAGTTTGATGACATCTTTGTTTGGCGTTACGTTGTATGGGCATTTAATGACATAGCATGGATGGCCATCATTGCTTATCTTGGTATAAAAGATAAGGTTTATCTTTGGCAGAGCGTACTAGGGCAGTTAGTTGTTGTAATGGCACCCATATTACAACTATTTCGCGTAATTGATATTCACTTATGGGATTTATCGTATAGCACATATATGTATAAAACCTTACTCCCTGTTATTAATATAGGCACCGTAGTTGTATGTTATTTGCCTATGATTTATTTATTTACCCGTCGCAATAGGCTCGCCGAGACCATTCCTAAGTAAAAAATGCTGTGTTAGACTACTGTTTATAAAAACAGTATTTAGTGTTGCGTTATGAAACTTTACATTGCCGAAAAGCCGTCCCTTGCACGAGCCATTGCTGATGCACTACCAAAACCACAAAAAAAGCAGGAAGGTTATATTGAGCTTGCTAATGGTGATTGTGTTTCTTGGTGTATTGGTCATTTGCTTGAACAAGCTGAGCCTGACGATTACGATGCAAGTTTTAAAAAGTGGCGATTTGAGCACTTACCTATCGTGCCTGAACAATGGCAGTTAAAACCTAAAGCAAAAACACGCAAACAACTCACCGTATTAAAAAAGCTGATTAAGCAAGCGAGTATAATCATCCATGCTGGTGACCCTGACCGTGAAGGCCAGTTATTGGTAGATGAAGTAATTGAACAGGTAAAACTAAGCCAAGCTAAAAAACAGCAAATCCAGCGGCTCTTAATAAGCGACTTAAACTTAAGTGCAGTTAAAAAAGCGCTGAATAATTTAAAGTCGAATCGCGATTTTATTCCTTTGAGCGTATCAGCCTTAGCTCGCTCACGTGCCGATTGGTTATTTGGCATGAATTTAACGCGAGCTTATACGCTTGCTGGGCAAAAAGCAGGGTTTGGTAATGTGTTGTCTGTAGGTCGTGTTCAAACACCTATTTTAGGGCTAGTTGTAAATCGCGATAATGAAATAGCTAACTTTGTAGCAAAACCTTTCTACGAAGTTTTGGCTCATCTCGAAACAGAGCAGCAGCAAACATTTTCTGCTAAGTGGCAACCAAGTAAAGCATGCGAGCCCTATCAAGATGAAGAAGGTAGAGTATTACATAGAGGACTTGCTGAAAATGTTGTGTCACGAATTACTAATCAACCAGCTAAGGTGGTTGAGCTTGAGCAAAAACAAAAAAAACAACAAGCGCCGTTACCTTATAACTTGTCGGCTTTACAAATTGATGCGGCAAAAGCGTTTTCTATGCCAGCACAAAAGGTGCTAGATACCTGTCAAAGCTTGTATGAGCGTCATAAGTTAATTACGTATCCTCGTTCAGATAATCGCTATTTACCAAAAGAGCATCATAAAGATGCAGCGAGTATTATTGCCGCTATCGCCAATAATGAAGGTCAAGCAAGTGAAGCTTGCAAGCAAGCTGATACCAGTAAGCGGAGTAAATGTTTTAATGACAACAAGGTTGCAGCTCACCACGCTATTGTTCCTACCGAAAAACAGCTACGCTCAGCATCATTAAATAGCGAAGAACAAAAAATCTATCGATTGATCTGTCGTCATTATTTAATTCAGTTTTATCCAGACTATGTGTTTAACGAAACCAAAATAACGGTTGAAATTGCGGGTGGGCTTTTTAAAGCTACTGCTAAGCAAGATATTAGCTTAGGCTTTAAAACATTAATGGGCAAAACAGAGTTAAAGGATGAGCAAACCTTACCGCCACTTGAAAAAGGTCAGCCGCTGCATTGCAATCAAGGTGAAGTGGTAGACAAAATGACCACACCGCCAGCGCACTTTACTGATGCGACCTTATTAAGTGCTATGACAGGCATCAGTCGCTATGTGAAAGACCCTGAAATTAAAAAGATCCTCAAAGATACGGATGGTCTAGGTACTGAGGCTACACGGGCAGGCATTCTTGAGCTTTTATTCAAGCGCCGCTTTTTAGAGCGTCAAGGTAAAAACATTTTAGCTACAGTAACAGGTAAAGCTCTCATAAGTACATTACCAGAGCAGCTTGCTAGCCCTGACTTAACAGCTAAGTGGGAAGCGTCGTTAGGGAATATAGCTGAACAGAATATGAGTTATCAGCAGTTTTTAACGCCATTACTGACTGAGTTACATGCTTTAGTTGATCAAGCCAAACAGTGCGATAGTCAAGTCTTTGCTCAATTACCAAAAACGCCGCAAAAGCGACGTTTTAAAAGAAAAGCTAAGCCCAGAGTTAAGTCAGCCTAAACTACTGTTTGTTGAATAGTGCAACCGCGGCATTACTCATAGCTGTAATACCCGTAGGGAGTGCCTTTTTGTAATCAGGTGCAAACTTACTTGAGTGTAAAGAAGGTAATGTTGCACCAGATTGCATTGCGGCATCATATTGACTAGGTTCAACACCGCCTAACCAAAACAAAGTAATTGGTACATTTTGTTCTGTACGACCATAAAGGCCAAAGTCTTCGCCGGCCATCACAGCGTCAGTTTCCAGTACATTGCTCTTGCCTATTGCGTTAGAAATAGCATTACGGACTAGATTGGTTTGCTCAGGATTATTATAAGTAGATGGAATAGACTCATCTTCATGCACATACACTTCGGGCGCTAAGCTTTCATCAAGTCCTGCACTTAATGCAATCCCTTTAGAGATACGTTTAATTGCTGCGATTTGTTGTAATCGCACTTCAGGGTTATAACTACGAAGCGTTAATTGCAGTTTAACTTCATCTGAAATGACATTGTGTTTAGAGCCACCGTGAATTGAGCCTACGGTGATCACTGATGGCTCTAATGGTGACAATTCACGGCTCGTAATTGTTTGCAGTGCCAACACAATACGTGAAGCAATTACAACAGGGTCAATGGTTGTATGAGGATAAGCACCATGACCACCTTTACCTTTTACAGTAATATCAACAGAGTCAACACTTGCCATCGTATACTCAGTTTTCATGCTAACTTTACCAGCAGGAACACTCGCACTGACATGTAAACCAATAACATGGTCTGGAGTAGGGTACTTAGTAAAAAGCCCTTCTTTAAGCATTGCTTTTGCACCACCGCCTACTTCCTCTGCAGGTTGTGCGACCATCATTAATGTACCTTGCCACTGATCTTTGTGTGTCATTAACTGTTGGGCTGTGCCAATAAACGAACTCATGTGAATATCATGACCACAGCCATGCATTACACCGACAGTTGAGCCTTCGTCGTTTGTAACCGTTACTTTTGAAGCGTACGGTTTACCAGTTTGCTCAACAATGGGTAAGCCATCTGTATCGGTACGGATCATCACAGTTGGTCCAGTACCATTTTTGTAAATACCCACTACGCCATAGCCACCTACATTATCAGTAACCTCAAAGCCAAGTTTAGTAAGTCGTTTTGCTAATTTCTTACCTGTTTGTTTTTCATGATAAGAAAGCTCTGGAGATTGATGTAAATCTAAGTAAAGCTTTTCAATCTCTGGCATGGTTTTTTGAAGATTTAAATCTAAGCTTGTTGCTTGTGTTATGGGAGTAAGAAATAATAACGCAGCAGATATAACTGATAATTTCATAATGACCTCGACTGAATGGGCTTGTAATTGTTATGTTTGTCACCATATAAAAACCTAAATACTTATATAGTGCAATTGATCAAATGAATAATATGGTAAATGTTACTCCACAGAATTTACAGCAAGTACTGGGTGAGACCTCAGCCGAAAAATTAGTTTTACTAACTTTCTACTCTGCGCAAAACCCAGAGTGTCATCAGCAAGCTGTTATTTTAGAAAAAATCGCACATGAATACGGTGAGCATTTATTAGTAGCGACATTAGACTGTGACGTTGAGCAAGCTCTTGCAGCGCAACTTGCACAGCAAATTGGTTTGCAAGCATTACCAACGCTTGTGATGTTAAAAGATTCTGCGCCTGTAGATATGTTACCGGGTGCTCAAACAGAACAGCAAATTCGTGATGCGCTAGCAAAGCATTTACCAGCCCAGCACGAGTTATTACTTGAACAAGCTAAGCAAGCGTTAATTAATCAAGATTTAAATAATGCGTTTAATTATGCAAAGCAGGCTTATGAGCTTGATCCGAGCCATACGCGTGTAAAATTAGTATTAGCTGATATTTGTATTCAAATTCATAAATTAGAAGATGCACAAGCATTACTAGATTCAGTGGCAGAGAATGAACGTGATGCGTATTTCACAAATATTCAAGCAAAGTGTGAACAAGCATTAGCTGCAACAGACTCTCCAGAAATAAAAGCACTGCAAGCTAAAGTTGAAAAATACCCAAATGATTTAGAGATAAAAGTAGAGTTAAGCAATGCGCTTAATAATGCGGGTCGCAAAGAAGAAGCGTTAGAGGTGTTATTTAATGTGCTTAAAAAAGATCTTAACTACGCAGATGCAAAACCAAGCTATCTAGAAATCATTGCCTCTTTACCTGATGGCGATGCATTGGCGTCTAAGTATCGCCGTAAACTATATAGTATCTTGTACTAATCCATCATTGATTGATAAAAGCGCCATTAAAAATAGTGGCGCTTTTTTATTTAAAAACTTGCGTATTACCTAATATCGATAATACTTAAGATCCTCTCGAGAAAAGTTGGCTATATTTTGTACAGTAAACTGTGTTTTTTACTGCCTTTAGCTTGTTTTTTGCGCGAAAGGTAAGTTTTTAGTAGTTTTCTACAAAAAGTGCTTGCGTTAATTCTTCGCATCCCTATAATGCGCATCCACTGACACGGCGGGCAGCAACGAAAGACGCTGAACAAAGTGACAGAGAGTTAAGTAAAACTTCGGTTTAAAACGGTCTAAAAAGAAAGTTTAAAATTAAGTGTTGACTCGAAAAATTAAGGATGTATTATACGCATCCCTAGCGACAACGTCGCAACGTTCTTTAACAATATAAAGCAATCATCTGTGTGGGCACTCGTACAGATTGAGTTCTAACAGC
>NZ_JAKKCV010000005.1:413245-424871 GCF_021728035.1 Pseudoalteromonas sp. L21 | reverse complement strand
TTAAAGTCTCTGAAGGGCCGTTGAAGACTACAACGTTGATAGGCAGGGTGTGGAAGTGGTGTGAGCCATTAAGCTAACCTGTACTAATTACCCGTGAGGCTTAACCATACAACGCCAAACGCGTTTTATGACAGCGTAACAGACAGAAGTTAGTATACTAAAGTAGATTTACGATTATCAGATTTCCGAATTTTAGTTAATTGCTAAGGCGATTAACAAACAGAATACGCTTGGTGACAATAGCGTTTTGGACCCACCTGACCCCATGCCGAACTCAGTAGTGAAACGAAACAGCGCCGATGATAGTGTGGCATTTGCCATGTGAAAGTAGGACATCGCCAGGCTCCTAATTCAGTCGCAAGACTTTAAATTAAAAATAATAAGAAAATTAAACAGAATTTTCTTGGTGACAATAGCGTTTTGGACCCACCTGACCCCATGCCGAACTCAGTAGTGAAACGAAACAGCGCCGATGATAGTGTGGCATTTGCCATGTGAAAGTAGGACATCGCCAGGATCCTAATTAGAGAAACCCGTTGCAGCAATGCAACGGGTTTTTTCGTGTGTGGTCGCGATTTTACATCGCGCGCTACCCGCGAATAGACACTCCATGACGCGGAATGAACCTGCTGCTACGCGCTAGTATTTTGATAGTGAAACGGCATGTACACCTATGCCACTATGGTCACTAAAACAACCCGTAGGCCTCGGTTTCTTCCTCTTCTTGGTTTGCAAGATGTTCTGGGCGGAATATAGCGCTTGGATCAATCAGTAACGTATGCTTATTTTTCATTTTGATTAAGCCGCGCATCATATTTTTTGTTTGTGGGTCTACATCAAAGCCGACGGAGGTTAACTTATCTAAGGGTTTAATATCTTCTTTTTTAACGTTGATGTTGTCTTCTACTTTATCAACCAGTAATCCTATGTGTGGTGTGATGCCATCTTTAGTGGTGAAGATAATAATAGGTTTGTAGTCGAGGATTATTTGCTCTCTAGCAGACTCAAATAAACGTATTAGTTGGTTAAAAATATGTCTCTTTTTCTCTTCAAATATATGGATTAACTTATCCTTAGATAGAGTTTTTTGTAGTTCGAGTAACTCTCCAGCCATGGCATGTAGTGCTCTGTGAGGCGTATCAAATTTGTTAAGAATGTTTTGCAAATCTTCATTGTCTGTTTTGAAGCTACCATACCAACGGCCAAAAGCACATTTTTCTGGATCAGTTGATTGTGTAAAAGCAACACCAGTTAGTAAGCTTTCTTCTAGGGCGTTTAACCAGAGTTGGTGCTCTTTTTCTTTCTCAGCTAATAAATCTGTTAACGCAGCATTTGTTTTATGGGTCGATTGGTTGTTAAGTACAATGCCTAAGTCAAATATAGGAGTGGGTGTATCCATGTAGTCTTTAACACCAATAAAGCTTTTATTTTCATTGGGTAGAGACGTTAGGTTACCTTCATAACGTTCTGTTAGAAGAATATCGAGTATTTTAAGTGAAATGGTCTTATGGCCAACACGAAAATTAATCAGATCCATATTTCCCTCAAAGCCTTATTAAGTCTTTAAAGCATAGAACATTATTCTGATTTAGCAGTAGTTAATCTTGATTACTTTTAAAATATGAGCGATAAATTTTTTTATCACTATTGCCAGTCTGTTCACTGAATAACCTTGCAAAGTCAGTATCTTCATCAAATAGTGCATTTAACTTGGAAAGTAAGCATTGGTTATTTAAAGGGGGAGAGCACTTTTGGGCAGCACTAACCAGTGCCGCAGCATTCAAGTAACCTTCAAAAATTATGCGATTTGGCTTTCTTTGGTAGGGTTTAATATCTTCATTAAATTGCACGCACCAAGCGTTATCGCACAGATTAGGATCGGGGACGACTTCCGTGACCATAATGTTGCTTGGATGGTTAATTCGCTTGTATAGTTCATGGCTTGATGCAAACGAAACGGCGGTGTAGTCGGGTGTGAAGCCTTGCTGGTAGCCTGTATTGATAAACTCAGCTAACGGTTTGTATGTGCCTACCATACAGATTGCAGTCGCTTTACTTTGTTTAAGTTGCGTAAGTGCCTTTGCAACATCTTCGCTATTGCGTTTAAAGCGGGCAACTTCAATAGGTTTTATTCCATATTTTTCTAAAGCTAAAATTAAATTACTTTCAACAACATAACCAAATTCATCAGCTTGAATCATTAATGCAATTTTTTCATGTTGGCGTTCTTTTACCAAGTAGTCGATTTGTTCAGACGCTTCATCTTGATAGCTGGCACGTAAGTTAAATACATTTGGCATTGAATTATTATGAAGAAAGTCAGCACCCGTGAAAGGCATCAAAAAGGGGACGCGATGCCTGTCGAGTAAAGGTTTAATTGCATGTGCAGTCGGTGTTCCCATCGAACCAAAAATAGCGTGGATGTTATCACTAAATAAAAATTGCCGTGTGTTTACAACCGTATTTTTGGGCTCGTACCCGTCGTCAGCAATGATGAGGTGGATATTTTGACCATCAATACCGCTATCAGCATTTATCTTATCGAAATAAATATTACTGCCGAAAGCTAATTGCTCGCCAATTTCTTTTGCAGGCCCTGATAGTGCTGTAGACATACCTAATTTAATAGGGGGAAGAGTGTCTTCGGCATGACCCAAAGTAGATAAAAGTGAAAGAGAAAACAATATGCTCTTAATTGTCGATATTATGGAGTAATTTAAAGTGAGCATACCAACCTTGCACTGCGGTTTTGAATTGTGTGTTTAATGCTTTTTTTCCTGACAAACTCGCTTCATTAATGAAGTGTTCGATACCAGTTTGCTGTAATATTAGCCGAATAAGTATGCGTTTTGTATCTTTATTAAGCAAGTGTAGACTAATTGGTGTATGCCAGAACAGTTGCCACAGTAGCGGTTGAGCAGAAAATAACGTGAATTCAGTGTTTAAAAGGCGCTCAGCTCTAGTTAGTAATGCAGCCGGGCATTCACTTTGTGAAAAATGAGGTAGTAACTCAGCAATCAGCTGCCACGGTAAGTGGCTAAAGTGGCCTAAAAGCTGTAAAGAAAAGTCGTGTTTAAACTCATTATTGAGTTGAGTTACTGAGTGCCTAGCTTGGCGGGTAAGTGGCTTTATTACTAAAGCCGAATGTTCCGCAGTTGCTTTATCGTGGCTAAACCCCAACTTAATGACCTTAAAATCATTACTTTGCCAAAACTTAACCAGAGATGCATTTGCGCCAAAGCTCGCACCGAAATAGTCGCAATTATCTAGCTGTTTTTCGCAGTAATTTAAGAGGCTTGAACCTACACCTTGCTGATGGCACTCTGGTGCGACAGCGATTCGCACAACTCTTGCAGAGCGTTTACATAAATCTTCTGTATTCTGGCTCAGTTGAGTAATGGTTTGTGCCATTAAATGGCCATGTGGTCTGCGCTTACCTGTTTTTACTTGCTCTGCGATTTCAGTCGTTAACCCTCCCTCAACAGCCACCAAACACACTGCTTTTAATGTATTTTCTTGCTTACAGATAGAGAGCTGTAACTCGGGCGCATCAAGCAGTTGGCGCAAATCATTCACTGTGGTTTGGTAATGAGCCAGCGCGAGTAGTGCCATTATTTGGCTAAGTAGCTGCTCATCATCAACAAGTTGCTCTTTGCTGATGTTTTCAAATTGGTACTGCTTACTACTATGCGTGTCTAGGTACTTTGCATCGAGTAATAATAGTTCGCGTATACTATTTTCTAGCGGATCGCGCTTTGCAAAACGAATTGGTTCCTCAAGCGTAATTGTTTTTAGCGATTTAAATTGGCTACGTAAGTAATGTAAAAAGCGTAGCGTATAACCTCGCCCATTTCCCTCATAACCAACCATAGTGCTAGCAAACACAATTCGCGGATAACTTTTCAGAATTTGCAGTAGTATAGAAACCGGAATAGCCGCAGCTTCGTCGACAAATAACAGATCGCAGTCAGGCTTTTCATCTAACAGTGAATCTGGCGCAATATAGCTAAGGTTAGCCAGTTGCTTACAGTTTTGCTCTTTAGTTATACCAAGCTCAGATGCTAAATGTTTAAAGCTAGTTTGCACAGCTTTGGCTTGCGTTGTACAAATCAGGATTTTTTTATCTTGCAGATTAGCAGCTGCAAGTCCTAAAGCGGCTGACTTACCACGGCCCCGATCTGCACTGATAACTAAGGGCCTATTAGCGCGTCCTGTCGCAGTTTTAATTATTTGCTCAACACACGCCTGTTGTTGCTGATAATTTATCTCAGCGGTTGCTGGCGATACTGATTGGTAGACGGGGACTGAGTGCTCAGTAAAATAATGTCGCTGTAGCTTCAACTTTGTAAAAAAGCGTTGATTAAAAAAGCTATGCGTAATTTCTTCGCCATAAGAGGTAATACTTGTGAGTGCAGGGTCTTGCCAATGATTGTCCTCTGGTAGCAATAAGATCAGTACACCACCTGCTTTTACGGTACCTACAAGCGCGGCCAGTTTATCCACATATAAGCCGCTAAAACCATCGAAAATTGCGTGTTGAAACTCTTGGCCAAGAATTTGGTGAGCATGTTTTGGAAACTCACTATTTGCTAATTGTGAGCTAGCGCTTAAAACATAGGTATTGTTAAGCGCTAGTTGGCTTGCGAACTGGTAGCACCAAGTTTCGCTGCCTTGCACGATAACGAGCTGGCGATGCTTTGCAAGCGTCAGCTCGTTACACAGTGCTGCTATGTATTCATTATAAGGCTTGAAGTCTTGCATACTGTGTTACAAGCCATTTGCTGCCTAGGTCATCAAAGTTCACTTGAATACGTGATTGTGCGCCACTACCTTCGTAATTGAGTACGGTACCTGCGCCAAATTTGGCGTGTAATACGCGTTGACCTAAGTTAAAGCCGCTGTCTTCAAATGCCGCATGGGTTACTGATGGGCTAAAGCGACCTGCGGCAGGTGGTCTAGAAACCTGTGTTTTAATACGAATTTCTTCGATGCAATCTTCAGGCATTTCGCGTAAAAAGCGTGATGGGCTGTGGTATTTTTCTTGCCCATATAAACGACGGCTTTCTGCGTGACTAATGTATAATTTCTCCATCGCACGGGTCATGCCAACATAGCATAAACGACGCTCTTCTTCTAAACGGCCAGACTCTTCGTTACTTTGCTGTGATGGGAACATGCCCTCTTCAACACCAACCATAAATACCAGTGGGAATTCTAGGCCTTTTGCTGAGTGTAGTGTCATCATTTGCACAGCATCTTCGTGCTCATCGGCTTGACCTTCACCAGACTCTAGTGAGGTATAGGCCAAAAAGCCCTGTAGTGGTGAGCTGAACTCTTCATCTTCAGGGAGCTCATATTGACCACATGCACTAATAAGCTCTTCTAAGTTTTCTACGCGAGCACGGCCTTTTTCGCCTTTTTCAGCTTGATACATAGCCATTAACCCCGAGGTTTGAATGGCGTATTTAGCTTGCTCCTCTAAGGTGAGGTCGCTGATCTTATCTTCGATATGTTCAACAAGCTCTAAGAATTTAGTCACTGCACTTGCTGCACGGCCAGATAAGTGTTGTTGCTCGATAATTGCTTTTGCAGCATACCAAAGTGGCAGAGACTCATTCCGTGCACAATCACGGATATGGCTTAGTGTTTTATCACCAATACCACGGGCAGGGGTATTAATAACGCGCTCGAAAGCGGCATCATCTTGGCGATTACCCACCAAACGTAAGTACGAAAGAGCATCTTTGATCTCTTGGCGTTCGAAGAAGCGCATACCGCCATAAATACGGTATTTTAAACCTTCTTGCAGCATCGCTTCCTCAAGTACACGAGATTGCGCGTTATTACGGTATAAAATGGCGGCATCTTGTAATGCATTACCCGCATTGAGCCAGCTACGTAGTTTGCTGCTAACAAAGCGGGCTTCGTCTAATTCATTAAAAGCAGCGTAAACAGAAATAGGCTCACCGTCATTGCCGTCTGTCCAAAGGTTTTTACCCATGCGTTCAGCATTATTTTTGATCAGTGCATTTGATGCTTTCAAGATGGTTGCTGTTGAGCGGTAATTTTGTTCAAGGCGAATCGTTTCGGCTTCGAAGTCAGTTAAAAAGCGTTTGATATTCTCAATTTTTGCGCCACGCCAGCCATAGATACTTTGGTCATCATCACCTACGATCATAATACTATTCGTATTACCTGCAAGTAACTTTAACCAAGCGTACTGGATTGTATTAGTATCCTGGAACTCGTCTACCAACATGTGAGCAAAGCGTTGCTGATAATGACGTAAAAGTGTCGGGTGATTTTTAAGCACTTCGTAGCAGCGCAGTAGTATTTCAGCAAAGTCGATTAAACCAGCACGATCGCACGCTTCTTGATATGCAGCATAGACTTTTAGCATCATCTGCTCATTGATATCGTAAGCTTGAATGTCTTTCGGGCGTAAGCCTTCGTCTTTTTTCGCGCTGATATACCAACCAAACTGTTTTGCAGGCCATTTTTTGTCATCGATGTTCATCGCTTTAAGTAAGCGTTTGATCATACGTTGTTGATCGTCAGAATCTAAGATTTGAAAGCTTTCTGGTAAGTTCGCTTCACGGTGATGGGCGCGCAAAATACGGTGAGATAAACCATGGAAAGTACCAATCCACATACCACCAACTGGTGCTTTAAGCGTTTCTTCTACACGGGTACGCATTTCTTTGGCGGCTTTGTTGGTGAACGTGACCGCAAAAATGCTGTATGCAGAAGCTTGTTCAACTTGCATGAGCCATGCGATGCGATGAACGAGTACTCGAGTTTTGCCAGAACCTGCGCCTGCAAGCACTAGCATGTTTTGCAATGGGGCTGCGACTGCATCCCGTTGTTTATCATTTAAGCCATCGAGTAATTCAGAAACGTCCATCGTTACGCCTTTTCAATCTATAATGAAGGGAGTATAACAGGTGTTTATGCAAGGCTAAATAAAATACTGTTTTTATAAACAGCTATTTTGGCAAGTCATTAAAATTGGAGTATAAAAATTGTGAATTTGACTTATTTTTAGCAAAAAGAACTAAAACCAAAATAACGCTATTTTTTAACACTTTGATTTGTAAGCTATAATAAGTTGGCATAAAGTGTGTTTATTAAAAGTATAATCATTAAAAACTACAGAGGTTAGTATGGCAGAGCAAGGTTCTGGTGGTAATGTAATCGCAGCAATTTGTAATATCTTTTTCCCTGGCTTAGGGCAGTTGGTACAAGGTCGTTTAATGGCGGCGATTGCATTCTTTTTAGCTTGGGTTATCAGTGGCGCGCTAATTTATGTCGCGATCGGCTTTGTGTTACTGCCGATTGTTTATTTATGGGCAATCATTGATGCCGCACGCTTTAGATCACGACTCTAGCTGTTTGAATAGCTTAAATACGGGCGCCACATTGGCGCTCGTGTTGTTTTTAGGGCTGCAAAACTCGCCACGTATAGCTGCAAACGGTATAATCAGCGTATTAACGTATTACGAGTCCCCTTCATGGAATATCAATTTATCCGTGACCCAATTAGCGGTTTACGCATTAAAATCTCTTCTGAACACGGCGTTATTGGTCGTTGGCTGAATGAAGAAATCGGAAAAGAAAAAGTCGCAATGGTGCAAGCTTTAATTGCTGCAGTTAAGTGTAGCCATGAGCCTTTAACCTTACAAGGCCAAGAAATTGATTTGATTTTAAGTAAAGATGAAGCGTTATTTGAAGCCCATGCACTACATCAAGACAACGAAGACTTAGTCGCCTATCAAGATGATGATTTAATGCTCGAAGAAGAGGGCTTATGCAGTGGCTGTGGTTTTGAAGACTTTGTTGATTTAATTGAGTCTTGGCAAGAGTTTACCCAAGGGCGATAAGCAGAAACAGATTCTGCTTATCTGTGGCTAGTTTATTGTTCATTGACTGATTTAACAGCCGCAAGCAATAAGTCTTCAGTTAAACGTACTTTATAATTTGGATTAGCATACTGAAAGTGAATTAATCCTTTTGTGTCAACCACAAAAACAGCCGGTACAGGTAAAGCCACCTTTGCTTCGCCGTCTAGCGACACAAAGTTAACGCCAAGCTTATTGCGATAGATTTTAGCGGTTTTAGCGTCTAGATAAAATGCCAAGCCTAATAGCTGGCTCAATGCCAAGCTATCATCAGATAAAAGTTGATAATTTGGAGAGGATATTTTGCTTTCAGCTAGCTTCTCTGGGCTATCTGGCGATATCGCGATAATTTGTGCATTGAGGTCTGCTAACTGCTTTTCAATTTTTTGCACACTGGCTAATTGTCTTGAACAATATGGGCACCAACCGCCCCGATAGACAATCAATACCGTGGTTTTTTCTTTAAAACGTTCACCTAAAGAAACGCTTTTTCCAAACTGATCTTTTAAGTCAACATTTTGTATAGTCAAGCCTGGCAGTAATGGACTAACTTGTTCAGCTGAGTTTGCAATATTCGTTGCGGTAGCTGCAATTGCTTGGCTAGATAGTGCAAGCAATGCAGTAATAAGTAGTGATCTAAACATTAGGTTCCTTAATGATTCTTTCTCGATTTTACAAACGACCAGTTTATAGGTGTTTTTATTTCATCAATGCCAAATTTAACTGTAGTATATAGGCAAATAAAAAATGCAAGTTGGGATAAAGAATGTCTGCTAATTTACAAAAACTCGTTGTTATGCTCGAAATGCAAAATGCGATGAATACCAAAGTTCATGAGCAATGGTTTAGCCAAGGTTTTGAGTGGTATCGTGCAATTTGGGTTGAGTGTGCTGAAATGCTTGATCACTATGGTTGGAAGTGGTGGAAAAAACAAACTCCAGATACTGAACAAGTTATTTTAGAGTTAGTTGATATTTTCCATTTTGGTTTATCTTTGCGCATTGATGGTGAAACCAGCTATGAGCAATTAGCCGCGCAACTTGAAGCGGAATTAAGTGCGCCAGTGCAAGCGGATGACTTTAAACAAACACTAGAGCAATTAGCTGCGTCAGCAGTCGCTGAAAAGCGCTTTAATGCAGCTGCATTTGCAGGTTGTATGGCGCAAATCGGTATGGATATCGATGATTTATACCGCGGCTACGTTGGTAAAAACACCTTAAACTTCTTCCGCCAAGATCATGGCTACAAAGATGGTAGCTATATCAAAGTATGGAACGGCCAAGAAGACAATGAACACTTAGTGGAAGTTGTTAAAAGCCTAGATACAGAGCATGCAGATTTTGCAAAGCTTGTTTATCAAGGCTTAGAGCAGCGTTACCCTAAATAAACGTGTTTATGCTCATTTTATAACGGGCATAAACTCGCGAAAATCGATGGTCGATAAAAAGTCATCGAACTGCTTGTGCGGTTGTTGACTATCTGGGTTGGCAACCGCAAGAATATGGCCAATACCAAACTCTTTTGCTGCATCGAGCACGGCAGGGCTGTCATCGACAAATAAAGTCCGTTTCTTATCAAATTGCCATTCTTGGTGCACTTGTTGCCATAATGGTTGATGCTCTTTACTCACGCCATATTGGTGAGTTGAAATTACCCCATCTAAGTAATTATCAATAGCAGTGTGTTCAAACTTTAACATGGCACAATCTGGGTGCGCGTTAGTAAGCATGATCAATTGCTTGCCTGCTTTTCTAAGCTCCGTTAGAAACGGCGGTACGTCATCACGCACTTTTATTAAATGTTGAATGTCGCGTTTAAGCGCCATGATGGGTAAATCAAGTTGCTGTTGCCAATAATCTAAACAATACCAATTAATTTGCCCATGCACTTGTTGATAGCGGTGCAGAATGTCTGCTTTTGCTTCGTCTAAACTCATTTTATGCTTACGCGCATATTGCTCGGGAATAACAGTAAGCCAGAAATAATTATCAAAATGCAAATCGAGTAGGGTGCCATCCATATCTAACAACACAGTATCGATTTTTGACCAATTTAACATAGGCAATTCACTTTAAAAGATTTATGATGAGCATAACTGCCATGATAGCAAATTAATGCCAATGACACAGAAAAAGCATCCTACACCACCGCAAATTTTGTCTAATGAAGTTGTCGCTAAAAGTCGACTGTTTACTGTTGAATCTCTCGAATTGAAGTTCTCAAATGACGAGCAAAGGCAATACGAACGAATTCGTGGTGGCGGAAGAGGTGCCGTCATGATTGTGCCTGTAACGGCTGATAATGAGCTGTTATTGGTGCGAGAATATTGTGCCGGCACTAATGATTATCAACTGGGCTTTCCAAAAGGCTTAATTGATCCGGGTGAAACTCCTGAACAAGCTGCAAATCGTGAGCTTAAAGAAGAAGTCGGCTTTGGTGCTAACCATTTTGCCGCCCTTAAAAAAGTCAGCATGGCACCTAGTTACTTTAATGCCACTATGCATATTTTGTATGCCGAAGATCTCTACTCTGAAACCTTACCAGGGGATGAACCAGAGCCACTTGTTGTCGTGAAGTGGCCGATGAATGATTGGCCGTCTTTATTACAACAAGAGGACTTTACAGAAGCACGAAGTGTTGCAGCTTTGCTATTATTAACAAAGTACTTAGAGTCGGGAGCTACCAATGAGTGATTTTTTAGAGCCTTGCATTCGTCTAGCTGAACAAGCAGGTGATGCCATTATGGCTATTTATCAGCAAGATGATATTGGTGCCGAGCAAAAGTCCGATCATACGCCCGTAACTAAAGCTGATTTAGCATCAAATGAAGTATTGATGGCAGGATTAAAAGCGTTGGCACCAGATATTCCTATTATGTCAGAGGAAACGCCAATCCCTGCACTTGCTGACAGAAAGCATTGGCAGCAATACTGGTTGCTAGATCCCATGGATGGGACTGGGGAGTTTATTTTAGAAAGTGGTGATTTTGCAGTTAATATCGCACTGATTGAAAATAATCGTCCAGTATTAGGTGTTATCCATTGGCCAGCGAGGCACGTTACTTATTTTGCAACTTATCAGCAAGGCGCGTTTAAGCGTGAAAATGGCCAAGATCAGAAAATTTCGGTTGCAACACCTGATAATTTAACTTTAGCTGTGAGTCGTCGACAAAAAATTGAAGCGGTAAGTCAGTATTTAAATACCCAGTTTGCAACGGTCGCATTAGGCTCATGCTCATTAAAAGCCTGTATTATTGCAGAAGGTAAAGCGGATTGTTTTTTACGCATAGGGCCAACAGGAGAGTGGGATACAGGCGCATCTCAAGTGATTGTTGAAGAAGCGGGTGGCTGCATTACAGATGCTGAATTTAATCCTTTAACTTACAATCAACGAGAAAGCACAGAAAACCCAGATTTTATCGTTATGGGCCACCCTGATTGGGAGTGGCAAAAAATGATAAGTCCTCACCAACGAGCTTTTTAACGGCACTTTGTGTGCTTTTTGTTCGTTTGGTGGTGTTTTATTACTATAACTCTTGATTTCTAATCTTATTGCTATATGATAGCGCTCTCTTCGAAACAAGGCATCAATAATATGCTGTTGTTACTGAGAGATTACAGGTGCGTGATAGAGCAGAATGATAAATCATTCGTCGGACTCGCAAATACCTGAAGTCGAAGGTCGTCGGTTCAAATCCGGCTTCTGGGACTTTAAACATACAGGCGCGG
>NZ_JAKKCV010000005.1:0-413145 GCF_021728035.1 Pseudoalteromonas sp. L21 | reverse complement strand
GATGGAGCAGCCTGGTAGCTCGTCGGGCTCATAACCCGAAGGTCGTCGGTTCAAATCCGGCTCCCGCAACCAATTCTTTGAATTGGCTGACTTCTTAAATTAAGTGAGAAGTAAAATAAACTTAATATTCAGGCGCGGGATGGAGCAGCCTGGTAGCTCGTCGGGCTCATAACCCGAAGGTCGTCGGTTCAAATCCGGCTCCCGCAACCAATTCTTTGAATTGGCTGACTTCTTAAATTAAGTGAGAAGTAAAATAAACTTAATAATTTCAGGCGCGGGATGGAGCAGCCTGGTAGCTCGTCGGGCTCATAACCCGAAGGTCGTCGGTTCAAATCCGGCTCCCGCAACCAACTGAAATTAATACGTAACATTAGACACGCTAAAGCGTGTTTTTTTATGCCTGAAATTCAGCTGCTCAGGCTCAAAACCCTAAGGTCGTCGGTTCGCCCTCAAAGTTCACAGCTCCCGCAACCAACTGAAATTAATACGTAACATTAGGCACGCGAAAGCGTGTTTTTTTATGCCTGAAATTCAGGTTCATAGCCTAAAGATCGTCGGTTCGCCCTCAAAATCCACAGTTCCCGCAACCAACTGAAATTAAAAATTAATCTGTAATACTAGACACGCGAAAGCGTGTTTTTTTATGCCTGGAATTCAGGTTCATAGCCCAAAGGTCGTCGGTTCGCCCTCAAAATTCACAGCTCCCGCAACCAACTGAAATTAAAAATTAATCTGTAATACTAGACACGCGAAAGCGTGTTTTTTATGCCTGAAATTCAGCTGCTCAGGCTCAAAACCCAAAGGTCGTCGGTTCGCCCTCAAAATTCACAGCTCCCGCAACCAACTGAAATTAAAAATGAATATGTAATACTAGACACGCGAAAGCGTGTTTTTTATGCCTATAAGAAAGTGAAGGTGCTCTTGAGTATCGAAAAAATCTTTTTATCTCATCATAATGTTTGTACTAATAGGTAATAATACGAAATCATTGCCTATTAATAATATGGTTTCTTGCTTCAAAATAGCTCTCTTGATTAAACGGATTGATATTTTTCTTCTGCTACGTTTAGTGACTTGCATAATCTTCTCTTAAAAGATTGAAACGTTTATGTTACAAGGTAGGTAAAATTACTTTTTAGTTACAAGTATGACTGAACTTTACCACTGGTTTGACTTAATTGGCGTGGCTGTATTTGCTGTATCAGGTACGCTGCTGGCCTATGATAAAAAAATGGATGGCTTTGGGGTTGTTGTACTTGCCACCGTAACGGCAATTGGTGGTGGTACGTTGCGTGACTTAATCCTAGATGTTCCTGTTTTTTGGTTACATGATCAAAGCTATTTTTGGGCTATTTTATTTTCGGTATTTGTTACTACACGTTTAATTAATAAGCAGCGTTCGATTGAATTTAATACGCTACAGATAGCAGATGCATTTGGTCTGGCGTTTTTTGCTGTTATGGGCGCTCAAAAAGCAATGTTGGCAGGTATGCCTGACACAACGGCTATTATTATGGGCGTTATTACAGGTTGCTTCGGCGGCATGATCCGTGATGTGCTCGCAGGTAATATGCCTATGCTATTAAAAGGTGAGTTATACGCAATTACCTGTATTGCAGGCGGAGTCGCTTATACGCTGGGTATTTCTTTTGGTTTTGTAACAGAGCTTGCGATGGTGATTGCAATGCTAGTGACGCTTGTTTTACGACTGGCGGCGATGAAGTGGCGGTTAACGTTGCATATTTTTAAATATTCTGATTAAACTATAACTTAGGACTTGTTATAGGGACAGATGAAACGTGTCATTAGCTCGTATTTTCTCTCGTGCACAAATAGGCGTACAAGCACCAGAAGTCATAGTTGAAGTGCATTTAGGTAATGGTTTACCGGCTTTTCATATAGTTGGTCTGCCCGAAACATCTGTGAAGGAAGCGAAAGATCGCGTAAGAAGCGCACTTGAAAACTCACAGTTTGGCTTCCCTGATCAGCGGATCACGGTTAATTTAGCACCCGCAGACTTGCCTAAAGAGGGAGGGCGCTTTGATTTAGCCATCGCCGTAGGCATCTTGGTGGCATCAGGGCAGATTAGTTGTCCCGATATTCATCGTTATGAATTTTATGGTGAGCTTGCCTTAAATGGGGAAGTAAGAGGCGTGAATGCGATTTTGCCCTCCGTGCTCGGTGCTAAAGAGAAAGGCCGTTGTTGCTTTCTTCCTGCCGATAATGACTCCTTGGCGAGTCTTGTTTCTGGGGTCGCACGAAAAGCAGTATATTCTATTCAGGATGTCTGGAACGACTTACTTAACCAGCAACCCCTTCCTTTGAATATTGAATACCCAGAGCAGGAATTAGATAGGGAATCTCTCCTCGATTTAAGCGATGTTAAAGGGCAACCAGGCGCGAAACGCGTATTAGAAATTGCCGCTGCTGGCGGGCATAATTTGTTATTTTTAGGCCCTCCGGGTACAGGCAAATCTATGCTCGCACAGCGTATGCCGACAATTATGCCCGCCATGTCTGACAATGAAGCGATTAGTACCGCAGCGCTTTATTCAATTATTGGTCAATCAGTCGATTTAGCGAATTGGCGTGAGCGTCCCTTTCGCAATCCTCATCATACGTGTTCAGCAGTCGCACTTGTTGGTGGTTCGTCAAACCCAAAGCCAGGGGAAATTTCATTAGCCCACAATGGAGTGCTTTTTTTGGATGAGCTGCCTGAATTTGAGAGAAAAGTACTCGACTCATTGCGTGAACCTATGGAAACGGGCGTAGTAACGATATCAAGAGCCGCGAGGCAAATGGAGTTCCCTTCGCAATTTCAGTTGATTGCAGCCCTTAACCCAAGCCCAACAGGTAGCCACACAGATAAGCGAGCGACGCCCGATCAAGTGCTACGTTACTTATCTCGGGTGTCAGGGCCATTTATCGATCGTATTGATTTACAAATTGAGTTGCCAAGATTAACCAGTAGCCAACTACAAAGTACTGAAATAGAAGAAAGCAGTGAGCAAGTTCGCTCACGTGTTGAGCGTGCCTACGCAATTCAGCTTGAAAGACAAGGCAAAGTGAATGCGCGTTTGAATAATAAAGAAATGAATCGTTACTGTATTTTAGCAGCCGCAGAGCTTCAGTTTTTAGCTAAAGCCAGTGAAAAACTGGCTTTATCGCCTCGCTCTTATCATCGGGTAATTAAAGTGGCACGCACCATCAGCGATTTAAAAGCGCAGCCAAATATAACCTTAAGTGAGCTAAAAGAAGCATTAAATTATCGGGCATTTGAGCGGCTAATTAGTCAGCTAACGCAACTCTAAAAGTTTAAATCGATAACATGTAACCTTTACCACGTACTGTAACAATACGCTTCTGATCCTTTTCATCACTTAATTTTTTACGTAGTCGACCAATCAATACATCGACGGTGCGATCACTTGGGCTCCAATCTGGTTGACCAATCTCTTCAGATATCTTTTCACGTGATGTTGCTTTACCCGCATTTGCAATTAAGCAAATAAGTACTTTGTGTTCAGCTTCTGTTAGGCGCGACTCTTCACCGTTGGGGGTAATCAAGGTTCGATTATCAGGGTGTAGCTTGAAGTCGGCATATTCAATAAACTCTTCGCTTTCATCATCGTTTTGAGAGCTCTTTAGACGTTTGTGAAGGGCACGCATTCTAAGTTCGAGCTCAAGTAAGTCTACGGGCTTACATATGTAGTCATCTGCACCTTGGGCAAGCCCTGCAATGCGATCGGCTTGAGAGTCTCTGCTTGATAGCATAATTACGCCAATTTCTGTGAGCGCGTTGAGTTCTTTTGCTAATAGCAGACCATCACGTTTGGGTAGTACTATATCGATGACAGCTAAAGAGATTGCATTTTGTGAAGGGGCGCGGGATTGCACAATGCCCAGTGCATCGGCACCTGTTGAGTCTACCTCAATCTCAAATTCAGTCTCTTTAAAATGGTTGAGAATACGTTTGACGAGTAGCTCGTCATCTTCAACCAATAAAACTTGAATAGTCATTAGCTTCTATTTCACACTTGATTTGTTGTTATGTTAGCACTGTATGACAAAGAGTGAGAAGTGTAATGGATAGGTTTATAACTATTTCTTACAATTTAATTAGTTAGGTGTCGTAAAGTGAAAGAAAAGTTGAGTACTTTTGTAGTACTCAACTATATAAAAATCTACTTTTCAGCGTAAAGGTATTGCCACCATTGTGGCTGCTCTTTTAGATTTTTATCGAAATAAGCGAGCATGGTGTCCCACCAATCAAAGCGTTTATCGCGTGCAAATATCTGATGGTCTGCGCCTTTGTACTCAATGAGTTCGACATCTTTTCCTAGTAACTTTAATGCCGTGTACATATTGTGACTTTCCCCAACCGGTACATTCGTATCCGAATCACCATGCAGTAATAATAATGGTGTGGTCACCTTGTCGGCATGAAAAACAGGACTATGTTGGCTGTAAAGAGTTGGATTATTCCAAGGAAAGCTATTTTTAGACGCCTCGTTAGAGTATAAGTACCCCCACCAGCCTTGTCCCCAATACGACGTAATATTAGAAATGCCAGCATGGGCGATTGAGGCACTAAACATATCTGTTTTGGTAGCCAGTAGCATAGTCATAAAGCCACCATAGGACGCACCTAAGTTGCCAACACGTTTGCTATCTACGAAGTGATACTGGTTTAAAAACGCCTTTGTGCCATCGATGATATCGTTCGCTGTGTACTCACCCCATGCATTTACGTGTTTAGCTGAGAACTCTTGGCCAAAGCCTGTTGCGCCCGTTGGTTGCACAACATAAACAACATAGCCATGCTCAGCCCACAAGTTAAATGGATAACGACCTGTAAAACCACGAGTAACGGGTGATGTACCGCCATAATAATAGACCAGTGCAGGGTATTTTTTGCTTTTATCTACGTTGTGCGGCAAGTAAACGCGGCCTTTAATTTCAATACCGTCTTTATTGGTAAAGTTAAACTCTTCAAGTGAGGCAATGGCAGTATCTTTATAGGCGATCGGTTTTGAATCCCACAATATTTTCGCGCGGCTGTTACCTAGGCTTAGTTGTTTCAGTTGCTGAGGTGTTGAAGCTGTAGTGCCAGTGAGCAAAATGCTGGGGTTGCGTTCTTTTGAATAACTAAATTGCTCAACAACATCAAAGCCGGCGTTCACCTTATTAAAGCGCTTTTTACTGAGGTCATACTGGTAAAGTTGTACTGTATCTTGTTCTGTAACTTTTATAAGTGCATCACCATTTTCAAGTACATTGAGTTGGCCAATTGCAGGATTAAATTCTTTGCTTAACGCTGTGGCTTTTTTACCATCACGACTTAAAAGGTAAAGTTGCCCATCGTAGTTATTAGCAAGCATGCCTTGTGGTAGGTTACGCCCTAAACCATTGTTAAAGTCAGGGCCTGCCGTTACATAAATCCCTTCGTTTGTGTATTTAGCCTGATTAAAGGTTTTAAATTGACCAAGTACATTCAGCGCTGATGTCGCCAGGTTTAATTCAACCAGCTCAGTTGCTGGCTCGGGTGATAGTTGCATTGCTTGTGCTGAGCGACTCATTAATATGCTGCCACGTTTGGCATCAAAGTCTTCAAGTGAGTGGCTAAGTGGGCCTTGGCTTACTATTTTGCTAAGACCTGTGGCAATATCAAGTAAATAGACTTGTGATGTCGTACGAGCATACGACCAGCGATCTTGTAGACCTTGATAGTGCTTAGTGAGCTTACCATTATCTTCAGGTGATTTTGACCAGCTAAAGATCAAGCTGTTTTGGTCATAAAATTGAAAGCCGTTCGCTCCAGAGAGGTTTTTAGCGATGACACTCAGCTGCATGGTTTTTAGATTTAAGCGCTTAAGCTCACCATTTAATAGATACACTAAACGTTTGCTGTCAGGGCTCCAAGTTATACTACTTGGCTGAGCTGACTCGAAACGATACAGAGTATTGTTCTTGGCGTCTTTAAGCTCTGTAACATATTGAGCTTGGTTGGCGGTTGCATCTTCGTAATGACGTTTGCTCGTGATAAAATAATCGCCACTGGGTGCCATTGACACAAAGCTAATTGTCGGCGCATCGAATAATTGCTTAGCCGATAAACCATGTTGCTGTTTAGCGCTAAATTGTATAGCGTCTAGTTCAGATTTAGCTGTAAAATCAAGCACCACCTGATTCCAGTTTGCGACTTGCTCCGTAACGATAACAATTTGATGATCGCCTTGGCTTAAGGCTAATTCGTAGGCTTGATTTTTTTCTGTTTGTTTTTCGCCATCAATAAATAGCTGAGCGTTTTCAATGCCTTTTAAGGTCAATGTGCCTTCACTGAATCGATCTGTTGACGCTGTGAATTTAAGTGCTTGTAACCCTCCAAGGGTTAACGCACTGACTTTGTCGAATGCTTGCCAGTCAACGTCATTACCAAACAAATGTATACTGTCACTGCTTGTTTGTAAGCTTGGCAATAAGTTTGCGATGATGGCATCGCGATGATCGGTTTGATACGGCTTCAGTTGCATATCTTCTGCAAGTGGGCCAATAAACTGAATGGCTGATTTGTCGATTGGGTCTGCCAAAGAGGTTGTGCTTAGGGCACTGAGTACGAATGCACCCAGTGTTATTTTTAAATGGGTAGACTTACTCTGCCAAGTTCTTCTAAACGTCATAATTGAGCCTATAGTCGGTAATTTGAGCTAATATAGCACGCGCTAAAAAAGCCAAAAAGTGCTCTGCGTTAGAATGCAATCAGGGTTTGAGGTTAAGTCATACACTTGTTAAGGTGAGCAAGTTACCCCAAAGTGAGGATAGATAGTGACACTTTTACTTGTTTACATGGTCGTCGCCATTACGATTTCGTTTTTGTGCTCTGTGATGGAGGCGGTGTTATTAAGCATTACGCCCAGTTATGTTGCATTAATACGTAAACAACAGCCTCATTTAGCTAAACGTGTCTCCAAACTTAAAGATAATATAGATCAGCCGCTTGCCGCTATCTTAACTCTCAATACCATTGCACATACCGCAGGTGCTGCAGGAGTTGGGGCTCAAGCAGCCGTGGTTTTTTCTGATGCTGCCGTGGGCGTTGCATCAGCTATTATGACGTTATTAGTGTTGGTGCTGTCTGAGATCATCCCTAAAACATTAGGCGCTAATTATTGGCGCGCTCTGACGCCTATTGTCAGCCTTGGCTTAGTTGGCTTGGTGTTTATGTTAAAACCCTTTGTCTGGTTTGCAGATATTCTTACTCGTTTCTTAGGTCGAAATTACGATGAAGCTTATTATATTCGTCAAGAAATTGAGGCTATGGCGGATATTGGAACGGAATCGGGAGCGCTTGGTCAGGATGAATCTGAAATAATAAGAAGCTTATTGCACTTTCGCCACGCTAAGCTCGATACCATCATGACACCACGTACTGTATTGTTCAAAGTACATAAAGATTTAACCGTTAATCAGTACTTGTCTGAATATGGCTCTTCGTCATTTTCTCGTGTACTGGTGTATGATCAAAATGGCGATGATATTATTGGCTTTGTGCATAAGAACGATATTATGCTTGCTTATCACCGATTAGGCGAAGACTATAAAATCAGTAAGTTAGTAAAACCTATCTATACTGTGCCAGAAACATTACACGTGCCAACCTTGCTTGAAACACTGTTGACAGAACGCACTCATATTTGCCTAGTCGTGGATGAGTACGGGGATGTGCAAGGAATTGTCACCCTTGAAGATCTCATTGAAGCGTTGATGGGCCTCGAAATAGTTGATGAACATGATCAGTCAGCTAATATGCAGCATGTTGCCAAGCAGCGTTGGCGACAGCGCCTAGAAAGTAGCAATACGATTGTTAGTGATGATAAGCGTAAGCCCTAACGCCTATAGCCAGCCGCCGTTTTAACCATTTGCCGCCATGATAAAGACCAATTTAAAAAGTCGTCTTTGGATTTTGGTCGGCATAGTAAAAAACCTTGCATAAGAATGAACTCTTTATACCTATCAAGGTAATCAAGCTCTTCAACGCGCTCGATGCCCTCTGCAACAATCGCTAAGTCCTCTTGTATGGCAATATTTACTAAACTACTGACGATAACTTGTGAAAATTGATCGGTTTCAATATTGCTGATCAAGGTTCTATCAATTTTTATTTCAGTAAAAGGCAGCGTTTTTAGTTGCTGTACGTTTGTAAAACCTGTACCGAAATCATCAAGGGATATGCCAAAGCCCCTCATGCGTAAGCGGTTAAGCGTTTCTAGCTGTGCAGCACTTCGTAAAGCATATTGTTCTGTTATTTCTAATATCACTTCACTGGGAGTGAGTTTATTAAGGTGTAGGATCAGGGCTAACTTATCAGGGCAGCTTAAGTCTTCTAACTGGGAAGGTGATAAATTGAATGCCAGCTTTAAGTTAGGATCAAAATGCTCTTTTATCTCATTAAAGTCATTGGTTGCTTTTTCGAATAACTGAAAAGTGATGAGGTTAATGAGGTCTAAGTCTTCAGCAATGCAGATAAATCGATCTGGCAAGACGACTTCATCTTCTTTACTGGTGTTTATACGTGCCAATACCTCAATGCTTTCTACCCGATTATCATGGCGATTGATTTTGGGCTGATAATAAGGAAGCACTTCATTGTGACTTATCGCATGCAGGAGCAGCGACTCTGAAATAGGTGATTTTGTACGTTCAATGTGAACAGAAAAATGCTCAAGTTTTTGCAGCAATAAATAAACCTGATTCAATTGTACAGGTTTCGAAATGTTGCCAATCAAGTGGGCGTTATGCTTACGTGCCAAATCTGCCGCTAAATCAATGACTTTTGGATCCATTTCAGAAATAATGGCTATCGCACCATTGTATTTCATTTCACCTAAGTGTCGAATAAGCTCCATCCCATCCATATCCGGCATATTTAAATCTGTAAATACGGCATCAAAGTAATGGGGTGCTTTTTTGATTTTCTCCAACGCATCAGTTGCACTTAAGCAGGTTGTGATATTTGTTATCTCGAGCTCATTTAGTATGGCTTGCATAACAATTAAAATTGCTTTGGAGTCATCTACTACAAGTATATGTCGGTTTGATTTCACCTTATTCACTCCATGAATAAATTAATCTTCTTTAAAAGTAGTAGGAAAAAAGGAGTTCGTCATGTTTTATAACTGGTCAGTGATGAAAAAAAACGCTACTTTAAGAATATTGTCAATAATCCGGAATTTTGCTTTTTCTAAATGTAATAGCTTAATACAACAATAGCGTTTAAAATCATTATGATAACGATACAGCTAAGTCTAGCAGATGAAATTTTTACCTTGCACCTTAAAGGTTCGCAATTAGTAGGACTTTTTCATCATCAACAAGCTATTACCTTTGAGTCGCCCAAGCAGTATATGTATGAGTTTGACTTTCGAGGTGAGCGAGTCGGCTTAGATACGTGTAATGTTGATAACCGCTGCTTAGCTATTTACATAAATCAGCAGTTTGCTCACCGATTAGTGATACCCACGATGACACCTACTAAACCCAAAAGAAGCGTTATTGGCCTTGTCGCTTTAGCGTTTAAATTATTTAAAAGTGCAAAAGTTGTTAAAGCAGCACTTGCTGGAGCATCCGTAGCGGGTTATGCATGGCTATTCTCGATAGAGTTTGCGTTGATGCTAATAGGGTGCTTGGTTGTGCATGAATATGGGCATGTCAGAGCGATGCAGTATTTTGGTATAAAAACCAAAGGTATTTACTTAATTCCATTTGTCGGCGGGCTTGCTGTTTCAGACGATAAAATTACGACCCGTTGGCAAGATGTTGTTATCTCATTGATGGGGCCAGCATTTGGTTTGATCACATCAGTACTGGGTGTGGTGCTTTATTACGCAACTGAGATGGAAATATTCGCGGGTGTAGCAGTATTAAGTGCACTACTTAATCTCTTCAATTTATTACCAATTCTCCCTCTAGATGGGGGGCATGTGCTGAAAAGTATTAGTTTCTCAATGCGCTCGTGGATTGGCCTAACAATGTGTTTAGTGGGTGTGTTATTAGGCCTTTGGCTTAGCTACACTTTCGGACTGACGTTGTTAGTGTTTTTCTTGTTTATTGGTGCGCTGGAAATACTTTTTGAGTGGCGTGAACGCCATAATTCACACCTTGTACCATTAGATACTTATGGGCAAACCTTCTCAACTGTGATGTATGCGCTGGTGGTCGCAGGCCACGTAGCCGTGATGATGCACTTTGCTGATTCACAAAGCGCAATCTTAAGCCTACCAATGAAAATTTTATCAAGTTAGTTTATTGTTTTCGCGCTGAGTTAATTTGAAATAGCGTTATAAAATTAATCGGAATGTTCCATGAGTCATTTATCCGAATTTACTGACATGAAAGCCCATATTCCGTACTTATTTTAGGAGTTATCCTATTTACATAAAGTAGGGTAGAAATTTAAGTTAAATATCTGTGCTTTCCGATTACTTTGCAATTGCATGAGCACCACTTACGAGTCACGCCAATGGAAAGCTGTTTAAGGCTGAAATTATGTGAGAACAAGGCACATTGATTGGAGTGCTCGTTTAAAGTTTAAATCATTATGATTCCTTACTACATTTAGGGCGCCTTATCACTCTATCCGTTTTGGAGGTATGAAATGAAGCATCTCTACCGCGTATTATTTTTACTAATATCTACAGGAGTGATTACATATATAGGCATTGAATTTAAGCTAAATAAGAGCATACCGGAAACACTATCATTAGTTTGTATAATCTTTTTAAGTTTTTCTATCGGTTTCTATGTAGGTAGATATGAAAAAAGCTAGTTTAATGGACGCTGGTATAGCGAATGATACAGCGTGAAAGTAAACACTTGTTTGCTCTCAAAAACTTAAACATGTTACTTTTTATGGACTTTTTAGGAAAGGTTAGGACACACGAATCCGACTTTATAAAATATACAGATAAAAATTATGGGACGAATAAGTAAGCTTTTGGTATATAAACTGAACCAGTACGAAACGGTTAAATAAACAACCTTGTTTCGAACACTAAAAGCTAATCTCAGAGCTATTCCCTAAGCCTCGCTATGTATCCATTGCGATATTTTTATTGGCTTAGTAAAACGGGTTTATATACTTTAGCCTTATTTTAAGGATAAAAACTCAGCATTAGCGCAATAAACACACCGGTGATCACCAGTTGCACTAAACAAAAGCCCATAATATCTTTTGCTTTTAGTCCTGCTATCGCAAGTACAGGTAGGGCCCAAAAAGGCTGAATGAGGTTTGTCCATGCATCACCCCAAGCAACGGCCATAGCAACACGGGGTATGTCGGCACCGAGTGTTTGTGCCGCAGGTATGACGATAGGTGCCTGAACAGCCCATTGGCCTCCACCCGATGGCACAAATATATTCACAAAACCAGCGCTTAAAAAACTCCAAAATGGCAGTGTTTCGGCTGTGGCTATTGCGATGAAGCCTTCGGAAATTTGCTGAGCTAGGCCCGTGTTAACCATGATAGCCATAATGCCTGCGTAAAATGGAAATTGCACTACGATTCCAGCACCGCTTGGGATTGCTTGCTGTAGGCTTGTGAGTAAGTTATGAGGTGTTTGGTGCAGTAAAATAGCGCTGAATAAGAAAATGGCGATAACACTATTTAAATTTAAGCCACCGTTACTCAGTACAAAGTAATAAACTAGATAGCCAAGGCCGATGAGTCCCATCCCTATACCCAGTATGCGGCTATGCTCAATGATTTCAGCAGGACGGCTAGGGGTTACCGACTGAGTCGGTTCATCATCTAGCTTTGCAGGGTCAATATATATACTGTCTTTGTTGCTTGGCAACATGTAGCGGTTTACAAGTGGCATGACAATAAATAAGCCAATGACAATTGCGATATTAAACCCTGAAAAAATAGTACTGTCCGTACCTATTACGCCGATACTTTGCTCTGAAAAGTGCCCCTCTGTTGCGATAGTCAGTGGTACTGAGCCTGCCAAGCCACCATGCCAGACAATAAAGCCTGAATAAGCACTGGCAACGAGTAACCTGTAATCAACGCGAACTTGTTTGGCAATCGCTTTTGCAAACAAAGCTCCTATTACTAAACCAAAGCCCCAGTTGAGCCAGCTTGCTAATAATGAAACGAACGTAACCAGTATAATTGCCTTGGCAGGTGTACTAGCCAAGGCCGCCAGCTTGGTTAATATATGTCGCATGACAGGCGTACTTGCCAGCATATAACCGGTTAGTAATACTAACAGCATTTGCATGGCAAATTGCAATAAGTTCCAAAAGCCGCTTCCCCAAGCCGTTAAAATTTGTATCGGTGTCGATGGTGTGAAAATACCAGCAACGATAAAGCTTAAAAAAGTTAATAAAATTACAAAAATAAATGGATCTGGTAGGTAACGCTCAACCAGTTTTGTGAATGGCTTTGCAACATGATTTAGCATAATTTTTATTGTTGTCAGTAAATTGATTGTGCCAATTAATCATGAAAATAACTAATTGGCAAATCGACATTCTTTGGTGGGTTTACATTGGGCATCCCAAAAAGTGCTCATCAGCATTTTTTGCGTTATTTAAAAGGGCAATTATTTATAAGACTATTTTTGTTGCTCGAGTACAGCTCTTAAACGCGATTGTACTTCCTCGACAAGCAAAATAGGTTGAAACTTAGACAAGAAGGCATTACACCCTACCTTTTCAACCATTGCTTGGTTAAAACTACCACTCAAAGAGGTATTTAAAACGATATGTAGGTTTTTTAGGCGGCTATCTTGGCGAATTTCATGGGTGAGCCTATAACCATCCATTGCCGGCATTTCAGCATCGGTAATTACCATCAGTAATTCTTTTTCAACATCCTTGCCCTCGTCTGCCCAGCCTTTTAGCATCTCTAATGCTTCAAGGCCATTACGTGCTGGAATTATTTCTATACCTAATTGAGTTAGTGTATCACTTACTTGTTTGCGCGCAGTCGGGGAGTCATCGGCATGTAAAATTTTACGACCTGTGAACTCGTTGACTATATTTTGATCTAAAATGTCATCGCTGATTTGCACTTCGTATTCGATAATTTCAGCCAAGACTTTTTCAACATCGATAATCTCAACTAGGTGCTCTTGATTATCACGTTTAATTTTTGTCAGTGCAGTTAGGTAATGGTTTTTACCAATAGCGGTGGGTGGCGGCATAATGTCAGACCATGTCATATTGATAATCTGATCGACTTTGCCAATTAAAAAGCCCTGTACGGTGCGATTGTACTCAGTAATTACTAAGTTAGTATCTTCAATGTGTTTCGCCTCAGGCATGTTAATCGCTTTACGTAAATCGATCACAGGAATAGATTCACCACGGATATCGACAACACCAGATACTTTAGGATGTGAATTGGGTATTTTGCTTAAGTGGGGAAGTTTAACAACCTCTTTTACTTTGAATACATTGAGCGCAAATAAGTGGCGGCTGTGTAGATAAAACAGCAAGAGCTCTAAACGATTTTCACCAACTAATTGTGTACGTTGATCGACTGAAGCTAGAACACCAGACATATTGCACCCTTAATACTTAATACAGAGAAAGTATAGTCTACTATTATTTTTCATCGACAGACATTAAGAATTTTCCACCAGTTGCCAAAACCTATGCATTACAGTACCGTATCGGTTAATTTCTTCTAAGATACATTGCAAGGATTATGCATCATATTTTTAACCGCTTAGTGGTGCTTATACGCAGTCATATTGATCAGGTTAGCTGGCAGGCTGTGGTAATAACAACACTTTTCCATATGTTGCTTATTTGGTGGTTACTCGTGCTTGCAGGAGAGCAGGATCTCACACCAATTAGCACCTACTTTTACTATTATGTTGTCACGACTTCTACAGTCGGTTATGGCGACTTTAGTGCCAGTACAGAGCTAGGACGCTGGATCGTTGCACTGCTACAAATTCCTTTTGGTTTGGCATTATTTGGTGTTCTGTTAGGAAAAACAGGGCAAACAGTTACTTACTTGATTAGGCGCGCTATGACGGGTGATAAAAGCTTCTCACATATTAACAATCATATAATTATCTTCGGTTGGCATGATACGCGGACAAAAAAGATGATTGACTATATTTTGGCAGATAACAAGCGTCTTGATCGACGCATATTATTAGCAGTGACCGAGCAAATGGAACATCCATTTCTAGACAATACACATGTTGATTTTGCTCGCTTAAGTAGTTTTACCGATATTGATGAGTTAAAACGTGTGGCTATAGAGCGGGCAGATAAAATTATTATTGATGGTCAAGACGATGACCAAACATTCACAACGGCATTACGCATCAGTAAATTGGTCAATGAGCAGTGCCATATTAGTGCTCATTTTGATGATGAAACTAAAATTGAGATGCTACTTGAGCATTGTAATAATGTTGAATGCAGTAGTTCTAAGTCTGCAGAAATTCTTGTACGTTCAATGCAAGACCCAGGTTCAAGCCGTGTGCAAGAAGAATTATTATCTACGCTACACGGTGACACGCAATTTAGCTTGCCAATACCTAAGGGTGTAAAAGCCATGACGTTTGGTAATTTATTTCATCACTTTAAACAAAGTCATGATGCGATTTTGCTTGGTGTGGCGCATAACTTAAGTGCTCAGAATATGGATTTAAACCCACCTCTGGATTATACCGTCAGTGAGGGGGATATTTTGCACTACATCGCCGTTGAACGTGTACTTAGTAATGAAGTTGATTGGTCTTCATTGGTGAGCGAATGAATGAAGTTGCGTTTTTAATTATTGTATTGAGTGCGTATATTTTGCCTGTGGTGATTGTTTTAAATAGCAAACGCACTCAGGGGCATGAAAAAAATGCATGGTTAATAGGGATTATCTTGTTTTCGTGGTTAGCACTTATCATGTACTTAACCATCGTGCCCAAGCATGGGCACGTTAAAAAAAATAAAAAGGCGAAAAGTAAACACTAAGTTATTTTAACTGTTTTAGTTTGTGTTCAATAACCGGATCGTCAGGAGCCAGTTGTTGCGCCACTTTAAGCAATTTTACGGCATCTTTAGGGTGTTGCTCTTGGTGTTTTAGAGCAACATCTAACAAAGGTTGCACATCAACGTTTTCTTGCTCTTCTTTTACATGCTCCGCTTTTTCATCAATTAAAATGTTATGGGCTGTACTCAATAGTGCCAAGCGGTGTGCGGAACTCGCATTCGCTTTGTTAAGGCGGCGATAGTAGTCTTCTTTAAAACGCAGTGTACGTGTTTGCTGGCGAAATTGTGCAATATCGACTTGCTGGTGGCGCATAAAGTCAACGGCAACATCTTTATAAAATCCAAACTTACTGAGGTAAGTGGCATGTACACTGTGTCCCATTCCGAACACTCTTAGATGATTAAGCTGTGGGTAGCGCTTAGCGTGGGCACGGTCGATGCGATTTGTTGGGTCGTAAATAATGTAGCCTTTAGCGTGGCCTAAATCTAAGTCATGGTAATCACCGTGCCAATCAAAATTTTGTGCGATATCTGTGCTTGAGCGATCATCCCATGGCACTTTATCTTTATTTTTGGTGCTGACAGGGTGAAATAATAGTACTTTGTCGAGTTTTAATAAGTTAGCGAATGCACCTACTGCAAAGCCACCACGACTCAAGCCGTAACCTAATCGCTCGGTAAAGCAACTAACTAAAGGTGCCAATTGCTCAATAAAGAAAATCAGATTCCGATGTCTAAACCAATTGCTTTTCCCTAAATGTTGAAACGCAATTATATTTATTCCCTGCTTTTTGGCGAGCTTATAGCCCCAAGGAGTAAAGTCGTCGGTTAAGTCATGTTCTTGATAATTGGTACCAGCAGGAGAGAAGGTAAATAGCAGTGGCTTATTAGCATCGCTGATGTGATATTTCATATACACATCACCAAGCAAGTCGCCGCCAATAAATGGTAGTTGATTTTGCTGTTCGTCGCGGGGTAGCTTGGTCCACTCATCTAACCAATACAATAATTTCATACATACCCCATCTTACCCTTGAAACAAAGGTGACGTATTTTAGCAAATTTGGGGGCTCATTTAAATGACAGTGATTTTATGTCTCACTCATTGTCATTATTTGCTGCCAGTCATGTTCAGTCACGGGCATGACTGACAGTCGGCCGCCTTTTTTAAGGGCGATTTCGGTAATTGACTCATTGGCTTTAATTGCTTGTAAGCTCACTGGCTTTTTAAGGTGTGATTGATATTTCACATCGACCACAAACCAGCGAGGGTTGTCTGTTGTTGCTTTGGCGTCATAGTAGTCGCTATTTAAATCGAATTGTGTTGGGTCAGGGTAGGCATCACGCGTTATCGTTGCAATGCCTACCACACCAACTGCTTTGCAACTGGAGTGGTAAATCATCACCAAATCACCTTGCTTCATGTCATCACGCATGAAATTACGGGCTTGATAATTACGTACGCCATCCCACATAGAGGTTTGCTCAGGTGTGTTTTTTAGATCATCAATTGAAAATGCATCGGGTTCGGTTTTAAAAAGCCAATAAGCCATAATGAGGTGCTCTTACAAAGATTTACTTCCAATTAGTCTATAGTATCATTAAACGCTTGTCGGGATTGAGGATAAATAAATGAGCCAAGTATTAGATGATTTGCTGTCATTAATGGCGCTAGAAGAAATTGAACAAGGCTTATATCGTGGCCAAAGCCAAGATTTAGGGTTTAGAGCTGTTTTTGGCGGCCAAGTTATGGGCCAAGCTTTATCGGCCGCTAAAGAAACGTTACCCGAGGGGCGCATCGTTCACTCTCTGCATTCTTACTTCTTACGCCCAGGGGATGCTGCAAAACCGATTGTTTATGATGTAGAAAACATTCGTGATGGTAAAAGTTTTAGTACTCGTCGAGTTAAAGCCATTCAATACGGTAAACCTATTTTTTATATGACGGCGTCCTTCCAAGGCGATGAAGAGGGGTTATCGCATCAAACGCAAATGCCAAGTGTGCCACAGCCTGAAGAGCTAAAGTCGTCTCTTGAATTCTATCAAGCGAATGCCGAGCTTATTCCTGAACCTATACGCAATAAGTTCATTCGCGAAGTGCCGATTGAAATGCGCCCTGTGACTTTTCATAACCCATTTAAGCCACAAGTTATGGAGCCAGTGAAACATATTTGGTTTAAAGCCAATGGCGAGATGCCTGACGACCAGCGCATTCATAATTATTTACTTGCGTATGCATCGGATTTTGAGTTCTTACCAACGGCCTTACAACCCCACGGTGTATCGTTTATGCAGCCGAATATGCAGGTTGCGACGATTGACCATGCAATGTGGTTCCACCGTCCGTTTAGACTTGATGATTGGATTTTATATTCGATTGATAGCCCAAGTGCGAGCTCTGGACGTGGTTTGGTGCGAGGCCAATTCTTTGACCGTCAAGGCAACTTGGTTGCCTCAACGATCCAAGAAGGGGTCATGCGTCAGCGTTAACCTTTTGAGTGCTTAGCTTGGCTTTGCACTATGTCGTCAATTGACTGCCAGACGCGTGCTGGCAGCAATGCCTTAAGGTATATATACACCTCACACAGCTCACTGCTACCCGTTAACCCTTGTTCTGTTTCAGTGATCAGCTTTTGCTCACGTAAACTTGTAATAAAACCAATGAGTACTTTCTTATCAAAGAATTCAGGGGTTTTAATGCCGTGTAACGTCCCTAAACGCTCTGCCAATACTTGGCTTTCATGCTCAAGTTCAGCACGCTCAATGCCATGACTGGTTTGGATAAAACCAATAACGATTGCATAACGTTGTAAAGTTAAGCTTAAAGCGCGACCGAGTATTTCTAGTTTTGCTAAGCAATCACTGCTGTTGGTGATTTTTATATTATCACCGTCAATTTCAATGAGGTCTTGATCAACAAAGCTGGCAAGAACACGCGTAATGTAGTTTTCATCTAACTCATGTAAGAACCACTCTTTGGCAAATAGTGGGTAAAAGCGTGCAATCAAAGCGTGGCAATCTGCCATCGTCGTTTTATGCGCTTTAAATAAATGCAGTGCAAGCAAGCTTGGCACAGCAAACAAGTGCAATACGTTATTACGGTAATAGTTGAATAACGTTTTCTCTTTGTCGTTAATCGCGATAATTTCACCAAACTCATCGCTGATAACATCAAATTTATTAAGCTTAAGCGCATGCTCTAATAGCTGCTCAGCCGTTTCGTCTGGTGTTGTTACTTTGTCGCTATAACTCGCGCTGCGTTGTAAATGTAGATAAAACTCAAGCTGAGCAATCAATTTAGGCTTACTTAACGCATGTTTATCATTAACTAATAAAATCATGGCCAGTAGATTCACCGCATTGAGTGCCGCGGCGCTATTAATATTAACCATGACTTTATCAGCAAGGTTGGCGACCTGCGGCCCAAGCCATTGTGGTTTTTGTACATCGGTTGGGTGAATAGATTCACGCCAATCAGGTTGCTGCTCATTCAGGTATTGGTTTATCGAAATAGGGTCGCCAAAGTTTAAGTAACCACGCCCATAGTTTTTCAGGTTTTTAATCGCTTTAAAGATACCTAATATCGACTCACCTTTTTTATCGTTACCGGCAAGCTCTTTTAAGTAGGTATTAATTTCCATTACGTGCTCATAACCTATGTATACAGGCACAATCGAAATAGGGCGATCAATACCTCGTAGCATGGCTTGCAACGTCATAGCGAGCATACCTGTTTTTGGCGGTAACAAACGACCAGTACGGCTACGGCCACCTTCAGTGTAAAACTTTACTGAATAACCTTTGATAAACAGCTGACTCAGGTATTCTTTGAATACTGATGAATACAGTTTATTGCCCGCGAATGAGCGGCGAATAAAGAACGCACCGCTACGGCGGAAAATTCCCCCTGCTGGGAAGAAGTTTAAGTTAATACCTGCCGCGATATGCGGCGGTACCAAACCTAAATGGTAAATAGAGTAGGTCAGTAATAAGTAGTCCATATGAGAGCGGTGACACGGCATATAAATAATCTCGTGGCCTTTATCAGTCAGCTCATTGACTTGTTCAGAAAACTTAATATCAATACCGTTGTAAAGCTTATTCCATAACCAAGTTAACACGCGATCAGCAACACGAATGGTTGCATCACTGTAATTTGCCGCTATTTCATCAAGAAGTTTCAGCGCATTTTGGCGTGCTTGCTGTTGGCTGATGTTCTTTTCTTTGGCTTCAATTTGAATGGCTTTTTTAATTGTAGGTGAAGCAAGTAGCGAATTGAATAGCTGCTCTCGCGATGGCATTTTAGGGCCAGTCGCAGCCAGTTTTTGACGTTTGAAGTGAACGCGTGCAACACGCAGTAGTTTGTGTGGTAGCTCATCCACGTCTGCTTTTTCGTTCACTAGCAGTGATAAGTCCAGGGGCTGACTAAAACGAATAAAATTATCGCGCCCAGAGAATAGCAACACAAAAAACTTGCGGAACCAACTTGGTGTGAGCGAGTGCGATACTAACGTCCCTAAGCCAGGTTTTTCTTTACCTGGGTTACGACCCCATAAAATAGTCACGGGGATCACTTGCACGTTTTTTTCTCCCGTGCGCATCAAATGATCAATGATTTGCTTGCCTTGTTGCAGCGCATTACTGGGTTTACTTTTGTCCCCAAATAATGGCGGAGGGTTTTGAATACCAATAAAGCGATTAAGTTCAGCATGCCCTAAAAGCTGCTCTTGTGTTGGGTCTGGTAGACCATATTTTTTACACACGCGCGCGAGTGCAGCCAAATCTGAGCGTGCATTAAGCTTAACTATATAGAAAGTCGGGTTAGCTGGGTTTAGGTTATATTGTTCAATCGGGTTGTCGGGCAGCACCTTGCTTCTTACAAACAAGCGGTTCATACCTGCTGACATAAAATTCAAACAACGATTAATGATACGCATCAACTCACCAAAGTAAATAAAGTAGTAATAGAGGCAAAAATAAGCGCAATAGAATAGCAATTATTAACTGGACTGACCATTTAAAAGCGATGCTTGCGCGCCTCAGACTGCACAAGTATAAAGTAAAGACGGCAATGTTATTGATAAAGTTCGAAAATTAAACAAATTTTAATTGGGGCTGTGGATTTTTCAAAATTGTTGTTGCATTTATCACCAATATCACTATAATACGCAGGCTTTCAAAATTCCCTCGGGAACTTGGAAGGAAAGATTAAGCTTGGATTTCAAGCTAATAAAACAGGAACTCCGATTTGGAGTTCAACGTAGATATAAGAAAGCAGCCGACATCTTAGTTAGTAAGATTGTTTCGGTCGTTTTTTTATGCTCTTTTTAAATGCTCTTTATATTGAGGTTTAAGAATGTCAAATCAACGCATTCGTATTCGCCTAAAAGCTTTTGACCACCGTTTGATTGACCAATCAACGGCGGAAATCGTGGAAACTGCGAAACGCACTGGCGCACAAGTACGTGGTCCAATCCCACTACCTACACGCTTTGAACGTTTTACTGTACTAACTTCACCGCACGTTAACAAAGACGCGCGTGATCAGTACGAAATCCGCACCCATAAACGTCTGATCGACATCGTAGAACCAACTGACAAGACTGTTGACGCTCTTATGCGTTTAGATCTTGCTGCTGGTGTTGATGTTCAAATCAGCCTGGGTTAATCGGAAGATTAGAGAGGTTTTAGGAAAATGGCATTAGGTCTAGTCGGTCGTAAAGTGGGTATGACACGTATCTTCACTGAAGATGGTGTATCTATCCCTGTGACAGTTATCGAAGCGACTCCTAACCGTATTGCTCAGATCAAATCTGAAGCAACTGACGGTTATAACGCGCTTCAAGTAACCGCAGGCACTAAAAAAGCAAGCCGTGTAAACAAAGCAGCAGCGGGTCACTTCGCTAAAGCTGGTGTTGAAGCGGGTCGCGGTCTGTGGGAATTCCGCCTAAATGGTGGTGAAGGCGATTTTGAAGTAGGCGCTGAGCTTACTGTTGAATTATTCAACGAAATCAACAAAGTTGACGTAACCGGTACTTCTAAAGGTAAAGGTTTCCAAGGTGGTGTTAAGCGCTGGAATTTCAGCATGCAAGACGCGACTCACGGTAACTCTCTATCTCACCGTGCTCCTGGTTCAATCGGTCAAAACCAATCACCTGGTAAGGTGTTTAAAGGTAAGAAAATGGCCGGTCACATGGGTGCTGAGCGTGTAACGACTCAAAACTTAGAACTAGTTCGCGTTGACGCTGAGCGTAACTTGCTTTTAGTTAAAGGTGCAGTACCTGGCGCTATCGGCGGTGACGTTATCGTTAAACCAGCTGTTAAAGCATAAGTCCTGGAGATTTAGTGATGGAATTAGCAATTAAAGACGCTTCTGGCGCTCTTGAAGTTTCTGAAGCTACTTTTGGACGTGAGTTTAACGAAGCATTAGTACACCAAGTAGTTGTTGCTTACGCAGCAGGTGCTCGTCAAGGTACTCGTGCTCAGAAGACACGTTCTGAAGTAAGCGGTGGTGGTAAAAAACCATGGTCTCAAAAAGGTACTGGCCGTGCACGTGCTGGTACAATTCGTAGCCCAATTTGGCGTTCAGGTGGCGTTAGCTTCGCAGCTAAACCACAAGATCACAGCCAAAAAGTAAACCGTAAAATGTACCGCGGTGCGATCAAAAGCATCTTATCTGAATTAGTTCGTCAAGAGCGTTTAATCGTTGTTGAACAGTTTGGTCTTGAAGCACCAAAAACTAAAGAACTAGTTGCTAAGCTTAAAGAACTTGAGCTTAAAGATGTTCTAATCGTGACTGAAGAAGTAGATGAGAATCTTTTCTTATCGGCACGTAACCTATACAAGGTTGACACGCGTGATGTAGCTGGTATCGATCCTGTAAGCCTAATCGCTTTCGATAAGGTACTTATTACAGCTGCTGCTGTTAAGCAACTTGAGGAGGCGCTAGCATGATCCGTGAAGAACGTCTTTTAAAAGTGATCCTTGCTCCACACATCTCTGAAAAAAGCACTATCGCTGCTGAAGAGAACAACACGATTGTTTTCAAAGTAGCTTCTGATGCAACTAAAGCTGAAATCAAAGCTGCAGCAGAAAAGCTTTTTGAAGTAGAAGTAACTGGTGTTCGCACACTAAACGTTAAGGGTAAAACAAAACGTACTGGCATGCGTTTCGGTCGTCGTTCAGACTGGAAGAAAGCTTACGTTACTCTTAAAGAAGGTAGCGAGCTAGACTTTGTCGGCGGCGCCGAGTAATAAGGGGAGTTAGAATTATGGCACTTCAAAAGTGTAAACCAACTTCTGCGGGTCGTCGTCACCTGGTTAAAGTGGTTAACCCAGATCTACATAAGGGTAAACCTTACGCACCACTACTAGAGAAAAACTCTAAGTCTGGTGGTCGTAATAACAAAGGTCGTATCACGGTTCGTCACATCGGTGGTGGTCACAAGCATCATTACCGTGTAATCGACTTTAAACGCACTAAAGATGGCATTCCAGCTGTTGTTGAGCGTCTAGAGTATGATCCAAACCGTAGCGCAAACATCGCTCTTGTATTATATGCAGACGGTGAGCGTCGTTACATTATTGCACCTAAAGGCTTAAAAGCTGGTGATTCAATCCAGTCTGGTGTTGATGCACCAATCAAAGCTGGTAACACATTACCAATGCGTAACATGCCTGTAGGTTCGACTGTTCACAACGTAGAATTAAAACCAGGTAAAGGCGCGCAAATCGCACGTTCTGCTGGTGCATACGTTCAAATCCTTGCACGTGAAGGTCAATACGTGACTCTACGTCTTCGTTCTGGCGAAGTTCGTAAAGTTCCAGCTGACTGTCGCGCAACACTTGGTGAAGTAGGTAATGCTGAGCATATGCTTCGTTCACTAGGTAAAGCTGGTGCAAATCGCTGGCGTGGTATCCGTCCGACAGTTCGTGGTGTTGCCATGAACCCGGTAGATCACCCGCACGGTGGTGGTGAAGGTCGTACATCTGGTGGTCGTCATCCTGTGTCTCCATGGGGTAAACCGACTAAAGGTGCTAAGACACGTAAGAACAAGCGTACTGATAAGTTTATCGTACGTCGTCGTACTAAATAATAGTTGAGGAATAGCCATGCCACGTTCTCTCAAGAAAGGTCCTTTTATTGACCTACACTTGCTGAAGAAGGTAGAGAAAGCGTTGGAAAGCGGTGACAAGAAGCCAATTAAAACTTGGAGCCGTCGTTCAATGATCATACCTAACATGATCGGATTGACCATCGCTGTCCATAATGGTCGTCAGCACGTTCCTGTGTTTATCACAGACGAAATGATCGGTCACAAACTGGGCGAATTTGCACCAACTCGTACTTACCGCGGTCACGCTGCGGATAAGAAAGCGAAGAAACGTTAAGAGGGGAATGATAAATGCAAGCATTAGCTAAACATAAATTCGCCTCTGGTTCGGCGCAAAAAGCTCGTCTAGTTGCAGATCAGATCCGCGGACTTCCGGTTGATCGCGCTCTAGAAATCCTGGCGTACAGCCCTAAAAAAGCGGCTGTATTAGTTAAGAAAGTACTTGAGTCTGCTATTGCTAACGCAGAGCATAACGAAGGTGCTGACATTGATGAGCTACGTGTAGCTACGATCTTTGTGGACGATGGTCCTACAATGAAGCGTATTATGCCACGTGCTAAAGGACGCGCAGATCGCATCCTTAAGCGTACAAGCCACATCACTGTTGTGGTTTCAGATAGCTAGGAGTATAAGTAATGGGACAAAAAGTTCATCCTACTGGTATTCGCCTAGGTATCTCTAAACCTTGGGTTTCTACCTGGTACGCGAATTCAAAAGATTTCTCTGATCAGCTTTTTGGCGATCACAAAGTACGTAAATTCCTTACTAAGGAATTAAAAGCGGCTTCTGTGTCTAAAATCGTTATTGAGCGTCCAGCTAAATCTATCCGTGTAACAATTCACACAGCTCGTCCTGGTGTTGTTATCGGTAAAAAAGGCGAAGACGTTGAAAAACTACGTCAAGCAGTAACTAAGATTGCAGGTGTTCCGGCTCAGATCAATATTTCTGAAGTTCGTAAGCCTGAACTTGATGCACAACTAGTAGCTGACGGTATTGCGTCACAGCTAGAGCGTCGTGTTATGTTCCGTCGCGCTATGAAGCGTTCGGTACAAAACGCAATGCGTATTGGTGCAAAGGGTATCAAAGTTGAAGTTAGCGGTCGTCTTGGCGGTGCTGAGATCGCACGTTCAGAATGGTATCGTGAAGGTCGTGTACCTCTACATACTTTACGTGCTGATATCGACTACGCAACTTCTGAAGCCTTAACCACTTATGGTATCATTGGTGTTAAAGTTTGGATCTTCAAAGGCGAAGTTATTGGTGGTTTACCACTAGTACAAGAGCAAGAGAAGCCAGCTAAACGCGCGCCAAAGAAAGCCAAAAAAAGTGCTAAGTAGAGGTAGCGAGTAATGTTACAGCCAAAACGTACAAAATTCCGTAAAATGCACAAAGGCCGCAACCGCGGTTTAGCGCAAAACGGTAACAAAGTAAGCTTCGGTACTTTCGGTTTGAAAGCTACTGGTCGTGGCCGTATGACTGCTCGTCAAATCGAAGCAGCTCGTCGTGCTATGACACGTCACGTAAAGCGTCAAGGTAAAATCTGGATCCGTGTATTCCCAGATAAGCCAATTACGAACAAACCATTAGAAGTTCGTATGGGTAAAGGTAAAGGTTCTGTTGAATATTGGGTTGCTGAAATTCAACCTGGTAAAGTACTTTACGAAATGGAAGGTGTTTCTGAAGAGCTTGCTCGTGAAGCATTTAACCTTGCAGCGCGTAAATTACCATTCACAACAACTTTCGTAACTCGGACGGTGATGTAATGAAAGCTAGCGAACTAAAAGACAAAAGCGTAGAAGAGCTAAACGCTGAACTTCTAGGACTTCTTCGTGAGCAGTTCAACCTGCGCATGCAAGCAAGCACTGGTCAGTTAGCTCAGACACACACGCTAAGAACAGTACGTCGCGATATCGCGCGTGTAAAAACAATTATTAACCAGAAGGCAGGTCAATAATGAGCGATAAAATCCGTACTCTTCAAGGCCGTGTAATCAGCGACAAGATGGATAAGTCTTTCACTGTTGCTATCGCACGTTACGTGAAGCACCCAGTATATGGGAAATTCATCAAACGTACGACTAAACTACACGTACATGACGAAAACAACACAGCTCAAACTGGTGACGTAGTTACTATCTCTGAGTGTGCTCCTATTTCTAAGACTAAGTCTTGGACTTTAGTAGACGTTGTTGAGCGTCCAAAGAAAGCTTAATTTTTAATTAAGTTTACTTTTAAAAAGCCCCGGCACTTGCTGGGGCTTTTTGTTTTCAAACTCTAAACAGCCATTTCAGTTAGTGTTTACTGTCATTCATCTTTGTATGAAAAAGCTTGCGTAATTTGATTTACAGTAATTCGCAAGTGTTCAAAAAATAGACCACTCAATTAAATAGAAAATAACTATTTAAGTAATAAAGTTAACCGTGTCGTTTTAAGAAAGAGATATTTAATCATTTTTTTATAAGCTGGCTCAAAATTTATTATTGTCAAAAATAAGTGATGAAATACTTTTTCAGAATCAACCTTAAATAATAGGTTTATTTTTGAGCTATATTGTTACTTTGTTGTTTTGTTTTTAATTTTATATGTGTTTTTTATCCAGATTTATGCTTTTGTAAATTTATTGTTTATATGTAATATTATAATTAATAATGTGAGGTGTGGAAATTATTTTTATCTCAAGTTACTGATTGTATTGGTTATTTATTTGATTTACATATATTTACATATGTATCAATAGTTTTATTTAATTGTTCCTTTTTAAATTTATAATGAGCTTTGCGTTTATGTACCTTTATTGGTTATTGATATAGGTGTATTGATGTAAAACGCAAATAAAAAATAAAATAATCATTTGGAAGGGAAAATGAGCAAGTTAAACACATTATCATTTAATATAAAGGCTGCCCTGTGTATAACAGGGCTTGGTTTATCACATGTTGCCACTGCTGCAGATGAAGGTAATGAGCAAGTTGAGCGTATTCAAGTTACGGGTTCAAAAATAAAGCGTATTGGTGATTTGTCTCCAACTCCTGTTACTGTTATTACGGGCGATGCGATGGTTAATGCGGGTATTACTAATGCCGCTGAACTATTAAGCGAGATGCCATCGGCTACAGTTGGTTTATCACCTGAGACAACAAACGATAACGTTTTTGCTAATGGCTTGAGTAATACAGACTTACGAGGTTTAGGTGCAGAACGTACGCTCGTACTTGTTAATGGACGCCGCTTTATTGCGGGTGCTCCGGGCAGTAGCGCCGTCGACTTAAATAATATTCCAACCGCAATGATTGAGCGTATGGAAATCTCAACCGGCGGCGCTTCAGCTGTGTATGGTTCAGATGCGGTCGCTGGTGTGGTCAATATTATTACTAAGAAATCATTCCAAGGCTTTGAATTTGATGCATCAACATCGCAGCCTCAGCAAGACGGCGGTGAGGAGTCTTATGTATCATTCACTTTTGGTAATGAAGGTGAAAAAGCAAGCTTTGTAACGAATATCTCTTATTCGGATTCAAAACAATTACGTGGTGATCAACGAGACTTTATTCGTAACGGTGTTATTTCTTTAGACCACCCAGATAACTTAAATGATGAAGATGGCATTCCTCGTCGAATCATTTATGATCAAACAGGTAGCACAACGCTTGGCTTTTATAGTCCAACAGGTGATTTCTTCACATCTGATGGTCATTATATCTTTGCTGATGACGGTTCAATTCGTCCATTTGCAAGTGGTGAATATTTACCAGCAAGTTCAACGCCAGGTAGCCGTAATACGCAATATTATGTTGGTAATGAAGGCGATGGCTATCATTTCTTAAATCATAAATATGTGCGTACACCACTTGAGCGTTTAAATTTATCATCGAATGTGAACTATGCGTTTAGTGATGCTCACTCAATGGCATTTGAGCTTACGTATTCAAATACGCATGCCTATGGTGAAAGCTCGCCTGCATTCCATACTTTAAGTGGTATGCGTACAGATAATGCGTTTTTTAGTGATGAGACAAAACAGTTTTTCTCTGATCGTGATATGGACACATATACAGCGTATATTACTACAGACGCACTAGGTAACCGCGTATACGATCAAAAGCGTCAGCTTATTCAAGGTGTTTTAAGCTTTGAAGGTGAAATAACCGATAACTGGTTTTACTCAGCTTATGTGCAACGTGGCTCAGTACAAGCGGATACAACTTGGCACGGTGAAATGCTTGTCGACAATTTTAATAAGTCATTAGATGCCGTTGAAATTGATGGCGATATTGTCTGTGCCGATCGTTCTGGAGATGAAGTAACTGCCCGTGAAGGTTGTGTGCCTCTTAATATTTGGGGAACAGGCCTTGCCTCGCAAGAAGCGCTTGATTATGTAAAGACAGATGCAACTCGCCGTGCAACAGTTGATCAAACAACTTATGGTGTAACGTTTAGCGGTGATTTATTTGAGCTAGAAGCGGGACCAATTGCGACAGCATTTACCATTGAGCATCGTAAAGAAGCATCATCAACTTTACCTGATCCCGCTATGCGTAAAGGATTGATTTTTAACAATCAATCTGAGGCATTATCAGGTTCATTTGATGTCAGTGAGGCCGCTGCAGAGTTCTCTATTCCGCTTGTTGTAGATGCATCATTTGCCGATGAAATTTTCCTTGAAGCGGCATATCGTTACATGGATTACTCATCAACAGGCACTGATGACGCATGGAAGTTAAGTTTTAACTATGTACTTAATGATGATATTCGTTTCCGTATTAATAAGTCTAAATCAGTTCGTGCACCAAACATAAATGAGCTTTATCAAGCCCGTTCAGAGACTTTTAAAAGCTTTGATGACCCATGTGAACAAGGCCAAATTGATAATGCAGGTGAGTATAAAGAAAACATCACCAATAACTGTCGCTCGCAAGGCATTCCTGAAGGTTGGGTTCCAAGTGAAGACTGGAAGCGTACTAACCACTCTGGTTTCAATTTAGGTAATATTAATCTTGAAAATGAAAGTGCGCACGATTTAACTGTTGGTGTTATATACACACCTTCATTTGTTGATGGTTTAAGTATTACTCTTGATTATTGGGAGTTCGATCTTGAAGATATGATCCGTACACCTAAAGCAAAAACAGTGATTGAAAGCTGTTATGAATTTGAGAGTACAGATAATCCATATTGCCCACTTATCTATCGTAATAAAGATACCTTTGAAATTGATTCGTATGATCTGAAACCTATTAACTCTGCAAGTAACAGTATTGCGGGTACGGATATGGAAGTAACATATTCATTTGATACAACATTTGGCTCATTCAGAATGAATATGCTTGCCACTTACATGTCTAAAAACGATGAAAACTTAACAGGTAAAGAAGCTGATAAACGTAATGCTGCAGGTGAGTATACAGATCCACGCTGGAAGGCACGTTTCACAACGAACTATACCTATGAAAACTTACAGGTAAATTTAATCGGTGCCTATCGCCACAGTACTGTTTGGTCAAACGACTGGGTAGCTGAAGATAATAACTATAACGATATCTCATCTTATACGAAGTGGGATTTAACAGCGCGTTATAATATTACTGATGGCCTACAAGTGCGTGGTGGTATGTTAAATGTATTTGACCGCACTCCACCAAGACACCCAAGTCTTTATGATGACGGTGAATACTTTGATTTGAACGGTCGCACCTTCACACTAGGTGTTAACTATAAGTTTTAATCCTTAAGTGTTTTGATAGCCCCAGCACATGCTGGGGCTTTTTGATTGTATATTCTAAAAGATGCTGCTTTTTTGTATCTGTTAAAGCTCTGGGCACTGAACTATTTCGTTTTTTTAACACTCTTAAAATAAAAAGTGAGGAGTTTAGGTGTTAAAGGGAAGCTACAAAGCATGGATGATTTCAATTGCGCTGCATGCTGTAATCTTGTTTCTATTTGCGCAGCATATGCGGTCTGTATCTGTATCACCTGTCTCTGATTCTGTGAATGTAATACACGCATACGTTAGTGTTGATCTCACGGCTTTACCTAGTATAAAAAAAAGTGAAAAAATAACCTCAAAAGAAAAGCAGAATGACTCAAGACTGAAACCGCAAACAAAAGAGGCTGAACCCAGTCATTTAGGACAGTCAGCTGATACAAAAGCGGCTAATCGCTCTTTGAAAGAGCCTAAAGCAGTTCAAGCTGTAGTCGCTAAATCCAGTAAAGAGGTAGAAACTTTAACTGCTGAGCCTAAAACGAATAGTGAAGAAACAGCTGAAAAACCATTTAAAAAGCTGAATCCTTATGCACCAATCCCAGAGCTTAAGTTTGAAAATGGCTTTTCTAATGCTTCAGCACTTGGTCAGATTGATGCTGCAAATAATAATTCGCCTGTAGGCGGGGTTACAGTGCCTGCACAATTAACTGTCTCTGATAAAGCAACAATACTTTGGCAAAATGGCAATGGCAGCAAGCGAACAGAAATGCTCAATGGGCTATGTTACGACATCGATTTTAATACCGTATTTGGCAAGTCAGGAGTACCAAGCGGATCGCCCAGACCCTGTGAAGATAAAGAGGCTAAATTATTTAAGGAAATAATGAATAAATGGCGCAAAAAATAACAAAATACTTTACCTCAACTTAACTTGAGCTTTTAAAGTGGCGTTTTTAAAAGGACGCTATTATGAACTCATTAGAAAACTACTTGTTAAGTTTGCAACTTAATAACTATAACACTTCAATTTCACAAATCGTCGAAATACAGATTCGTACTTGGCAGTCGCTGCAATCGAGATCGCTTTATGCTCGGGAGTTGTTAGAAACATTAAAGGTCACGCATTATTCACTACAACAGCAACACCATGAGTTATTAAAGCACGTGCTGCCGCTACTTGGTTATCAGACCAAACAACAACACGACAACATGCTGTTGATAGAACATAAACGACTCACTCATTGGTTAAATTTATCTTGAATTGTCATTAACCAGTCACACTGCTAGCGTCAAATAAGCTGCTTTAAGAAAGAAAAGTCGCTTAGTTTATGCAAGAGCAGCCAAAAATCATTATCTTAGGTAATGGTCCTATCAATACAGATCTTACTGAGCAAGTAAATCATTGCCCACGAGTGGTTAGGTTTAACCATTGTGCAGCAATGCCTGATTATTTAGGCCAACGTTGTACTGACTTGTGGTTGGTTGGGCGTGGCCGACAAGCCCTGAGTTTATTAAACACACCACAAATGTCTCTCGAAGGGCTGAGCCAGGTTATGATCACCGATCCAACTCCTAACTCTGTAGCGCAATGTTTTTTTAAATTGATACAACGTAAAGGTAAGGTAGATTTCGGGGAGGCTCTAATCTCAGCCTATGCGCAAAAGTGCCAAGTAGAGCGTTTAACAGCACAGTTTCGCCAATCATTATTAAATGAATTATTAGCCCTTGGCTCACCGATACATCGGCCTCGTTGTGTTAGTTCTGGTACTTTGGCAATTGCTTACTTTTTAGTGCGGTTTAAATACGTACATATTGCAGGTTTTGGTTTTCAAGGTTGGAAGCGTCACCCTTGGAACCTCGAAAAACAATTTGTGGAGCAACTCGTCGCCGAAAAACGAGTTATATTGTTGGACAGTTAAACCAGACACCTAGCTGAGCTAAGCGCCTGGCTTATGATATTACCAAATCATCCCAACAAACTCAGGGTGATCGACAAATGGATTACGGTTACCTTGGTGCTCATATGCCGCTTGGTTGCGATCAAGTTCTAATTGGCTGACAGGGTCCTCGTTGTGCCATTTTAGTAGCATTGCGACAACCCAATTCTCAAATACTTGATTTGAGGTGCCGTTAAGTACAGCGTTACTGTAAGTAGTTTTATTTTGCCAACTTGCAATGACATTTTGATAGCGTGTTGCCATATAGAAATAGGCTCTTGCAAAATCGCCTTTAAACTCATCAATAGGTTCAAATACAGTACCTGAGTAATTTAAAGAACTCGCTGCGCTGCCCAATTTACTACCATTACTAGAGGTATAGCTTGCGCTTCCTACTTCACCAAATGGGTAGTTACTGCGTTTAGAGTTTACATAACCATCGGTTGCGAAAATGTGGTGTACATCAGAGTTCATAGGCTCAACAGTGCCGCCAAACCAGCTTTTCGGAAAAGAGTGTTCACGGTTGTAGCAATCAGCTTCACTGTTATAAGTACCACATTGATCGCTTACGGCTACATAGTTGTAGCTATCTTGACCTGTCGGGTTTTCTGAGTAGCGGTCTAGAATTGAGTTATCGTTTTCAAAATACTTATCGCGTGAGGCAATGTCATAAAAACTCCAAATAGCAGAGTAACCTTGCGAGTTGTGATCTTTAATAATGTTGTACAACTCTGTTTTTAGAGCATAGCCTGTGAGGCCTTGTGTAGTCACATAATAGCCTGTCGGATCAGGTGGTGTTGTACCGCCATCATCACCGCCAGCGCTATCACCTAATGTAAACGGTGTCGCCTCTGAGCTTTGGAAGTTTGCGCCACTGGCAAGCACCGTTTGGCCTAGAGAGAGGTTGTAGCTGCCATTACCGAACGAGCAACACATGCCATCACCGTAACTATCAAAAATAGTGAATGTGTAGTCACCATCAATTAAACAGGTTTGCTCACTATACTGAGTATTCGCTGCATAGCTGCCGCCAGATGCCACTGTACTGCCTTGGGCATTTGTTATTTGCCAACTTGTTTCTTCACCATAGTTGTCAGTGGTGAGCACTAACGATACTTGATTATCTGTGCAACTACCTGTCGGTGGTGGGGTTGTGCCTGTACTGGGTGCAAAATTATCGACATAAACCACTTCGCTGCCATCAAAACCCGTTACGTCGTAAAAGCGTAAGCCAACATTGATAGCGGTTGTTGTTGGAGCTGTGTACTGGTAGCTAATTTGTTGCCATTGATTGGTTAATGCTGAATTTGAATAGTCCTGATAGCCATCAACCACTAAGCGTGCTTTCACACCACCTTCGGTATGGTAAACCCAAGCAGAAAACTCGTAGCTTTCGCCCGCAACAACATCAACGAGCTGCTGTAAATCAGTATTGCTTTGTGTGCCAGTGTTAACAGTGACTTGTGCAGAATATTCGCCAGAGTAAACCACACTGTTGTTAGCACTAATGCTGATACCACTATCAATCGTGCTCCAAGCTGTTGGTGTGTTTGCTGACCAAGTTTCAAAGTCTGCATTATTAATATTTGCAAACGCTGTGTTGCTTAAAAAAAGTAAGCTGCTAGTAAGTATGAGCTTTTTCTTAATCCCGTATGGCATAGATTTTCCCTATTATGTGTTTTCAAATGGTGGACAATAGATGATAACAATGACAGGTTTTTTACAGAATTGATAATTTTTGGATTATTTTATATACGCATTTGTTAATTAAAATTTACATTTCTGCATTGTTTATATTTTGCACACTTTTTAGTTTTGTTCCTATTTTGGGTTTGTCGTGTTACTTCTAAAAGCACTGTTATAGTTTTGTGGTGTAAAGATCACCCGACTTCAACAGCAATAATCAAATAATAACAGCTTGTTTAGGGGTCAAAATGAAGAAATATAATTTATTGGCGCATAGCGTTAAGTTTGCTTTGTCGTTAACTGCACTTTCTACTGTGGGTTATTCAGTCGCAGCTGAAGAGGGAGTTGATGAAGTTGAGCGAATTCAAGTTACAGGGTCTCGTATTGCAAAACCAAAGCTTTCTCAACCCACACCAATAGTAACAATTGGTGCGGCTGAAATAGCCAAAGCAGGTACACCAGATTTAGGGAGTATTCTAGCTGAGTTTCCGTCTATAGGCGCGACCGATACCCTCTTTGGTAATAATGATGACAATGCTGATGCAGGTATCAGCTCTGCTGATTTAAGACGCCTAGGATCCACGCGTACACTTGTTTTAGTGAATGGCAAGCGCCATGTCGCAGGGGCGCCAGGGTCATCTCAGGTAGACTTATCAACAATTCCAGCTGCACTTATTGACAGAATTGAAGTAATAACAGGAGGTGCATCGGCAGTGTATGGCTCTGATGCGGTTTCCGGTGTTGTAAACGTGATTCTAAAAGACAATTTCGATGGCTTACAATTAAAGGCATCAGTTGGTAATTCAACCGAAGGAGTCGGCTCTAAAAATACCTCACTAAGTATTTTAGCGGGGACAGATATTGCCGGCGGTCGAGGTAATATCACTTTCTTTGCTGGCAAAGACCATATCAATGAAGTGATGGCAAATGACTTACGCCAGTCGGATAACTGGGGAACAGTTGATAATCCGCTCAGCCAAGGTGAGGAAGATGGTATTCCTGATCGTTTAACAAGGCCTCGTGTTTTTTCGGATCGTATAAGTGAAAATGGTGTGCTAAACCCATTTGGTGCATTTGGTGAAATTACCACGTTTTCAGATAATGGCACACCTGAATTAATGCCGATTCGTGAGTTCACAAATAGCTTTGCATTCGGTAATTTCCCTGATGGATGTGAGCACTGCTTTAAACTTCAAGACTATGAAAATGTATTACCTGAGCAGGATAAAATAACCATCGCATCAACACTTAATTATAATATTACTGACAACCATACATTTTACAGTGACTTTAAGTTCGTTCGTTCAGACATTAAACAACAGTTTCAGCCATCTTTTCGCTTTGGTGATATATTTATTAACGTAGCAGACAACCCCTACCTTGATGAAACGCTACGCCAGTCCTACCTTAACCAAGGCATTACAACAATAGAAATGTCTAAGTTTTTTGCTGAATTCGGTAATCGAAGTGCTGATAACCGCCGTGAGCTATTTCGATTCGTTGGTGGGGTTCAAGGCTTATTTACTTTAAGCCAAACTGATTTTAACTATGATGTTTACTATGTATATGGGCAAACAGATAACCGCCGGAACTCATTAAACGATTTAATTTCAGGCAATCTTGATGCTGCGCTTGATGCTGTTATTAACCCAGATACGGGCGAAATAGTATGTCGAAATCAAGTACCCGACTTACAACTACCAGATGAGGATGGAAATGAGTATGTTAACCCTGCCACTTTAAATCCCGCAGATTGTGTTCCTTATAATGCGTTTGGTTTTGACCAAGCATCAGAGGCTGCAAAAGACTGGGTAACAGCCGATGTATCGCGTACAGATGAAATAACGCAAGAATTAATTGGCGCTAATATAACATTTGATACTGGGGAGTTTTTTGAACTACTTGGCGGGCCAATCGGTTTAGCTGCTGGTTTTGAATACCGTGAAGAAACATCAGAAACACGCACCGATGAGCTGACAAAATCAGGTGTTTTAGCACAGGCAGCTACACCCGATGCATTTGGTGAGTATGATGTAACTGAGGGTTTTATAGAGGTGAGCTTGCCTCTGCTTGCAAACCTTGCTTACGCAAAAGAACTTACCTTAGATGCCGCATATCGTTATGCTGATTACTCGCATGCTGGCGAAACTGACGCGTGGAAGGTTGGTGTGTTGTATCAGCCTATTGAGGATATTCGTTTGCGAGGCACTTATGGTCAAGCGGTACGTGCCCCGAATATAGCCGAAGCCTTTTCACCCATTTCTCCAGGCTTTGGCCGTGTAGCCGATCCATGTGATGCTGATAGTATTCTCGATAATCCTAATCGCGTTGCTAATTGTGCAGCAATCGGCATACCAGCAGGGTTTGAGGCAAATGATAATGCGAGTATAGATACTATTAGTGGTGGCAACTCTGAACTTGAATCTGAAACCTCAACCTCATTTACGGCAGGCATTGTTTGGACACCGAGCTTTTTTGAAAACTTTTCAATGACCCTAGATTACTATGATATTGAAATAGAAGACGCAATTTCATTTATCGCGACACAAAGTATTGCTGATAATTGTGTGGATGCCCCAGGAGGCCCAGACGAAAGTTTTTGTTCTCAAGTTGAGCGAGACCCTACAACGAATAATGTGACTTTAGTTCGCTCTGGCTTTTTAAATGCAGCAGCTTTGACAACTAGAGGCCTTGAAGCTGATTTTGATTACAGTATGAAGCTGTCTGATTATGGTTTGGCAGGGGATTTAAATTTAAACTTATTTGTAAATCATCTTTTAGAGCTAGAGGCTTTTGAGTTCCAAAGTCGACCTGATAAAGTAAATGTGGAAGATGGTGAAGTGGGGGATCCTGAGTGGCAAGCTCGCTTTTCCGCAACCTATGCTATTAACGATTTAGTTGTAAACTGGTCATCACGTTTAATAGATCGTTCAGCTCGTATCGACCTATCGCCTGACGGAGATATACCTGAAGATTTGAGCCCTGCCTTTGTGGGAACTATTGTGACCCATGACTTGTCCGCTAGCTACCAGTTATTTCAAAACACCCGAGTTGGTTTAGGTATTCGTAACTTAACCGATAAATTACCACCGGCTTATATTGCAGCCAGTGGAGCTAATGATGCAATTTACGATGCTATCGGTCGTCGTTTCTTTGCAAATGTTGTTATTGATTTTTAACTAAAAATCCGTTTAAACAAAAAGACACTGACTTATATGTTAGTGTCTTTTTTTTAGTTATTTATAAAATTAATAACTAAATGGAATATCAAAGCAGATTCTATTCTTTTTTAATCGCGCGAGACCTCGTTATTCTTCACGCTCAGATAAACCTTTAAAGCGTTTTTATTTAGTCTTTAAAGTCGAAAAAATTGTTCGCGAAATGACGGTAGCAAGTTCGTTTCGCAGTTAACTTTTCAGGGTTACGAGGAATAAATTCATGTTGTTAAGTCAACTAAATGCAGCGGCGAGCCCGCTATCGCAAGAGCAAGTACAAAAGCTGCAAGGCTTAGTGGCTGAACTTAATCCAATTCAGCAAGCGTGGGTCAGTGGTTACTTAGCTGCTAATGCCAACGCAGGTGCAATAACGGGTGGTGTTGCTGCCGCTCCAGCTGCTAGTGATGCTGCACCCTTAACTATTTTATACGGCTCGCAAACGGGTAACGCAAAAGGCGTTGCGACTAAGTTAAAAGAACAAGCCCAGTCGCGTGGTCTCACCGTTAAGCTAGTCAACATGGCTGACTACAAACCAACTGCCCTGAAAAAAGAAAAGTTCATCACGGTTGTTGTTTCAACCTATGGTGAGGGCGAGCCACCAGAAGACGCTGAAAGCCTGCATGAATTCTTAACGACTAAAAAAGCACCAAAACTAGATGGTGTTAAAGTGGCTGTGATTGGCTTAGGTGATTCAAGCTATGAGTTCTTCTGCCAAACAGCAAAAGATTTTGAAGCGCGTTTTAACAAGCTTGGCGCAGAAACTATTTTCCAGCGTGCTGACTTAGATGTTGATTACGATGATGAAGCTGCTAAGTGGATTGATGGTGCACTTGATGCGTTTGAACCTGATCTTAAAGCGCAGCAACAAGCAAGTGGTGGTCAAGTTGTGGCGATGCCATTTGGTGCAGCGGCACCTGCGGCAAGCCAATACACCAAGCAAAACCCATTTGCTGCAGAGCTAAGCGTTGTGCAAAAAATTACGGGTCGTGATTCAACCAAAGATGTGCGTCATGTTGAAATTTCATTGGAAGGTTCAGACATCACCTATACACCGGGTGATTCGTTAGGCGTCTACTTTTTAAATGACGAAGCACTTGTTGATGAAGTGCTCACGCTTACACAAATCGATGCATCTAGCACGGTTAAACTCGGCGACGACGAGCTAAGTATTCGTGACGCACTAATCGAAAAGCTAGAGTTAACTCAGTCATACCCAAGCTTTGTTGAAAAATACGCAACAGCAACGGGCAACCCTGAATTATTAAAGTTAGTTGAAGATAAAGCAGCAATGCGTGAGTACATCGAGCCTCGCCAAATCTTCGATATTATTCGTCAAAACCCAGCTCAATTGGAAGCGCAAACCTTAGTAGATTGCTTACGTAAACTACAAGCACGTTTATATTCGATTGCATCTAGCCAAGCTGAAGTTGAAGAAGAAGTTCACTTAACGGTGGGGTTGGTTGAGTTTGATGCATTCGGAAGCGAACACTTAGGTGGTTGCTCTGGTTATTTAGCACGTCGTGCACAAGAAGGCTGTAAAGTAAAAGTATTCAGCGAGCATAACGATAATTTCCGTTTACCGGCTAATGATGAAACGCCAATTATCATGGTAGGTCCAGGTACAGGTATTGCCCCATTCCGTGCATTTTTACAAGAGCGTGATGCACGTGAAGCAAGCGGTAAAAACTGGTTATTCTTTGGTAACCCTCACTTTACTCAAGACTTCTTATATCAAGTAGAAATTCAAGGTTACTTGAAGTCAGGCTTACTGACTAAAGTGGATGTGGCGTTTAGCCGTGATCAAGCTGCAAAAGTATATGTTCAAGACAAACTTCGCAAAAACAGCCAAGAAGTATTTGCTTGGTTAGAAGCGGGTGCTCATTTCTATATCTGTGGTGATGCAAACCGTATGGCGAAAGATGTTCACCAAGCGCTTGTAGACATTATCAAAGAAAATAGCGGCAAAGATGATGAACAAGCTGAGCAATATTTAAAAGATTTACGTAGCGCAAATCGCTATCAGAAAGACGTGTACTAATCGCGTTTAAAGCTAACAGCCGTCACTGTAACAAATTTAGGAAATACCATGAGCGAACAAGACAAAAACGTAAAGCTTTCTGATAACGAGCGTTTGAAAAGAGAAAGTAACTTTTTACGTGGCACAATTAAGCAAGATTTAAAAGACGAGATCACCGGTGGTTTCACTGCTGATAACTTCCAGCTGATCCGTTTCCACGGCATGTACCAGCAAGATGATCGTGATATTCGCCCTGAGCGTGCCAAGCAAAAACTAGAGCCGTTACATAACGTTATGTTACGTGCGCGTATGCCTGGCGGTATCATCAAGCCAGAGCAATGGTTAGCGATTGATAAGTTTGCTGAAGAGAAAACTAGCTATGGCAGTATTCGTTTAACCACGCGTCAAACGTTCCAGTTCCATGGTGTGCTTAAGCCAAATATTAAAGGTATGCACCAAATGCTCAATAGCGTGGGCATAGACTCAATTGCAACGGCGGGCGATGTAAACCGAAACGTATTATGTACGACGAACCCAGTTGAGTCTGAGCTTCATCAAGAAGCGTACGAGTGGGCTGCGAAAATCTCTGAGCACCTATTACCAAAAACCAAAGCATACGCTGAAATTTGGTTAGATGGTGAAAAGAGTGAAACCACTGAAGAGCCAATTTTAGGCTCAACTTATTTACCGCGTAAGTTTAAAACCACAGTAACAATTCCACCGAACAATGAAGTGGATGTACATGCGAACGACTTAAACTTCGTGGCAATTGCAGAAAACGGCAAGTTAGTAGGTTTTAACGTGTTAGTAGGTGGTGGTCTTGCGATGACTCATGGAGATACAGCAACGTATCCTCGTAAAGCGGATGACTTTGGTTTTATCCCACTTGAGCACACGTTGAAAATTGCTGAGCACGTCGTGTCCGTACAACGTGATTGGGGTAACCGCTCAAATCGTAAAAATGCGAAAACTAAGTACACACTAGACCGTGTTGGTTCTGATGTATTTAAAGCTGAAGTAGAAAAACGTGCCGGTGTTCAATTTCAGCAGAGCCGCCCGTATGAGTTCACGCACCGTGGTGACCGCATCGGTTGGGTTGAAGGTATTGATGGCAAGCACCACTTAACGCTGTTTATCCAAAGTGGCCGTATTTTAGATTACCCAAATCAACCGCTAAAAACAGGCTGTCGTAAAATTGCTGAAATTCACCAAGGTGATTTCCGTATGACGGCAAACCAAAACTTGATCATTGCAGGTGTTCCGGCTGACCAAAAAGCGGTAATCGAAGAGATTGCGCGCAACCATGGCTTAATTGATGACAGCCATACAGAGCAGCGTAAAAACTCAATGGCGTGTGTAGCATTACCAACCTGTCCATTAGCGATGGCAGAAGCTGAGCGTTACTTACCAAGCTTAATAGAGAAAACGGAAGCATTATTAGCTAAGCATGGTCTGAGCGATGACAACATCATTATGCGTGTTGTGGGTTGTCCGAATGGCTGTGGCCGCGCAATGTTGGCAGAAGCGGGTTTGGTTGGTAAGGGACCTGGTAAATACAACGTGTACTTAGGGGGGAACCGTGAAGGCACGCGTATTCCAAAATTGTATTTAGAAAATGTTGGCGAAGACGTTTACCTAGAGGCATTCGATAAGCTAATTGGCCAATGGGCAAGTGAGCGTAATGAAGGCGAGTGTTTTGGTGATTTTGTTATTCGCAAAGGCATTGTTGCTGAAGTTAAAGTTTCAGTAACCGATTTTCACGCATAATTTTATAAGCGACACCGCTTTAAGGTTTGGAATTAACCATGAGTGAATTTAAAGACATCTTAACGATGAGCAAAGAAGACCAAACAGCTATGCTGGCTGATATTAATGGTCTTCTGGCTGATAAAAGCGCTGAAGAGCGTGTTGCGTGGGCTCTTGAAAACTTACCAAGCACGCACTTTTTGTCGTCTAGTTTTGGTATTCAAGCGGCGGTGATGTTGCACTTAGTGACATCGCAGCAGCCAGATATTCCTGTGGTACTGACTGACACTGGTTATTTGTTCCCTGAAACCTATCAGTTCATCGAGCAAATGACGGAGCGATTATCGCTTAATCTTAAAGTTTATAAAGCACAGCTTAGTCCTGCGTGGCAAGAAGCGAAGTTTGGTAAACTTTGGGAGCAAGGTGAAGCCGGTATTAAGCAGTACAATCAACTGAATAAAGTTGAGCCAATGACTCGTGCTTTAAACGAGCTTGAAGCGGGCACCTGGTTTAGTGGTTTACGCCGCGGGCAATCATCGAGCCGTGCTGACAAGCAAATTGTTGAAATTAGCCGTGGTACTGTGAAAGTGTATCCACTTATTGAGTGGAACAACCGTGATATTTATCAGTACCTAACTAAGCATGATTTACCATATCACCCACTTTGGGAACAAGGTTATGTATCTATGGGTGATGTTCATACAACTCGTAAACTTGAACCTGGTATGACAGAAGAAGAGACGCGTTTCTTCGGCTTAAACCGTGAATGTGGCTTGCACATTGATGGTGATGGTATTTAATTCTATTTTCCTATCAGAAAATTCATAAAGCGCAACTTAGGTTGCGCTTTTTTTGTGTCTTTTGTGTACAATTCGCGGCTTATTAGTAGTATGGAGTCGTCGATGAGTCGTTTTGTCGTTTTCTTATTTTTTGTAGTGCCGTTTTGCCAGTCAGAAGTATTGCGGGTTGGGCTACCAGACAGCGATTACCCTCCCTATCATTTTGTGAATGCCGAACAAGGCGGTATTGTTCAAGACATACTGCAACGCTTTAGTGAGCAATATGCTATTGAGGTACAGTATTCGTATGCGCCTGAAAAGCGCTCGCAAAAAATGCTTGATGATGGGTTATTAGATGGGCGCATTGAATCTATAGATTGGTATACAGGGAGTAACCAGTACTATTGGAGTGAGGCGATTAGCTTTGTAGAGGATGTGTTAGTCATGCCACATGGCTGTCATATACCACCCATAGATGAGCTAACAGGCTATGTATTTATGGGTCGTTATGCTTATACTTATCCGAAATTTGAACATTATTTTGACAGCGGGGTGATGCACCGTGAGAATTTTTATTCAGAACGAGAGATGCTCTTAGCATTAATGGACTGGGATCATAATCAGCGTATCGCCGCTATCTCTCTAGATGCATTAAACTGGTATGTGAGCCGGGATGAAGTATTCAAAAAATTAACCGTAAGCACCTATAATGTGGGAAAAGCGCCACTCCAATTACAGTTTTCAGCAACAGCAAAAACATATTTAATCAAAGAGCAGTTTAATGACTTTATAAAAAGTCTTAAAGCTTCAGGAGAATTTGCTAAGATTGTGAGTCGCTATCAATAGTAGGTAAATGGAAGGATGAAGCGTTTTTGTTATTTTGCCGTCATGTTGCTGCTGATCAGTGTTGTGCTGTTATTTTATATTAAAAAGCCAGATGGTAAACCTTACTTAGAACTGAGCATGTTCGAACATTACTCTGAAAAAGTGAGTGGTGATGTGAGTGACTTTGCTTCGCAAGGTGCCGATGCATTAAGCACACAAGCTAAAAAGTTTACTGAGAAATTGAGCTTTAGCAAAGACGCACATGCACCTGTTGTCGTGTATAAATGGCAAGATGAGCATGGTCAGTGGCACTATGCTGATACACCTCACCCTAATTATTCGAGTACAGTTGTTAGCTTAGATCCGAACGATATTACTGTATTACCTGCAGAAACTTTTCAAGCTGATGAAAAGCAATCATCAACCGTTAAAGCTGACGTAACACCGCCCGCACTTGGGGTGTACGATGCTAAAAATGTGCAAAAGATGATGCAAGAAGCAGAGCAAGTAAAACAGCTTATGGAGCAACGCAATAAGCAACTTGAAAAGCAGCTACAAGAGCAAAGCGGTAACTAATTCAGCCTGTTTTGTGCTGTCAGATCACTTTCCATTTTCATCAGCAAAATAGTGAGGTAAATTTTGGTAGGCAGTGAAAACAGTACGCCGATAGCAATACATGCTGCGCTGAACATAATACCATGCACACCCATGCTTTCACTTAAGTAATTGCCGGCTAATAAAGAATGCCCCAATACGATTAAGCAAATACCTAAAATGATGAAGGTTTTTAATATTCGAATGATGGTTTGTTCAGTCATACAAGCACCTCACTTTTGCCTTAATTAAAGTGTAGGTGCTGTTGTTATTAACTGGATTGTTCTAAATCAAGCAATTGTCGATTATCTATCCAATTTAACTGGGCCATTGATGTTATCGATACTTAAATCGCCAGAGCCCGCTTCGATAATTGTCAGGCCTAGTGTATCATTCACATAAATACTGCCCGAGCCATCGGTGATAGTAACGAGTCCATTTATATGTCTCACATCTATATCACCAGAGCCATCTTCGATAGCCAGCAAACCAGCCAATTTTTTAACGCTGATACTACCTGAACCATCAATAATACGTGCAGGCCCTTGGCTGTTCTCAATGTGGATATCGCCAGAGTCATCTTCAATATCAATGCGACCTTGGCCTTGCTCTATCATAATCGAGCCAGAGTCGTCTTCAATGTTTATATTGCCGCTTACATTGCTAATTCGAATATCGCCTGAGTCATCATCAATGCGAATGTCGTTTTGCATCGCACGTATAACGATATCACCTGAGCCATCATCGATATCAAGTTTAAGGTTGGTGGGCACAGATACGATTAAATCAATGTGAGGTGATGAACCTCTGTAAAACGATAAGCTACCATTATTGAGCTTACTGATAAGCTCTGCGGTGTCGCCGTGTTTTTCAATAGTTAGGGTATAGGTTTCATCGCCTTTAGCCGCATAGATATTGGCATTTACTGTGATAGCTGAAGCGTTACTATCGCCTTTGATGGTCAGTGAGCCTGCTTCGGCATCGATTTTGAGTGTGCTTAAATTTGCAGCCGACACGCTTAAATCTTGTTGTTTTTGCTCTGCGATTTGACCCGGAGATACATGAATCACACAACCAGTTAATAATAAGCTAGATGTGATGGCAGTTGCGCAAATTGCGCGTTTGAATGATGCAATTGTCATATGGATTCCAAAATTATTGTGATTTTTATCTGGTTAGCATTTGCAAACTATGGTCCAATTTTAACATGCTGATTTTTATGTGTTTTTCATTTTTTGTAAATAAGTGTGTTGGTCTAAACTACAAATTATTGGTGTTTTAAACAAAAAAGGGGCTGAAAATTCAGCCCCTTAGTTAACTTATAAAGTGATTACTGCTCAGCCAGCATATTACGAAGTACATACTGTAAAATACCGCCATGTTTGTAGTAATCCCACTCTTTAGGTGTATCTATACGCACATCAACACTAAAGCTAATTTGTTTGCCTTCACTGTTAGTGGCAATGACGCTTACTTCATTGGTTTTGTCATACAGGCCTTCAAAGTCGAATGACTCTTGGCCAGTTAGACCGAGTGACTCATAGCTTTCACCGTCTTTAAATTGTAAAGGTAATACACCCATACCAATTAGATTTGAACGGTGAATACGCTCATAACTTTGTGCAATAACGGCTTTAACACCAAGCAGTAGTGAACCTTTGGCTGCCCAATCTCGTGAAGAACCTGTGCCATATTCCGCGCCTGCTAAAATAATCAGTGGCGTGCCATCTTGTTGATACTTCATAGCAGCATCATAAATGCTGGCAAGCTCATCACTCGGTTGCATACGCGTTACACCGCCTTCGGTACCTGGGGCTAATAAATTACGTAAACGTACATTAGCGAAAGTACCGCGCATCATCACTTCGTGGTTACCACGGCGCGAACCATATGAGTTAAATTGTGCTTTTTGCACGCCATGCTCTTGTAAGTAGAGGCCTGCAGGGGCATCAGCTTTAATAGCACCTGCTGGCGAGATGTGGTCAGTGGTGACTGAGTCACCTAATTTTGCTAAACAGCGTGCGCCACTGATGCTTGGAATTCCTGGAGGCTCAATCTCCATACCATCAAAGAAGGGCGCTTTTTTAATGTAGGTTGACGCATCATCCCAATCGTACAGTTTGCCATCAGGAATTTGAATTTTCTGCCAACGATCATCGCCTTGATACACATTGCCATAGCTTGATGCGAACATTTCTTTGGTTACGGTCTCTTTTACTAATTCATTGACTTCACTGACACTCGGCCAGATATTTTTCAGGTAAATATCATTACCATTAGGGTCTTGTGCTAGCGGCTCGTTGTACACATCAATATCTGTACGGCCTGCGATAGCGTAGGCGACAACAAGTGGTGGCGAAGCTAAAAAGTTCATTTTCACATCTTGGTGAATACGACCTTCAAAGTTTCGGTTACCTGATAAAATAGAGCTGACTACCAGTTTGTGCTTTTGAATGGCTTCGCTGATCTCATCAGCCAGTGGGCCTGAGTTGCCAATACAGGTTGTACAGCCATAACCAACAAGGTTAAAGCCTAACGCATCTAAATCATCCATTAAGTCTGCTTTTTTCAGGTAGTCAGTCACTACTTGAGAGCCAGGTGCCAATGAGGTTTTAACCCAAGGTTTCACTTTTAAGCCTAATTGTTTCGCTTTTTTAGCGACTAAACCCGCTGCTAAAATAACACTTGGGTTTGAGGTATTTGTACAGCTTGTAATTGCAGCAATGACACACGCACCGTCATTAAGCTCAAACTCCTCGCCTTTAAAGTTAACCTTAGCCGCACCCATAAATTGTGCTTCGTTGACTGGCTCATCTGGGTTGGTTGTAGGGCCCTCATCTTCAATGCGCGCTTCTTGAATATCACTTTTATCGCGATGCTGCATGCGTTCATCTTGGAAGCCCTTTAAGTGTTCACCAATGATGTCACCCGCTTTATCAAGAGCAATTCTATCCTGTGGACGTTTAGGACCCGCAAGACTTGGTACTACATCATCAAGGGATAACTCAAGGGTATCTGTGTAGTGGGCTTCATCACCAGGGTTTCGCCATAAACCTTGATGTTTTGCATAGTCCTCGATGAGTTTAAGTTGTTTGTCATCGCGGTTAGTTAAACGTAGGTAGTTAATGGTTTCATCATCAATTGGGAAAATACCGCAGGTTGCCCCATATTCAGGTGCCATGTTGGCGATAGTAGCACGGTCAGCAAGTGGCAAATCGGCAAGTCCATCACCATAAAACTCAACAAATTTACCCACTACGCCGTGTTTACGCAGCATTTCTGTTACGGTTAGCACAAGGTCAGTCGCAGTCGTGCCTTCAGGCAGGCGACCATTAAGCTTAAAGCCAACTACTTGTGGAATGAGTAAGCTGATTGGTTGGCCTAGCATGGCGGCTTCGGCTTCAATACCACCTACGCCCCAACCAAGTACCCCAAGACCATTAATCATGGTTGTGTGTGAATCTGTGCCGACAAGGGTATCTGGGTAAGCCAGTGATTTACCATTTTTTTCATCATTGAACACCACACGGGCTAGGTATTCTAAATTGACTTGGTGAACGATACCCGTTGCTGGTGGCACAACTTTCAAGTTATCAAAAGCAGTTTGTCCCCAGCGTAAGAATTCGTAACGTTCTTTATTGCGTTCGTATTCAAGTTTCGCATTTAAGTCGAATGAGCCATCTTCGCCATAACCATCAACTTGCACTGAATGGTCAATCACAAGTTCAGCGGGTGAAAGAGGATTAATTTTTGCTGGATCGCCGCCGAGTTTCTCCATGGCATCACGCATCGCGGCTAAATCAACAATGGCGGGAACACCTGTAAAGTCTTGCATCACTACGCGCGCAGGCGTAAACGCTACTTCGGCGGAGGGTTTTGCTTGTGGATCCCAGTTTAATAAAGCTTCAATATCTTGCTTTTTGATATTAACGCCATCTTCATTGCGTAGCAGATTTTCGAGTAAGATTTTTAACGAGAATGGCAAGCGCTTTGCTTTATCGCCTAAGCCTTGTAAAGAGTGAATATGGTATTGTTCACCATTGATTGTAAGCTGTTTTTGGGTATCAAAACTGTTATTCATTATTTGCCCCTGTGGTTTTAACAAGCCGAGCTTGTTTTGTGTTTCCTTTTCGAGATATACACTAGCCTGTTGCAAACTTAATACCAGCTAGTAAATTTATTTTGCTGACGAAAAAGTATGCTACTTAAATAGTGTTGATGCCGACACGATTTATTTCAAGGGCAAGGGGGGATAAATAGTCAGTTAATTAAGGTGACTATTAAAAAAAGAATGTTTAGCTGAGCCATTCTTCGTGTTGACTTTTATGACTGACAAAAAGCAGTACCAAGCCAGTGATAATGACACAAAATGGTATTGCCAGTAATAAGATGCTAGCGAGGCTTGCTGCTTAAGCAAGTAGTTTTAGCCAAGTTGGAGGTGTCAAAACCACCTTTTATTACTGTTATAATCCAACTCAATTAAAGGTGATTTATAGCAACTAAGCAACCTTGAACTAACCAAATGAAATAGGGCGACGGCCTGTTTTTTCGTCCACTTTTGGTTTTTTAGTACGCTTGCGTTTTGTTTTTTTCGGTGCTGTTTCGCTCGTTTCTGATTGTGCTTTTTTCGGTGTTTCTGGTGGGCGAGGATTCGGTGTTGCATCTTCGCTTAATGTTAATTGAAACAACTCACCATCAAAAGCGAGCACATCACCACTGTATAATTTTTTCCGTTTTATTGTACAAATTTCATAGTTTACTCCAACATAACCTTCACCTATTAGTGCTTTTGCCTGGCCTCCGGTTTCGACTAAGTCGAGCACTTTTAGCAAATTACATAACTCTATAGGCTCTTCTTCTAGTTCAATTTCTATGAAATCTTCGTTCATGTTGGTCTCTCATAATTTAATCGTAGCCATTATAAAGCCTAGCACTGGATTGAACCAAGATTAAATTTTTAACTTCTTCAAAGGGTTAAAATTGGCTCGCAAAAAAGAATGATATTTTTCAAAAGCAGTAAAAAAATTGCAGTATTTTCTGGTTACACTGCGCGCGTTTTAAATTGGTGTACTAATTGCTATAAGCAATCTCGTTTCATTTTAAATTCGTTCTGGAGAAGTAGTAATGGGCGTAAGATCAGCACTAAGGAAAGAGTTAATGGGGTTACAGGATTCGTCACTATTAGCCGCAGATGATGTGCGAGCTTTGCTAACAAAAGCAATCAAAGCACAGCCTGATAAATCAGAACAAGGCTTTGCATTAATTTCACGTTTTAATGATAACCACAGCCAGCTTGCCTATGGAGAGGAGAGTAAAGAAAAGTTACTTGAGTATCAGGTTCACCGCTTATTTAAAGATATTCTTTACACTCGACGCAGTGTTGATAAATGGCTAAGTTACCATTTAAATTAGTTGATTAATCAGCTTTCCTTTAATAGACTACATTTGTAATCTTTTGGGGGAATAGTATGAACAGGATGTATATTTGGTGTGTGTTGCTATTGTTAGTTGGTTGCCAACAGCCAACTGTTTATGTTTATACAGAAAACTTAGACGCACAGCAGCAAGCTCAGCTCGATTTAGCCTTAAGTGCTCAGCGTTTACCTTATAAATACACGCAACTGAGTGTGCCGCGAGAGTTTGGCGACGCGACTTTGATGTTATCCGAAGATAAAATTTTGACTGAACAGACTGAGATCTTAGCTGGTATCATGCAGCGACTGGGTTATCAGCCTGAGATCAAATACACCACCGCCGCAAATCACTTTTACAATCATGGCAATATTGGCTTTTATTTAAGAGCTAAAAATACCACAACTAGTTTTACTATGCCGACTCGTGTACTCACCACCGGATGTGTTGAAGACAAGTATAATGATCTTGCTGTTACATTTAATAATAAGCAGGCACACTTTACCCTTACAAGCGGTAGAAAAGTCTCCCTTGATTGGGATTACTTATATGGCTACCTAGTTATTTACTATAAAAACTATTCGCAAAGTTACAGCCATTTAACGCCAGAAGTGAGTACCCCATTTGGTATGAAACCATCAGACACCTACCGTTACACAGCACGGGTTAATGAACCAAGCTGGTTGAATTGCTCGTTACAAATTGTGTATATGGATTAGCCGCGTGACTCTAGATAATTACTGAGCTTAATGATGCGTTCACTCATACCTTCGATGATACGATCTTTTATTTTCTCACGGATTACATTTGGTAGTCGAGTAAGCGCTTCTGGTGTGATTGCAAGTACGATAGTATCGATCTTAGCTCGCGCACTAGTACTTCGTTCACGGTTATTGATAAACGCGCCTTCACCAATAAATTCACCAGGCTCTATGCTGCCTAGCTCAACTAAATGGCTTTGCTTAAACACGGTAAGAGAGCCACTTAGTACAATATAAAGGCGTTTGTCATTATCAAATTGTTTAAAAACCGCACGGCCTTGTTGTACTAAATATAAGTGACTAAACGATTCTAATAACACCTGTCGTTCACTGAGAGAAAACTCTCTAAAAAACGACAGTCTGTTAATGATTTCCATTTGTTTAATAAGCGGAATATGCTCGATTAACTTCATTGATTCACTGTGTTCATAGTGTGAAATTTAGCTAATATTGCGCTCTTTTAGCTTGCGGGTCAACGTATTACGCCCCCAACCAATTTTGATGGCTGCTTCTTGTTTGTGGCCTGCACAGTTTGCAAGTGCAGTTTTAATTAAGCGAGTTTCTAATTGTGCTTGAATCGCAGGCCAAATATTCTCTTTGCCTTGTTTAAGTTCAAGATTAAGCCATTGCTGAAATGCATCTAGCCAGTCGCCTTCTTGCTCTGTAGGGGTTGCGGCAATAATTTCGGGAGGTAAATCTTGCTCGCTGATAAGCTCACCCGGTGCCATTACAGTTAACCAACGGCAGGTGTTCTCTAGTTGACGAACATTGCCAGGCCAATTGAATAGGCGTAATTGCTCAGTGGCTTTAGGGCTTAAAATTTTGCTTTCGACTTGCAGCTCTTTAGCACTTTTATGTAAAAAATGTTGTGCGAGGCGCTCAATATCTTCGGTGCGTTCTCGTAGGGCGGGTAGGCGCAAACGCACGACGTTTAAACGGTGGAACAGATCGTCACGAAACTTCCCTTGTTTAACCAAGTCTTCAAGGTTTTGGTGAGTTGCGGCGATGATTCGCACATCGACCTTTATGCTTTGATGACCACCAACACGGTAAAACTCACCATCGGCTAACACGCGTAATAAGCGAGTTTGCACATCAAGCGGCATATCACCAATTTCGTCTAAAAATAATGTGCCGCCATTTGCCTGTTCAAAGCGACCTTTACGAATGCTGTCAGCTCCTGTGAATGCGCCTTTTTCATGGCCAAATAATTCAGATTCGACTAATTCTTTAGGAATGGCAGCCATATTGAGAGCGATAAACTGGTTTTCTTTGCGTGGACTGTGGTTGTGTAGGGCACTGGCGACAAGCTCTTTACCTGTACCTGATTCGCCATTGATTAACACACTCATACTTGAAGCTGATAATTTACCAATCGCACGAAACACCTCTTGCATAGCAGGTGCTTCACCGATGATATGCGCATTGGTTTGCGGTGCTAATTTACGTTTGGTTTTTTTTGTTGAGTTAGCACGACATGCGCTTTCTACCAATGCTACGGCTTCATCTAAATCAAACGGTTTGGCAAGATACTCAAATGCCCCTTTTTGAAACGCATTAACTGCAGAGTCGAGATCTGAGTGGGCAGTCATGATGATCACAGGTAAGCCAGGATTTTGCTCAGCAATTGTTTCTAGCAATGCCATGCCGTCCATACCTGGCATACGCACGTCAGAGACGAGCACTGTGGGCTGGCTAAATTTTAATGCATTAAGTACATCTTGTGCATTTGCATAGCTTTGGGTGTCAAATCCTGCTCTTGCCAGCGCTTTTTCTAATACAAAGCGTATTGAGGCATCATCATCAACTAACCAGACTGTTTTCATGATTACTCCAAAAAACCATTAATCCGTAAAAGGCAAATAGATATTAAATTCTGTATGGCCAGGCCAACTGTCACAGTCTATGTGTCCGTCATGCTGGTCAACCAAGGTTTGCGCTATGGATAAACCAAGCCCTGAACCATTTTCTTTATTGGTGATCATGGGATAGAACAAAGTTTCTTTTAGATTCTTATCTATACCTGGACCATTATCCGAAATTTGGATCAGCAAGGTTTTTTTCGGCGCTTTACCAGGACGTCTATGCTGGTGGTTAATACGGGTTTTTATTCTGATTTCACCACCATCAACGAGAGCCTGTTGGGCATTACGAATAATGTTCAACACCACCTGTTGAATTTTACTTTGATCTATATACACATTAGGTATGCTCGGATCATAGTCTTTTACTAAGGTGATATTCGCACTATTATCCAGCATGCTTAGCTTGATTACTGACTCAAGTGCTTGGTGAATATTGCCATAGGATTTGTGGGGCAACTGATTCGGGCCAAGCAAGCGGTCGACTAGCTCTCGCAATCTGTCTGCTTGCTCAATAATAAGCTCTGCACATTGATCTCGTTCTTGCTGATCAACCTCATACTGCAATAATTGCGCCGCTCCGCGAATTCCACCTAATGGATTTTTAATTTCGTGCGCCAAACCACGTATTAAATTACGCGCAGCTTGATATTGATGCATTTGATTAGAGGCTTGATCGTGACGAATTTCATCGTCCATTTGGCGGCATTCAAATAAAATGTAGTTTTCATTTTTGCTGCTGAGCCGTCGCGTACTGATTGTTAATTTAGCATGGCGAGAATCGATGAACACCACGTCAGCTCTATGCTGATGGCAATCAACACCATCGAACAGTGAGTACTGGGCGATGCGTTTTAAATCAATTGAGTGATAGTTAAATAGATTATCGAATGGTTGGTTGATAATACGTTTAGGACCTAAACCTAAAAGCTCACTTGCACTGTCATTTGCATAAACCAGTTTGAAGTTTCGGTCGAGCAAGATAACGGCAGTACTTAAATTTTTCCAGATACTGTCGAGTATTTCTGAGTCGAAGGGAGTATTACTGAGCATGTTTGCACCATTTTAGTGCGTTGCGATTGAGCATAGCTTAGCACAGCCATTCTGCATTGTGAGGTATCTATTTTAAAAAGTTAATTGCTGTTTAATACAGATGCTCGATGCATAAAAAAGGTGCTTACTGGGCTAACCGAAACGAGTTTATTATTCTCATTAAAAAGCTTAGCTTGCAGTGTGTGTTCGCCTCGATTGACTTCTCTAAGTGCAAAGGTTGTACTGCTACTGGCAACACCTAAAGGAGTGCCATCAACAAGGAGTTGTACCTTAAAGCCTGTTGCAAAGCGTGGACTAATACGAGTCGTTACATAAACGGAACCAGTATTCTCTCTAACGGTGGCTTCATTTTCAGGTGAGGCTATTGTCACTTTAAAATTAACCGGTGTAACGTTCGGGCTGCTATCTAGAATGCTCGTATCGGTCGCTGGCATAGTGAGATTTTGCGTATTTAGCTTTACTTCAGTTGCGCCTGGACGTGGTGTATCAGAAAAGACTAAAACACCATTTCTATCCTTCCACGAATACACTTTCTTCTGAGCGGTACCATGGCTAAAAGTACTAACAAAAATTAGTACTGCTAACAATAAAGTTATGCTTTTCACTCTGCAACCCTGCATTTCTTAATCTATTTAAAACTGTAGAGGAGAATACGTCGAATTACCATTAAAAAAGCCCGCAAAGCGGGCTTGAGAACACACATTTATTATCTGATATAGATAATTCTGCTACAGCGCAATTACACGCTGTAGTACATTTCAAACTCAACTGGGTGAGTTGTCATGTTAAGCTTTTCAACTTCTTTGTTCTTCAGTGAGATGTATGCATCGATTAGATCGTCAGTGAATACACCACCTTGGGTTAAGAATTCACGGTCAGCGTCTAAAGAAGCAAGTGCTTCGCTTAGTGAAGAGGCAACTTGTGGGATCTCAGCAGCTTCTTCAGCTGGTAAGTCGTATAAATCTTTATCCATAGCATCGCCAGGGTGGATCTTGTTTTTGATACCGTCAAGGCCAGCCATAAGCATTGCTGAGAATGCTAGGTATGGGTTAGCTGTTGGATCTGGGAAACGTACCTCGATACGACGTGCTTTTGCAGACGGTACCACAGGGATACGGATTGAAGCAGAACGGTTACGTGCAGAGTATGCTAGCATTACTGGTGCTTCGAAGCCTGGTACTAGACGTTTGTACGAGTTAGTTGACGCGTTAGCGAATGCGTTGATTGCTTTAGCGTGCTTGATGATACCACCGATGTAGTAAAGTGCTTCTTCAGAAAGACCCGCGTACTTGTCACCAGCGAAGATGTTTACGCCATCTTTACCTAAAGATTGGTGACAGTGCATACCAGAACCGTTATCACCTACAAGAGGCTTAGGCATGAAGGTTGCTGTCTTACCATAAAGGTGAGCCATGTTATGGATAACATATTTCATCTCTTGGATTTCGTCTGCTTTTAATACCATGGTATTGAAGCGTGTTGCGATTTCGTTTTGACCCGCAGTTGCAACTTCATGGTGATGAGCTTCTACAACTTGGCCTAGTTCTTCAAGAACTAAACATGTAGCTGAACGCCAGTCGTGTGATGAATCAATAGGTGAACATGGGAAGTAACCACCTTTAACGCCTGGACGATGGCCTTTGTTGCCACCTTCGTAGTCTTTATCTGAGTTCCATGCAGCTTCGATATCATCAATTTTGTACATAGAACCAGACATGTCTGATTTGTATTTTACATCATCAAATAGGAAGAACTCTGGCTCTGGGCCGAATAAAACAGTATCAGCGATACCTGTTGAACGCATGTATTCTTCAGCGCGTTTTGCAACAGAACGTGGATCACGCTCGTAACCTTGAAGTGTTGAAGGCTCAACAACGTCACAACGTACGATTAAAGTAGCTTCTTCAGAAAATGGGTCCATTTTAGCAGACTCAGGTACAGGCATTAGTACCATGTCTGATTCATTGATGCCTTTCCAGCCAGCAATTGAAGAACCGTCAAACATTTTGCCGTCTTCAAAGAACTCTTCATCAATTTGGTGATGAGGAATAGAAACATGCTGTTCTTTACCTTTGGTGTCAGTAAAGCGTAAATCAATGAACTTAACGTCATTTTCTTTGATAAAATCTAAAACCGATTGTGACATGTGTCCTCCAATTGTTGGGTTTTATTTTTGCTGCATTATTGCTTTTGTTTTATATAAGCTGATTTCATGCCATATTTTTAACATGTTGTTTAGGCTTATAAAAAAAAATAGAATAGGGTTTTGTTAAAACTATTTGCACAACTTTGGTGCGTAAAAGTTTCATTGTGGTGCATTGCTTTTTCACAATGCCAAATGCACAGAAATTGAGCATACCTAATAAATGAACTCTGAGCTTGATTTACTCTGAAAATATGGCTCATAACTCAGAATTTCGCCAATTCTTACTGTTTGAAATGAACAAAGTTCATAAATTTGTCATTTATAAAACAGATACTTAGAAAAAGCTTGAAGAAAGTTTATAAATTTACATTGGATAAACTTTCATCCATGCCATTATTAAGGGATAATATGCGCCCTTTTAAATCCTATGCTGGGACATCTGGTGAAAACTCAGATGAGTGCGTAGATCTTGCAGGATCAATGAGATTCAATTTCTCTGAGAAAAAATATGAGCATCGAAAAGTTAAGAAATATAGCGATTATCGCCCACGTTGACCACGGTAAAACAACTTTGGTTGATAAACTGCTTGAGCAATCAGGCACATTAGAAACGCGCGGCGGTAACGAAGAGCGCGTAATGGACTCAAACGACATTGAGAAAGAGCGTGGTATTACCATTTTAGCTAAAAATACAGCTATCTCTTGGAATGACTACCATATCAATATCGTAGATACCCCAGGACACGCCGACTTCGGTGGTGAAGTAGAACGCGTACTTTCGATGGCTGACTCAGTATTACTACTTGTTGATGCTCAAGAAGGTCCAATGCCACAAACGCGTTTCGTAACGCAAAAAGCATTCGCACAAGGTTTAACGCCGATTGTTGTTATCAACAAAATCGACAAACCAGGTGCACGTCCTGACTGGGTTATGGACCAAGTTTTCGATTTATTCGATAACCTAGGTGCAACTGATGAACAGTTAGACTTTAAAGTAATCTATGCATCAGCTATCAACGGCTGGGCAACAATGGATTTAGACACGCCATCTGACAACATGGAACCTATGTTCCAGATGATCGTTGACGAAGTATCTCCACCGGATGCCGATCCTGAAGGTGCTCTTCAAATGCAAATTTCTCAGCTTGACTACAACTCATACATCGGTGTTATCGGTGTAGGTCGTATCAAGCGTGGTACTGTTCGTCCTAACCAACAAGTAACGATTGTGAGTGCAGACGGTACTAAGCGTAACGGTAAAGTTGGCCAAGTAATGAGTTACTTAGGTCTTGAGCGTCACGAAGCAGAATCTGCGGGCGCAGGCGACATCATTGCAATTACAGGTCTTGGTGAGTTAAAAATCTCAGACACTATCTGTGATGTAAATACCGTTGAAGCATTACCACCACTAAGCGTTGATGAGCCGACAGTAACAATGACGTTCTCTGTAAACACATCACCATTTGCTGGTAAAGAAGGTAAATTCGTCACTTCACGTAATATCCTTGAGCGTTTACAAGCTGAGCTTGTACACAACGTAGCACTACGTGTTGAAGAAACTGATAATCCAGATAGCTTCCGTGTTTCTGGTCGTGGTGAGTTACACTTAGGTATCTTAATCGAGAACATGCGTCGTGAAGGTTACGAGCTTGCGGTTTCTCGTCCACAAGTAATCCTTCGTGAAGTTGATGGTCAAAAAGAAGAGCCATACGAAACACTTACAATCGACTGTCAAGAAGAGCACCAAGGTTCTATCATGGAACAAATTGGTCTTCGTAAGGGTGAACTAACAGACATGTCTCCAGATGGTAAAGGCCGTGTACGTATGGACTTTATGATCCCAAGTCGTGGCTTAATAGGTTTCCAAACTGAATTTATGACATTAACCTCTGGTTCTGGTCTTCTTTACCATACATTCGATCACTACGGTCCACATAAAGGCGGTACTATTGGTGCGCGTAAGAATGGTGTAATGATTGCGAACGCAACGGGTAAAGCACTTACTAATGCATTATTTAACTTACAAGACCGTGGTAAGCTATTCATTGGTCACGGTGTTGAAGTTTACGAAGGTATGGTTATTGGTATTCATAGCCGTGACAACGACCTAACAGTAAATGCACTTAAAGGTAAGCAACTTACTAACGTTCGTGCATCAGGTACTGATGAAGCGCAAACATTAACGCCACCACTAAACTACACGCTTGAGCAAGCGATTGAGTTCATCGATGATGACGAGTTAGTGGAAGTAACACCTGAGAGCATTCGTATTCGTAAACGTCACTTAACTGAAAGTGACCGTAAACGTGCGAGCCGTCAAGCTAAAGACTAATAACGTCTTTTAGTTTTAAAAAATATAAAAACCGTCGTATTGAAAAATACGGCGGTTTTTTTAGGCCTTTAAAATAAAGAGCTTCTAGTGACAACTCTTAACTTGTAAAATAAGACTGCCTACAAAAACAAAGGAATCGATTTAATGGACAAGGATCAAGTGGACGCGCAAATTGCTTTTTCTCAGATGCAGCGTAATGAATCCATCAATGAGAAAATAGATGCGCTCAGACCTAAGTGGTGGTCTATTATCAGTAAGTATGCAAGTTTTATTTTCACGCTTTTAGTTGTGCAATACTTCTTTCCTGAAACGATTGACCAGCCTGTTTTCTACTTTATTTTACTAATGATTTTTAATGTAAGTATTGCCCAATACTATGCAGATAAACAATTACATAAACGATTAGACTTACTTCATAGTTTAATAAAAGAGACGAAAGTCTAACCGTTTTGGTGTGTTAGATTGATAGGGGCAAGGTTTTACTACAGTGACACTTGCTCACCTTCATTCAGTATATATACGGGTACTTGGCTGCTCATGTCTTTTTGCATATGCAGTAATCGTAGCAATGCAGAGTGACTAGAATGGTCGCCCATTTGCCAGCTTGCGTTACCATACCCCCATGGGATCATCACTTTACAGCTTAGCTCCTCAGCTGCATTTAACGCATCTTCAGGTGTTGTGTGTACATAGCGGTACCATTTGCCGCTTTCTTGGTGGTAATAGGACGCTATCGGCATCAAACACACATCAATTTCGCCGTATTTTTGTTTAATATCCCGAAAATGTTTTGAGTAACCGGTATCGCCAGCAAAAAATAAGGTTTTTCCGTTTTGTTCGAGTAACCAACCATTCCATAAATCTTTATTGTGATCTTCATAAATGAAAGGCACTAAGATACGGCTGCTAAAGTGGTGAGCTGGCACGGCATGAATCGTTAAATCATTAATCTTGGTACTTGCGTACCACGCCATCTCTGAGATAGTAAAACCACCGGTAGGGAAGTTATCTGCAAATCCTAAAGGTACTAAATAGCGTGGACCATTGCCAATTTCTTCTATATCCGCTTTGTTAAAATGATCATAATGGATGTGTGAGTACATCACCGCATGTAGGCCATCAAGCTCTGTTTGCGTTGGCCAAGCCCCAGGTTTGCGATAGATACCGCCTGCGAGTTTGAAGGCCAAGTCTACAGGTGAATCAAACTGATCCTTAACGGGGTCAAACAGCAACTGCTCACCACTGGGTGATTGAATATAAAAGCCTGCATGACCTAACCAGCGAACTGTAAAGCCTGAATCGACTTTAGGTACTATTTGTTCGCCTTGATAGTGGCATTGTGAGTTGCTGTCGTTGCATACAAGCAGCTCAGACGTTTCATAGCAATTGTCGGTGCAGGTTGTTGGGTACTCTTTTTCACCGGGGTAAAGGTTATGGTAACGACCAGCCTGCTCTCCTTCGGTTTTTAACGGGGTAATCGTACCTTCGCCAGCAATAACATTAACAGTGTTAGAGTGGCTACAAGCTGCTAAAAGTGCAGCGGCGATAAGTGTAGGAAGTGTTTTTAAATGCATAACATGCTTACTTTTTATTCTTTGCCACGAGTTTAGCAAAATAAGATTTAAGATAAATCATTAAAAAGTAACAAGAGGTTACATAAAAAAGCCTACGTTTAAGTAGGCTTAGTGAAATTTGCGCAAGATGATTAGCTTGCTTTATTCATTTGCTCAATGAATTTATTTGAGTCTTCAATCGACTTATTCATATCATCCATTAAAATTTTGATGTCGCGTTTTAGATTCGTAAACTCGCCTTTGATAGCTGTTACAGCTTGTGCATTAAGGTTGTGTTTTAGATACAGCACGTTATCGTGAAGCGATGTTAATACAGGCTCCATTTTACTCTCAGCACTGCGCATTGAGCGTAACAGTTGGTCAAATTGGCGCTTGGTTGCATTAAGCTTTTTGCTGCTTTCACGCTTTAGAGAAGCGCTTTTATATTGCTCAAGCTCATCGCTCCATTCATCGAATAGCGCTTCGGCTACATCTTCAACTTTGTTGATGTTGGTGGTTACTTGATTCGCAGCTGCAAGGCTTGATTCATAATCATCATTGAGTTGGTTGTAGGCATCTTGTAGTTCGCCACCATCAAAGTTGATTAATGTGGTCAGCCTCTCTAATGCTGATTGAAATTCTTCTTGTGACTCTTGTTGAGACTCTTTAGTTTCTTCAACACGGTCAACTAAAATATCGCGCTTATGGACACCTACAGACTCCATGGCTGAATAATAAGCTGACTGACAGCCTGATAATGCCATGGTAACTGCAAATAGTGGTGCGCTTAAAAGTGTCAGTTTTTTCATTGAGTTCCCTTTTTGGATGCCTGTCATTTCAAATTATGTGGCGGATTGCTATGATTATCAAAACATTTTAGCAGAAAGTTGATTCTATGGATGAGAAGCTCAGTCGTTTTAAGCTGCAAATAAGTATTTTCCTAAAGCAGCAACCTAGTTGGTGGATGCAGTATTTGACGCGATGTATCGATGATCAAATTACGGTTAATGCTGGCTATTTGGCGTATGTGACCTTGCTATCGATTGTACCACTTGTTGCCGTGGGCGTGGCGATATTTTCTGCATTTCCTGGGTTTGAGAGTACCTTAGTGACAATCGAAAACTTTCTATTTACTAACTTAGTTCCCACATCGACTGATGTTATTAAAGAGCATATCAGTTCTTTTGCTGGTAACGCAAATAAGATGACGGCAGTCGGGGTCGGCTTTTTAGCGGCTGTGTCGTTGTTATTGATTAGAAATGTCGATGCTACCCTCAATCGTATTTGGCGAATCAAGAAAAAACGGCCGATGATGATTTCTTTTGCCGTGTATTGGATGGTTTTAAGCTTAGGACCTGTGTTATTGGGGGCAAGTATTGGCGTGACCTCTTATATTGTGTCGTTAGTGTCTTTTGCAGATCAAGGGATCCCCGGTTTTAGTGGATTCTTATTAAAGCTTTTACCTTACGTTATTTCCATGGTGGGCTTTATTATGCTCTATACTTTAGTACCTAACACACGAGTTCCATTTAAGGCGGCAATACCAGGGGCTTTATTTGCAGCCATGTTGTTCGAGCTGACGAAAAAAGGTTTTGCACTGTATATCAGTCATTTCCCATCCTATGAGGTTATTTATGGGGCCCTGGCGACCATTCCTATTTTGTTTGTATGGGTATATTTGTCGTGGATTGTTGTTTTACTCGGTGCAGAGTTTACCGTTTGTATCAGCCCGGAAAAAATTGAAGACACCCCTGATATAGATATTTAAACCAACTGCACCTAAGGAGAGCAAGGTGCAGTTTCATCCACAATACGTAGCTAACCGCGACTATCATCTGAGTGTAGGGGATGGTCATCAAATTCATGTTCAGGAGTTCGGAGAGCCCAGTGGCATCGCTGTCGTTGTCTGTCATGGGGGGCCTGGTTCTGGACTATGCCCTGAAAATTGTCGGTTTTTCGATCTTCAGCGTTATCGTGTAATTATGTTTAGTCAGCGTGGATGCGGTCACTCTACACCCCACGGAACGCAAGCGAACACGACCCAAGATTTGATCTCTGATCTTGAATTTTTACGCATCCAGCTTGGCGTTAAAAAGTGGCTTGTTAGTGGTGAGTCTTGGGGAGCAACATTGGCTTTGCTCTATGCGATTAGTCATCCTGAATCCGTTGCAGGGCTGCTTCTACGTGCTAGTTTCTTAGCCTGTGAAAGTGATTTTGCATGGTTGTATTCACAACAAGGGGCTGGCGCCCAATTTTACCCAGAAAGCTATAGAGAATTTGCAGGAGAACTGCGCGATTGGTCGCAGCTATTAGATTTTTATCAATGCCAGCTTAGTAGTGAAGACCAAATAAATGCTAATAAGTATGCAAAAAGATGGTGTCATTGGGAGCAGGTTTTATGTCACGCTGAGCCATGTACAAGCTGGTGTATATCTGAACCCCACTCAGCACTGAATCAAGCACGCTTAATGGTTCACTACTTTCGTCATCGTTGCTTTATTGAGGATCACTATATTACGAAACACAGTAATATATTGGCGCATATCCCTACTTGGTTTATTCATGGTCGAGCTGATTTGGTGTGTCGTTACAGTGCGGTGCAGCAATTAGCAGAGCGGCTCAATGCGCAATTGTTGATATTAGATGGCATTGGGCACAGCAGTGATAATCAGGTATATTTGGCGGCAATGCGACGTGCCGCAGATTTAATGTATATCAAGTTATCGAGGGAGCAATGCAAGGCTTAATTCAAAGAGTTACACAAGCGAAAGTAGAAGTGGCAGGCGAAGTAGTGGGTGAAATTTCACAAGGTATTTTGCTGCTATTAGGTGTGGAAAAACAAGATACTGAGCAAAGCGCTCAGAAGCTTTTACATAAAGTTAGTAATTACCGCATTTTTACCGATGAACAAGGAAAGATGAACTTAAGTTTGAATGATATCAAGGGAGAGCTTTTAGTGGTTTCGCAGTTTACGCTAGCGGCTGACACTAAAAAGGGCATGCGTCCAAGCTTTTCAAGTGCGGGCACACCAGCGCAGGCAAATGAGTTATATGAGTATTTTATCGCTCAAGCAAAAGAGGCCGGTTTACGTGTAGCGACTGGGCAATTTGCAGCTGACATGCAAGTGAGCCTGTGCAACGATGGCCCTGTAACGTTTAACCTATCAGTATGATTACTTTGTGATCATGACGATATGATTGACGTAGTTAGGAATTTTTTCAATACTTGGGCGTTTACCAAATTCAGTGATGAGTAAGTGCTCAAGTTGTTTTAGCTGTGATGGATGGTTTGACAGAAAATTTATGAATAGTAAGCCATCTTTTGCCATTGCTGCACGTAACTTGGCATAAAATTGATGTTTAAATAAAAATAATGGTGCATCTACTTCACTGAATAAATCTAAAATAATCCAATCATACTCATGGCCTTGCTCTAACACCTGCTGAGCATCGAAGCAGCGTAAATTATTATCATGATGACCACCAAAATAACGTTTGTAGCAGTGAATAATATCGGGGTTTTTATCAACAGAAGTTAAGTGGCTTTGCGGGTAGGTATGCTGTAAATAATTTCGGATAGCACCTCCACCTAACCCCAGCTCGAGTATTTTGTTGGGTTCCTCCAACTCTTGCCAAAGCCTTGCAAGGTACTGTAAATGAGGGAAAAGTAATCGTGCAGGGCGACGCTTTTCGACTACAGATTGTAATGTTTCATTAATTAGCAGCCAGCGAAACTGATTCATTTGTCTTACTTGAATAGACTCCCTGCCTTGCTTATGCCAATAAATAAGCTGCCCGAGCCTGTGGCAATCTTCAATGAAACACTGTTTTATCGCGCCACTGGGTTCAAAAAAATGTTCCATATTTCGGGCCTTTAAGTTTTTGTGTATAAAGTATGACAATTACTTCAGCATAGACCAGCCTAGCTAAAGTGCCAATTGTGCAGTAGTTTTTACAGCGAAGAATAATAATTTTGGCTAGGTCACCAAAGTATTATTCCAACTTGATGGAAGATAGCGTATCGTAATTTGCATTCGTTAGGCCACGAAAAAACAACATGAGATGGCTGAATTATCACAGGAGTATTTATGTTTAAAGTGACCACCCCACAAAGCAGCGAAGATTGGCAAGCGTATTATTCATTGCGTTGGCAGGTTTTAAGAGCGCCATGGGGCGAGCCGCGCGGTTCTGAACAGGATGATCTAGAGCAAGACGCAGAGCACCGCTTTATCAAAAATAATGATGGTGAAGTATTAGGTGTGGCACGTCTTCACTTTAATAATCATCAGCAAGCGCAAGTACGTTACATGGCGGTAGCCGAAGGTAACCGCAATCAGCATATTGGTAGCCGTTTATTACATGAATTAGAAAAAATCGCATGGACTCAAGATGCAGATGAACTCGTGTTGTTTGCTCGTGAGCGAGCTCTTGATTTCTATAAGCGTCATGGATATGAATTAAAGGAAAAAGCACATTTAGCTTATGATGACGTACAGCACTGGAAAATGATTAAACAAAAGCCCTCTGAACCAGGCTGGTTCCGTCACCCCAATTGGACACAGGTGCTACAAAATACATGGCGTGAATCAATTCCAATTAGTGATGCGATGGGTATTAAAGTTGAAAGTTATACTGATTGGCAGTTTACTACCCGTGCTGATTTAGATGCGAACTTAAACCTTCACAACACCATGTTTGCTGGCTCTATTTATAGTTTAGCCACATTAACAGGGTGGGGAGCAACTTACCTTGCACTGAAAGAAGCAGGCCTTGAAGGGAATATCGTGTTAGCTGATGCCAACATTAAATACCTTAAACCACTGAATAATGATCCACGTGGATGCGTTGAACTAAAAGGCTGTAAAGGTAAACTCACCGATTTAGAGGCAAATGGTAAGGCAAGCTATCATGTTCCTGTAAATATTTATGATGGTGATGTGTTAGTTGCAGAATTTGAAGGTCACTTCATCGTTAAAAAATAACGAATATTCAGAGCGAGCTAACTAAAGCTCGCTCTTCATTATTTATTGCAGTTAAAGTAAGTCAGTTAACAGAATACCCACGCCAAAGCGTTCAATATCGGCGTTGTAATCAATCAAACTCTCACCATAACCATTAAAGTACTGTGCATAACCACGTAACCTGCCCCAAAGAGGGAAAGACCAATCGAGTTGAATTGCCCCACGATTATCTGAATTTAGATTATTACGTGTCATAAAGCTGAATTCATGTTCGTTATAACGGTAAGCGCCAGAAAACTCAAAGTAACCCATGTATTTATAGATATCAGGGTTGTCATCACCACTGGCTTCTAGTTCATCGTCTTTTTTATCTTCTGGGATGCGGTACCAAGGCTTGAAACCAAACACGAACCCCTCTTTTTCCCATAAAAAGTTGGCATAAATACGGTTCCATGAACGTGAGTTTGGTTGGCTGCGGCCATTTGATTGATGTGATGCACCAATCGCAATTGCCATTTCATCTCCCCACAAGACATTTTCTTCATCAAGGTAGTTTATCCAGAAAACTTCTGGCTCATAGTTAGTTTCACGAAATGGTGACGAAATATCTTTGTTGTAAAACTGCCAAAACGACTGCATCGTAAACGCAAAATACACACCTTGGTCTTTATCTGAGAAGCCCTCAAAGACAGGTACCTTAATTGATAGCTGATATTTTACTTCTAGGTTATCGAGAGGCTCACCATTTGTTTCTTCTGCCAGATCCTTCAAACCGTCAAAAGGGCGAGTATTTGGGTGCGATACGTAAGACAGTGGCAAGATATAGTTACGTTTATGCGGCGTGATTACATTGCGGTTCTTTTTACTTACTTCCTCGCGTGCTTTTCGTTTATCAAGTGCAGTAAGCTTTTTACTTTCATCTAAGTCTGAGCATTTTTTGCGAAGTTCTTCGAGTGTTTGTTTACCGTCACCGCCAATCGCTTCATTTAAAATACATTGTTTTACTAATTCGAGCGCGTCATCTTGTTCATTGGTTTTTGTTTCTTCAGTCTGCGCCATAACAGGTACAGAAAGTAAACTAGCGACAGCTAGCCACATGCGCCATCCCATTGCGATTTCCTTATTGAATAGAGGTGAAGTTGAGATAAGTATAACGATTTTTACATAAGTAACCGTGAACTTGTACTGAATTGTTAAATTTTTAGGTAAATAGAGCCCCAAGCGAAACTTGGGGCTCTGCTGTTACGGCCTAAGCCGTGACTCTCACGCAATGAGAAGAGGTGAGCTTATAGCTCAAATACGTTGGTAAAAAACTTATATAATTCGGTGCCTTGATTCACGCTTGCTGACGCGAAGTGTAAAATGGCAATTGCATCTTTATCAAAACTGAGTGTTTGCAATGGTTGTTCTGATAGATAACGCTCCATTCGTAGGATATGGGCGATAGGTTCACCCGCTTTAATATGGCCACCCAGCGGGGCAAGGTATTCGACCATGCCGCCCATGGGGGCGTAGTAAGCAATATAATCTTCAAGCATACTGGCATAGCGTGTCATCACTTTTGGTTGATATGCTGCATCAACCAATACCTCTTTGTGGTTGAGGTAACTTAAAATACTATTTGCGTCTTCAAGTGCTGCACTTAAATCGATTTTTTCTTGGCTACCTAACTCAACGGTGAATGCTTCGACTGGAACTGCAAATTCACGGCCTTGTTTGGCAAGTTCTTCAGAAAGCGACCACCAAGGACAGAAACTCGCTTCATCCATCGCGCCATCAAAATCATTCGGGATCAATAACACATGCTCAATGTTGAAATAGCGGGCGCTGCCTTTAGCGTATTCAGGGCAGTATAAGTGCTGACTTGAGATAGGCCCAGTGTGAAGGTCTAAAACAATATCAGCCTGATGGGCGAGCTTTTGCAAGTTAAGGGCAATACGTTTACCGGTTGTTAGGCTGTAATCTGGGCCCGTTAATTGGCTGTCAATGTCAGTAACGAGTGCCCGTTTAAACGCTGCTTTAAGGGTCGCATCATCACTGTCTTTGTGCTGTTCAGCAATTTGTGATGGTAACGCTTTGTTAAAGCGATACATACGGTTCCAGTTGGTGCCCGTAATTGGATCGAAGCGACCTAAGGTAAACTCACCTGATTTTTGGTTGCAACCAATAGGGTTGGCATAAGGCACTAGGGTAATATCGCCACGCAGTTTGAGAGATTTTAGCTGCTCAAGCAATTGATAAATTACTGCATTACCTTGTACTTCAGCGCCGTGCATATTGGCTTGTACATACACGTTTGGTCCTGAGCCATCGCCTTTTAAGCGATACACAGGGATTGTCAGTGGTAGGCCGTTGGCAATCTCGCCAACCACAATATTCTCTTGGCTGATTAATTCTTTACTCATGGCAATTACCTTAAATAATAGCTGGCATTTTCAGCGCTACGGATGCACTCAATATTGCCTTGTTCAAGGATGTATTCAGCCGCTAATTCGTGGCATAAAAAGTACGGCATACTTTCGGTAAAGCCGTATGCACCACATTGGCTGAATACCAACCAGTCTTGTTCATTTAAATCGCTTGCTAATTGGTGTTCACCCAAGCAATCAAGGGCGGTGCAAAGTGGGCCGTATAAAGTCATTGCCTTAGGTTCAGCTGTCGATTTACGCAATAACGCCGCAGGAAAATTTTGGCTTGTCACTGCAGGGCGAAGTAAATGGTTAATACCGCCTGATAAAATCACCTGCTGTTGATTGTAATTCTCTTTGCGCTCAACGACTGGGGTTGCGTAATGACCACATTCGCCCACCGCATAGCGGCCAAGTTCCATCCAAAGCTCTTTGACACCAGCATCAGCTTTAATGCTCGCGAGGGTCTCGATAAGTGCAGACCAATCAAGTCGGTTAGCATCTTGGGTATAAGGGATGCCTAAGCCCCCGCCTAAATCGAGAATATTAAGATTAATATTTAGTGAGTTAGCCAGCTGTTGTAATGGCGAGATCATCGTGCGCCATAACTCTGCGAGCTTGTTAGTGCTCAGCATATTGCCCCATTGGAAAATATGCAGACCGTCAAAGCTAAGAGCTGGGTAATCACTGACCGTGAGAGCTTGCCACTCATCACAGCCCAAACCAAAAGGAGTGAGGCTGTCGCCGCCAAGCGGGTTCTTTTCGCTGTCTGGCCAACGCAGTTGTACACGCAATAGAATTTGCAACTGACAATTTGCTTTCATTGCTTGTTCGTTTAACCAGCGCACTTGGTTAATGCTCTCGGCCACAAAGGTACGTACGCCGCGAGCAATAAAATGTGAAATTTGTGTAGGGCTCTTTGCAGGCCCTGTGTTGAGCACGCGCTCGCTATCGATGCCCTGAGCAAGTACTTGCTCAAGTTCACCTTTGCTTGCAACATCAAAGTTAAACCCTGCGCTGTCTAAACATTGAATAATGCGAGACAGTGGGTTGGCCTTAACGGCATACCAAAGTTTCACATCGGTTTGCGCAGTCAGTTGATTTAAATGTGCAGTTAATTTATCTAAATCATAGATAAAAAATGGCGTATCAAGATGCGTTGAAACGTGTGCAACCGCTTGCTTGATGGGCGTGCTCAAAAAGCTCATTAACGTAAAACCTCTTCTAACAATAATGATGCATCGCTTTGTTCGTCACGGTATTTCACTATCAGTGCACAAGACATGCTTAGACCTTGCTCGCGAGCCCACGCATTTGAAGCAGGGCGAGAGCCTGGGATCACAATCGCGTTTTCTGGGATCGCTTCACCTTTATCTAGCTGGCGCTCATTCACACAATCGTAGACGGGAATAGTTGCAGATAAGCGCACACCCGGCGCAAGCACAGCACCTTTTTTCACAACCACACCTTCAACAATAACGCAGCCTGCGCCGATGAATGCATCATCTTCAATCACCACTGGGCTGGCACCAATTGGCTCAAGTACGCCACCTAACTGTACTGCTGCACTTAGGTGGACATTTTTACCTACTTGTGCGCATGAGCCCACTAGTGCGTGGCTGTCGACCATCGTGCCTTCATCGATAAAAGCACCAATATTTACATACGCTGGTGGCATGATAATCGTGCCTTTGGCAACGTGTGCGCCACGACGAACACTGCTACCACCTGGTACCATACGCACGCCTGCATCGGCTGCAAAGCCTTGTGGTGCTAAGTTGTGCTTATCAACAAAACCACCTGGGAACTCGGTATTCGTGCCATTTTTGAAAGCTTCTAAAATGCCTTGCTTAACGTCAACATTGGCGTGCCAGTTGCCGTTCTCGTCTTGTGTTGCTGCGCGAACTGCGCCTGATTCTAAGTTGTTTAATAATTCTAACCAGCTCATGATAAAACCTGTTTTTAGTTCCAAGATAAAATTGTGTTGTTTGCGTGGGTGATGCCGTCTGTTTGCTCAAGCTCTAAATGCGTAAGCGGCGGACGTAAATGCGGGGTATTTATTTTACCTTGCAGGTGCATCAGTACTTTTACGGGGATTGGGTTTGCCACAGCGAATAAACTTTGGATTGCTTGCGACCAATCGGTGAATAGATTTGGGTATTGACCACTTAAACTGCGTTTAACAAACTCATGGGTTTGACTCGGCCAAGCATTCGCGGCAACCGACACTAAACCTTTTGCACCAGCTTGAGCAAAATATGGCATAAGTGCATCATCGCCACTGAAAATGGCCAGTGTTGGCGATGCCGTTCTAAAACCTTCAAATTTACTAATGTCGCCACTGGCTTCTTTTAAAGCCCACAGGTTTTCGTGCTCAGCAAGGTTTTTGATCACCTGGGGTGCAATCTCAACTGCGCTTCTTCCAGGTACGTTATACAACATACAAGGGTGATGACTTGCGTTAAGTAGGCTTTCAAACCAATGTGTTTGGCCAACAACCCCAGGTTTTGCATACAGAGGTGAGCCCAATAGATAGCCATGAATAGGGAGTTGATTGCAGTATTCAACCCAAGCAATTTGTTGCTTAAGGTTCATGCCGCCTACAGCAACCATGAGGGGGACACTCGGTGCTAATTGGCAAACATGCTCAACAATGGCTTGCTGCTCTTTAAGTGAAAGCGCCAGTCCTTCACCGGTACTGCCAAGTAATAAAATGCCGTTATTTGCATCTTGCTGCTCAGCCACCAGTTGTTCAAGGGCCGTGTAATCGACCTCGCCAGATTCAGAAAATGGCGTGACAAGCGCTGTCCATAATGGATAGTCGTTTAAATCAAAATTGTTGATCATCTCTCACGAACTTATAAGGTATTCGAAGAGTTTATGCGGGAACATTTGAATGGAGCCGCATGTCGTCATTCGAACAAGGTATAATTCGAAGAGCGAATGGGCTTAAAATAATAAAGACGCGACGGCCTTATTATACTAAGACCAGAAGCTCTCCACCAAACTAATCAATAGCACTTTGCTATTGTTGGTGACAGTCGCTGGGATTCAGCCCAGTCGCCCGAAATAAGCACCTCACAAACGGTGTTACTTCTCGGCGTTAATTCCCCTCACGTATGATCAACAGAGTCTGTGCTCTTCCCATACGCTACCTGAATAACGCACCTCTTCCAGCCCTTTATGCTCGCTTTAAAGGTTAAAGCCAACATAGTTAAATAGGGTATATTCGGCGATTAAAGCATTTTAGCCATCTAGGTGTCAAGGCGAAGGGTTTGTTTTTAGTGACCGATTTTGCAACATGGTTACGTATAAGCGTGTTTTTACGTACACTTAGCGTTAACCAAATAAATTGGAAAAATGATGGAAAAATTTAACGATATTTATCAACGAGCCGTATCTCGAAAGGGCAGCGAAGACATGCTGCAGGCACTGTTATCAAACCCGCTCGATGATACTGATATTGCCAAAATGCATGACGATTTATGGTTAGAAGAGTTCACACGTAAAGTTTTTCAAAGTGGCTTTTATTGGTCTGTTATCAATAACAAGTGGGCAGGTTTTCGCGACGTGTTTTGGGATTTCAGCGTAGAAAAATTGTTGATGATGCCACCGGATATGCTTGAGCAAAAAGCCAGTGACGAGCGCATAGTTCGTAATTTTAAAAAAGTACAAACGATCCCAGAAAACGCATACATGATCCACGAAGTTGCTGAGAAACATGGCAGCTTCAGCCAGTTTATTGCGGATTGGCCAACTGACAATATTATTGGCTTGTGGGCCTATCTTAAAAAACATGGTGCGCGTTTAGGAGGGAATACTGGCCCTTACGCTTTGCGAGCGCTTGGTAAAGATACCTTTTTACTTTCTCGCGATGTAGAAACCTACTTGCGTGCTCACGAGTTGATAGACGGGGGCTTACAAACTAAAAAATCGTTACAAGCAGCGCAAGATTTTTTCAATGAACTACAACAGCAAAGTGGCTATAGCCTGCAAGCACTTAGTCAGCTTGTGGCCTATGGGGTTGGTGATAACCGCGTAGGTGTAGCCACACGTTAAGGACAGCTATGAAACTGCAAACTCGATACACAGATATTAGTGAACTGCTTGCCATTAAAGATATGCCGAGCGCCGTTGCTGAGCCGCAATTACTGCTATTCAATGATAGGCTAGCTGATAACTTTTTAATTAAACATGACAGCGAACTTTTAGCTAAATTGCTATCTGGTTCAACGATAGATAGCGCCGTTGCTCCGGTTGCACTTGGTTACTCAGGTCATCAGTTTGGTCATTTTTCACCGCGTCTTGGTGATGGCAGAGCGCATTTGCTTGGTGCGATTGAGGATCAAGGAGGCACATTGTGGGATGTGCAATTAAAAGGGGCGGGAGCAACTGTATTCTCGCGCGGTGGTGATGGTCGCTGTGCCATTGGCCCTGCAGTACGTGAGTACATTATGAGTGAGGCGCTTCATGCGCTAGGTATCGCGACTACACGCTGTTTAGCTGTGGTGACTACTGGTGAAACAGTATATCGCAATCCTCCTCGACCTGGTGCAGTCGTCACTCGCTTAGCTAAAAGCCATATACGTGTAGGTTCATTTCAATACTTAGCAACACAGGGTGATATAGAAGGGTTAGAAAAGCTTGTCGATTACGCTATCAGTTGTCATTTTCCTGAAATTAATAGCACGGGTGAAAAGCGCTATATTGACTTTTTAACAGCTGTACAAGACAAACAAATTGAGTTGATAGTAAGTTGGATGCGTGTCGGTTTTATACACGGAGTTATGAATACTGATAATACCTTGATAAGTGGTGAAACCATTGATTATGGTCCTTGCGCTATGATGAACAACTTTGATTTTGATACTGTGTTCAGCTCAATTGATCACCAAGGGCGCTATGCATTTGGTAATCAGCCGACGATTGCTAATTGGAATTGTGCACGCCTAGCTGAAAGTCTATTGCTCTTATTTAAAGATGAAAAACAAGCGCTTATAGACCTTTCGGCGGTTATAAATAGTTTTTCAACTCGGTTCAATGATGCCTTTAATTTGATGTGGCAACAAAAGCTGGGCTTAGAAAGCATGGAAGAAGATGAGCATATACTTGTTTCTGAATTGTTGACGTTAATGAAGCAACATAAATTGGATTATACCAACACATTTAATCTTTTGACTGAGTCATTACAGTCTCAGGTAACCATACCTGCCAATATAAAAGAATGGTATAAAAAATGGTTTTTAAGAACATCTACTCAAAGTTATAAAACGATGCGTGCTGTTAATCCTGCAGTCATTCCACGCAACCATAATATCGAAATGATTATAGGTGAATATGAGGGCTCTGGAAAAAGCGCTTCATTGGAAGCATTTTTGAAAGTGATATCAAATCCTTATATTTATAAAGCTGAAAATACACATTGGTACGCGCCTCCTAAGGAAGGTGATGCGAATTATCAAACTTTTTGTGGAACTTAAAAAATTCCAGAAAAGGCTGATTGTTAGCGACTGTGCCTAAGTGTAATATTTAACACCTACGCTAAAAAATATGACAGAACGCTCTTTATATTTAAGTTAACGCGCCCTGTTATTAGGTTTATTTTTTCTAGTTAATTTATAGTAATTATTTATTAACAATAATAACGCATTGTTAATTTGAATGACGATTTAACTATAGTATTAGGTAAGTTTTATATTATCACCTATAGTTTCTAATGACCTGAATCAAACTATGATTTGAGTTAGTAGTATAACCTGCTACCTATTAAGTATAGGTTAACAAAACGAAGAGTATTCTGCTTATAAAATGGGCTGGGATGACTTAGCTGAAAATTTTAATTGTGAAAATGGGAAGGAAACAATGAAATTAAAATCACTTACAATGGCGATCGCATTAGCTGCAACTAGTGCATCAACATTTGCTGCAGAAAAAGAAGGTTTTTATATCGGTGTATTCGGTGACTACTACGATGCATCTTGGATTGCAACAGATTACTCACCTAACGTGAGAACTGGTTATGCAACGGGCTTCGGTGCTGAGATTGGTTACCGATTCTCAGATTACTGGAGTGCTCGTTTAGAGTACGCTGATGGAAATATTGATACTGAACACCTAATCACGGGTGATAAGTACGACATGGACATGGATAGATACGGCATTGACATGCTGCACCATTTTTCTGGTGGTCCATTCTACGGTGTATTAGGTCTGAAAGAAATTGATGTGTACGAGAAAAGTACATTTGCAAATATTGGTTTAGGTTACCAGCACTTTGTAACTGAAGGTCTATCAGTTAACTTTGAAACATCTTACTACCGAGGTTTAGAGTTCAGTGAGTCAGACTTAAACGCTAAGTTTGGTGTAAGCTACTTATTCGGTCAATCAAGCGAGCCAGCGGCGCCTGTTGAGCCAGCTCCAGTTGTTGTTCAAGAGCCAACAGATTCAGATTCTGATAATGATGGTGTACTTGATGCTGATGACCAATGTGCAAACACGCCTATGACAGATGCTGTAGATGCAACGGGTTGTACTTTATATGAAGAGAAGCCAGTAACAATTAGCCTACTAGTTAGCTTTGCTCATGACTCAGCAGCCGTTCCACAACGCTACTTTGATGACATTGCTGAAGTTGCTACCTTCATGAAAGAAAACACAGACGCAACGGTTGTTTTAGAAGGTCATGCTTCAGCAGTAGGTGATGCTGAGTACAATATGACTCTATCTAAGAAGCGTGCGGATGATGTTGCTGATGAATTAATCAAAGACGGCATCTCTGAAGATCGTATTTCAACTGTAGGCTATGGTGAAGAGCGTTTGAAGAATGAAGCAAACACTTTAGAAGCTCACGCTGAAAACCGTCGTGTTGAAGCACAATTAACATCAACTCAACGTGTAAAAGTTATGCGTTAATAGTGAGTTGTAAGTTTTGATAAACCCAGCCAAGTGGCTGGGTTTTTTTATGGCCAAAATAAGAATGATTCTCACTTAATAAATATTCATCTGAATAGCTTTTTTTTTAACTACTATTCATGCTATTTATAGTGAATATAAAGTGCCTAACCGCAGCATGGATTTTCATCTATACTTAAAAGCTTTATAATCAATCGTCAGAATACTATAAGTACTGGGTTATATATTTGGTATTTAGTTTAATACTACCGAGTACTTTCACGTCACCAAGAGGGCAATATTGTGCTACAAGAATATCGTAAACACGTAGAAGAACGTGCCGCGTTAGGTATCGTACCAGCGCCATTAGATGCTCAGCAAACGGCTGATCTTATTGAACTAATTAAAAACCCACCAGCAGGCGAAGAAGAGTTTATTGTTGATCTTCTTGTTAACCGCGTACCACCAGGTGTTGATGATGCTGCTTACATCAAAGCAGGTTTCTTAGCTGCAGTTGCAAAAGGTGAAGCGAGCTCTCCACTGGTATCAAAAGAAAAAGCTGCTGAGCTACTTGGTACTATGTTAGGTGGTTACAACATTGCACCTATGATTGATCTTTTAGATGACGCAGCGTTAGCACCAATTGTTGTTAAAGGTTTATCTAACACATTATTAATGTTCGATGCTTTCTACGATGTAGAAGAAAAAGCGAAAGCAGGTAACGAGTTTGCTAAGCAAGTAATCGAGTCTTGGGCAAATGCAGAGTGGTTTGTAAACAAGCCTGCAGTTGCTGAAAAAATCTCAGTTACGGTATTCAAAGTAACTGGCGAAACAAATACGGATGACCTTTCTCCAGCACCTGATGCATGGTCACGTCCAGATATTCCACTACATGCTTTGGCAATGCTGAAGAATGAACGTGATGGCATCAATCCTGACAAACCAGGTGAAGTGGGGCCAATCTCACAGCTAGAAGAGCTTAAAACGAAAGGTTTACCTCTTGCGTACGTTGGTGATGTAGTTGGTACGGGTTCTTCTCGTAAATCTGCAACTAACTCTGTACTTTGGTTCATGGGTGATGATATTCCTCACGTACCAAATAAACGCGTTGGTGGTGTATGTTTAGGCGGTAAAATCGCGCCTATCTTCTTCAACACAATGGAAGATTCTGGTGCATTGCCAATCGAACTGCCTGTTGACGAGCTAAACATGGGCGACCAAATCGATATCTTCCCATACGAAGGTGTTGTTAAGCGTCACGGTACTGATGAAGTAATCTCTACTTTCTCTTTAAAATCAGACGTAATTCTTGATGAAGTGCGTGCTGGTGGTCGTATTCCACTAATCATCGGTCGTGGTTTAACGGATAAAGCGCGTGCATCACTAGGTATGGAAGCTGAAGATATCTTCCGCAAACCTGCTCTTGTAACTGATTCTGGTAAAGGCTTCACATTAGCTCAGAAGATGGTTGGTAAAGCATGTAACATGCCTGGCGTACGTCCTGGTCAATACTGTGAGCCGAAAATGACCACTGTTGGTTCGCAAGATACAACAGGTCCTATGACCCGTGATGAACTTAAAGATCTAGCATGTTTAGGTTTCTCTGCAGACTTAACAATGCAGTCTTTCTGTCATACATCAGCTTACCCTAAACCAATCGACGTAAACACTCATCACACACTTCCTGATTTCATCATGAACCGTGGCGGTGTATCACTACGTCCAGGTGACGGTGTAATCCACTCATGGTTAAACCGTATGTTATTACCAGATACAGTAGGTACGGGTGGTGACTCGCATACTCGTTTCCCTCTAGGTATTTCATTCCCAGCGGGTTCAGGTGCGGTAGCATTCGCAGCAGCAACAGGTGTAATGCCTCTTGATATGCCTGAGTCAATCTTAGTTCGTTTCAAAGGCGAAATGCAGCCAGGTATCACACTACGTGACCTAGTTCATGCTATCCCTTACTTTGGTATCAAAGAAGGTCTTCTAACAGTTGAGAAAAAAGGCAAAATCAACGAATTCTCTGGTCGCGTACTAGAAATCGAAGGTGTTGAGCACCTAACTGTTGAGCAAGCTTTCGAGCTTTCTGATGCATCAGCTGAGCGTTCAGCGGCAGGTTGTACAGTTAAACTTTCTAAAGAGTCTATTGCTGAATACCTAGAGTCAAACATTGTAATGCTTAAGTGGATGATCTCTGAAGGTTACGGCGATGTTCGTACTATTGAGCGTCGTATCACCGCAATGCAAGAGTGGTTAGCTAACCCTGAACTTATGGAAGCGGATGCAGATGCAGAGTACAAACATGTACTTGAAATCGACCTTGCAGACATTAAAGAGCCTATTCTTTGTGCTCCAAATGACCCTGATGATGCACGCCTTCTTTCAGACGTTACTGGCGAGAAAATCGATGAAGTATTTATCGGTTCTTGTATGACTAACATCGGTCACTTCCGTGCTGCAGGTAAACTACTCGATGGTTTCAGTGGTCGAATCCCAACTCAACTTTGGGTTGCACCACCAACGAAGATGGATAAAGACCAGCTTACTGACGAAGGTTACTACGGTATCTTTGGCCGTGTAGGTGCACGTATCGAAACGCCAGGATGTTCACTCTGTATGGGTAACCAAGCACGTGTTGCTGATAAAGCAACGGTTGTGTCTACCTCTACGCGTAACTTCCCTAACCGTCTAGGTACTGGCGCAAACGTATTCTTAGCATCAGCAGAGCTTGCAGCAGTAGCGGCAATCTTAGGTAAACTTCCTACACCTGCTGAGTACCAAGAGTACGCAGCTAAGATCAATGCAACGGCAGCTGATACATACCGTTACTTAAACTTCCACCGTATGCCTCAGTATACGAAAAAGGCAGATGAAGTAATCATTCAGCAAGCTGTTTAATAAGTAAATAGTGTATTTTTACTTTAAAGCCCGCATTTTTGCGGGCTTTTTATATTTTAGATTAAATTTTCATTATTTTGACTTTATCGATCTTAAAATTGATCAATAACTGCATAGAGTTTACATAATAACGCAATATTTTCCCTTCAATTGCATTAAAATCCTCGCCAATATTCTCAACATTTAAGGCGAGATCTTTATGACTACATTAAACAACCAGAACCTCTTACAACTTCGCTTTGTAAGCCAAGCACATATTGACGCAGTTAAGCCTTCTTTTGCTAACCTTCCTGCTAATCCATACGCAGATGGTGAATTTCGTAAGCGTCGTTATTCAGTAATTAAAGTTGTTGATGGCGAACTAAAACTACAAGCAACAAAAGCATTCGTACAAGACGACTCTATCAATACCTTTCAAGGTAATGTTGAGCGTACCTATGAAAATCTAGAAGATAGCTTATTAGCCACTGATGGCATGAAGCAAATCGTTAATCAGTTCCGCGATATGACCGGTATTAGCGATGACCGCGATATTGAAATCCATCAATTTAGAATGCTTGCGATCGACAGCGACACACCTGCTGCCCCTGAAGGTGTTCACCAAGATGGTTTTGATCACGTGTGTGTATGTGGTGTATCACACGAAAACCTAGAAGGTGGTGAGCTACTTGTGTATGAACACCAGCAAGCAGAGCCATGTTTCAAAATGGAAATTAAAGACGGCATGTTCGCGCTTATTAATGACCGTGAAGTATGGCACAACGCAACGCCAATGAATAAATTAGACGCAAGCAAAGAAGGTTACCTTGATTGCTTCGTACTAACTGCGTAAGGATAAAACATGAACTTAACGCAATTACGTCGCCAATTTCCTGCACTTATGCAACAAGTTGCAGGTCAGTCGCCGATTTTCCTTGATGGCCCAGGTGGCTCTCAAGTGCCACAGTCAGTTTTAAGTGCCATGACTGCTTATTTGGGTTACTACAACTCAAACTTAGGCGGTGCATTTTTCTCAAGTGATAAAACAGTTGAGTTAATGGCAAACGCTCGTCAAGCTGCAGCCGATTTACTAAATGCGCCATCTAAAGAGCAAATCGTGTTTGGTGCAAACATGACAAGCTTAACGTTTAGCTTTAGCCGTGCAATTTCGCGTGATTGGACTGAAAATGATGAAATTATTGTCACCAATGCTGATCACTTCTCAAACGTTTCATCGTGGCAGCAAGCTGCTGAAGATAAAGGTGCGACAGTAAAAACGGCGCTTATCAACGAAGCTGATTGCAGCTTAGACATGGCCCACTTTGAAAGCCTTTTATCAAGCAAAACAAAGCTTGTAGCAGTGACGTATGCATCAAACACCACAGGTTCAATTAATGACATTAAACGCATCGTTGAGCTTGCACATGCTGTTGGTGCGCTCGTTTATGTTGATGCCGTTCACTATGCACCTCATGAGCTGGTAGACGTACAAGCACTTGATTGCGACTTCTTAGCCTGCTCTGCATACAAGTTCTTTGGTCCTCACCTTGGTATTGTATATGGCAAACGTGAGCACCTTGAAGGTTTCACACCATACAAAGTTGAACCTGCAAAAGATATTGCGCCAGGTCGCTGGGAAACCGGTACACAAAGCTTCGAAGCCCTGGCTGGCCTTATTGCTGCGGTTGACTACATTGCTGCAATTAGTGAGCTTGATGACAGTCATGCACGCCGAGAAAAACTCGCGGCCGCTTTTGCTATCACTAAACAACACGAAATGTCACTCAGTAAGCATTTCTTAACTCGCTTAGCAGATTACCCACGTATTAAGTTATTTGGTATTAATGATTTGGCGCGTTTAGAAGAGCGTACACCGACCTTTGCTCTAACGTTTGAAGGTATCGAGCCGCGTATCGTGTCTGAATTTTTAGGCAAACAGCATATCTGTGTGTGGGATGGTAATTTCTATGCACAAGGTTTATGTAAGCAGCTAGGTGTATTAGATACCGGCGGTGTAGTACGTATTGGTTGTATGCATTACAACACTATTGAAGAACTCGATCAGGTTTTCGATTTATTTGATCAGTTATTAAAGATGTAAACACGTTACTAGTTAGCTATCAGAATGTCGTTTCTGATAGCTAATATAACAAGTTTACGACTGCGGCTGTCCATAAATTTGTTCTGCGCGGTTAAATAAAATCCACGACGTTAAAATATATTTATCATTTGAAATGGGCTTGTTGCCACGGTGAGTATGCGTGAAGTAACCTGGCGCTATTACCATAGAACCTTGTTTTGGTGATATTTTACGTTGTTGATAGTAAAACTCTGTTTCTCCGCCTTCTTCGACATCATTTAAGTAAAACATAAATAACAGCACACGATGCAAGGCTTCGTTATGGCCAATTTGTGGGTATACCTCACTATGCCAATACGGGTAGCCACCTTTATTAATGTCGTACTTTTGTGCCTGAATAGGACCCATTCTAAAAATTTGCTGGACTAATAGTGGCAGTTGAGGTTTACCGACTTCTTCATAGTTATCGTGTGTTAAATCAACTGGTTTTCCTGTTTTCGGATGATACACTTTCAACCCAAAGGCACCAATCATCATGAAAATGTGCTCTTCAATGTATTTAAAGACGTAACCAGCAGTGACTTGCTGAATGTGCTTTAATTGTTCAGCATATTCTGGGTGATTACTCAGATATAAGTCATGACTATCTTTCTTTGCTAAATCGATACCGCCAGAGGTCATGCCCTGCTTTAAATGCGCGCTTTGTTCAAATAGCGTGATAAAGTTGTCGCAAAATTCTTTACTAAGGGCGTTTTCGTATACACGAATAAAGTCCGTCATGAGCTACCTTTTATTTATATTTTTTATAGGGTTACTATGTTTACAGAAAAAATCTCGCCTCGTTTTAGCGAAACGGATGTTCTAGGGCACATCAACAATACCGTACTCCCCGTATGGTTTGAAGCAGCGCGTGTCCCTATTTTTAAATTTTTTACACCTGATTTAAACCCTCACGACTGGAAATTGATTATTGCTAAGGTTGAAGTCAGTTTTGTTGGTGAGCTTTTTTACGGCCATGAGGTTGAAATAAAAACAAGCGTGGAGCATATCGGTTCAAGTTCATTTGTGGTGAGGCAAGAAGCTTGGCAGCAAGGCACATGTTGCGCAGTCGGTAAAACAGTGTTGGTGCGCTATGATTTTAATAATAAATGCTCACAAAAGCTTGATGAAGATGAAAAAACAACACTTGCAGCTCATTTATTCGCTTCAGAATAGGGCATTTATGCCGACATTCTTTAGTGCTTGAGGTAATATACGCGCTCATTATTTTGAGTCCGTATTTCTGGGTTACACGCAATGCTGTTAATGATTGATAATTATGATTCGTTTACCTATAACTTAGTGCAGTATTTTCAGCGCTTAGATCAAGATGTATTGGTAAAACGAAATGATGAAATCAGTATTGCTGAAATCAAGCAGCTCAAGCCTGAGCACATTGTGCTTTCACCAGGACCTTGCTCTCCCAACGAAGCGGGTATTTCACTTGAGGTTGTTGAACAATTAAGAGGCCAGTTGCCAATTTTGGGAATTTGTCTTGGTCATCAATCTATTGCACAAGCTCTAGGAGCAAAGATTATTCGGGCCAAGCAGGTGATGCATGGTAAAACATCCGTTATTCAGCATACCAACCAAGGTGTTTTTACTGGGCTTGAAAACCCGCTTCGTGTGTGTCGTTACCACTCTTTGGTTGTTGATAAGCAAACATTACCCAATGAATTGACGGTTACCGCATGGACTGAAGTAAACCATGATTTAGACGAGATTATGGGCTTAATGCATCGTAACTTAGCGCTTGAAGGGGTTCAGTTTCACCCCGAGGCAATTTTGACAGAGCAGGGGCTTGAACTACTTGCTAACTTTTTAACTCGCTTCTAATCTTAAGTTTATTGAATTAACAATTATGAACGAAAAAACGCCTGTGCAAATAACTGAACAAGATCGCCAACAAAGGATTGCAATGATGCTTGACGAGCGCGCGCATGATTTATTGCTTGGCCATAGTTTTGCACAACGTCAAATTGGTTATATTCATACACTTGAAATTGACTATGGTGAAAAAATCGAGCAACGCACTTTACTAGAGGTGGAAGTTGCCGCCCATAAGAAGCGCCAAAAATCCAGTACGGCTCATCATAAATACCGCGCACAAGCGAGTAAACAATTACATCAAGTTATCGAAACGGCAATGAACAAGCAGCTTGAGGATATTGATTCTGTTATCCATGAAACAATTGGCATACAGGATGCTGTTCCAGCAATTATTGATATCCTCGCTGTAAAGTCGGCTTCTGTAGGGCGAATTGAGCCTTTGGTACAAGACTTATCATGGTTAGGACGAGAGTTGGTCGCGCTTGTTAATTTGCCTTTTTATCGTAAGCAACGCAGTAAAAATACATCAGTTAAGGTCGATAACCCGTTATTAGCACTACGTTATATTGGGCTGGATAACTTAAAGTTTGTTGTTCCTACGTTTGCTGTACGTCATTGGATGCCTCATAGCACTGAACCATTTCCATTGTTAAAGCGTCGTTTACGCGACAACTCGATGGCGTGTGCGATTGCAGCGCAAGAGATTGCAAAGTTGAATGATGTAAATGAAGAACACGCATTTACCCTTGGCATGCTAATGGATGTAGGCAAGATTGCCTTGGTAAGGTTGTACTTGCGTACATTCGAACGTGTGTGGCAACGTAAAGTGACTATGGCACGTGAAGAGCAGAATAAGGATCTTCATACCGCTTTGCTTGAACTTAAACCTGACCCATTATTTTTAAGCTCTTTGTTGAGTAAGTTATCAATGACGATTACTGCTAAGGTGATTGAGCAAATGGCTTTTCGTTACCTGCCTTTCAAAGCGGTCATGGAGCAACTTATCTCGTCACATCCGATTAGCGATGAAAGCTTACCTTTAACTCGTGTTATTTTAAAAGCACGATGTTATGCACAATTTTTGAGCTTGAACGAACATCAATTAGTTGAAAAAGACGAAATCCAGTCTTGGTTTACGTATTTTGGTTTTACTCAAACAGAGCTCAAACATCTGGCTAAATGCAATTTTGAGAATTTCAATATCAAAATCAATTAAAAAAATTAACATTTTTTTTGCGACTATTCATTCATAGTTGAGCTCAATTCATCAACAATGTTTTGCTAATCTATATAAGCTTGCCCTCCTAGTATCGCGCCTTATTCTTGTAATTTACTTATAAAATCACTTTCAAATACTTATTCACTATCTATGAAAAAATATCTCAAGCCCTTTATTTTCAAGGGCTGCATGAAAGTTTTCTAAGAGACAGATGGAAAATTTTCTGAAATAATGGATGAATGAAAATTGAACCAAAGAGTAATTTTGGTGATTTTGCGCTAAGCTCAATCGGCTCATTAAAAGGGCTTGTTTTTTACTTGCTAGTGCCAGCTTACTCTGTGTGTGCTTACAATTATGAGGATATAAAATGACAGTCAATCGCGAATTATTTGATCAAGTAATGGTTCCAAACTACGCACCATCAAGTGTTATTCCTGTTCGAGGCGAAGGCTCTCGCGTGTGGGACCAAGAAGGTCGTGAGTTTATCGACTTTGCAGGTGGTATTGCTGTTAACTGTCTTGGCCACTGTCACCCAGCTCTAGTAAATGCATTAAAAGAGCAAGGCGAGAAAATTTGGCATCTATCAAATGTAATGACCAATGAGCCTGCACTGCGTCTTGCTAAAAAACTGACTGACGCTACGTTTGCAGAAAAAGTGTATTTTGCTAACTCGGGTGCAGAAGCAAATGAAGCGGCGCTTAAATTAGCACGTCGTTTTGCCCTTGATAACTATGGTGAGCAAAAGTCACAAATTATCTCATTCAACAAAGGCTTCCACGGCCGTACCTTCTTCACAGTAACGGTAGGCGGTCAAGCCGCATACTCTGATGGTTTTGGTCCAAAGCCGGGTGACATTGTTCACTGTGATTACAACGATTTAGCAGCATTTGAAGCGCTTATCTCAGACAAAACGTGCGCTGTAATGATGGAGCCTCTGCAAGGTGAAGGCGGTATTATTTCGCCAACAGCGGAGTTTGTTGAAGGTGTTCGTGAGTTATGTACTAAGCATAATGCACTACTTATCTTTGATGAAGTACAAACAGGTGTTGGCCGTACGGGTGAGCTATACGCGTACCAAGGTCTTAATGTAACACCAGATATCTTAACGACTGCAAAAGCGTTAGGTGGTGGTTTCCCAATCGGTGCGATGATCACGACAACTGATATCGCTAAGCACTTAAAAGTAGGTACACATGGTTCTACTTATGGCGGTAACCCACTTGCGTGTGCAGTAGCAGAAGCAGCGTTTGATACAGTAAACACACCAGAAGTACTTAATGGCGTTAAAGAAAAGTCAGCATTATTCCGTGAGCTACTAACGAATATTAACGACAAGTACAATGTATTCACTGAAATTCGTGGCGAAGGCCTTTTAATTGGTGCTGTTGTTACTGAGCAATTTAAAGGTCGTGCAAAAGAATTCCTAGTTGCAGGCACAGAAGAAGGCGTTATGTCTTTAGTTGCTGGTGCAGATGTTGTTCGTTTCACACCGTCACTTGTTATTCCAGAAGCTGATATCCGCGAAGGTATGGCTCGTTTCGAAAAAGCAGTGGCTAAAGTCGTAAACGGCTAATTATCCAACTGTCATTTCAGGGCAAGTATTTGCTTGCCCACATTTCTTATTTACCGTTATTTATAAGGGAGCAAGCGGACTCATGATGATCCTTCGCCCAATCCAGCAAAACGACTTTTCAGCATTAGTAAAAATTGCTGATGAATCAGGCCATGGCTTTACGTCTTTGCCTAATAATGAAGAGTTGTTACAAAAGAAAATTGATCACTCTGTAAGCTCGTTTGCTAAAGCTGCATCGCAACCAGGTGATGAAGGTTACTTGTTTGTTCTTGAAGATAGCGAAACCGGTGAAGTGGTTGGTACCTCAGGTATCGAAGCAGCGGTTGGCTTGGATGATGCGTTTTATCACTATCATTTAAGCAAGGCAATTCATTCATCGCGCACACTTAATGTTTACAAAGCGGTTGATATTCTTACGTTATGTAATGACTACACGGGTGCGACAGAGCTTTGTACTTTGTTTTTAAAAGATGGCTACCGTAAAAATAATAACGGTAAGCTGCTTTCAAAAGCGCGTTTTATGTTTATTAATCAACATAAGCAACGTTTTGCAGAAACTGTTATTGCAGAGATGCGCGGTGTCTCAGACGAAAATGGTGAAAGCCCATTCTGGCAATGGTTAGAAGAGCACTTTTTTTCAATGGATTTTCCGACTGCCGATTACTTAACAGGTATTGGTCAGAAAGTCTTTATTGCTGAGTTAATGCCTAAATATCCAATTTACGTCAACTTACTTAGCAAAGACGCACAAGCAGTTATTGGACAAGTGCACGACAACACACGTCCAGCCATTGAACTGCTTAAAAGTGAAGGGTTTACCTTTAATGGTTATGTGGATATTTTTGATGCCGGTCCGACAGTGGAAGCAAAGGTAGATAATATCGCTACCATTCGTAATGCTAAAACACTTAGCGTGGAAATTGGTGAATGCCAAGGTGAAACTACCGCACTGATAGCAAACGATAAACTTGTCGATTTTAGAGCGACTGTAGCGCAAGTTAATTTGCCATGTGATGCAGATACAATCACATTATCAGCAGAACTTGCAAAAGCACTACACCTTAATGTGGGTGACAGTGTATCAGTTGCCGCACTTTAGAATTTAGGAGAGACAGTCATGACGCATGCAGCGCAATTTATTAATGGTCAATGGCAAGCAGGCCTTGGTCATGCATTTCAATCTGTAAACCCTGCAAACAACGACGTTATTTGGCAAGCAAACACAGCAACTGCCGAACAAGTAGACAGCGCAGTTAGTGCTGCGCGTGAAGCATTCTACAGCTGGGCTGACAAATCATTTGCAGCGCGTTTAGCGATTGTAAAAACATTCGCAGAAACACTTAAAGAGCACAGCGAAGAATTAGCGGTTGCTATCGCACAAGAAACCGGTAAACCACTTTGGGAAACACGCACTGAAGCAGGTGCTATGGTGGGTAAAATCGCTATCTCTGAAAAAGCATTTTTAGAGCGTACAGGTGATGTTGAAAACCCAATGCCACAGGGCCGTGCGATGATCCGCCACAAGCCTCATGGTGTTGTAGCAGTGTTTGGCCCTTATAATTTCCCAGGTCACTTACCAAATGGGCATATTGTGCCAGCGCTTTTAGCGGGTAATACCGTGGTATTTAAACCCTCTGAGCTAACACCAGCAGTTGCTGAGTTAACCTTAAAGTTATGGCAAAAGGCGGGTCTTCCTGCGGGCGTAATTAACCTTGTGCAAGGTGAAGTTGAAACCGGTAAAGCACTTGCGTCTCATAAAGGTATCGATGGCTTATTCTTTACGGGCTCTTCACGCACAGGTCACATTTTACATGAACAGTTTGCAGGTCAACCTGGTAAAATCTTAGCGTTAGAGATGGGCGGTAACAACCCGCTAATCGTTACTGATGTTGCAGATACAAAAGCAGCTATTCACGATATTATTCAATCAGCGTTTATCTCTACAGGTCAGCGTTGTACGTGTGCGCGTAAGCTGTTTTTACCAACAGGTGAGCAGGGTGATGCAATCCTTGCAGGTCTTATTAAGGCGACTAAAGCGATTAAAGTGGGTGACTACGACGCTGAAGACCAACCTTTCATGGGCTCGATGATTTCAGCAGCGGCTGCTGCCGGTATGGCTGCTGCGCAACAACAACTTGTTGAGCTTGGCGCTGAGGTGCTAGTTGAGCTAACGCACAAAGAAAATACCGGCTTTGTAACACCGGGTATCTTAGAGTGTACAAATGTAGCTAACTTCCCAGATGAAGAACACTTTGGACCACTACTTAAAGTATTCCGCTTTACAGACTTTGATGCTGCTATTGATAAAGCGAATGACACAAGCTTTGGCTTATCTGCGGGCTTATTAAGCGACAGCGCAGCAGATTACGACCACTTCTTACGTCGTATTCGTGCTGGTATTGTGAACTGGAACCGACCAATCACGGGCGCATCAAGTGCTGCACCATTTGGTGGTATTGGCGCGTCGGGTAATCATAGAGCGAGTGCCTACTATGCGGCCGATTACTGTGCTTATCCAGTTGCTTCGGTTGAGCTAGAAAAAGTAGCGATGCCGGCTACCTTAAGCCCAGGTCTAAAAATTGATTAATCGGTACTTATAATTGAAAAAAGCAGCCTAGGCTGCTTTTTTTGTATTAGCTTTATAGCAAAGGTAGCAATTAAAAGCGCTTTCTGCTTAAATCAATAGAGTTATAAATTTTATTAGGTGTACAGTGGTATGGTTTTAGATAGGCAAGGATACGATGATCTCGTCATGTATCTCACTCAAAATTTAGCGCTATTTGAGAAGCCTGGTCAAATAAAACCAGGAGCTCCTACCGTTTTAGAGTTAATTGAAGATGTTATTGCTGAGAATGTGATGCTTCTTTGTGAACAACATACAGAGCTAAACACCGAACAGCGAAGTCAAATAGTTCGTGAAGTTGACGGTATTGTGTATGACTTACAAGAAGTACTCAGTAGTGTAACTAATCAACCCGTCACTGTTGAGCAGCATGCGTTTATTGATGAGTTTGCAGGCCTTGTGAAAAACTTGTTCGACAATGCCGTAATAGAGAGCGCATAACCTTTCAAAGCCTAATATCGTTTTTCGATTGCATATCAGTGTGACTTGCTTACAATCAAACAAAAATAATTGTAAGAGATAAAACATATGCAAGCGAATGTAAAATGGGTAGAAGGTGATACGTTTATCGGCCTTTCAAATTCAGGCCACAATGTAGTTTTTGATGCGGGTAGTGACAGTGCTGCACCAAGTCCAATGGAAATGGTGCTAATGTCAGCGGGTTGTTGCTCATCTGTTGATGTAGTAAGCATCCTTAAAAAAGCCAAACAGTCGTTTAGTGATGTACACGTAAAGTTAACTGCTGAGCGTGCTGAGTCAGCCCCTCGCGTGTTTACTAAGATTAATCTACACTTTGTGGTTACTGGCGATAATGTCTCTGAAAAACACCTTGCCCGTGCTGTTCAACTGTCTGCTGAAAAGTATTGTTCGGTAGCCTTAATGCTTGATAAAACAGTAGAAATCACTCACAGCCATGAAGTTGTGCAAGAACAGGTAAAATAACGCTTTTTCCGAGCAGAAAATTCGTATAAAATCCGCGAACTTTTATTTCTGCTGGTGCAGGTTTCACTCGTTTTAAGGTTGGTTTAGCATGAATAAACCCTTCGATAAAATTAAGCTTCATGGCTTTAATAACTTAACTAAGAGCTTAAGCTTTAGTATTTACGATATTTGTTACGCAAAGACGGAACAACAACGTAAAGAATACATTGAATATATCGACGAACAGTACAGTGCTGATCGCCTTACCGATATTTTAGGTGAAGTTGTGGATATTATTGGTGCAAACATTTTGAATGTTTCTCGCCAAGATTATGATCCGCAAGGTGCCAGTGTAACAATTTTGATTTCTGAAGAGCCAATTGAGCAACAAACAACGTATGACGTTGATGAAGCGCCAGGGCCTCTTCCTGAAACGGTTGTAGCACACTTAGATAAGAGCCACATCTGTGTTCATACATACCCAGAAGCTCACCCTGATGACGGTATTTGTACGTTCCGTGCCGATATCGAAGTATCAACCTGTGGCATTATTTCGCCATTAAAAGCGTTAAACTTCTTAATCCACAGCCTAGAGTCTGATGTTGTAACAATTGACTACCGTGTACGTGGTTTTACCCGTGACGTAGATGGCGTTAAGCACTATATCGATCACGCGATTAACTCAATTCAGAACTACATGACTGAAGATACAAAAGAAGCGTACCAAATGATGGACGTAAACGTGTATCAAGAGAACTTGTTCCACACCAAGATGATGTTAAAAGAAACTGACTTGAATACTTATCTATTCGGGGTTTCTACAGCCGATCTTTCTGAAGAAGAAGAAGAAGTTATCTATTCTAAATTAACCCGTGAGATGCAAGAAATCTTCTACGGTCGTAATTTACCTGATACAGAGTAAGTGACAGGAAGAATTAAAAACGGCGTATAAGCTAGCTTATACGCCGTTTTTTTATGCTTCAAATAGAGCACTGAATTGACTGCGCTTTTAAGGACTTATATGCTGATAAAAAGCCTCTGTTAAGGACAACTATGACAGTTAATCTCTCTCATTCTGTATTTCTTGCAGAGCAAGTCCGCAAAAATGAAGGGCTTGCTGCTACAACAAGCGCAGTAACACTTTATGAATTGATGGAACGCGCAGGAAAGGCCGTTTTTGACCATACGTGTGCTTATTTTCCTAATGCTAGCAGGTACGTGGTATTAGTCGGTGTGGGTAATAACGCCGGTGATGGCTATGTGGTTGCCCGATTAGCAAAACAAGCGGGTAAGCAGGTGACAGTGATCGCCGCTTTGCCTGACAAGCCATTAAAAGGCGATGCACTCACTGCTCAACAAGCGTGGTTTGATGCTGGTGGTACAATTACGAAGAGTTTAAGCGCATTCGATCAAGCCGATGTCATCGTTGATGGTTTACTTGGTACGGGTATTCAAAACGAAGTTCGCACGCCGTTTAGCCAACTTATTCAATTAGCGAATAGTAGCCGTGCCCCAATAATTGCGATAGACCTGCCCTCAGGTATTCATGCTGATACTGGCTCAATATTAGGTGTTGCGATTAAGGCACTTGTTACTGTTACCTTTGTTGGGATTAAGCAAGGTCTTGTTACGGGGCAAGGAAGAGCACAAGCTGGTGTATGTGAATTTACCGACTTAGGTATTGGTGAGGCCTTTTTAAAGCTTACAGAGCCAACGGCAGCGCTTATTAGCTATCAAACAGTTGATGCATTGCCTGCCAGAGATAACAACAGTCATAAAACGAGTCATGGCAAATTACTATGTGTCGGTGGCAATACGGGCACTGCAGGAGCAATTCGTTTAACGGCAGAAGCAGCTCTGCGTACTGGTGCGGGTATGGTCAAAGTGTTCACGCATTCAGAATCTGTGCTTAGTGTGAGTATTGGCAGGCCAGAGCTGATGGTGAGTGCAGCAAACTTAACTGCTGCACTTGAGTGGGCAAGTTGTATTGCAATAGGCCCAGGACTTGGTTTGGATACTTGGTCAGAAGAGGTCTTTGAAACGGTTATGCAGTATTGTTTTACGCATAACAAGCCTTTGGTAATTGATGCAGATGCACTTACATTGTTGGCTCAGCACGCCTCTTCATTTCCAATTGTCAATTCGGTGATCACCCCACATCCTGGTGAAGCCGCCCGTTTGCTTAACTGTAAAGCAAGTGATGTTGAAGCAAATCGCTTTGCTGCGGTAAGTGAGCTTGCACATAGCTACACACCAACCTGTGTTCTAAAAGGAGCAGGAACCTTAATGGCTAACAAAAACCAAGTATGGGTGTGTACAGATGGTAACCCTGCACTTGCTGTTGGTGGCAGTGGTGATGTTCTGACCGGCATTATTGCTGGGCTGCTTGCACAGGGGATTAATACAACGCAAGCGGCCACTTTAGGTGTTACCTTGCACGCAAAAGCGGGTGATATTTTAGCAAAGGCTGAAGGAGAGCGTGGGATGTTACCCAGTGACTTATTTAGCGTTGTAAGGCAGTTGATTAAGGAATTGGCGAGTAACGATGATTTTAACTGCTAAGCCGAAAAAACTTTCGGCTCAGTCTAACACAATCCTAGCTTGAACAAGCCAATATTGAGTTAACATTTTCATTGATTCAACTAAATCAAAATAACTGGATGGCTTGGTCATAAAAGCATTCGTACCTAAGCTGTAACATTGCTTAATATCAATTTCTGAGTCAGAGGTTGTAAAAATAATAATCGGAATATGACGATAACGCTCCGATTTTTTTAGCTCAACTAATGCTTCTTTTCCGCCCTTTCTTGGCATGTTTAAATCTAATAAAATTAGACTTGGTAAAATTTTATTTTTATCAAGTGACTCAAGTAATTGCATGCCGTCATCGACAAATTGAATTTTATTTTCGTCGACATTGTTTTCAACAAGGGCATCACGGATGAGCTCTTGATCATCAAGATCATCATCAGCAACTAAAATATAGCTCACAGAGCGTAATTTTTTAGTAAATAATTTGTCGTTAAACATTGGCAACCCCTGAATTTATAGAATGTGGCTTATCTGTGTTATGTAGCTACTTTTTCATAAAAAACAACAAATTAAATAATTAGTTACTCGAGTAGTATATACTTTAGCTAAGCAAGTGTTATATTAACTTGCTTATACCTATAATACAAACATAAGTTTATTAATAACACGATGATATTAAATAACACTAGTACAAATAGAGTGACAGCTCTACGCGAAAAATTGAACCTTTCTCAACAAGAGTTTGCGGATAAAATAGGCATAACTCAAGGTGCTTTATCGCAATTAGAATCTGGCAAGTCGACCTTATCTCTCAGTACGATTACTAAAATCAGCCAAGTGTTTAATGTTGACTGCAATTGGCTTATTTTGGGAATAGAGGGGTATGATGATTCACATTTTCAGAGCTATCAAAAAGTCTTAGGGACTTCATTCATTCCACTTGTAAAGGAAGAGGCTCATGCTGGTTATATAGATCAATGCAATGATGAAGGTTACATCAAAACCTTAGATGTCTATAAAATTCCAGGATTTGAAAATGGTAACTATCGACTCTTTGAAGTAGAAGGCGACAGCATGTTACCCACTATTCGGCCGAGAGAAACGGTTATCACTGAGCAAGTTAAAGACATTACACAGTTAGAAAACGGTTCTGTTTGCGTTGTTGTCACTAAGGATGGCATTATTGCTAAGCGCCTGTTCCGTCATGACACAAACCCTATCAGTTACTTATTTAAGAGTGATAACCCTGAATACAAAACATACTCTATTCAGGGAGATGATATTTTAGAGATCTGGCATGTTAAGGCAAAGATAAGCTCTATAACTGATCAGGAGTCCTATATTCAGAATCAACGTTTTCAGTCCATTGAAAATGAAATTAGACAACTAAAAGAGCATATTAGTAGAGTTTTACCGCCACAAACGTAGCGGTAAAATACTAAAGTTGAGTTAACTCTACTTCTTTTAGCGGCAAAGTAACGTAAAATTGCGCGCCTTCATTGATACTCGCTTGTGCTGTAATTGAACCATAATGACGTTCAACTATTTTCTTACAAATTGCTAAGCCTAGGCCTGTTCCTTCGTAGGCATGTTTAGAGTGAACCCGTTCAAAAAGGTTAAATATTCTGTCTTTAAACTCGCTATTGAAGCCAATTCCGTTATCAACAACAGCGATAACAATATGCTCATCTGTTCGCTCAACTAACTTAATTTCTATAATGGGTGGCTGATTTGGGTGGCTAAACTTAAGTGCATTGAGAATTAAGTTTTGAAACAAACGCTGGATTTGTCGTTTGTCGCCATAAATCTCACCAACCTCTTCGATGTGAAACACCGCTGACTTGTCAGCTATAATTAGCTCAAGGTCATCAAGAATATCATCTAAAATATCTTGTGCTGAGAAGCGACGAAAATCTTCACCTTTTCGATTGATCCTAGAAAAGCTCAGTACCCCTTTGATGAGTTTTTGCATTCTTTCAGCAGAGTCCATCATACGTGAGATATACGAAGCGTTTCTTTCTCCAATCTGTTCTTTAGAGTTTTGCAGGCGATCACCGAACATTTGGATTTTACGTAACGGCTCTTGTAAATCATGAGACGCAACAAAAGCAAAACGTTCCAACTCTTTGTTAGACTCTTCAGCGGTTCTAAGCGCGATTTCAAGGTCAAGCTCGGCTTGTTGTCGGGTGAGTATTTCCGCTTTTAAAGCGACGGTTCGCTCATTCACTTTAGTTTCTAACACGTTGTTTAGCTTTTTAAGTCGCTCTGACTTTTCGATTACATGATTAATCAAATGATTGCGAAACTTTAACGCGCAAGAGATTTCGTTGGCTTTCCAAGGAGTGCACTTATTGCGAACATTTTCTTGCCATAAGCGGAACGAGCTGCGAGGCATCAGGCGATGACTACCGTCATCAAGAAACTCAATTATTTTTTCGGGTTTCCCTCCCCAATTCTTTGTTTCAATGACCTCTTTACGAAACCACATAATAAATAGGTTTTCATTCGTAGAGATGGGCATAGCAAGCACGCCACTGGCCACATTAGCAAACTTATTAAAGTCAGCATGCTCATTAGATAAATGATGATTATGATAAAGTAACTCATCTTCTAGATGGTGTTCTTTTATCCATTCAAACAAATCATTAATATCATCGTTTGCGGGCACATCACCAAAACTTTCAATGTCTTTTTCTAGTCGCCATGCAACGCCATCTGCGTTTAGCATGCTAAGCAGAGCAGGGGCTTGTTTGCGTAAACCATCAATAAAAAAGACCTCTTCAGACATGTGCTCAGCTATTTCTGCACTGATTGAAGTGGCATTGGCCTCTTGAATTGCTTCAACTGATTGTGTTTTCAGTGAGATAATATAAGACAGCATCAAGCCCATATATTGCGCAACTTGGCGTGCTTCAAATGGAACAACATGACTTGAATAATGGTGGCAAGCAATCAGTCCCCATAATTTACCAGCAATAATAATACTGATGGACATTGATGCTTTAACCCCCATGTTGCGCAAGTATTGGCAATGGATAGGGGATACACTTCTTATTATACACGTGCTTAAATCTACCGGCTTATCTTGTGGGTAAATAGGTGATACCTCAGCATCTACATCGGCAAGTAACCGAATAGGGTTACGTAAGTATAAAGCACGCGCCTGTTTTGGAATATCTGACTCAGGAAAGTGTTGGTGTAAAAATGAGTTTAACTCATCTTTTTTGGCTTCTGCCACGACCTGACCATTATATTCATGATCAAACTGATAGAGCATCACGCGATCAAAGCCGGTTAAGTTGCGAACCTCTTTTACCGCCGTGTCGTATGATGAGCTTAGCTCTTTTGAATCCGCAATCAAATGAAGTGATTGTTTCATCAAGTAATTCATAGGGTCGAAACTTGAGTGCTCTTTCTTTTTATTAAACTCAAGTTCAATTAGTAGGTATTCATCGTTACGAGAAATAGCCCCTTTAATCGAGGTGTCGTCCGATTTGCCTTTTATTTCAATGGTAAGGGGGTTAATAGTATGGAAGTCTCGCTCAGCTTTATTCCTCTCGATGATGTTGGATGTACTCGGTTCAAAAATATCTCTGATATGCGAGCCTAATAAGCGCTCTTTTTGTGTATTTAAAAGTGCTAAAATGTTTTCGCTGAAATAGTATACTTTGAGTGTTTGAGGGTCAACAACAAGCAAGTAGCCATGCGGTTGAATAGAGCCTGGAATATGAATGGGTTCTTTATGGCAATTATCTAATGAGACTTCAAACTTGTTGCTCAATTTATATCTCCAAGTGATTGAGAGATTACGCTAAATGCGGTGTTCGCTCCCAATAAAATATCATCAGCCGAATGTGGATTATGGTTATGATACTGTTTTAGTGCTTGTATATATTGAGCCCACTTTTCACCTCTGAGATCGCCATAACTATAAAAAAAGCGGATCCCTTCAAGCTCATTTATCCAATTGTGCTTTTTAAGCGCTTTAAATATGTGACCCCCACCCATAGTGGCACCCTCCATTACATACATCATTCCGAATGCTTGTGATACGTTATGGATATTATTTAGATCAACGTGCTTGTTTAAATTAGCAGATGAGGCTTTTTGGGATGCCTGTAAATAAGCAATATCTTGATCTAACCAACCAAGCTTACTGCGGCCAATAAGCAGTTGCTGAGTGGCACCATAAGCTGATACAGAGTGCTCCATTATTGAATAGCTATTACGCATCGCGATTAAAATGTTTAAATACGATTGCTGCGTCATATTTTTATCGAACAATACCGCACCGAGTTGTTTTTCTACATGAGAGTGAAGCGGGTCGGTACTCTTTTTTATAAAAGTATGAATGTTAAGTTGACTGCTATCTCTAATTATTTCGGTGGCGTGTAATACAGCTGAATCCATTATTATCCTGAAGGCTTTTTTAGTGCATGTGTGACGTACTTTGACCAGTATATACTTAGGTACAAGTATGTAAAATAGAAATTTAAGACTTTAGTAGGTGAGTGATAACTAAGCTGCGCTTATTTTAAATCGCTTATCATACTAGCAAGTGATTGTTTTAAAATAAAAAGCAAAAACCCAGCCGAAGCTGGGTTTTTAAAGCAAAGCGCTTAGGAAGGGATGTTTATCACATCATGCCGCCCATACCACCCATGCCGCCCATACCGCCCATATCTGGAGCAGCTGGCTCATCTTTCGGGATCTCAGCAACCATTGCTTCAGTTGTGATCATAAGACCCGCGATTGAAGCTGCGTACTGTAGTGCAGAACGCGTTACTTTAGTTGGGTCTAAGATACCCATTTCAATCATGTCGTTGTACTCACCAGATGCTGCATTGTAACCGTAGTTACCTTCACCACCTTTTACAGAGTTAACAACAACAGATGCTTCGTCACCTGCGTTAGTCACGATTTGACGAAGTGGTGCTTCCATCGCACGTAGTGCAACTTTAATACCGTGGCTTTGGTCTTCATTGTCACCAAGTAGTTCAGCAAGTTTGCTTGCTGCGCGTACTAGTGCAACACCACCACCCGGTACTACACCTTCTTCAACCGCTGCGCGAGTTGCGTGTAGTGCATCTTCAACACGGTCTTTCTTCTCTTTCATTTCGATTTCAGTCGCTGCGCCAACTTTGATTACTGCAACACCGCCAGCTAGTTTAGCCATACGCTCTTGTAGTTTCTCTTTATCGTAGTCAGACGTCGCTTCTTCGATTTGTGCTTTGATTTGTGCAACACGACCATTGATGCCGTCTTCTTCACCTGCACCGTCGATGATCGTTGTGTCATCTTTGGTGATCACAACGCGCTTCGCTGTACCTAGATCTTCGATAGTTGCTTTTTCAAGCTCTAAACCGATTTCTTCAGAAATGACAGTACCACCGGTTAATACTGCGATGTCTTGTAGCATTGCTTTACGACGGTCGCCAAAACCTGGTGCTTTAACCGCAGACACTTTAACGATACCACGCATGTTATTTACAACAAGTGTTGCAAGTGCTTCACCTTCAAGGTCTTCAGCAATGATAAGTAATGGCTTACTCGCTTTAGCAACCGCTTCTAATGTAGGTAGTAGCTCACGAATGTTAGATACTTTTTTGTCTACAAGTAGAATGTAAGGGTTGTCTAGCTCTACTGCACCTTTTTCAGCGTTGTTGATGAAGTAAGGAGATAGGTAACCACGGTCAAACTGCATACCTTCCACTACGTCTAGTTCGTTTTCTAACGACTGACCTTCTTCAACAGTGATAACGCCTGAATCACGGCCCACTTTTTCCATTGCTTGTGCAATGATGTCACCGATTTCTTTATCAGAGTTAGCTGAAATAGTACCTACTTGTGCAATCGCTTTTGTATCAGCACATGGAACAGAAAGCGCTTTAAGTTCTTCAACTGCTGCAATGACCGCTTTGTCGATACCGCGCTTAAGGTCCATAGGGTTCATACCCGCTGCAACCGCTTTTAAGCCTTCGTTTACGATAGCTTGCGCTAATACTGTTGCAGTTGTTGTACCGTCACCTGCTGCGTCATTCGCTTTAGACGCTACTTCTTTAACCATTTGTGCGCCCATGTTTTCGAACTTGTCTTCAAGCTCGATCTCTTTAGCGACAGATACACCATCTTTGGTGATGACTGGCGCGCCGAATGATTTATCTAATACAACGTTACGGCCTTTAGGACCTAAAGTTACTTTCACTGCGTTTGCTAAAATATTTACGCCAGTTAGCATTTTGCCACGTGCGTCACCTGCAAAAAGTACTTCTTTTGCTGCCATGATTAAATTCCTCTTAAATTCTATAAACGGGTTGCTAAACGAAAAGTAGGATTAGCCTACAATGCCTAGAATGTTGTCTTCACGCATGATCAGGTACTCTTGACCTTCGATCTTTTCAGTTTTTTCAACGTATGAGCCGAATAGCACTGTGTCACCAGCTTTTACTTCTAGAGCTCTTACTTCACCGTTGTCTAAAATACGGCCATTACCAACAGCGATTACTTCTCCGCGCGTTGATTTTTCAGCTGCAGAGCCAGTTAATACAATACCGCCAGCAGACTTAGTTTCTTCTTCTAGACGCTTAACGATGACGCGATCATGTAAAGGGCGAATGTTCATTTATTTAGTTCTCCTAACAGTTTCTGAACAGTACAGAAAAAATCGTGTATTTTGCAGGGGAGGTTGAGCCACCCGATGCATTTCATTGCCTTCAATAATGGGGGTGGCTTAAAAAAATCCAAGTATAAAAATTAAAAAATTTTAATCTTTTCTTTCATACTCACCATCAATCGTTGTTGGTTGGTGAGTTGGCTCTTCATGTTGTGGGGTTTTGCTGTGATATTGAAAGTGAGCAGAGCTGTGATTTGCTTGTGAACTCATACGCACCGTTGCTTGACTCGCAAGGCTTGCAGCAAGCTTGTTACGAATAGCAGGTGTTAGCAATAAAAAGCCAAAAACATCAGTCATGATGCCAGGTGTAACGAGTAAAACACCGGCAATAATCACACATAATCCAGTAAATAACTCTTTTGCTGGCATTTGTCCTTGTGCCATCTGTAATTGAACGTTTTGAATGGCGCCTATACCTTGTTGCTTCACTAATTTCGCGCCAACTAGGGCGGTCACAATCACAAGTGCTATGGTGGCAAAGCCGCCGATCACTTCACTCACTTGGATGAGTAAAGCAATCTCCACGATGGGCACTAAAATAAATAATAAAAACAAAAATCTAAACATAACACTCTCTAAAAATGCCACTCTTACGAGTCAATGAAATATAAATAAGGGTGAACAGGTCTTTTTTCAAGGTGGAACCATGGATCACTGTCGCCGCTACACATTGTATCCGCTATCGGCTACTATGGTGCGACTCAAGTAATCAAATAAAGGTTCCTTATGACAACGCATTTTCGACTTATTTTTACGACCTGCGCAAATGAAGCAGAGGCTCGTCAGTTAGCACAACATTTAGTGAAAGAGAAACTCGCTGCGTGTGTGAACATTTTGCCAACTGTTGAGTCCATTTACATGTGGGAAGGTGAGGTAACGAGTGAAACAGAAAGCAAGTTACTTATTAAAACTAAGTCAGAAAAAATGAATGAGGTGATCCAAACTATCAAGAAGTTGCATAGTTATGAGATACCTGAAATTCAGGTCGTTGATGTTGCTACAGGCAATTTAGCCTATTTTAATTGGATGGATGAGGTACTCAGTTAATGCGATCGTTCTTTTTATTACTCTGTGCGCTATGGCTAATGCCAGCCAGTGCAAGTAATAGCAACTTACTCGGAAACTTGTTACAGCAACCCGCTGAGCAAACCTTTTTACCCGTTGATCAAGCATTTGTTTTTGACTTTGATCAGCAAGGCAAAACGTTATTTATTGGTTGGGATATTGCGCCAGATTACTATTTGTATAAAAAGAAAATTGAAATTATCGCAAAAGGCGCTGACATTGAAACGCCTGATCTGGGTGAGGGAGTCATCATCGAAGATGAGTTCTTTGGAAAGACTGAGGTATTTTTTAATTCTCTCAGTATTATCAATAAAGTCAATAATGTTACTGAGGGAGCGGTTGTAAAAGTACGTTTTCAGGGCTGCGCTGAAGCGGGGCTTTGTTATCCACCAGAAGTGCGTACTATTCCCCTATCTGTGATTGCTGGTGAACAAGTTTCAGACAATGCGTCAACAAGTAACGCCTTAGCTGCATTAGGTGTAAATGCTGAGTCACCGACTGTAAACCAAACGACTATTGATGAGAGCGCCAAGCCAGCTCAAGAGCAATCTTATACTGATAAATTGGCATCACAAGGACTACTTACCAATCTCGTTATTTTCTTTTTAGTGGGGATTGGCCTTGCGTTTACACCTTGTGTATTTCCGATGTTCCCTATTTTGTCTAGCTTGATCGCGGGTCAGCAAAACCTATCAACCAAAAAGGCGTTTTCGTTGTCGTTTGTTTATGTGCAAGGCATGGCCGTCACATACGCTGCATTAGGGTTAGTGGTTGCGTCACTGGGTGGCCAAGTGCAAGGGTATTTACAACACCCGACAGTGCTTATTAGCTTTAGTATTTTATTTGTACTTTTAGCAATGTCGATGTTTGGTTGGTACGAAATTAAGCTGCCAAGTGGCATGATGAATAAGCTCACACAGGTAAGCAACCAGCAAAAAGGCGGTAATTATGTTGGCGTCTTTATGATGGGGGTTTTATCTGGCTTGATAGCCTCACCGTGTACAACAGCACCGCTATCGGCAGCACTTTTATATGTAGCACAAAGCGGTGACTACCTAGTGGGTGGTTTAACCTTGTATGTGCTGAGTTTAGGCATGGGCATACCCTTGTTATTGTTAGGTACATCAGGCGGTAAGCTATTACCCAAAGCGGGTGGTTGGATGGAGCAAGTAAAAACCCTGTTTGGTTTTATCATGCTCGTTGTGCCGCTTATTCTGCTAGAGCGTATTGTCGATATTGACATTATTTGGCTGATGGCAGGATTGTTAGCACTTGCAACGGCGTTGTATTTACACCATTGGCAAAGTGGGCAATCACAGGGCAAGTTAAAAACTGCATTATGGTTTGCTGCAACTTTATTAGTTGTTACTGGTGCGAGTTTAACAAAAAATTATTTTTGGCCTAGCCAAGCTTCTGTTGCCGGAGCATCAGCGCAAACACATGGCTTTAAACAAGTTGCTAATTTAACTGAATTGAAAGAAGAGATTGTTCAGGCAAGTAGCGAAGGGCGTTTAGTGATGGTCGACTTATATGCCGACTGGTGTGTCGCGTGTAAAGAGTTTGAGCATTACACTTTCCCAGATACAGCTGTACAAAGCGAGTTTGCACATTTTGAACTGATTCAAGTTGATTTAACTGAAAGTGACGCTAAAACCATCGAGCTGATGGAAGAGTACACCGTATTTGGTTTACCAAGTATTTTATTCTTCGACACACAAGGTAATGAGTTAGTTGAGCAACGCGTAACAGGTTTTTTAAATGCCAAAGATTTTGCTGAGCATTTAGCAAAAGTACGAAAAACAGCAAAATAAGCGTAACTTTGCAGCGAAATTTTAAAACGCCACTCATTCGAGTGGCGTTTTCGTTTTTTATACCACTTTCAATTTGCAAATCTAATACATTTAGATTGTTTTTTTTGAGAGTAACTAGTTTTGTTTAGACTCAAAGCATTTTCCTAACGAAGTTGTGTGCCTTGCTATACCTGCTCTTCACTTATTTGGGTAGTGATTAGACCAGTATTTTGCTGCTATTTACGTCGAAATATCTATAATAGGTGGTTAACGTGAGAAATAGTTGCTATTTTTCATTTGAGCCCTTAAGTTAAGGAAGGGTTTAGAGTGAATATAGTTAAACTAGTTACTTAAAGGATATATCGCGTATTATGGCTGCAAAATTAAAGCTTTTAGTTATAAATGGGCCTAATTTAAACATGCTTGGCAAGCGAGAGCCTGAAAAGTACGGCACACAGTCTCTTGACGAGATTATGGCTGAACTTAGCAAGGTCGCTGTTGGTCACAATGTTGATTTGGCGCATTTTCAAAGCAATAGTGAAGCCGCGCTCATTGAGCGTATTCACCAAGCTTGGCAAGCGGTTGATGCAATTATTATCAATCCTGCAGCCTATACGCATACCAGCGTCGCATTGCGAGATGCATTATTGAGTATAGACGTTCCCTTTTACGAGGTGCATTTAAGTAATGTACATGCTCGTGAGGCATTTCGTCATCATTCGTATTTTTCGGATGTAGCACAAGGCGTTGTAATTGGATTAGGTGCAATGGGTTATAAAGTAGCGTTGGAAGCTGCTGTTAACCGATTGCAAAACACACAATAATTTTTAAATAAACTAACAGGCGGGTCGTTTAATGGATATTCGCAAGATTAAAAAACTTATCGAACTAGTAGAAGAATCGGGTATTGCTGAATTAGAAATCACTGAAGGTGAAGAGTCAGTACGCATTAACCGTAATAATATGAGTGCAGGTCCTGCAATGCATTATGCACCTCAACAGTTTGCAGCACCTGCGCCAGCAGCGGCACCAGCTCCAGTAGCAGAGGCTCCAGCAGCAGAAGCGGCTGCTCCAGCTGCGCCAACGGGTCACCAAGTTAAATCACCTATGGTTGGTTCATTCTACTCAGCAGCTTCTCCTGAAGCAGCACCTTATGTAGAAGTAGGCTCAAAAGTAAATGTTGGCGATACGTTATGTATCGTTGAAGCAATGAAAATGATGAACCAAATCGAATCAGATAAAGCAGGCACAGTAAAAGCTATCTTAGTTGAAAATGGCGAGCCAGTAGAATTCGATCAACCTTTATTCATCATTGAATAATAGCGCAACAAAAGGCCAACTCTATGTTAGATAAAGTAGTCATTGCAAACCGAGGTGAAATTGCACTTCGCGTATTGCGCGCCTGCAAAGAGCTTGGGATCAAAACTGTTGCTGTGCACTCAACGGCAGACCGTGATCTTAAGCACGTGTTACTGGCAGACGAAACAATTTGTATTGGTAAACCAGCTGCGTCTGAAAGTTACCTAGATATTCCACGTATCATTGCTGCGGCAGAAGTAACAGATGCGGTTGCGATTCACCCAGGTTACGGTTTCTTATCTGAAAATGCGGATTTCGCAGATCAGGTTGAACAAAGCGGCTTTGTTTTCATCGGTCCTAAAGGTGACACTATTCGTTTAATGGGCGACAAAGTGTCGGCAATTGAAGCAATGCGTAAAGCAGGCGTGCCTTGTGTACCAGGCTCTGATGGTCCATTAACGGCTGACAGCGAACGTAATATCCAAATAGCTAAGCGTATTGGTTACCCTGTAATCATTAAAGCAGCAGGCGGCGGCGGTGGTCGTGGTATGCGTGTTGTTCGCAGTGAAAAAGAACTAATCGATTCAATTGCTCTTACTCAGCAAGAAGCGAAACAGTTCTTTGGTAATGGCATGGTTTACATGGAGAAATTCCTTGAAAACCCACGTCATATCGAAGTACAAGTACTTGCCGATGGTCAAGGTAATGCGGTTCATTTAGGTGAGCGTGATTGTTCAATGCAGCGTCGTCACCAAAAAGTAGTTGAAGAAGCGCCAGCGCCAGGTATCACTGCTGAAATGCGTAAATTTATCGGCGACCGCTGTACTCGTGCATGTATCGAAATTGGTTATCGCGGTGCAGGTACGTTCGAGTTCTTATATGAAAACGGCGAGTTCTATTTCATTGAAATGAACACACGTATTCAGGTTGAGCACCCAGTAACAGAAATGGTGACTGGTGTTGACTTAATCAAAGAACAACTAAAGATTGCAGCTGGCCAGCCATTGTCATTCACACAAGAAGATGTGGTTATTCGCGGTCATGCAATTGAGTGCCGTATTAATGCAGAAGACCCAGAAACCTTTATTCCATCACCAGGTAAAATCACGCGATTCCACCCTGCAGGCGGTTTAGGTATTCGTTGGGACAGCCATATTTATGCAGATTACACAGTACCTCCTCATTACGATTCAATGATTGGTAAGCTTATCTGTTATGGTGAAAACCGTGATGTAGCAATTGCCCGTTCACGTAATGCACTGAACGAATTAGTGATTGATGGTATTAAGACGAATACACCACTGCACAAGAAAATTTTAGCAGATGAAAACTTCCAAAATGGTGGAACAAACATTCACTATCTAGAGAAGAAATTAGGTCTGTAAATCGTTTTAAATTGAAAAAGCCGGCAACTTGCCGGTTTTTTTTGTTTCTGACTCATGGTTCGCCTGATTCTCGCCTTAAAAAAATATTCTGGTATGATTAATAAAGTAATGTGTTTCAAGTATTTCATGAGGTAATAATGACCAACAGTGTTGGCTTTGCATTGGCAGATGAAGCCGCAACGGTAAATATGGGCAAGCAACTTGCAAAATTAATGGAGCAAGGAGCTGTGATTTATTTACATGGAGACTTAGGTGCCGGTAAAACCACCTTAACGCGTGGTATTGTGCAAGGTTTTGGTCATCAAGGTAAGGTTAAGAGTCCAACTTATACACTGGTTGAACCATACCAGTTAGATAAAGCTGATATTTATCACTTCGATCTATATCGCTTGGGTGACCCTGAAGAGCTTGAGTATATGGGGATCCGTGACTATTTTTCCCCACACGCTATTTGCGTAGTAGAGTGGCCTGAAAAAGGGGGGGAGTTTATACCCACGCCAGATCTTGATGTTACATTACGTTATGAAGGTGAAGCACGTGCTATTTTAATAAATAGTTTAACAGAGCGTGGTCATTCGATTGTAGAGAAGTTGAAGAGCACGCAATAATAAACAGATAAAAATAAAGGTGTATGAGCAAAAATGGGTCGTTGTACATTTAAACTATTAACTATCTTAATGTTTTTGGTTGTAAGCCAAGTTGCGTTTGCACAAAATACAATTAATAGCGTACGTGTCTGGCCCTCTCCTGACAGCACTCGTGTGGTCTTTGATTTGAACGAGAAGCCTGATTTTAGTTATTTTATGCTAAAAAACCCAGCCCGTTTAGTGGTTGACTTAAAAAATACCAATAAGCTAGATAGCTTGCCTAATATTCCTAAAAAGCATCAGATAGTTTCAAAACTGCGTTACTCAAAGCCAAAAGATAGTAAAAGTGTCCGTTTTGTTTTTGAACTCGCGCGCGCCAGTAAACCGGTTGTGTTTGCTTTATTGCCTACCGAACCATACAAACACCGCTTAGTGGTTGACCTTGTAGATAAAACACCGAATGCAGAACCGATTGCTTCAACTAACACGAGTGTGAAAAAACGAGAGCTTCATCAAGAACGTGATATCGTCATTGCTATTGACGCGGGTCACGGTGGTGAAGACCCAGGTTCAATTGGCCCCTCAGGTACCTATGAAAAAGATATCACGCTACAAATAGCGAAGCGCTTAGAGCGCATGATAGACGCTGAACGAGGAATGATCTCGCGTATGGTGCGCCGCAGTGACTACTTTGTAAATTTAAACACCCGAACCAGCATTGCTCGTAAGAAAAAAGCCGACTTTTTTGTGTCGATCCATGCCGATGCCTTTACTAGCCCGCAACCAAATGGTGCGTCAGTATGGGTGCTTTCACTGCGCCGTGCTAATTCAGAAATTGGTAAATGGATTGAGGATAAAGAGAAACATTCCGAGCTTTTAGGTGGTGCTGCTGGGGTATTAAAAGATACTGCGAGCGAAAAATATTTAGCGCAAGCACTGTTAGATATGTCGATGGATCACTCGATGAAAACAGGCTTTAGTGTTGCACAAGAAGTTGTTAGTGAATTAAAAAAAGTTGCTAAAATGCACAAAAAGCACCCTCAAGCGGCAAGTCTTGCGGTATTGAAATCTCCAGATATTCCGTCTATTTTGGTCGAAACTGGGTTTATTTCGAACCCGCGTGAAGAGCGAATGCTAAAAACAGCACAGCATCAAGAGCGCTTAGCAAAAGCAATTTTCACCTCGATTAAAAATTACTATATGCAAAACCCGCCAGACGACTCGTTATTTGCTAAGTTAAAAGCGCAGTTTCCGACTAAACACAAAGTACGTCCAGGTGAATCATTAAGTATTTTGGCAAGCAGATACAATACCTCCGTTAGTAAGTTAAAAACGGCCAACAACTTAAAATCGAATACCCTGTTTATTGGTCAAGAGCTTGATATTCCGCAAAGCTAATCAATTTTTGCGTTAGGAACACTATGAGTATAGAAATACTACCCGCGCGATTGGCTAACCAAATTGCTGCGGGTGAAGTGGTTGAACGACCAGCCTCGGTTGTTAAAGAGCTAGTCGAAAACAGTTTAGATGCCGGCGCAACGCGCATTCAAATAGACATTGAACGTGGTGGCCACAAGCTTATTCGCATTCGTGATAATGGCTCAGGCATTAATAAAGACGAGCTGACATTAGCCTTGTCACGCCATGCCACGAGTAAACTAAAATCACTTGATGACTTAGAGAACATTTGTTCACTGGGTTTTCGTGGTGAAGCCTTGGCATCTATTAGTTCAGTATCGCGCTTAACTTTGAGCTCAAAGCCAAAACAGCAAGAAGCTGCATGGCAAGCCTTTGCAGAAGGGCGTGATATGGCTGTGCAAATAAAACCAACAGCCCACCCAGATGGCACCACTATTGAAGTTAAAGATTTATTTTTTAACACCCCCGCACGACGTAAATTTCTGCGTACAGAAAAAACAGAGTTTTCACATATTGATGAGCTTATAAAGCGGATTGCATTGAGCCGGTTTGATGTCTCAATTACGTTAACGCATAACGGCAAAGTGGTGCGTCAATACCGTGCAAAGCCTAACCCAGAGCAAGCAATTAGCCGTGTTGCACAAGTTGCCGGTAAAATCTTTAGTGAACAAGGTTTGCATATTCAATCTGGTGAAGCAGGGTTAATGCTAAGAGGCTGGGTATTGCCTGTTGGGTCAAGCAATACGACTCAGTATACCTATGTGAATAACCGCATGATGCGCGACAAGCTCATTTTACACGCGATTCGCCAAGCATTTGAAGAAGTCGCAGGCTCAGAAGAACTACCAGGCTTTGTTATCTACATTGATATTGACCCACGTCAGGTCGATGTAAATGTGCATCCAGCCAAGCATGAAGTACGTTTTCATCAAGGGCGTTTAGTGCATGACTTTATTTTGCAGGCAATAAAACAAGTTGTGGTGCCGCTGCAGCATGAAGCTGGTTTTACTGAGCACAATGACACTGCTTTTCAGCAGGCCCCGTTTGAAGAGTTGAGTCAGAGTAGCTCGCAGTTAAGCTATACTGCATCAGCGCCTACAGAGCAGTATGATTATCCTAAATCAGAGTTACAGCCAACACGCTCAGCGAGTTACTCTGGCACAGCAGGGCGTTCGGGAGGGGGGGTTAGTCGCGATAGCCAAGGACGCAGTAAAGCATCACATCAAGATGTGAATGCTTTTTATCAAGGGATCAGTGAGCAACATGCTGCGCATTTCGATCAAGTACGGCCTGAGCCAAGCATTGCTGCACTGGTTGTGGAGCAAACAAAACTTGCCAAACTTATTCACGTACGCGAAGGTGAATGCGTATTTAGTGAAGACAAGCAACTATTTGCTGCGCATTTTAAGCATGCTTTAGCGCTCGACTGGCAAGCGCAAGTAGAGCAAGCTGGCAGTCTTGATGGCAAAGCTTTGTTGTTACCTGTACGAGTAAACACACATGCTGATGATATTAGTGCTTTAAATGCTCAGCAGTCGTGGTTTACCCTGCTAGGTTTTGATTTAGTGATTGAAAAGCAATTTGTGATGGTTAAAAAGCTTCCGCCTTGTATGTATTTACTTGATGTTAGTAATGCCATTGAGCGACTTATCATTGCTTGCAAAACATCGCCAAGTTCACTGGATGAATGGCTAGAATGGTTAACACAGCAAATTCCGACACGTTATTACACAAGCCAAGCCTTTATGGAACAAGTGACTCGGTTAGAAAATAATCCACAAACTATGCAACGTTTACGTCAAAAAGCAGTTAAAATAGAACTATCTCAGTTTTTAAACTAAGCAAGGTATTTAGGCTTGAATAACTTACCCGTCATTTTTTTAATGGGACCAACCGCAGCAGGGAAAACAGACTTAGCAATTTCGCTGTGTGAGCATTTAAACACAGAAATAATCAGTGTAGATTCAGCGCTGGTGTACAAAGATATGAATATTGGTACAGCTAAACCAGATGCTGATGAATTAGTGCGAGCGCCTCATCATCTAATCGATATTATTGATCCTGCAGAAAGTTATTCAGTTGCTGATTTTCGTCGCGATGCGATTGAAAAGATTGATCTATTTCATAAGCAAGGTAAAGTACCTGTATTAGTTGGCGGTACAATGATGTACTTCAAGTCATTGATTGATGGTTTGTCGCCGCTACCAGAGGCATCACCCGAAGTGCGGGCTGAACTCGAAAAGGAAGCAAAGCAGTTTGGTTGGCCGCATTTGCACGCAGAGCTTGTTAAAATAGATCCCGAGGCTGCGAGTAAAATAAGTGAAAATGATTCACAACGTATTAATCGTGCGCTCGAAGTTTATCGTATAACTGGCAAAACAATGACAGCGCTACAAAAACAAAAGCAGCCAGCGCTTCCTTATACTTTTCATCAATTTGCTATCGCGCCTGCCGATCGCAGCGTTTTACATCAGCGAATTGAGAAAAGGTTTAAAATAATGCTTGAACAGGGGTTTGAAAATGAAGTTTCATCCCTATATAAACGTAAGGATTTACACCCAGATCTACCTTCGATTCGTTGCGTAGGTTATAGACAAATGTGGGATTACATTGCAGGCGAAATTGACTATGATGAAATGGTCTTTCGTGGTGTTGCTGCCACGCGCCAGCTTGCCAAGCGGCAGTTAACTTGGCTAAGAGGTTGGCCTGATGTTACATGGTTGGCCACGGGTGATGAAGAAAACTTGCAACGTGTAGTAAGTTCGCTAAGCTAGTAGTAGTTGAAAAATTTTTAGCTTTGTTAAATTAGTTCAGCTACTTAATTATAATAACACCTAGAACGAAGGAAAATAACATGGCAAAAGGCCAGTCGTTACAAGACCCATTTTTGAATGCGTTACGTCGTGAGCGCATTCCAGTATCAATCTTTTTGGTTAATGGCATTAAGTTACAGGGTAAAATCCAGTCATTTGACCAATTTGTTATTTTACTTGAAAACACCGTGAATCAAATGGTGTATAAACACGCTATTTCTACCGTAGTTCCAGCGCGTACTGTTAACTTCCAAGGTGCACAAGGAAGCGATGATTCAGAAGAGCAAGAGCCTGGAAATTTTTAAATTTAGGAGCGTAATGCTTGTTTGACCGTTATGAAGCCGGCGAACAGGCAGTTTTAGTTCATATCGACTTACCTAAAGAAGGGGATCGTGAAGATCTTCATGAATTAGAGTTGTTGGTATCTTCTGCTGGTGTTAGTAGTTTGGCGATTGTGCAAGGCAGTCGTCAAGCACCACATCCGAAACTTTTCGTCGGTACCGGAAAAGCAGAAGAAATCGCTGAAACTGTCAAAATCCACAATGCAGATGTCATTATTTTCAACCATCAACTAAGCCCGTCACAGGAACGTAACTTAGAGAGCGTTTGTCAGTGTCGTGTACTTGATCGTACGAGTTTGATCCTTGATATTTTTGCCCAGCGAGCGCGTACTCATGAAGGTAAACTTCAAGTTGAGTTGGCGCAGCTACGTCACATTTCAACACGCTTGATCCGTGGTTGGACTCACCTTGAGCGCCAAAAAGGTGGGATAGGTTTACGTGGTCCAGGTGAGACGCAGCTTGAAACCGATAGACGACTTCTGCGTGCAAGAATTAAGAATATTCGTGCACGATTAGATAAAGTTGCTGTGCAACGTGAACAGGGGCGACGAGCACGTACCCGTAATGAAATACCCACAGTGTCATTAGTTGGTTACACTAACGCAGGTAAATCGACCCTGTTTAATCGAATAACAGACTCAGATGTGTATGCGGCCGACCAATTATTTGCAACACTTGACCCGACATTACGTAAGTTAGACATTGGCGATGTTGGTCCAGTGATCCTCGCGGATACTGTTGGCTTTATTCGTCACTTACCACATGATTTAGTGGCTGCTTTTAAAGCTACATTAACTGAAACCCGGGAAGCCGATTTACAGCTACATGTTATTGACGTAGCAGACCCGCGTCGTAAAGAGAATATTGAGCAGGTGCAGTCAGTTCTAAAAGAAATTGATGCAGATGAAGTGCCGCAATTATTAGTGTATAACAAAATTGATGCGCTAGATGACGTTGCGCCGCGTATAGATAGAAACGATGAAGGCCAGCCAATTAGAGTGTGGTTATCTGCTCGAACGGGTGTGGGTTGTGAGTTATTGTCAGAGGCAATTAATGAGTTGCTAGCAAAGAAAATGCTGGCAGAGTCGCTTAAATTACCTCCACAGCATGGTCGTATTCGCGCTGCATTATTTAACTTAAATGCTGTTCATGAAGAGTGCTTTGATGAACAAGGTAATTGGTTGCTTTCAGTGCGTTTACCGATGGCTGAGTGGAATCGTTTGAAAAAAGAAATGGGACAGGATCTCGATTCTTTTATAGTTGCGAACTAAAAATCGTCAGCATTTGTTAATTTTAGTATGAGAAATGCTGTAGATTTGATAGATTTAACCCAATTCATTTAGATAACAATGGAGTATAGCTATGGCCTGGAATGAACCGGGTAATAATGGCAATGATAAAGATCCGTGGAATAACAAAGGCGGAAAAGATCAAGGCCCACCTGATTTAGACGAGGTACTGCGTAAATTCGGCAACAAGTTTGGCGGTTTATTTGGTGGTAACAAGCCAGGTAAAAACGGCGGCGGACTTGGTGGCGCAGGCATTTCTTTCATATTAATTATTGCCATCATCGTTTGGGCATTAAGCGGTATTTATACAGTTAAAGAAGCTGAGCGCGGTATTGTTTTACAATTTGGTCAGTTTAGTCGCATTGCAGAGCCAGGCTTACGTTGGAAAATGACGTTCATCGAACGTGTCATTCCGGTTGATATTGAAGCGGTACGCTCTTTATCTGCGAAAGGCTTTATGCTGACTGAAGATGAAAACGTCGTAAATGTAGAGTTTGAAGTGCAGTATCGTGTTATCGATCCTCACCTATATAAGTTCAGTGTAACGGATGCTGATCACAGCCTACAACAAGCGCTCGATAGCGCACTTCGCTATGTTATTGGTCATGTGAAAATGGACCAAGTATTAACAACAGGTCGTGAGGTCGTTCGTCAACAAACGTGGGATGAGCTAAACAAAATTATCGAGCCGTATAACCTCGGTATTATTGTCAGCGACGTGAACTTTAAAGACTCACGCCCACCAGGTGAAGTAAAAGATGCCTTTGATGATGCCATTGCAGCACAAGAAGATGAAGAACGTTTCATCCGTGAAGCAGAAGCTTATGCCCGTGAAATAGAGCCGCGTGCCCGTGGTCAAGTGACACGTATGACACAAGAAGCTGAAGCATATCGCGAGCGCATTACACTAGAAGCGCAAGGTGAGGTAGCACGCTTTGAAAAGCTATTACCAGAATACCAAGCAGCGAAGGAAGTAACGCGTAAACGTTTGTACATTGATGCAATGGAAGAAGTACTGGGTAATAGCTCTAAAGTGCTTGTTGATGTGAAAAACGGTAATAACATGATGTATTTACCGCTTGATAAAATTATGGAAAAGCAAGGCACCGCGACCCGTGTTGCACTGCCAAGTTCAAGTGATATCAAAGATTTGCGCAACAAGTTGAATACATCACGCAACAGTACGGTTAACTCGAGTAATGACCGTTTTGCAACTGATCGCTTTAATGAGGGGAGATAAGCAAAATGAAAAATTTTAGTTTAGTAATACTTGCCCTTGCGGTTGTTATGTCTTTTTCATCTATTTTTGTCGTACAAGAAGGTGAAAAGGCGATTGTATTGTTGTTCAGTAAAGTGCAGAAAGACAGTAATGACACAGCAGTAGTTTACGGCCCAGGCTTGAACTTTAAAGTGCCATTTTTCAGTCAAGTACGCCGTTTAGATGCACGTATCCAAACATTAGATGGTGCACCTGATCGTTTTGTAACAAGCGAGAAAAAAGACTTAATTGTTGATTCATACGTGAAATGGCGTATCAACGACTTTAGTGCATTTTACCTACGCGCACGCGGTGATAAGCAATACGCTGAAACACTGCTTAAGCAAAAGGTAAATAATGGTCTACGTACTAATTTTGGTTCTCGTACTATTAAAGAAATTGTTTCAGGTGAGCGTAGTGAGCTTATGGAAGAAGCATTAGTACAAGCTTCAGAAAGTGCGCAAGAGTTAGGTATTGAAGTACTTGATGTACGTGTTAAGCAAATTAACTTACCACAAGAAGTCAGTAGCTCAATCTTCCAACGTATGCGCGCTGAGCGAACTGCGGTGGCGAAAGAGCATCGCTCTGAAGGTCAAGAAAAGGCAGAAACAATTCGTGCTGAGGTTGATCGTCGCGTAACAGTTATGCTGGCAGATGCTGAGCGAAATGCGCGAACTGTTCGCGGTCAGGGCGATGCAGAAGCGGCGGGGATTTATGCTAATGCTTATAATAAAGATGCTGAGTTTTTTAGCTTTGTGCGCAGTCTTGAAGCTTACAAAAAAACCTTTAAAGATAAGCAAGACGTCATGATTATCTCTCCTGATAGTGATTTCTTTAATTACATGAAAGGCGCTAATGCCCAGTAATTAAACACTTAATAATGAAAGCCCTGCACTTTGCAGGGCTTTTTTATTTCAGTCGTGAACTAATTTCTTTGTATTATAAATTTATAACTCCCTGTTCTGGCTGCGGTTGTTTTATTGGCTATGGTGATAAAAAGTCGGCCGCAGAAAAAATAAGCTAAACGGGGTGATCTTTCACCTCGTTTTCTGGTAAAATCTCGTCCTAATTTTTTCTAAGTGAATTTGCAATGGGTAAAAACGTTGTTGTACTAGGCACCCAATGGGGTGACGAAGGTAAGGGTAAGGTAGTTGACCTCCTTACAGACAAAGCATCTTTAGTAGTTCGTTATCAAGGTGGTCATAACGCAGGCCACACTTTGGTAATTAACGGTGAAAAGACGGTTTTACACCTTATTCCATCGGGTGTATTACGTGACAATGTTAAGTGTGTGATTGGTAATGGTGTTGTTTTATCACCAGAAGCGTTGATGAAAGAAATTGGCATGCTAGAAGAGCGTGGCGTGCCTGTGCGTGAGCGTTTATTAATTAGTGAAGCGTGTCCGCTTATTTTACCTTTCCACATTGCATTAGATTTAGCCCGTGAAAAAGCACGTGGCGATAAGCCAATCGGTACTACAGGTCGTGGTATTGGTCCAGCTTATGAAGATAAAGTAGCACGTCGTGGTTTACGTGTTGGCGACTTATTCAATCCTGAATTATTCGCGAGCAAATTAAAAGAAGTATTGGAATACCATAACTTCACACTAGAGCATTACTACAAAGTAGAGCCGGTTGATTTCCAGAAGACATTTGATGATGCAATGGCTATTGCTGATATCTTAAAAGCGATGGTTGTTGATGTGACTGAGCTACTTGATCAAACGCGTTTAGCGGGCGACAACATCTTATTTGAAGGTGCGCAAGGTACATTGCTTGATATCGACCATGGTACTTATCCGTACGTAACATCATCAAACACAACCGCAGGTGGTGTAGCAACAGGTGCTGGTTTTGGTCCATTACACCTTGATTACGTACTAGGTATTATCAAAGCTTACACAACACGTGTAGGTTCAGGTCCTTTCCCAACAGAGCTTTACGATGGTCTTGATAAGCAAGACCCTGTAGGTAAGCATTTAGGTGAGAAAGGTCATGAATTCGGTGCAACGACAGGTCGTTTACGCCGTACTGGTTGGTTAGATGCAGTGGCGATGCGCCGTGCAGTTCAAATCAACAGCATCTCAGGTTTCTGTTTAACTAAATTAGACGTTTTAGACGGTTTAGAAACATTAAAAATCTGTACTGGTTATCAGTTAGAAGATGGCACAGTAACGAACGTGACGCCATTAGCTGCTGAAGGTTACGAGAAAGTAACGCCAGTATACGAAGAGATGCCAGGCTGGTCAGAAAACACAGTAGGTGTAACCTCAGTTGATCAGTTGCCTAAAGCGGCACTTGATTACATCAAACGTATCGAAGAAATCACGGGTGTTCCAGTTGATATCATCTCAACAGGTCCTGATCGTGTAGAGACCATGGTATTACGCAACCCATTTGCATAATTGCCATAGTGACTAAAAAAGCTGCTTCGGCAGCTTTTTTTGTGCCTAAAATTCACTCTGGAATGATAATTGTATATTATTTGCTAAGACTGACTTTTTTTAAGTGATTTTGATGCGTGTTTTATTGCCTTTAACATTACTCTTTTCCAGCCTGAGCATGGCTGAAGAGCCCATTGCAGCAGTACCTCTGTACACAGAAAGCGAGTTAATTGGCTTGATCAATAAAAATGCACACCTAGCACGTGTAAAGGCAGATGATTGCCAGTTAGTACAAGATATCGAAGCGCGAGCCAATAAAATGGCGCTACCATCGTATCAGTTCCTGTATGGCGATATGCTGGCCTATGCAGTCTGTGTTGATCGTAACGTAGAGTTGGGGGTGTATTATATGCGTCAAGCTGCTGAGCAAGGGTTAGCAGCAGCACTAGAACAACTTGGCCGCTATTATGATGTCGGGCGGTTGGTTCAGCAAGATAAAGCGATGGCTGTGACCTATTTGCGCGAAGCATCTGCACAAGGTAACTTAAAAGCGCAAATGCGCTTAGTTAGGCTATTCAACCAAGGGTATGGTAGCCCAAGAGACTATGAGGATGCTTATCGCTGGTTGTTTCACTCTATGGTTGCAGATAAAGCGCAGCATAAAAAAGTTGAGCAATTATTAGCAAAACTAGCGCAAAAAATGCCTGATAGTGTGGTTCGGCGCGCACGTTTACCTATGTAATTTAAACTGTTAAAAATAAGGCCAGCATGTGCTGGCCTGTGATCATTTATCTTCTTTTTTATCTTTATTTTTGTTCTGGTTAGGGTCTTTAAGAACCGATAACTTGGGTGGTTGTAAAGCAACGATGCGCTCACCTACTTGCGGTGTTTTCTCCATATTTGTCGTAAATGGTCTAATACGAACAGGAGAGTCGTCATCATCATCTTTTTCACCGTTTAAAATAAATAACGGAATAGCTTCACTATTAACTTCTTTATATTGCTCCCAGCTAAACTCATCCGAAATGCGTGTAGCACTCACTTTACCACCTTTGGCTATTAGACTGCTTAAACGTGCATATGCGCCATTGTCACCAAATAGAATCTGACGAGACAAAAATGTTGCGCTATCTTTGTTTGCTTTAGCGTGGTTAGTTGAAGAACGAAGAGAATACACATCCTTTTCATTTAGCAAATGCGAGAAATACTGCACACCCAATGCATTATGGTGACGATTAGGTGAAAGTGCTAAAACACTACGAATTGTTGTTAAAGGTAAATAACGCTCGGCATGTTCAGACTGTGGATTACCATAATAACAAGGCAGGCCATCCATACGTGCCATTTTGCAGTTCTCCCATGCTGGATCAGAAAGATGTACAGGAATATTCTGCTCTTTTAGTCCACAGGCTATTGCACGTGCAACATGGTTTGCACCAATGATTAAAATAGTATTTGGCGCAGGCTGGCGCACTTTTAATAGTTTAGCAAGTGGTGTAGCTGTCAGACTTTGTAGTACAACCGTGACGATGATTACCGTGAAAATCAGCGGCACGATTTTCTCTGCGTCCGCGATACCTGCTTCAACCATGCTCAGTGCAAACACTGAGCCCACAGCGGCTGCGACGATACCTCTTGGTGCGATCCAAGAGAGTACCAAACGGGACTTTATTGGCAGATCTGAGCCGATAGTTGAAATAGCGATGCATGCAGGGCGCGCGATAAAGAGCACGATGGCTAAGAAAATAAACACATCACTGTGTAACATCATTAAGTCTGAAAGCTGTAAGCGTGCGGCAAGTAAGATAAACAAGGATGATATCAAGATCATCGACAAGTCTTCTTTAAACTCAAGTACTGAGTCTATTTCCAAGTCATCTTGATTGGCTAGCCAAATACCGAATACAGTCACAGCCAGTAATCCAGATTCATGGCTCAGATGATTTGATACTGTAAAGCTAATCAATACCAATGCTAAAATACCAAATTTGTGTAACTCAAAAGGCAACCACTCGCGACGAATGAGTAAGGTGGTTAGCCAGCCCGCGGCGACACCAATTGTTAAGCCAACCCCTAAGGTTTTAAACAAGGCAATAATTGTATGGCTTAATACTTCTCCTTGCCCAACAAGCATAACGGCTTCAAAGACGAGCACTGCAAATAAGGCTCCGATGGGGTCAATAACAATACCTTCCCACCTGAGGATGCGGTCTATATCTTGGTTAGGGCGCATTGAATTAAGTAAAGGTGCGATAACTGTTGGTCCTGTAACCACAAGCACAGCCCCTAGTACTGCGGCAACTCGCCAATTAAGTTCTAAGATCCAATAGGCACTTAAACTAATAATAATACAGGTGGTTATCATGCCGATGGAACAGAGATTTCGGACAACTTTTCCTATCCCTTTAAGTTCTTTAAAGTGTAATGTCAGCGAGCCTTCAAAGAGTATAACTGCAACACTTAACGAGACCACGGGGAATAGTAAGTCGCCTAAAAGGGCATCGGGTTCAAGCACGCCACTGAAAGGGCCAAGTAATAAACCCGTTAGAAGTAAAAATAAAATAGCCGGTACACGAAACGCCCATGCTACCCACTGTGCTATTACAGAACACAAGGCGATCCCTGCTATATAAATTGCTGACATAAAATGAATTATCCTTTTAGCTTTAGCACCAACATCATAGATAATTGCTATTGATGACGATAAATTGTCGCTGACTTACAAATAAAACTGCCTACTTATTAAAGCTTACTCACCGTCATAGACACAAGAAAACTTATTGCTCTAAATACGATTTTAGTCGTTATTAATACTTTTTGGGTTGTTATTGAAAACAAAACGGCCATAAGCTGATGAAAAATTATTAATATCGAAATGTATTCATTTAACTATTTGTTAAGTATGAACTATTTTCTAGGTTTATGGTAAGTATAAAATTAGTGATTAATATCTACTCTTGATCTTTCACCTCTTTATATCGTATTATAATTCGTGTTCAAACAATTTGATATCTAAATGATTAACTTTGTTTTTCTTTAGTAATTAGAGGATAAGCCCTAATAAATCAGTTGTTTGCTTTATATATTGTGTTTTATACACTTTGTTTTCTAATTAAATAGAAATGAGCTAATGATTGTTCAGTGCGTATTTATTACGAGTTGAATACAATAAAAGTTCATTATCTTATCAATGTTTAGCTCCCATCGTGGCGGCTAAATCTCGGTCATACAATCTACGCCCTATCTGTCGGTGTACCAGATTGTATAGGCTCTATGTATGTTGTTATTAATAAAAGCCGCACACAGCTTTTTACAGCGATACATAAACAACACTTATCTTTTTTTATCAACTTATGGTTTATAACCGTTTGGTCTACTGACTGAATAAAAGTTGTGCTATACCTAAACGCAGTCCATGCGCGGACTAGTTGCGTGTGCAGATAAGTGTCTGTGACAAAGTGAGAATACTCAGCACGTTTAGTTGTTCTAAACGTGAGTCTTTTAATCAGCGGCTTTAATGACGCTGAACAGATAGTAAAATGGAAAAGTTGAACAGTTATGCAAAAGTTTAAATGGCGACGTATTGTACTTAAAGTTGGTAGCGCATTGATCGCACCGGAACAAGATGGGTGTCGTTCACGTTATTTATTGACCATTGCGCAGTTCATCGTTCGCTGTCGAGCACGAGGTATCGAAGTGATTTTAGTATCATCTGGTTCGGTGGCAGCGGGTTCGCATTTATTTCCTGAGCAAGAAACTCGCTCGGTAACGATGAAAAAGGCAATGGCAGCTGCCGGCCAAACAGAAATGATGGCTATGTGGGATCGTTTTTTTGATTTCCCTTCCGCACAAATATTATTAACACACGGTGATTTACGAGACCGTGAGCGTTATACCAGCATTCGTGAAACGGTGTTCACTTTACTAGAGCACGGTGTACTACCTATCATCAATGAAAATGATACGGTCACCACGGATGACTTGAAAGTAGGTGATAATGATAACCTATCAGCGATGGTTGCTGCAGCAGCAGACGCAGATGCCCTGATGATTTTTTCGGATGTTGATGGTCTTTATGATAAAAACCCGAACTTGCATGATGATGCCGTATTGTTACCTGAAATAGAGAGCATCGATGAGTCAATCTACGCAATGGCAGGGTGTGCAACCAGCGCGGTTGGTACAGGTGGTATGAAAACTAAGATTGAAGCGGCAGAAAAGGCGACATCGCATGGTATTACAACCTTTATTCTAAATGGTTTCAAAGAAGAAACCTTCAATCGCCTACTTGAAGGTGACAACCCAGGCACTATTTTTATGCCTTATGAAAAACCAATGCAAGAAGCGGTGCATTGGATGACACACACCGCGAATGAGCAAGGTGAGGTTGTCGTAGAAGGCTCGTTTGATGAGTCTGCTCATCATGAAGATGGGTGTATTCGTAGCGATGAAATTGTTGCGGTACACGGAGAATTTGGCGTAGGCGATACTATTTTAGTCCGCAGTGACGATGGTACACGTCTAGCAAAAGCAACAGCGAATTACAGTAGCTGTTTATTGAATTTTATTGCTGACAACGAGCAAAGTGAATTTAGCGAAAAAATGCAAGATTCAATCGGCCCAGTTGTTTCAGAAAAAGATATCGCATTATTGGAGAAGTCATGAGTTTAATTACGGATATTTCTAGTCAAGCTGCAAAAGCTGCAACCCAGCTAGCTCTGCTTGATACTGCCACTAAGAATCAAGTTTTATCTGAGATGGCGCAGGCATTACGTGAAAGTAAGGCCTTCATTATCAAAGAAAACGAAAGCGATTTAGCGGCAGCACGTGATAATAACCTTGCTGCGGCGATGATTGATCGTTTGACCCTAAATGATGAGCGCATTGAAGCAATGGCTGAAGGCATCGAAGTGATTGTCAGCCTTGATGATCCGGTTGGTCAATTACGCGACATTTCAGAGCGTCCGAATGGTATTAAGATTAGCAAGATGCGCGTGCCACTTGGTGTTGTATGTATGATTTATGAAGCACGTCCAAATGTGACGGCTGATGCAGGTGCTTTGTGCTTTAAATCGGGTAATGGGGTAATTTTACGTGGTGGTAAAGAAGCACTGCGTAGTTCGCAAGCCATTGCCAGCGTAATGCATAAAGTACTTGAGAAGCATGGTTTACCAGCTGCCTTAATCTCAGTGATCCCTGATCCTGATCGTGGCTTATTAATGGAGTTAATGCAGCAACGTGACACAATTGATTTAATCATCCCACGAGGTGGCGAAGGTCTAATTAATTTTGTAACTGAAAACAGTACCATCCCTGTTATTCAACACTTTAAAGGTGTGTGTCACCTTTATGTTGATAAAGAGGCTGATCTGAATGTCGCCATTAACTTGCTGTTAAATGGTAAAACTCAGCGCACTGGTGTGTGTAACGCATTAGAAGGCCTAGTAGTACATCAAGATATTGCCGATGAATTTTTAAACCTGTGTGCAGTTGTGCTTCGTCAAGAAGGCGTGAAAGTAAATGCAGATGCAAAAGCGGCTGAATATTTTGACAACGCGACTGTGCTTGCTGATGATGAGTTTGGCGAAGAGTACCTAGACTTAGAAATCGCCATTAAGGTTGTGCCAGATTTTGCTGGAGCGATCGATCATATTGCTCAATTTGGCTCAAACCACACAGAAGTCATTTGTACTAAGGATCAAGCAGCAGCAGAGTTATTCCAGCGCAGTGTTGATGCGTCTGTTGTGATGGTTAACGCGTCATCACGTTTTTCTGATGGTTCACAGTTAGGCTTAGGTGCTGAAATTGGTATTGCGACCACTAAGCTACATGCTTATGGACCTATGGGTCTAGAATCGCTTACAACTGAAAAATACTTAGTGAATGGCGAAGGCCAAATTCGTGAATAATCGCTAAGAAGTAACTACGTTTAAAAGCCGGGCTTTGCTCGGTTTTTTTGTGTCTGATATAAAACGAAGAGGATAGTAAGACTAATTAAATAGCTTAAATTTAGAGTATGATACTGTCAGTTGATAATTCGGCAGATTGCCTAAAGAAGAGTAGGAAAGTGGTGGAGCTAAGCAGGATCGAACTGCTGACCTCCTGCGTGCAAGGCAGGCGCTCTCCCAGCTGAGCTATAGCCCCACATTCCTAAAATACAGGATGCTTAAGTCTTGCGTCTCAAGCGGGGTGAACTTTAATTATTTTTGTTTATTTGGTCAAGTGTTTTTTAAAAAATCATCGAATTTTTACCTAAGTCTTTTATTTTTGATAGACTAATGAGCATATACTGTTCAAGGCTTATCCAATAATGAAAAAAATAGCATGGCTTTTGGTTATTCTACTAACGGCTTGCGCCAGTCAAGACGACGCGCCTCCTTTCGAAATTAATAACAAACAGTTTTACGGCAAAAATGATGAACAAGGCAGCAAAATTTTTGCATACGTCGTGTCGGTGAAAGCACAAGGCAGGAAGCCACTAAACCTTGATAAGCCATTAACGCGTAGACAGTTTAAAGATTTTGCCGAGCAAGAGTACTTTGAAGAATCGAGCAGCTTAAAACTGATGCTTGAAGATCAAGCCGTTGAATTATTAAACCAAGAACTTAAGGCACGACAGTATTGCAACGATCAGCATATTATTGATGATGTGCTTTGGCGTGACTTAAGTGTACAACTACGAGGACGTTGTTTGTAAATGTATGCAGAAAAAACCAAGCTTGCCGCTGCATTAGCTCAGTTAGATATAAACTATGATGTGATTGAGCACCCACCATTACATGGCAGTTTAGATGCCGACAAATTCATGGTTAATAGACCTGGCACGCGATTAAAGAATCTATTTTTGCGTGATAATGAAGGTAAACGCCATTTTTTAGTGATCACAGCGCATGACAAACAATTAGATTTAAAAGCAATAGCACAGATGCAGGGGCTTTCTCGTTTGGGCTTTGCATCTGATGAGCGATTAGCGCGTTATTTAAAAGTGCCGCCTGGTTGTGTGTCTATGTTGGCACTTTTAAACGATAAACAAAATAATGTCACACTGTGGCTTGATCAAGAAGTGTGGTTTAACGAACTATTTCATTGCCATCCGTTTGAAAATACCGCGACATGGCTAATGAAAAAAGATGATTTAGAATTATTTTTCGAAAGCACTGGGCATCAACCCCGAATTGTTTTCTTACCTGCTAAATAAACTAAGCTTAAACCTACCAAGCAAACTAAAAGTAGCACGGTCATAAAGGCAACTTGGCCGTGTTGCTGATATACCAGACCCGGCAGCAAAGAGCCTAAAGCGCCTCCACTATAATAAAAAGACACATATCCACCATTTGTTACACTGGCAGGGGCACTGCTAATTTTATTAACCAAGGGTGCTGCACTTGAGTGAATAACAAACATCGCACCACAAAAGCCAGTAAAGGCAATAAAGAATAATAACAATTGTTGGCTCATTAATAGCACCATCGTCAGGCTATAGAATACAAATACCCAAGTTAGTAAACGCCAAGGTGTTAATGATTTACGTAATAGCCAAGGTGTCGCTATAGATGCTAGTGCACCAAGCAAATAACCGCTATAAACAAGGCCAATATCTCGAGTATTCGTAATAGCAAAACTGTCTTGCAGTATAAAGGGTAGGTAGTTTAGTAGTGCCGCAAAGCAAAAAAACATACAAAAAACCGCCCCGTAGAGCTTTAATACCAACGGATCTTTTAATTGTTTTAGATACAATAGCGGCGATTTAGCTGCATGAATGTTCGCACCTTTGCTTGCTTTAGGAATGGCGATTGCAAATATGATTAATCCTAACGCAATCACATAGTAAAAACTTTGCCAGCTTAAAAAGTCAGTAAATAAAGCGGCAAGCATACGACCAAAGTAACCACCGACAATCGTGCTGCCAATGTAGAGCGTCATATTACGCTGTAGCTCATCGGCTTGATAAGTTACACCAATGTAGCTTGTCATGGCGGTGAGTGCTGCAGGTAGAGTAATGCCTTGAATAAAACGTACTAATAGTAGTAGCTTAAAGCTTGGCACGTAGGTAAATGCAATGCAGCTTATGGCCAGAATAAACATGGCAAACTTTAAGATTGTTAAAGGGTTTCGTTTAGCTAAAAACAAGCCATACACTAAAGGTGCAATGGCTAACGGCAGCATAGTCACAGTCATTAAACTGCCAGCAGCGGCAGGTGATACAGAAAAATGGCTGGCAAATAATCCGAGTAAGGGTTGTGGGGCGTATAAAACAAAGAAAATAAATACAGAGCAAAGTAACAAATGTCGCAGCTGCATTTTTAGCTCCCTAAAGATAAAGCACAAGCTTATCGGGTATCACTTTTTTTACAAGTTAAAAGGCGATTAAAATAATAAATATTGCGTTAAATCAATATGTCATGATTTCATCGCGTGTTAATCTCAGGGCGTTAAAATAGATATCATGGAATCAAGTTGAGTCAATACTGTTATTTGTTTGCATAGCTGATTAAAATAGCCTTAATTAGGCATTTTATTATTGGAATTTCGTTATGGGTTCATTACAAGATCAATTACTTAAGGCAGGGCTTACTACGTCGCACAAAGCTAAGGTAGCTAAAACTGAAAAGCGCAAACAGCAAAAGAAAAAAAAGAAAGGCGCAACGAGTAACCCCAGCGATTTACAAAAGCACATTGAGCAAACCAAGCTTGAACAGCAGAAAAAAGCAGATGAGTTAAATAAAGCGCGTTTAGAAGAGCAGAAGCAGCGTGAGCAAGTTGCACGTGTTAAACAAATTTTAGAGCACCACAACCAAGATGAAATCCGTGGTGATCGTACTTTCAACTTTACGTACCAAAACAAAGTGAAAGAGTTGGACGTAAATGAAAAAACACAAAAAGCCCTTGCTGGTGGTCGCCTCGCGATTTGTGTTTTAGAAGGTCAGTTTTTTGTACTGGAAGATGAACCAGCACGAAAAGTCGCTGAAGTCAGCGAAGAATATATAGTGTTCCATGTTGAACCAGAAGATAAGCAAAAGGATGAAGATGATCCTTATGCTGATTTCGAAGTACCTGATGATTTAATCTGGTAAATACAGTTACTGTATAGGGTGTTTAAGTTGCGGTAACAATTATGTGTTTTTTCGGGTGCAATATTCCTAAATCATGGTCTACACTAAAGAAAATGTTTTCTAACCCATCACTAAGAGAAGATACAATGAGCAAGATAACTAAAATACTATGTGGGGCAAGCTTAGCAATGGCAGCTAGCTTATCGTTTAACTCAATGGCCGCTGACGGTGCTACGCTTTACACAGCAAAACTTTGCCAAACTTGCCATGGTGCAGAAGGTAAAGCACCAATTATGCCGCAATACCCTAAACTAAATGGCCAAAATAAAGAGTATTTACTTGCGCAAATGAAAGACATCAAGTCTGGTGCGCGTAGTAATGGTATGGCTGCAGCGATGAAAGCAATGGTTGCAAATGTATCTGAAGAAGAAATGTCAGCAATCGCAGACTACTTATCGCAAGTTAAATAATCTTCGTTTTTAAGTTATTAAAGGCCACATCAACTGATGTGGCCTTTTTGTATCAGCTATTGATTATCACCAAATAGTTATTTAGACTTCTATACATCTATTTGTGCGTGTCACATTAACAAGGTTTTCCATGTTTGATTTACCAAAACTCGATTTAAAAAATAAAGTATCAGAGCAGGAATGGCAGCTACGTGTCGATTTAGCGGCATGTTACCGCTTGGTGGAACACTTTCGTTGGGGTGATCTCATTTACACTCACCTTTCGGCACGTTTACCAGGTACAGATCATTACTTAGTCAATGCTTTTGGTTTAAGTTTTGACGAAGTGACAGCATCCAATCTTGTTAAGGTTGATTTAGCCGGTAATATTCTTGATGATACGCCGTTTAAGATTAACCCAGCAGGTTTTACCATCCACAGCGCTATTCACGAAGTACGTGATGATGCTCACTGCGTTATTCATCTACACACAAAAGAGACCATTGCTGTGGCAACCCAAGAAAAAGGCCTGTTGCCACTAAGTCAGTATTCAATGTTTTCATTACCATCATTGTCTTATCATGGCTACGAAGGCTTAGCGGTAAAAAGTGACGAGAAAAAGCGTTTGCAAGATGATTTAGGCACCACCAATCACATGCTATTAGTGAACCACGGCGGCTTAACTGTTGGCCCAACAGTAGGTGATGCGTTTATGCGTTTTTATGATTTACAGCGTGCCTGCGAAATTCAATTGGCGATTCAAGCCAGTGGTCAAGCGGCAATTCCAGTACCACAACCTATTATCGATAATATTTATAATCAAGCGAATGTCGTGCACAGCGGCAGCACCGGTGGGCAGCTAGCCTGGCCGGCAATGCTGCGAAAAGCTTATCGTCTTGATCCTCGTTTTGCTCAGTAAGGAGTAACCATGAAAGTTAATCGCGTCGAAGTGTTCGATATTCATTGTCCAGACAGACCTGCTTGGACACCTGTTTTTGTGCGTATTCACACCGATGAAGGTATTAGCGGTGTGGGTGAAGCGGGTCTGGCTTATGATTTAGGTCATAGTGCCGCTGCGGCAATGATCAAAGAAATGGCCGATGCCTTTTTAATTGGTCATGACCCATTTCAAACAGAAAAACTATGGTCACGAATGTTACGCGAAAGCTTTTGGGGTTTAGGTGGTGGGCCTGTTGTGTATGCAGCAATGAGTGCCATTGATACCGCACTTTGGGATATTAAGGGTAAAGCGCTTGGTTTACCTGTTTACCAGTTACTAGGTGGTAAAGTTAACGATAAGCTTCGTACTTATGCATCGCAACTACAATTTGACTGGGATAGTGAATTCAAAGCACTTGTTCACCCACAGGAATACGCAGAAGCAGCACTAAAAGCCATGGCTGAAGGGTATGATGCGGTAAAAGTTGACCCAATCCAGTACGATAAAAACGGCAATACTTATTACGATCGCACTAACATTATTTCTCGCGCAGAAATGAAGCTATATCGCGCGCGTATGCAAGCTATTCGTGAAGCGGTAGGTGATGAAGTTGACATTATTTTTGAGTGTCACAGCTTACCTGGCGCAACATCAGCAATTCAAATTGGTGAAATTGCTGAAGAATTCGATTGTATGTATTACGAAGAGCCAGTGAACTACTTAAATCATTCATTACATGCAAAAGTTGCTGATAAAGTAGCGGTGCCAATTGCAGGTGGTGAACGTTTGTATAACCGCTGGGGTGTGCGCCCTTACTTAGAAGATCAAAGTATTGATGTATTACAGCCAGACTTAGGCCTGTGTGGTGGTTTTACTGAAACTAAAAAAGTGTGTGATTATGCAGATATCTTCGATGTGCGTATTCAAGCTCACGTGTGTGGCGGCCCAGTAGCAACAGCTGCTTCGTTACACCTAGAAACCGCTATTCCTAACTTTTTAATTCACGAACATCACACTTATGCGATTAAAAGGTGGAACCGTGAGCTATGTATTCAAGATCCACAACCTAAAAATGGTTTCTTCCAAGTATCAGAAGAGCCAGGGATCGGTATTGAGCTAAATGATGAAGTTGTTATGCGCTCACAGCGTGTTGAGATAAAGTAAAAGCGTTTAGGTAATGCCCCGTTAATCGGGGTATTACCTGTGCTGTGTAATAATCTGTTATGGATTATTTCTCCCTAGTATCTAGATTGAGAAAGGAAGAGTGACTTCCAATCAATTTAGATTACAAAGGAGACAGTAATGAAATTAATTAATTCGGTTATCTATTGCAGCTTTATCAGTTGCCTATTTATTTCTGCGACTCAGGCGGCTGCAGACCCAAAATGTGATGTAACAGCACAATCTTTTGCTCATATTCAACAAAGGCATTGCACTTTTGGTGTACAAGCCAGTCAATTTTTGCCTCAGTACTGTGCAACAATACAAGATGCGCAAAAATTTTGCGAACAAGTGCAAAATGCAACTAATAAATCACGAACAGTACAGCCTGATGCTCGTATTAGGTATGATGCTAACTTAGGGATAGTTGTTGGTACTCAACAAGAGAAGTGCGCCCGCTTGATAATTAAGCCAAATGGAGAGGTTGTTACTCAGTTCCCTGAATTAAACGGTGCACCAGGAAACTGTTCTTAATGTCAATTTGGGAATAGATACTTATGAGAAAGGTCGTTCTATCATCTACAAAATTAAGTCTCGATGAGCCTGAATTTCAATGTTCTTTGACAGATGAACTTTGGCATGATGGTTATGAGTATATAATGACGTTAGATGATGCTCCTGTACTACAGCGGTTTTGGAAGCATCAATATGGCGTAGAGGCTGAAAATCCGATACGAGTAAGTATGCTTAACCAGCTTACAGAAGAGCTTGATAAGTGTATTGCTTGTTACCCTACGGAAGAGTCGCTTGTGGCATTTAGCCTTGAATTTAAGTCATTGATAAATAAAGCTGTAAGCTACAACTGTTCGCTACAAATAATAGCGCAGTAATCGACCAATGAATGGCTGTAGCTCTGCTCGTTGCCACAGCCATTTCTTAATTTGTAGGCTCTGTTGATTCGCAATTCGGCCCCTTTACAATTGTAAAACACTTCCCTCCAAAACGAACCTTACCTCGTTTACGTTCAATCAAAACATCAGCAGAGAGTGTATTATTGAAAGATTCCATAAACTGTTTTCGCGCACGGTGGATCTGAATATTGACATGGCATTCATTAATACCAAGATCGCGTGCTAATTTCTTAACTTGTACCCAGCCCTGTACATCTTTCTCAAATTTATTTTTAATATCGGCCAGTTTATTGCGAGCCAGCAGCACGGTGAGGTAGTGATGAGAGCGAACATCTAGGTCAATTAATGTGTTGTGTTGTCTTATTTTGAGTTCGGTTTGCTCTTCATCTAGGCTCAAATTGAATATAAATTGAAGGTCATTAATAGGTGTGGGGCTTAAATTCAGTGTATTTTCTTGTGATGTCATTTCAGCTTGAAAAAACTGCCACAGCTGCTCTCCTATTGTTATTTGATGACCATCTTCTAAAGTAACTAATTGGTGAGTTTCTGTGTTTTCGTAGCACCAAGAGAGCCTATCAGGATCGTAAAAAATAACGGCTGTTGGATGTTGGCTATCGGGTAAAAAATGATAACGTTCAAGCAAAATACAATGTGTATTTGTGCCATTGATAGGTAGTAAAAGATCTCTGGGTGGATCGATAGAAGTTAATTGGTAATCTAAGTTATTTATTTCTGAAAAGCTTAGGCGATCATTTAGGGCTAATGGGGAGTTGATTTGTTTATCAAGCCGTTTCCCGTTTAGCCAAATACCATTTTTGCTTAGATCACGAATATACCAGTGTGGTTCGACCCATTCTATTACAGCATGAATACGTGTCACTTCTGGGTAGTTTAATAATGTGTCAACAGAGTGGGCTAGTCGACCAAAACGATGAAAGTCGCGCAGATAAAAGCTCACATCTGAGTTTAAACTAGCCAGTATAGCCATATAGCTCTCTTTTAGTCCTTGAATAAAAATATAACTCTATCATAGTGTGTACATTAATTTTGCATTTAATTAACATTGAATACTAAACTAATTATTTATATGTGATGGATCGAGTAGTTTGTGATAGAGGATTACTATAAAAATATACAAGTCTTGGCGCAAGGAGGGATGAGTACGATATACCTTGCAACTGATCGAGAGCTGAATAGGCAAGTCGTACTCAAGGTAATGAAATTAGCTGGAGACACTACTGAGCGAGCCATTAGTGAAGCAAAATTAATAGCGAGCTTTAATCATCCAAATATAGTGCAGCTTTATAAAATCATTCATCGCGATCAACAAGTTTTATTAGAAATGGAGTATGTTAAAGGGAATACGTTAGCTCATGTAATGAAAGAGCAGAGGCTTACACTGACTGAAAAGCTAGAAATACTCATTCATATTAGTGATGGTTTAGCTGCAATTCATGATAAAGGCATATTACATCTCGATTTGAAACCGGCTAATGTGCTAGTAAGTGATGAAGGTACAGTTAAAATAACTGATTTCGGTATCTCAAAAATCAAAGGGGTAGAAGCAACTGATATAGTCAATGATTATGGCAGTTTAAACGCCATGTCGCCTGAGCAATTGAATAATCAAGCTGTTGACTTTCGAAGTGATTTATTTTCATTGGGGTTAATCGCTTATCAGTTATTAACGGGCTATCATGCTTATTCAAAACAAGCCTCAAGCAGTACAGCGCAAGATTTAGCAAAACAAATCAAATCATTTCCTTGTTGCGCAAATTATAAACCTATCAAAGAGTTATCTGCTGATTTAGTACCTTTACTAAAACAGTTATTAGCATTTAAAGTGGATAAACGCCCTGAAAGCGCTCGCGCCGTAGCATCTCAGTTTAGAGACGTTTTAGCCTCGCTTAGCTTCGAAAGCGTGACCGTAGATGTTACAAGTTACAAAAATAATAACAACCTAAGCAAAACTTTTTTCAATAGAAGATTACTTCTTGTTGTGATTCTTTTTTTGCTATTAAGCGGGGGGAGTTGGTTCTGGTATGCATCTAAACCGATAGAGAGAATAGCTTTATTACCCGTAGAATTTATAGCAAATAGCCAAGTTACGGATGCACAAAAACGCTTGCTCAGTCTTGGCGTCAAGGATGCAATAACCGAATATGTACTTGCTGATCGCAAGCTTGCTTTAATTGCGAGCAGGGAAGTTAAACAAGCACAATTAATACTTGGTAAAGAAGCAGGCCTAAATGATTTAGCTGCCGCTCTGGGAGCTACCAAACTATTAATACCTTTATTAGACTGCAACCGTTTATCGTGTGATTTCACACTAAACGAACTAGATAAAAACGCCACAATGATAGGCACAACACGAAGTGCAACAGATAAAGAAAACTATCTAAATATTTATAACTCAACTTTATCCTCGATACAAAGCTTGCTTACTCCAAGTATTCTTTCGAACAGAGAGCTGTTATTGTCAGATGAGTTTATTAGGCAGTATGTGTCGTTAGTTGCTCTGACTGCGAATGATTTAGGTAGCAGTCAAAAGCAACGCGCCATGGCTGAGTCTTTGTTGTTGCAAGAGCCTGATTTTAAGCCTTTGTATCCTTTATATCGAAAAATAGTTTTACGCCTTTATAAATCGTCAAAAAATGTAGAGCTCATAACAAAGTTACAATTTCAACTTGAACGATCGCCAACTTCATACCGTGAAAGCCCTGCTTATTTAGTTGATCTACTTGAAATATACCAGTATACGGGAGAGCACCTTAAAGCTGAAAAAATTATTAGCAGAATTCAAAGCTCATCTTTAGAGGAATACCAGAGAGAAATTATTTTGGCTATTTATTTTAAGCGTACAGGTCGCCTAGAAGAGTCTTTAAAGCACGCGAAGATGGCATATAAAATTAGACCCACTTTATTGGCCACCAGAAACCTTGCAATCGCGTACCTTACTTTGGGGAAACGTGCTGACGCATTAAAATATTTAAAGGAAGTATTAAGTTATAACCCTGATGATGTTGTGACGCTTAAAACAGTCGCGGATGTATCTTTGTTATCAGGCGACTTGACGGCGGCAGAGGATAATTATCAAAAACTGATCGATTCGGGACAGCAAAGTGCCTCTATTTATAGTAATTATTCAATTGTTCTTTCTTTACAAGGTGAGCTTGTAAATGCATTAAACCTTGCTGAAAAAGCCATGATGTTAGATACCAAAACAACCACCTTACAACTTAATTATGCTGATTTACTTTATTTGCAAGGCCGCTTTACAGAGGCTGAAAGCTTATACTTAAAAATTAGCGATCAGCTTGGCTCCTCGTCGAAAAACGTTGCAGACCAGCTTGAAAAAGCGCAAGTGTTGATTCACCTAAATAGGAATCAACAAGCGATGAATCAGGTTGAGCAGCTGTTAGCTGCTCAGCCAAATTTGGCCGAGGCATATTTTATCAAAGCAATGCTGCAAAGCTTATTGAATGAAAAATACTCAGCACTCGCGTCGGTAGAGCAAAGTATAAATTTGGGATGGAGTCCAGTTTTTTACCGTCTACCTTGGTTTAAGGGGTTATGTTCTGAAAGTAAGTTAATGAGCTTAATCGGCAAAGAGCATTATTACTTTTTATGTTCTGTAAAAAATAACGCAGAGTAAGCTCTGCGTTGGTGTTTTAAAGGGTTGGCTCCATATCTTCAATTATAACCCGTGGATCTTGTGAAAAATAACGCATAAGAGAGTTAGCGTCAGTGCTCTTTTTCGCAATTAATCGAAAATTAATTTCATAATTTGCACCTTGATCTAACTTGCCTGATACCGCTTTTTTTGGATTATCAGCTAATTGTTTACTCAATTCGGTTGATAAAGCGTGATGCGGTAAAATACTGGATATTGTGACAATTAGTGATTTTCCATCGTTGGCAACAATACTATTGAGTTGATAATTGAAGTTGTCTTTAGCATCTGAAAAATAGCTACCGTTTTCGGCAAAAGCCCATTCTGATTTGTTTGCAAGTTCGAAATAGAGATTCAGACTACCACCTGCAATAAGATCTTTGTAATTTACTTTAATTTCTTCTGCACTTGCTCCAGATTGAGAAGTGAGCTCCCATTGGCCATGGTCATTGGGAATAACAAAAAAGCTGAGATCATTCATGATATAAAGTCCTGTTTTGAAATTGAAGAGCTGCTTATTTATTTGATAAGCAGCTATTACTATAGGCTATCTAACAAGAACCCCAAATTGTGCCAGTCCATAACGGACTGTTGTTTGCGTATACCGTAGCTTTAATACCATTAAAAGGTGGAATACCTATGCGGAAACCACACGTTTGCATACATACTTTAACCGATGTACCGCTTGGAATGGGCAAACTGACTGAAAAGCAAATATTGCCGACTATTGGAAAGTTTACGCAAATTTTGCCATTTTCATAGCTTGCACCAACACATGCTGAAATCTGTGCGGCTAAAGTCGATGGATGAAACTCAAGAGGTTGATTAGATGCCGCTTCGCTTGTTGCTAGACTAACTGAATGATCTTGGGTTAGGTCCGGCACTAGGCTATTGTTTTTATCACCGTTACACATGGTAAAATTCTCCTTGCTTAATTTTAAAGGTGGCAATGAGCAAAGAAACCTCTGAAAAGTTAATTTGCTTTTTGCCTGTTTGTGCAAGGAAAAGAATAGATAGATCTGTTTTAGGTTGTTATTACAGATTATTACATGGTTGGTTTTTTATTAAATATCAATCGGTTTCTTTACATTTTACCTGTGGTAGTAGCTCGGTAGCTTTACTATCTAAATGCCGGATAAAACATTGCTTATCTTTAATCAGCAGCTCAAAGCTGTCAGGTGTGTTATTAAACCCTTTATCTTGTGATTCATGCCCTTTCATATTACCTATTACCAGCACACTGTTGTTTAAAAAAGCATCTTTATCGAGGATGATTGGCTTACTGTGCATTAGTCGGGAGATTCCCTGTGCTATGAGCTCACTTTGTGGTTCTGTAAGCTGTGCATGTTGGAGTTTTGGAGTGGGCTGCTGTGTTTGATGACTACAGCTATAGAGGGCAAAGGATAAAACAAAACAGCTAAGTTGCAATTTCATAGGGGCTCCTAACGAGCAAGACTTCCTTTATGTATAGTTAGTCTTTAACTAATTTGATAGATATAACGGCTATTTTTGTTGCTCAGCTGTTGCCAAATATGATGCGTATCACACAATGAAAAATAGTGCTGCCAACAACTGCTGTAGTCTACCTCGATTTGGCAAACAGGGAAATTACTGGCAAACATAATACGTTGCTCACCAAAGTGATTTAGTAAATTCTTAAGAAGCCATCGATGCGTGTCTTTACTCAATGAGCTAAATTCCAGTCCTGAAAATTTAATAGCAATATTATTGCAGCGGCTTAATTTAGTGATTGCCTTTAACCAGTGCTCTGGGTTTTTGATAAAACCTAAGTGATTAATCACTACACGTAATGAAGGAAGAGCATGGCAGTATGTAATGAGCTGTTCGGTTACTGCATGGTTTTCAATTTCAAATTGGGCTTCAAACAGTAAGTTTTTGGCGGCTAGATAGGCAAGATTTTCAAGGCTGTTTGGTGCACATAATCGCCTTGCATCATCACCTTCGGTAATATCACGAATACCAACAAGCGTTGGTTGCCTAAGCTCAGTCATTGCGTTTATAAACTGGCTATTAGGGGCATCAATCTGACTATAGCTAATGGCTTTATAAGCAAAATCTTTTAAATGTGTTGCAAGCCAATTAAGCTCCTTTATTGGCGCTTGATTGTCAAAGCCTGCTTCAATATGTACAAGCGCTTCTAGCTCAAATGAACAGGCTGATTGCAGTTGCTCTACACTAACAGGTGCTTTTATCTGTGTAAGGTTAGGCCAGGCAGGGGGATGCTCGCCTTGTAGCCAAATGTATTGACCCTCCTTGAGGTTAAAAAAGTGTATATGAGGGTCAATAATTTTGTCGCTCATTGCGTGGTGTATCCACCATCAATACTTTGCAAGCTACCGGTGATAAAGCTGGCTTCTGGGCTTATCAAGAAGTTTATCAAAGCAGCTATTTCTTCAGGCTGCCCTAAACGGTTTAAAGGTTGCAATGCAGCTTCTTCGGCAACAATATCAGCTTTACTAGCACCGCTTCTTTGGCAGTAAGCATCAATCGCGTTATGAAATAATGGGGTTTCAATGGTGCCTGGGCACACTGCATTCGCGCGAATATTAAACGCGGCATAATCCAGCGCAGTGGTTTTTGCCATTGATGCAAGCGCATGTTTTGTTAAATTATAAGCAAATGAGTTTGGTTTGCCGATAATCGCCTGATCAGAGGCAACCAATACGATGCAGCCCCCTTGTTGGCTTTTCATGCTAGGTAACACAGCTTGAATTGCAGCATAGGCACCTTTCACATTGAGCGCAAACAGGGCGTCAAACGTTGCTTCATCGGTGTTTTCAATGTTGGCACTTAAATGGCGACCTGCGTTTGATATTAACGCATCAACTCGGCCTGTTTCTGCAATTATTTCGTTAATCACAGATTTAACTTGCACAGCATCACTGACATCACAGTGGCGATAGTTGCCCTCAGATGGCGTGATATCTAAGTTGTAAACTGTGTATGCTTCGCGCTCTAAGCGCTCAACAACCGCTTTGCCTATGCCTTTACTGCCACCAGTGACAATTGCAACGTTTGTCATCATTTATCCTTAGTGGCTGTGGCCACAACCGCCTTCGCCGTGCACATGGCCGTGTGATAACTCGTCGGCTGTTGCTTGGCGAACATTAACTACTTCAACATCAAATGTCAGTGTTTTGCCAGCAAATGGGTGGTTTAAGTCACAATCTGCATTGAAGCGACCTACTTTCACGATAGTCACTTGGTGGCGGCCTTGGTTTGAATGCACTATTGCTGTCATACCCGGCTTCCAGACTTTTGTGTTGCCTTGTAAGTGCTTAAGTGGGATGCGTTGGATTAGGTTATCAACGCGTTCACCGTAAGATTCGCTGGGCTCAAGTGTTACGCTAAAGTTATCACCAGCTACTTTACCTTCAAGGGCTTTTTCAAGACCTGGAAGCATGCCCTCAGTACCATGGATATATGAAAGCGGCTCGCCATCTTTACTTGATTCGATTTGCTCGCCTGCTTCACTTAATGTGTAGTGAAACTCAACCGCTGAGTCTTTGCTGATTTGCATGTTTTTACTCTTTAGAATTTAAATATAAATGCCGATTTTACGCTAACCGCTTTAGCTGAGCAATCAAGGCTTTTTTAAAGAGCTTTCGATACCCGACAGTATCGTCTCGCTCGCTGGTGCATTATGTTTTGTGGGCTCGGCTTGTGGCAAATGTAATGTCAAAATCGTACCTGGTTTTAATACGCTTGTTGCATTTAACTTATTCCACATCGCGACATCCTTGTGGGGGACATCATAGAGCCGGCTAATGCGCCAAATAGAGTCACCGGGTTTGACTTGGTAATCAACTGCAACAGTGGGAATTGTTGGTTCGTTTTGCTCTAGATAAGGGCTAATTTTATAATCGACCAACAAGGACTTCTGTATTGTCTGTGGTTTATTTAAGTGGAGCTGTTCACCAACCTTTATTAGATTTGAGGCTTTATTATTTAATTTTTTTAGCGCCTCGACTGACATGCTAAAGCGCCGTGCAATACTGTATAAAGTATCGTCTTTTTGTACTGTGTATTGGCCTGCAAAGTTATTACGGAATAGTTTGCTCTGTAGTATGGTTTGTTGCTCCATTGGGAGTAATAAAGTATGTGGGCCATTAGGCGAACTTTGGTTTTTTAAGTAACCAGGGTTAAGTTTGTGCAATTGACTGCGGCCGATTCCAGATAGGTTTGCAATCACAGAAAAATCAAATTGTTGGCCAACATTAAATTCAGTAGTCAGTGGTTTATTGACCAATTTTGGGCGCTTAAAGCCTTTTTCAGGATGCCTTACTAAGTAGCTGAGGGCTAATAATTTGGGTATATAATCTGCGGTTTCTTTTGGTAATGAAAGCGACCAGTAATCGGTTTTTTTTCCTCGTTTTTTATTGTCTTTAATGGCTTTCTTTACTCGACCCTCACCACTGTTATAGGCTGCTAATGCATGAAGCCAATTACCATTAAAGCGCTTGTGTAGGTAGCTTAAGTAAGCGAGTGCAGCATCGGTTGAAGCTAAAATATCTTGACGACCATCATACCATTGGTCGCTTTGCACACCGAAATGATAGGCCGTTGCGCCTACCAATTGCCATATTCCCACCGCATGTTCTGAGGAGCGAACTGTGGGTCTAAAATCACTTTCAACAAAGGGTAACAGTGCAAGCTCCATAGGGAGGTTTTGCTTTTCGACACGTTTAACAATGTGATAAAGATAAGGAGCGGCTCTACGATTCACTGTTTCAAGATACTCAGGCTGTTTTAAATACCACTTTACACGTGCAGTAGTCTGTTTATTGGTTTGAAAAACCAAAGAGAGATTATTTGCTATATGTTGCCATAAGTCATCAGAAGTTGGCTCAGAGGCTGGAATACTTACTTTGGATGACGGTAGCGCAGCGGTGGGTGATACATCTAATTGCTCACTGGTTTTTTCTTGAGAGCTTAAGTTAGGCTCAAAGTGGTTAAAGATCTTTGGCTTATCATCTTGATTTTGTTGCGATTCTTTCTTAGTGGTTTGGCATCCTTGTAAACTAATAAATATGCATAGCAATAGAAAATATTTCAAATGTAATAGAGCCATATAATAAAATCCCTTTATTATTCTAGCGCTATTTTGAAGTTTTAGCCTGCTTTAGTCCAGCCTCAAGAAACATATTAAATGCACGTTCGCCAATTTCGTCGCTCTGATAGCTTTGTTTTATGGTTATAGGGAATGTTGTTATTAACTCTTCTACGGGGGCATTCGGCTGAGCTTTTACCTGCTCTTCAATCGTACTTAAAAATGCAATTGGTTTTGCAAGCATCGCGGGTGTGAGCTTTTCGCCATGGCCAGGTAAAATGGTTGTGATGGTTTTACTTTGCGCAAGCTGTGTGAGTGCGTTAAGCCATGGCGCTAGTTGTCCATGACCTGGATAAGGCAGGCTATCAACCATATCGCCACCCAATAAGATTTGGCCATTATCAGCAAGTAAGGTTAAATCACCATATGTATGCGCGTGATAGGGCTCAATGGTAATTGGGTAATTGCCTAGATCAAGCTTGGTTTGTTCTGAGATGATAAGTGCGGGCTCTTTAAGCGATAACTCACGCCAGCGTAGCAAACGTTGTTTCGCAAGCGTTAACTTTTCTCGCCATGTGTGCTGTTGTTCCTTGGGCAGGGTGGCAAGGCGCTGGTAGCTAAGCTCAATACTTTTTTCATAGCTATCAAGCTTATCAGTAAAGGCACGTTGTACATGTGCAAAGTTTTCTGCAACCTTTTGATGAACTATGAGCTTTGCTGTTGGAAATTGTGCTTGTAGTACGGCCATGCCAAGGAGGTGGTCGTCATGATAATGGCTGCCAACCAGATAACATAAAGGTGTTTTCAAACGCTGCTTTAGAGTGCTGGCTAGTTGCTCCACGGCTGCAAAGTCGCCACTGGCATCGAACATTAATGCACACTCTTTTCCTTCGATAAGAACTTGGTTCGAATCGTAAAAGCGTAGCTTAGCTTGTTGCTTTAAAAATTGAATTTCTGGTGTAATGGAATGCCAAGTAACATTGGCATTCACGGTAAAACAGGCAGAAAATAAAGCCGTTATAATTCCTTTTAGAAAAGCACTCGTACGCATTGTTAATTCGCTCGTTTATTATTCGAATGGAGAGTGTAAACAAAAAAAGCGCGAAATGCGCTTTTTTAAGGATCTAAATGTTGGCTTAGCTTATCGATTAATGAGTCATGCTGTTGCTCTTGTTTTGCTTGTTGCGATTTGACTTCGAGCAACTCATGACTCAAGTGCAACGCGGCCATTAATAAGGCTTTTTGTTCGTTTCGAACAGCAGAGCGTTGCTTCATTTGTTCCACTAAGTCATTTAAATGTTGAGCTGCACCAACGAGCGCTTTTTCCTGCCCTTCAGGACAAGAAAACTCATGCTCTTTGCCAAGCAGCTCGACGGCGACACGCTGACTTTGTGGAGTGGCCATTAGCTAGCCTGATTAGCGCTTTGTAGTTTTTCAAGTAAGCCTGTTAATGTGCTGCTGGCATCCTTTTGCTTTTCTTCACTTTCAAGTACTTCAAGTTGTAGTGTTTCGTTTTCATCAAGTAACTTGGCGGTTTGCTCTTTTAGGCTTTTAACTTCGCTTTCAAGTTCGCTATTTCGGTTAATTAGTTTGTCGATCAGTTGTTCGAGTTGGGAAAGAGTTTCGTTATTCATAAATGCGCTCATAAAACTGTGATTATTGTCATGCAAATGTAAAGGAAACTGTATCGATATGCCAGCATTTACGCCTGTTTTAGCGCATTTTTATTAAAAGTTAAGCTTCAATTCAGTCTCGGGGCATTTTTATTCATTTATGGTTCACTCAGTGCTGAGTATTTAGGATCATTATCGGTTTATCGTGTACAATGTGGTCATCTATTTTTTGCGCACACTCGTATTTGGCGACTTATAAATATGCTTAGTTACCGACACTCTTTTCATGCAGGAAACCCTGCTGATGTAGTTAAACATCTAGTTTTAGCGGAAGTTCTTAAATATCAAACAATCAAAGACAAGCCACTTGATTATATTGATACGCATTCTGGGGCTGGCTTTTTTGAACTTGCAGGAAGTGATGCACAAAAAACACAAGAGTATTTAGAAGGCATCGCTAAACTTTGGCAACATCGCAGTGAGCATAGCGCACTTAATGAGTATATCGAACTAATTAAGTCGTTTAATCAACAGGGGGATTTAGATTTCTACCCAGGCTCACCAAAAATAGCTGAACACTTCTTACGTCGCCAAGATAAAGGCTGGTTCTTTGAGTTACATCCACGTGATTTAGAACTATTGCAAAATAATATGCAAGGTAAGCGTTCTATTCGGGTACGTGGCGAGAACGGTTTTCAAGGGCTTGTGGGCTTATTGCCTCCTGCGTCACGTCGTGCTTGTGTATTAATTGATCCACCGTACGAAATTAAAGCTGACTACGACACGGTTGTTAATACTATTACTAAGGCTTATAAACGTTTTGCAACGGGTACGTATATGATTTGGTATCCGGTTGTTGACCGTGAACGTATCGATAGAATGGAAGCTGGTTTAATTGATTCTGGTGTGCGCAATATTCAGTTATTTGAATTAGCAACGGAGGCTGATACTGAGGTTCATGGTATGACGGCCTCTGGTATGATAGTCATTAACCCGCCTTGGAAATTAAAGCAAACCATGGACGCTATCTTGCCTGAGTTAGTAGAATTACTTGCACAAAACAGCGGTTTTTATCGCAGTGAACAACTGGTTGACGAATAACTTTATTTTAAATAAAACGCCCAGTTTTTACTGGGCGTTTTTGTTTATAGACTAATTCATATAGGTTGCAGTAAACGTTGCCAATGGCTCGTTGCTATCATCAAGTAAAACTAATTGCTCACCATTAATTGAAAACTGTGCTGTTGATGCCAATAAGGCTGACATTGCAGCTTCAATATCCATTTGCTCTACACACATTTTTTTAGTGCTTGCGAGTGGGTTGAAAGTGAGCGTTTGTTGATTTACTTCATAGCTTCCTGAGAAGCTATTACACCCTAAGAAGCCGTGAGTTGAGCCATCATCTTTAAATTGAACAAAGGGTTCTTTTGTTTCAACGTTAACGGGCTCACCAGCAATTGTTACTGCTTTCCAGTAGGTGTTAGTTAATGTTACATCTGGCTTTTTAGCGGATACCTTAGAGACAGTGACTTTGTATACATCGTCCATTGCGTTTTCTGAAAATGGATTATTATGGGTTGTGCTGATGTAAAGCAACTGACCTTGGTTTTCTATGCGGGCACTGACGCTGTAACGGTGACGATCGGCAATTTTACTTTCGTCATATTCCAGTGCCACGTTATAAGGTGGAGCCCCATTTAATTGTACTTCCTGCTCACTGATCACATCCGCTTTTGCATCCATCTTCGATACATCGGCCAGCTGTACTTTTAGCACTGAGCCTGGTGGCAACATGCTACGATCTAAATAAGTCACCTGGGTATTGAGTGTTTTCATTGTTGATTGCTCAGCTTGCGGCTCAGCTGAATCTTCACTACAACCGCTTAATACTAAGCTGCTGCCTAATATCATTAAGCTACACAGTGAGGCACGTTTAAAAGAGGAGAAGGTATCCGAAGCCATGATGTTTTCCTTGCGTTTGGAGGACTATCTATTAAATAGCTTAAAATTCGCAGACTTAATCATAGCTTAATTATATAAAAAATGGGCGCAAAGCCCATTTTATCAAGCGTTATTTTTTTACGTATTTAGTTAATATGACAATACGTTGGCCATCTACGCGCCCTTCAATATGTTCAGGGTTACTCGTTAAGCCGATATTTCTAACCGCCGTGCCGCGTTTAGCAACTAAACTACTGCCTTTAACATCAAGATCTTTGATAAGTGTGACAGTGTCACCCGCTTGAAGTACGACGCCGTTGCTATCGATATGTTTAATATCGTCATCTTCAGCAAGGGCCGTTTGCGCCCACTTTAGTGTGTCTTCTTCAAGGTAGATCATGTCGAGTGCATCTTGAGCCCAGCCGTTATCTGCCGCTAAGCGTTTTAGCATGCGATAGGCCACAACTTGTACTGCGGGTGTTTGACTCCACATACTGTCGTTTAAGCAATGCCAATGATTTGCAGTAAGGTCGGCATTGTTTTCAATTTGATCTTTGCAGGTTTGGCAAACATAAATGCATTTATCAGAGTGAGCCTCTGTAACGGGTGGCACTTCGTAAACAGATAAATTATCAGTTGCTGTGCAAAGTTCACATTGGTTATTACTACGTTCAATAAGGGCTTGTTCAATGCTCATGGGAGGCTCTTTTCAGTTTGGAAGACTAATGCCAATTGCTTTATTAAATGATCTATCTTAAAGCAAATCGCTAATAACAGCGCCCTAGTATAACAAAACCGCAGTTAAAGCGGAATAACCTTGTTTAATGTAAGGGTATGGTTTTTGTGTACTTGCTAATAATGGCTTCGATAGTGCCCTCTTTTTTTAAACTACGAATGGCTTCATTTATGGCAGGTAGCATGGCTTGATGCTCTGATCTAAGCCTTATTTGTAAGTAACCGTTCGAGTGCTGTGCACCAAATGCAATAGAGATGTTCAATTTGTTTGCCCAGTACTTCGCACTGAGCTTATCGATAATAATGACCTCTATTCTATTCATTTTTAACGCTTTTATTAGTTCTTTTTCAGAATGAAAGTCCACGCGCTTAAAACGTGTATCATCATAATAGTAATAACCAAGGACTGTTCCGACTGGTTGTTTATTGAGGTGGCTTAATTGTTGCCAGTTTTGGATATTTTCCTCAAGGCTAACGAGGTACTCTTCAATTGCGAATAAGTTCTCAGAATAACTAAATAGATCACTTTTTTGCTCCTGCTCACTTAGCCACGCACGGCTGATAACATCAAAGTCAATATTGCCTAAATGAAGGTATTTAACCGTACGCTTAGCCGGTAACTCTATGTGCTTGGCTTTAATATTTGCGCGGGCAAGTATTTGTGCAATAACTTCAGGAAGAATGCCAGGATTACGTCTATTGTTTATGTAATAAGGGTAAAAATTTCCAGAGCCAGTCACATTATATTTTAACACAGGAAGTTGCTTAGCCTGTGCTGTTTGTTCAGGGCTTAAAGAGAGTAAAAGCAAAAATAATGAGTAAGTTAGTCGCAATGGGTTATATTAAAAGTTTGTCATACACTGAGTGTGGTTGGATTTTTCTTGTTTGGCAAGAAAACAGCTTTCACTATACTAAGAACAATTGTAGTGTTGATTTTTACAATTAAGCGGGATGTAAAATGTCAGAATTAAATATAGAAGGAAATAAGAGTCAGAGTGTGACTCAGTATATAGCTAGGCAACCGATATTTAATGCTGATAAAACTCTCTATGCCTATGAGTTATTGTACAGAGAGTCAACTGACAACGTATTTCCTCAAGGTACAAGCGATGGTAAAGCGACGGGCCGGTTGTTTTTTAATGCGCTAATGTTAATGGGATTAGAGAAACTTACGGGCTTCCAACCTGCATTTATCAACTTGTCTACCGATGCAATATTAGACGACTTTCCAAAGCTATTGCAGCCTCAAAGTGCAGTTATCGAAATAGTTGAGCGAACAACAAGCATTCCTCACGTTGCTAAACGCATAAAACAACTAAAAGAGGAAGGTTACTTTTTTGCTCTAGATGATTATGACGGGGGCGAAAAATGGCAACCCATTTTACCGTTAATGGACTTTATTAAACTTGAAGTTGAACAGCCGGTCATCAAAACAAATATGATGATCAAAAAACTGAAACGTAGTTTTCCTAAAGCTAAAATTATTGTTGAGCGAATTGAAAGTTATGAAGAGTTTGAACAATTGAAAGCGGCAGGTTGTGATTTATTTCAAGGTTACTTTTTTGCTCGCCCTGAATTATTAACGTATGGGAATGTTGAGCCTTCAAAAGTTGCAGTGTTAGAACTATTAAATTGTACGGCTCAACCGAATATAGACTTTTCTGCAGTACAAGAGCGGGTCGCAAAAGATTTAGGGCTGACAGCGCGTATACTAAAGTTAGTTAATGCACGTTCAAGCAGTGCCCAGCAGACTATCAAATCTATTTCACAAGCTGTTATTTACTTGGGAGAAGACGCAATAAGACAATTTGTTCGCGTACTTGCTTTAAGTGAACTGGGTAATGATAAACCCTCAGAGCTGACAAAATTAGGGCTAATGCGTGCTAAATTCATAGCGTTAATGTTAGCGCCTGGTGGAAAAGAGCTGGCGGAGCAGGGCTATTTGGTCGGCATGCTATCTGTTTTAGACGCCATTTTGGATATGAAGATTGATCTTGTTGCAAAAGAGTTTTCATTAGGCTCAGAGTTGTCCAGTGCGCTGTTAAGCTTTAATGGTATGCTCGGCGGAACACTAAAACTTGTTAAAGCTGTAGAAGAAGAGCATTGGCAGCTAGCCGATGAATTACTTGTGATGATTCGTCCCGCGTCAAAAATGGATGTTGTCTATGATGCCATGTACGAATCAAGGGCCTATGCTGATGATGTATTTTCTGCGCTGTCCTTAGTTACTGACTCGGCTGGTTGAGTTAGTTATCATATCTAGCCTATTTATTTTTTGGTTAGTTAAGATGCGTATTATACTCCCTGTTATTACCATTATTATTGCTTTAGCTTTGCTCATTCCTGGAATAACTCAGCCAGTGTTGACTTTAGAAGGTAAAATAAACAAGTCGGAGCTGGCTAAAACAGGTATTGAAATGATTGCCGACGAAGGCGACAGAAATACCCGTAGTGTATTAATAATGGCATCCAGCATGTTAGGGCTTGATAAGCTTGAAGGTGAAATAGATGCCTACAAAAAAACACGCAGCATTTGGGGCACAGTGAATGAGTTTGCTAACAATAAAAATTATTTGGTGGCAGCACTGATTGCTGTGTTTTCAATTGTTATCCCCACATTAAAATTACTGATGCAGTTAGTTTATTGCTTTTTACCAGCGAACAAACTTAAGTATTTACTTGGTCAACTAATACAGGGGTTAAGTAAATGGAGTATGGTTGATGTGTTTGTGATTGCATTGATTGTGGTCTATTTAGCTGGTAATGCCGATGGGCAAATGGGTGAGCTTATAAAAATGCACGCCGAATTAGGTGATGGTTTTTGGTATTTTACTGGCTATTGCCTGTTTGCTATTGCAGCAACTAGCAGCATAAAAATAGCTAAACCCTTGTCGAGCGCGTAAATTTCGGGCTACAATCTGGGCGGTTAATTTTTAAGGTATGATGATGGCGCGACTTTCAAGCTACTTATTGATAGTTATGATGCTGCTCACTTTTGTGGGTCAGTCAGTTGCGTCTGTTGCTATGGTGTGTGATATGCCACATGCCAGCATGCAAATGAACCATCATGCAAATATGAATGCCGACAGCGACATGAGCGAGATGGACTGTTGCCATGAAGATATCATGGACAACAGCGATTGTGCGTGTCCGTTCAATGCTTGTACAGCTCACTCACTCCTCCCTCTAAATAGCCTAGTTGTTAGTTCAATTAAGCAATCTGAAAAAGTCACCGTGTTAGGCGTAAACCAACTTAGCTTTCATATAAGCTCCTTATACCGTCCACCTATTACTGCTTAAGCAGGATAGGTCTGTCTAAAATTCAGCATCACGCTGCAAGAACACCTCATTCTGCACCCTAAATCTATTGTTTTTTTACCATTATTTAAGATTTTTGGAGCATGTGATGATTCACAGCAAATTGATTAAGGCGCTTTATCTAGGCGCAGTTTTGATAACCTCAAGTTTAGTGAAAGCAGAGCCTTTGACACTCAATCAGGTGATTGATTATGCATTGACTCACGAGCCTTGGTTGCAGGCAAATAAATACCAGCAACAGGCAATAGAAGCGCAAAGCATTGCTGCAGGTACCTTACCAGATCCGGTATTAACTGTTGGCCTAATGAACTTACCAACCGATGGCTTTGCCTTTGACCAAGAAGGTATGACGCAATTCAAAGTGGGCTTATCACAACAATTTAGTCGTGGTGATAGTCTTGCCCTACAGCAGCAAGCATTACAGCAATCGGCTGAGCAATACCCTTGGCTTAGAGCTGACCGCCAAGCACAGGTTAAAGCCATTGTTAGCGAAGCATGGCTAAACGCCTACCGTGCACAAAAAAGCATTCAATTAATCAACCAAGATAAAGCATTATTCAATCAACTCATTGATATAACAGAAGCAAGCTATGCCAATACACTTGGTGCGACTCGCCAGCAAGATATTATTCGCGCTCAGTTAGAGCTAACACGCCTTGAAGATAAGCTGGTGATGCTTGAGCAGCAGTTTGATAGTGCCAAAAAGCGACTGGCGCAATGGCTACCTATTGACATGTTAAATGGTGCGGTGAGTGATGAAAGTACCAAAGTGACCGCATTAATGCCTTATCAAGAGCTCGCCCCATCGGGTGTCACTGAAGTGTTAATGGGGCACCCAGCAATAATTGCTATTGAACATGCACTACGTGCTAAAAACACCCAAGTGCAAGTGGCGAAAGAAGCGTATAAACCTCAATTTGGTATGAATTTAGGCTATGGCTATCGTGATGATACCCCGATGGGGGACTCTCGCGCTGACTTATTCTCAATTGGCGTTAGTGTTGATTTACCGCTATTTACCGACAACCGTCAAGATCAACACGTCAATGCTGCAATTGCCAGCGCAGAGGCGGTAAAAACCAACAAACTTATTACCTTACAAAAGCTGCAAGGACAGTACTTTAAAGAACTCAGTCAGTTGAGTCGACTCGCGAAGCGCAAAGCATTGTATCAACAACAGCTATTACCGCAAATGGCTGAGCAAGCTGAGGCAACACTTAATGCTTACACCCATGATGATGGCGACTTTTCAGAAGTGATGCGTGCTCGCATCAGCGAACTAAACGCGAAAATAGATGCGTTAAATATTGAAGTCGATAAACAAATTACCCTCGCTCGCCTTAACTATTACGCAGCAGCAAAAGATAACCGCATAAATGCAGCACAAAGCCAAGGAGCTAGCAATGAATAACACAGTGAAATTAGTTGTCGCTTTGGCGGTCGGTGCAGCATTGGCAACGGCTGTAAATAAGCTTGCTGAGCCAGATCATGCACAAATGCCAAGCGCTGAGAAAAAACCACTATATTGGGTGGCACCTATGGACAGTAATTATCGCCGTGATGAACCAGGTTTATCACCGATGGGTATGGAATTAGTACCCGTTTATGAGGAACAAAGCAGCGCTGAAGACAGCCCAGGTACCGTGAGAATTTCTCCCGCGGTCGTTAATAACTTAGGAGTAAGAACAGCACCTGTGCGTTTTAAATCATTACAAACTACCGTTGATACGGTTGGCTATGTGCAATACGACCAAGACCAACTCGTGCATATTCATCCTCGTGTTGAAGGCTGGATAGAAACCTTATATGTCAAAGCTGCGGGTGACCAAGTTAAGCAAGGCGAGCCTCTTTATACCTTGTATTCTCCACAACTTGTGAATGCACAAGAAGAACTACTGCTTGCCCTTAAACGTAACAACACGGTGCTTATTCGTGCTGCAAAAGCGCGTTTGGCATCACTGAATGTTTCAGACGATTTTATTGCACGATTAGAGCAAAGCCAAAAGGTTAGGCAAAACATTACCTTTTATGCCAAGCAAAGTGGCGTATTGGATGAGCTAAATATCCGCGAAGGTTTTTATGTGAAACCAGGCACAACCATGATGAGTATTGCTCACTTAGAAGAAGTATGGGTTGAAGCTGAAGTTTTTGAGCGTCAAGCAGGGCTTATTCATAAAGGCTTGCCAGTGACTATGACACTCGATTACTTACCAGGGCAACGCTGGCAGGGTAAGGTCGATTATATTTACCCAACCCTTGATGAGAAAAACCGTACCCTGCGTGTGCGCTTACGTTTTGCCAACCAAGATGGCTTACTAAAACCGAATATGTTTGCTGAAGTGAGTATTACCGCCAAGCCAACTGAGCCGCAATTAGTCATCGCAAAAGAAGCGGTGATCCGTACGGGTAGCCAGGACCGTGTCGTGATTGATTTAGGCGAAGGGCGCTTTAAGTCAGTCGCTGTGACACTAGGTCGCAGTGATAATCATGACGTCGAAATTTTATCGGGCTTATTGAAAGACGATAACGTAGTGGTTTCAGCACAGTTCTTAATAGACTCAGAATCAAGCAAAAGCTCTGACTTTATGCGTATGCAAGAGCCTGATAGCGATAGCGCAATGGTGAACGGGGTTATCAACAGCATTGACCGCGAAGCCAGAACTGCGGTGATCAGTCGTGAGGCTATCCCTAAGTGGGGCCGCGATGCCGCAACCATGGAGTTTCATTTTTCGCCGCGTATCGATATGTCTAGTTTGCAAAGCGATGATGAAGTGCATTTTACCTTTAAGTTAGTGGACGGTGAGTTTGTGATTTTTGACATCATGACCCTAAGCCACCCTATGCAAGGAGAAATGCAATGATAGCTGCCGTGATCCGTTGGTCAGTCGGTAATCGCTTCTTTGTATTACTGCTGTCTTTAATGTTGGCGGGCTTTGGGATTTTTTCTTTAAAAAATACCCCAGTTGATGCCTTGCCTGACTTATCTGATGTACAGGTTATTGTAAAAACGTCTTACCCAGGACAAGCGCCACAAGTGGTGCAAGACCAAGTAACGTTTCCGATCACCACGGCGATGTTGTCGGTGCCTGGGGCTGAAACAGTAAGGGGTTTTTCGTTTTTTGGTGATTCTTACGTATACGTTATTTTTAATGAAGACACTGATCTTTACTGGGCCCGTAGCCGAGTACAAGAATATTTGAGTCAAGTAAGTGCTCGCTTACCTGATTCAGCAAGGCCCGAGCTTGGGCCTGATGCAACAGGGGTGGGTTGGATTTACCTGTATGCGCTAGTGGATAAAACCGGTAAGCACGATATTAGCCAGCTACGAAGTCTGCAAGATTGGTTTTTAAAGTTTGAACTGCAAACGGTACCAGGCGTATCAGAAGTGGCGTCTGTTGGCGGTATGGTTAAGCAGTATCAGGTTAATGTCGACCCAGATAAATTGCGTGCTTATGGTATTCCGCTGAGTTTAATTCAAACAGCGATTAAGCAAGGTAACCAAGAGCGTGGTGCTTCTGTCGTCGAAATGGCTGAAGCCGAATACATGGTCTCTAGCACCGGTTACGTTAAAAGCGTTGCCGATTTAGAGGCCATTCCGCTGGGTACTAATGCCAATGGTACGCCATTGCAATTACGCGATGTTGCCGATATAAAACTTGGGCCGCAAATGCGCCGTGGTATTGCCGAACTAAACGGCGAAGGCGAAGTAACTGGTGGTGTGGTGGTGATGCGCTTTGGCGAAAACGCCGAAGCAACCATCAAACTAGTGAAAGAAAAGCTAGAGTCGCTCAAAAAAGGCCTGCCTGAGGGGGTTGAAATCATCCCTGTGTACGACCGTTCAAACCTAATTACCCAAGCACTTGATAACTTAAGCTCAAAGTTAATTGAAGAACTCATTGTCGTGGCCTTAGTGTGTGTGGTGTTTTTATTCCATATACGCTCATCGATAGTAGCCATTATCACGCTGCCAATGGGCATTTTAACGGCGTTTGTGGTTATGTATTGGCAAGGTATAAACGCCAATATCATGTCGCTTGGCGGGATAGCAATTGCCATTGGTGCAATGACAGACGGTGCTATCGTGATGATCGAAAATATGCATAAGCATATGGAGAAAACCCCACTGACCGACGAAAACCGCTGGCAAGTGGTGATGGACTCAGCCGTAGAAGTCGGGCCCGCATTATTCTTTAGTTTATTAATTATCACCGTCAGCTTTATGCCCGTGTTTATTTTAGAAGCACAGGAAGGGCGTATGTTCTCGCCACTGGCTTACACAAAAACTTATGCCATGGCGGCCTCGGCTGGTCTAGCGATTACATTGGTGCCGGTATTAATGGGCTACTTTATTCGCGGTAAGGTTATTTCTGAGCAGAAAAACCCTGTGAACCGCCTATTAGTGGCAGCGTATAAACCCTTGTTAAATGCGGTGTTAAAAGCGCCGAAAACAACGCTGGTACTGGCCTTAGTGTTGGCTGTTATCGGTTTTTATCCAGTTAATAAAATTGGTAGTGAGTTTATTCCTCCTCTTGATGAGGGGGACTTGATGTACATGCCAACTACCTACCCAGGTATTTCAATTGGTAAGGCCCGTGAAATCTTACAGCAGACCGATAAGTTAATTGCCAGTGTGCCAGAGGTCGAATCGGTATTTGGTAAGGTTGGTCGTGCGGATACTGCGACAGACCCCGCGCCGCTCACCATGATCGAAACCTTTATTCAGTTAAAGCCAAAGTCACAGTGGCGCGAGGGTATGACAACCGAAAAATTGAAAAAAGAGCTCGATAATCTGGTTAAGTTCCCAGGGCTCACCAATGCGTGGGTTATGCCCATCAAAACCCGTATCGATATGCTTGCCACTGGGATTAAAACGCCTGTGGGGATCAAAGTGGCAGGGCCAAAACTGAGTGAAATTCAAAAAATCGGTGAGCAAATTGAAGTCATCTTAAAAGATTTACCGGGTACCGCTTCGGTTTATTCAGAGCGCGTTGCTGGTGGTCGCTACATCAAAGTCGATATCAACCGTGAGAAAGCAGCGCGATATGGTTTGAACATTGCTGATGTGCAACAGGTTGTTGCCACTGCTATCGGTGGTATGAATGTGACTGAAACCGTTGAAGGGCAAGAGCGTTACCCAGTTAACTTGCGTTATCCGCAAGATTATCGCGACTCGCCTGAAGAGCTTAAGTTGTTACCGATAGTGACGCCAAACGGTCAGCGTATCGCATTGGCCGACGTAGCCCATGTCTTTATTGAAGATGGTCCGCCGGGTATTAAAAGTGAAAATGCGCGTATTAATGGCTGGAGCTTAATTGATATTGAAGGCAGTGATATCGGCAGTTACGTTGAGCGTGCGCAACAAGCACTGCATCAGCAACTCGAGCTGCCAGCCGGTTATTCAATTACTTGGGCAGGGCAATACGAATATATGGAGCGTGCAAAAGCCAAACTTAGCTACGTCTTGCCATTAACCTTAGCGATAATTGTGGTGCTGCTATACCTCAATTTTAGAAGCTTTACTGAGGTGGCAATGATCATGCTGACCTTACCGCTTGCGATGATAGGCGGTATTTGGCTGATGTATCTGGAAGGTTTTAACTTCTCTGTTGCTGTTGGAGTCGGCTTTATTGCGCTTGCGGGGGTTGCCGTTGAAATTGGCGTAATCATGCTGGTTTATCTCAATCAAGCTTATCAAGATGCCAAAGCGCAATCAGCACAGTTTACGGTGACAGAGCTGCGCCAAGCAATTATCAATGGTGCTGGCCTTCGGGTTAGACCTGTGATGATGACAGTGGCAACCATTATCATTGGTTTACTGCCAGTGCTGTATGGTACAGGAACGGGTAGCGAGGTGATGAGCCGAATAGCCGCGCCTATGGTCGGTGGTATGCTAAGTGCTGTTGTGTTAACGCTTTTAGTCTTGCCTGCGCTTTATTTTATATGGCGTAAACGACACCTATAAATTTTACAGTGGGTGTGTAACTTGTACGTTCTTCTTACTATAAGTTACATACCTCTATGTTTAAGATTCTGATATTAATTGAGTTTTTTGCTGGTGTGATTTATGCAGTGTTTTATTAAATTGATTTTAGTAAGGAATGCACATGCAAGTTAAAACAATACAACAAGTTTATGATTGGACTGTGATGTTTCACACCCAGATGGCAGCGAACTTTCACAGTGTTAAAGATTTATTAGACGAGCATAATCAAATGCTGGTGGATTATTATCTGCAATATGAGAAAAAGCTTGCCGAAGACTTGGTTGGCTTTAAAGCGATTACTGAAATAAACACCCTAGATACGTATTGCTACGAGTATTTTGCTGAAAATCCTGAACTTATTACTTTCAAAGATATTAGCACTGATCAGCAAATAGATGAAAAAGCTATTCAAGTCTACTTAACTTCACAACACCAGAAGGTTATTGATCTATATGAATATTTAGTATCTCGCGCTGAAACCTCTGAAACGATTGAGAAGCTTGAGCGTTTACTTGAGCTGGAACAGCAAGGTTTAAAACAAATGATGCAAAGTTCTAACCGTCACATGGATATGTAAAGTTCTAACCGTCATATGGGTATATATTTAATGAAAATCGAGTAAAAAGCCGACCTTTTTAAGGTATTTTTGCTCTTGTTGTAAGTCAGCCAATAGCAAGGTATGTTCTTTAAGCCAATTTGTGTGGAACTTTAAGAACATGCTATTTTGCTTGGCTGCTACTTCAAGTTTAAAACCTTGATCGGTAATGCGCTTTTGATTCAGTAGCACTGCTAAGCGCAAAATCACAATGAGCTGTAATATTTCATAGTGTTGCATGGTGTGTAGTGTTGGGAACTCTTCTAAACGAATTTTTTTACGGTAAAAACGGATCATACAACTTAGTAGAGTTTGCTGCTGCTGCGTAAAGCCCGGCAACTGACTATTCGCTACGATGTAGGCACTGTGTTTATGTAGCCCTGATGAATTAACCCCCAAGCCAATTTCATGTAGTTGTGCAGCCCAATCTAGTAAGTTTATATAGTCAAAGTCAGTAAGTTGCCAAGCTTCTTTGACTTGTTCAAACAGCCATTTTGCGGTTATCGATACGCGATTAGCGTGTTCTTTATCTATGGCATTACGCTCAGATAGGTTCGCTATGGTATTCGTGCGAATATCTTTATGGGCGAGCTTTTGCTGCATTTCATGAAGTAAGCCTTCACGAAGAGAAAATTCGCTGTATTGCATTGTGTTTATTTTAAATAGCCTGAATACCGCGATTAATATTGCTAAACCACCACAAATACTGATTTGTCGCTCAGCTGTGAGACCATCAATTTGCAGCGCTTGAATGTGTTTTGCAGCAATAAACTGGGTTTTCAATTCGAGTAATCTTCCTAACGTAATTTGCTGTTGTGCTGCGTCATTAGCATTGATCATAGCAAGGATTGATTTGATTGTGCCCGATGTGCCAACCACCGATTGCCAGCCAGCCGATAAGTAGTTAGCAAAGATCACTTCAAGTTCTTGTTCGGCACGAACCTCAGCTTTGGCAAAGCGTTTAGCGGTAATTTGCCCGTCTGAAAAAAACTGCTTAGTGTAGTTAACACAGCCCATGTTGCGGCTAGCAAGTAAAGTGTGTTCGAAGTGTTTACCAATGATAAGCTCGGTACTACCGCCGCCTATGTCAATAACTAAGCGGTTTTCATCGTGATGGATGTAATGTGCGACACCTTGATAAATCAAGCGTGCCTCTTCTTGCCCTGATATTACTTCAATCGGGTAAGGGAACACTTTACTAGCTTGAGTTAAGAACGAATGAATATTTTTAGCGCGGCGTAATGTGTAAGTGGCGGCTACTTTGACATTCTCAAGTGGAAAGTCCTGTAAAGTGGCTGCGAATTGTTTCAAAATTGCCAGTGCACGCTCAATAGCTGCTTGGTTTAAATGGTTTTTATCATCCAAGCCATCAGCTAAATAAACGCGCTGCTTTTCTTTTTGTAAGACTTGCAAAGAGCCGTCGACCTCTCTTGCCACCACTAAATGAAAGCTGTTTGAGCCTAAGTCAACGGCAGCAATAGAGGGGTAATCATTCATTATTATAGTTACTTTCCCATTTTTTAAGGTGGTCATAAATAGCTATTTGTGAACGAATTTTCTTACGATTGCCACGCCGTACATAACTATTTTTTTGCTCGCTATCGATTACGCGCGCTTTAGTTCTATCTTTAAACTGTAATTCAAGAATATCAATAATGAGCTGCTTTAATTTTGTATCATAAATAGGTGTGGCGACTTCCACACGGTGGTCGAGGTTACGGGTCATCCAATCGGCTGAGGAAATATAGACTTTCTCCTTACCATTATTGTGAAACACCATTACTCGAGGGTGCTCTAAGAAGCGGTCTACAATACTGATAATACGAATATTATCATTGCCGCTAAGTGATGACGGAACTAAAGAGCACATGCCACGTACAATAATGCGTATCTTTACCCCACGCCTTGCCGCGAAATAAAGATGATCAACGAGCTCTTTATCGACAAGGTTATTTATTTTTACTGTAATTCGGCCAGTCTTACCCTGCTCAGCATGAGTTATTTCTTTATTGATCAATGAGGTGATTGTTTCTCTGGCATTGACAGGTGAAATCATCAAGTGATCGAATTGGAATGGTTTGTAACTACTTTCAATAAATCTAAATACGCTGTCAGATTCTTCTGCTATACCTTCATGCTTAGTAAACAAGCTAAAGTCGGTATAAATCTTTGCGGTTTTTTCATGGAAGTTACCCGTACCAATGTGCGCGTATTTAACGATGCTATGTTTTTCTTTGCGATGAATGACGCACAATTTGCTGTGTACTTTTAAAGCTGGAATACCGAAGATAACTTTAATACCTGCATTACTGAGGGTTTTCGCCCATTCGATATTATTTTGCTCATCAAAGCGCGCCTTAAGCTCTACCATTACTGTGACGTGTTTACCGTTTTTTGCTGCATTTATTAGCGTAGAAACAAGGCGTGACTGGCTGGCTACACGATAAATGTTGACCTTAATCTGTGTAACATCTGGATCAAAGGCTGCTTGGCGCACAAACTCAAGTAAATGATTAAAGGTGTGATAGGGGTAATACAGTAAAATATCTTGCTCTGAGATGGCATCAAACACACTCGAGTGATTATTAAAAGCAGTACTTTGTAATACGGGTAGGGGCTTGTTTTCTAAATACTGACGGCCAACATTAGGAAAGGCAATAAAATCACGGAAGTTACGATATCGACCACCTGGGATCAGCGCATCATGTTGGCTTATGTTAAGGCGCTTTTTCATCACTTTAAGCATTTCATCAGGCATACTTTCGTCATAAACAAGGCGCACAGGCTCGGCAGAAATTCGTTGTTTCAGGCCTTTCGACATTTTGTCGAGTAAACCTTCTTCAAGCTCATCATCTAAGTTGTATTCAGCATCGCGGGTTAGTTTTATGGCGTAGCATTGAATATCATCAAAACTAAAAAAGCTGCTAAACACGTCGCGAATAAAATAAGCGATAATGTCATCCAGCATCACAATGGTTTTATGGCGGCGTGTTTTCTCAGGTGGCAAAATAACAAAGCGAGACACACGATCAGTGGGAACTTCTAGCATCGCGTAATGACTCTTTTGGTTAGTCATTTCGACAAACAAATAGGTCATGGTGTCGTTGATTTGGTCTGAGTAGTCTTTCTTTTCAGAGAGCAAAATCGGCAAGATATGCTGCAGCACATTGTCGTGGAAAAACTTTTTCAGCCAAGTTACGTGAAATTCAGATAGTGTTTCAGGAAGTTCAACGTGAATATTGTGCTCATTTAAATCATTTAAAATATCTTTATGAATTTGATTAAACTTTTTGCCAAGCTGTAGCACTTTGCTTTGGATCTGATGAAGTAAAATCTCATCTTCTTCAAAGTTCGCATCAGGAATTTTATTAAGTAAAATTCGCCGTTTCACATCCGCAACACGTACTCTGAAAAACTCATCCATGTTATTTGAATAAATGCCTAAAAAGCGCATGCGTTCAATAATTGGGTTGGATTTATCTTTTGCTTCTTGTAGCACACGCTCATTAAAAGATAGCCAGCTCAGTTCTTTGGCGAAATAGCTCATTGCTGGTGATGAGGAAGGGGTGGCATTCATCTGATTTCTCAAACATCTATTATTAAAATAAAAGATAGAGGATACAGATGACACAAGTATGACAAGCGTGTCAGTTTTGTGACACGCTTAATCTCACTTAAGTTGTAGAAGTGGTACTTGGTTTAAGCATCCTCAATATCAACAATCAAGTCAGTGGTAATTGACTCAAGCGCTGTTATTACTTCATCTTTATTCATGCCTACAGGCAATGCTACCGTTGCAACAGCACTAAAAATAGGGACTCCCCAGTTAGGTGCGCTCTGCTGTTTTGAGTTCAGATGTGTAATATTTGCGCCTTTATGGCGTATTACACTGGCGAGTTCTTGTACGATTCCTGGTCTATCGTTGCCTGTTATTACGAAATTAATTTGCTCCGTTGAGACCTCTGGAAGAATATCTGAACCACGCTCTATTCGCACTTCTAAGTGCGGCAAGCCATGCAAAGCATCTTGTAGTTCTTGTAAATGTTCCTCTGGTACAGCAGCTTCGATAATGCCTGCAAAGTGACCTGCTAAATGACTTAAATTACTCGATAGCCAATTGCCGTGATGGCTTAAAATTGTGGCCGAAATATCTTCAACGAGCCCCGGTTTATCGGGACCAAGTATGGTGATTACTAACTGCTTCATGCTTAAATCTCTATAAAATGCCTCTGAAAAAATGAAAAAGGAGGGAGGCTTTGGTTAAAATGATTCTTATTATTGAAAAATAAGTCATATTGAGTATTGATGCTGTTTGAGTATTTGTCCAATTTTTTTCATATAGTTATAAAAGATTAGTTATAACAAAATCTTAGTTAAAGAAATTGAACTTTCTAACGACACGATTTAAGTCAAACTTTAATAAGATGTTAACTCCCCAAATAAAGTTGTTTATTACACTCAATTATGACGTTTGTAACAATACTGTCATCTTGGTGAAATATAATCCGCCCAACGTTAAGATTTAAGGGTGTTTTGATGACTTCCAATCCGAGTAAACCGACCTTTCATACGGATAGAAGCCGTCTATTTAAAGACAGGTTTGCCAAATGGGGTATTTCCGCAGGCGGTGTAATGGTGCTGATAGCGCTGTTACTTATTTTCTTTTACCTTCTTTATGTTGTTCAGCCTATTTTTGAGTCAGCAAAAGTGGAAACACGCAATAGTGTGAAGCTAACGAATGCATCTCAAGTTGTAGGGGTGGGCATGGAGGAGCAAACCGAAGTTGCTTTCTTATTAGGTGAAACAGGTAATGTGGACTTTTATAATATTGAAAAAGACCACTTTGGTAAGAAGATCACCACTCTTAATACAGAATTACCAAGCGATGTGAGCAGTTTTGCAAGTTCAGCGCCGTTTCAAGGTCAATACGCTTACGGTCTTGAAAATGGCTCTGTGGTTGTTGTTGCGCCAAAGTTTCTAGTCACATTTCCGAATAATCAGCGCCAGTTAACACCGCGTTTAGATTACCCGTTGGGTGATATGGCGCTTGAGGTTGATGACCAAGGTGCAGCGATTACTAAATTTGCATTTAGCCATTATGAAGATAAAACCGCAGTTGTTGCTTTAACTGCAGACAAGCGCGTTTTATTTAGCAGCTTTGTGGGTGAAGAAAATATGTTCACTGGCGAAGTTGAGTGGGTTGTTGAACGCACTGAGCTTGATATTGAAGGACGTGTTGATGAGCTATTAATTTCGCCAGATACAACGCGTACATTCGTTCGTTCTGCAAATCAAATTTATGTTTACGATACGCGTTATCCTTCAGAGGTTGAGCAAATCCAATTGCTTGCTGCAAACGAAGAGAACGCAAATCTTGTTTCAACTCAGTTGTTAGCTGGTGCTAACTCGTTAATGCTTGCTAATGATAATGGCGAAGTCTCACAGTGGTTTGAAGTAAATACAGAAGATGGCCGTGAATTTAAAAAGATTCGTGCTTTTGAAACCAGTAAACAATCTAAGTTAAATATTTTCACTGAATTTTATCGTCGTACTTTCTTCACCGCAGGTGCTAACGGTGAGTTAGGTATTTATTACACCACAAGTGATGCAAAACTGTGGCAAGGTAAAGTCAGTGATGGCCCAATTCAAAACTTTGCAATTGCACCACGCTCAAATGCTGCGCTTATTTTAGCGGATGATGCATTAAAAGTTGTCGAAATCCACAATGAACACCCTGAAGTGACTTGGTCTGCACTATGGCAAGAAGTATGGTACGAAGGCTATCCTGAGCCTGGTTATATTTGGCAGTCGACCTCTGCAAGTGATGACTTTGAGTCTAAGTTCTCATTGGTACCCATTTCATTTGGTACAATTAAGGCAGCGTTATACGCCATGCTGTTTGCCGTGCCAATTGCGCTTTCTGCGGCAATTTACACAGCCTACTTTATGTCGAGCGAACTACGTAAAGTGGTTAAGCCGACGGTTGAAATCATGGAAGCACTACCAACGGTAATTCTTGGTTTCTTAGCCGGTCTTTGGTTAGCACCATTAATTGAAGAACACTTACCAGCGATTATCGGTTTATTAATTCTTTTACCATTAGGGATTTTATTAACTGCTTTTGGTTGGAATAAGTTACCGAACTCAATTCGTCATCGCATTCCAGAAGGTTCACACTCTATTTTATTGATTCCAGTAGTGTTATTCATTGGTTGGTTATCATTTGCTATGAGCGGCACAATCGAACTTTGGATGTTTGATGGTAATGTACGTCAATTTCTGACTAACGAATTAGGCATGACATTCGACCAACGAAATTCACTTGTTGTGGGGATCGCAATGGGCTTTGCTGTCATTCCGACTATTTTCTCTATCGCTGAAGATGCCGTATTCAGTGTGCCTAAGCACTTATCAAACGGTTCATTAGCATTAGGTGCAACGCAATGGCAAACCCTTGTTCGTGTTGTGTTATTAACAGCAAGCCCTGGTATTTTCTCGGCGGTGATGATGGGACTTGGTCGTGCGGTAGGCGAGACCATGATTGTACTGATGGCTACAGGTAATACACCAATTATGGATTGGAGTATTTTCCAAGGGATGAGAACCCTTGCAGCGAACATAGCGGTTGAAATGCCAGAATCTGAGGTAGGTAGTTCGCACTATCGAATCCTATTCTTAGCAGCGTTTGTATTATTCATATTCACATTTATTTTCAACACAGTGGCTGAGTTTGTACGTCAGCAGCTGCGTGATAAATATAGTTCAATGTAGGTGGAGAGACACGACATGGTAAAGCAGTGGTTTAAGTCTGGTTCTCCTTGGATTTGGATGACCGGCGGTGCGGTAAGCATCAGTTTAATCTCGGTTCTTGGCTTATTAGCCATGATTGCTTGGAAAGGCTTAAGCTTTTTCTGGCCATCAGAAGTTGTGCAGCTTGAGTTACAGGGTTCTGTAGCCAAGCAAACGGTAATTGGTGAAATTTATGACCGTGAACTTGTTCCAAAATCTCGTATTGAAGCGACGGGCGTTGATTTATCTCATTACGAAAAAGACGAGTTAGAGCGATTATTAATTAAAACCGGTAACCGTGAGTACGTTGATCTGGATTTCCGTTGGGTATTGGAAACGGATATTCAATCGCGTACTGCACCTGCTGCATTAGCGGTATTTGAACGCAGTAAAAATGGTAATTTTTACGGTTATGTAGAGCAGGTTTTTAAAGATGGTGAAGTGATTACTGAAAATAAAGTTGAAGTACTTTATGAGCTTGTGGAGCGTGCAGTTGAGTTAAATGACCAAGCACTGGATCTACAAAATGGCGACATTGGTCACATTAACTATGAACTTGAGCGTTTACGTTTAAAAGAAAAAGCATACCAGCTTGATAATGAACTTACCGATGAGCGTGTCGCTGAGCTTGCACAAGCACGTGCTGAACTTCGTGCTGAGTATTCAGAACTTGAAAAGCAATTATTTGCACTACGTAAAGAAGCAAAGCGTGATCAGGTCACAGTTAAAGACATGCGTGGTGAAGTGGTGACTTTACCTCTTTATCAGGTGCTTGATGTATGGTTCCCGAATGACATGGGTTTCTTTGCTAAGTTGGGTCATTACTTTGCGCAACTAGGTAAGTTTGTATCGGATGACCCTCGTGAAGCGAACACGGAAGGGGGTGTATTCCCTGCCATTTTCGGTACTGTTTTTATGGTACTATTAATGGCTGTTATTGTGACGCCATTTGGCGTTGTTGCTGCCATTTATTTACACGAATACGCTGCGAAAAATGCAGTAACTAAGATGATCCGTATCGCGGTAATCAACCTTGCGGGTGTACCATCAATTGTTTACGGTGTGTTTGGTCTAGGCTTCTTCGTATACATGTTAGGTGGCAGTATTGACCAACTATTTTACCCAGAGTCATCGCCAAGCCCTGTATTTGGTACACCGGGTGTAATTTGGTCTGCATTAACCTTAGCGATTTTAACGTTACCTGTTGTTATTGTTTCAACAGAAGAAGGTTTATCACGTATTCCTAGTACAGTACGACACGGCTCATTGGCTCTTGGCGCAACTAAAGCAGAGACGCTTTGGCGTATCATCATTCCAATGGCGAGCCCTGCGATTATGACAGGTTTAATCTTAGCGGTTGCACGTGCGGCCGGCGAAGTAGCACCACTCATGCTGGTAGGTGTTGTGAAGATGGCACCAACATTACCCCTTGACGGTAACTTCCCATACGTACATTTAGATAGAAAATTTATGCACTTAGGTTTCCACATTTATGATGTTGGTTTCCAAAGCCCTAACGTAGAAGCGGCACGTCCGCTGGTATATGCGACGGCATTCTTACTGGTATCAGTAATTATCGCCCTGAATATCACTGCGATTGGTATTCGTAACCATTTACGCGAAAAGTTTAGAGCTCTTGAGCATTAATACAGAATTTTTATAGGTAGACAGAGATGATTACAGTTGCACCACAGGTAAACCAAGCAAAAAGCGCGGCAAAACTAGATTTAGATAATCTAACGGCTGAACAAAAAGCATTAGAGATTAAAAACTTAGATCTATACTACGGTGATAAGCAAGCGCTAAGTGGCGTAAATATGAATATTCCGAAAGGTCAGGTAACCGCGTTTATCGGACCATCAGGTTGTGGTAAATCAACACTTTTACGTTGTATCAACCGAATGAATGATTTGGTTGATAGCTGTCGTATCGAAGGCGAAATTTTGCTTCAAGGCCACAATATCTATGATAAAAACGTAGATGTTGCAGCGCTTCGTAGAAATGTCGGAATGGTTTTCCAACGTCCGAATCCATTTCCAAAATCAATCTACGAAAATGTTGTTTATGGCCTACGCTTACAAGGTATCAAAGAAAAGCGTAAATTGGACGAAGTGGTTGAACAATCTTTGCGCGGCGCAGCGTTGTGGGACGAAGTGAAAGACCGTTTACACGATAGTGCATTTGGTTTGTCTGGTGGTCAGCAACAACGTCTAGTTATTGCTCGCTCAATCGCTATTGAACCTGAAGTACTTCTGCTGGACGAGCCAACATCGGCACTTGATCCAATTTCGACGTTAGTGATCGAAGAGCTAATTAATGATTTAAAGAGCAAGTTTACCGTTGTTATTGTTACTCATAACATGCAACAAGCTGCACGTGTATCTGATCAGACAGCGTTTATGTACATGGGTGAGCTGATTGAGTATTCAGATACCAACACGTTATTCACGACGCCAACTAAGAAGAAAACTGAAGACTACATCACTGGCCGTTACGGCTAGCAACTGCCTAGCTTAGTGAACGTCAACGAATTTAGAGAGGTAGACAATGGAACATAACATTAATAAACACATTTCAGGTCGCTTTAATCAAGAGCTTGAGAATGTGCGCAACCATGTTTTAAACATGGGTGGTCTAGTTGAGCAGCAACTAAATAGTGCATTGGATGCAGTAAGCAATGGTGATGCGGAACTTGCGCAAAAAGTGCGTGAGAATGACTATAAAGTTAATGCGATGGAAGTGAACATTGATGAAGAGTGCACGCGTATTATTGCTCGTCGTCAGCCAGCCGCCAGTGATTTACGCTTAGTCATTGCCATTGCTAAAACCATTGCTGATTTAGAACGCATTGGTGATGAAGCAGAACGGATTGCAAAAGTCGCTTTAGATTCATTCACTAAAGACCAGCAAGACTTATTAGTGAATATTGAAAATATGGGTCGTTTAGTCTCAAAAATGCTTCATGATGTACTTGATGCATTTGCCCGTATGGATGTGCAATGTGCGTTTGAAGTACACAAAGAAGACGCCAAAGTTGACCGTGAATATGAAGCTATTACACGTCAAATTATGACATATATGATGGAAGACCCACGCTCAATCCCAAAAATTATGGATTTAGTATGGTCTGTACGTTCTTTAGAGCGTATTGGCGATCGTTGTCAAAACATTGCTGAATACATTATCTATTTTGTTAACGGCAAAGATATTCGTCATACATCTCAAGAGGATATAGAAAAGTCGCTGTAAATTATCCGCTACTTTTCAATATTTAACCGAGCGGCCCAGTGGCCGCTTTGTCTATTATTGGTTATGTAAGGCAGAAAAAGCGTTCACAATCGAACACAATGCTGTAAAATTCGAACCTGCCAAAGCATACTAATTTATTAAAGGGTCAGTTATGCCTACAAATGCATTTTTAGGGGTATTTGCTAAATCTCCTATTAAGCCTATGGAAGATCACATTAAGAAAGTACATCAAGCAAGTAAGGCCTTGATACCTTTCTTTAATCACGTTTTTAAAGAAGAGTGGCAAGAAGCGGAAGAAATCCGTCTAAACATTCGTAATTTAGAGCGTGAAGCGGATGACATGAAACGTGATATTCGCCTTCAACTACCGCGTGGCTTATTTATGCCAGTCGAGCGTACCGATTTACTTGAACTTGTTACTCAACAAGACAAAATAGCGAATAAAGCGAAAGATATTGCAGGGCGTGTCGTTGGTCGAGAAATGACTATTCCTGCTGAAATTCAAGAAGATTTCCTTGCTTATGTTGTTCGCTGTGTTGATGCAACTAAACAGGCATCAAAAGCAATTAATGAGCTAGATGAGCTATTAGAAACAGGCTTTAAAGGCCGTGAAGTTACTTTAGTTGAAAAAATGCTCGTTGAGTTGGACGCAATTGAACAAGACACGGATGACATGCAAATTAAAATACGCCGTCAATTGCGCGCCATCGAAAATGAACTTAACCCTATTGATGCGATGTTCTTATACAAGATCATTGAATGGGTTGGCGACTTAGCTGATATTGCTGAGCGCGTAGGTTCTCGTCTTGAGCTGATGTTAGCTCGATAATTTAAAATCAGTTCAAATACGAAAAATTAAAGGTTTCACACAATGGATATCATTGCAAATTACGGCACGTTTTTAGTTTTAATTGCCGCAGCAGTCGGTTTCTTCATGGCTTATGGTATTGGCGCGAATGATGTAGCTAATGCGATGGGTACATCAGTAGGTTCAAAAGCACTTACTATCAAACAAGCAATCATCATTGCCATGGTGTTTGAATTCGCTGGTGCTTATCTTGCCGGTGGTGAGGTAACATCTACCATTCGTAAAGGTATCATCGACGCTGCGCCATTTACAGACATACCTGAGCTTATGATCCTTGGTATGATAGCCGCATTATTTGCTGCTGGTAGTTGGTTATTAATAGCCTCTTTCCTTGGCTGGCCGGTGTCGACTACTCACTCAATTATCGGTGCTATTATAGGCTTTGCGCTTGTTGCGGTAGGCAGCGAAGCAATTCAGTGGAATAAGGTGATGGGCATTGTCGGTAGCTGGATTGTCACGCCTGCAATTTCCGGCTTTATTGCATACTTGATTTTCATGAGTGCGCAAAAGCTCATCTTTGATACCGATGCACCACTTAAAAATGCCAAACGTTATGTGCCCGTATACATGGGTCTTGCGGGCTTCATTATGTCACTTGTGACAATCAAGAAAGGCTTGAAGCACATTGGTATTAACCTAGGTTCAGTTGAAGGTTATGCCCTTTCAATCGCTATTGCGGTCGTGGTTGGTATTATCGGCAAGATTGCTATTTCGCGTCTTAAAATCGACCCTAAAGCGGATAAAAAAATGCAGTTCAACAATGTTGAGAAAGTGTTCGCAGTACTGATGGTACTAACAGCATGCTGTATGGCATTCGCACATGGTTCAAACGACGTAGCTAACGCGATTGGTCCACTTGCTGCCGTTGTAAACATTGTTGAGCACAATGGCGAAATTGCTAAGAAAGCATCGATTGCGTGGTGGATTCTACCGCTAGGCGGCTTAGGTATTGTTGCTGGTCTTGCTATTTTAGGTAAGAAAGTAATTAAAACAATTGGTGAAGGTATTACTCACTTAACACCAAGCCGTGGTTTTGCTGCTGAACTTGCTGCTGCTTCTACAGTTGTTATCGCTTCAGGTACGGGTTTGCCTATCTCGACGACGCAAACACTGGTTGGTGCGGTATTAGGTGTTGGTATGGCGCGTGGTATTGCGGCACTTAACATGGGTGTGGTAAGAAACATTGTAGTTTCTTGGGTAATTACATTGCCAGTTGGCGCAGCCCTTGCTATTGTTATTTTCTACGTACTGAGAACTGCCTTTGGGGTATAAAAAAGTACTAACAGACTTTTAGCTTGAAAAGATCTCAATGCCCTAGGTATTGGGGTCTTTTTATTTGCAGGTAGTAAAAAAGAGTATGAATAACTTACCAAGTATTAAACAACTACAGTATTTACTAGCAGTCCATCAATATCAGCATTTTGGCCGTGCTGCGAGCGCGTGTTTTATTGGCCAATCAACATTAAGTAGTGCAATTCAAAACTTAGAGGAAACCCTAGGTTGCCAGTTAATTGAGCGAGAAAATCGCAGTTTAATGTTTACAGTAATCGGTGAAGAGGTCGTCGAGAAAGCACGTAAAATCATTGATGATACTCTGAGCTTAAAAGAGCTAACTAAAAGCTTTTTAACCCCCTTGAGTGGCACGTTGACATTAGGGGTTATTCCTACCATTGCCAGTTTTATTGCTGCACCTTTGTATCATTTCTGCAAGCAAACCTTTACCGAGTTAGAGTTAATTTTGGTTGAGGATACCAGCGATAAATTACTCGATAAGTTAGAACACGGGCAAATTGATATGGCATTGCTCGCCTTGCCGTACGATACTGAAAAATTTCATACCCAAGTGCTTGCCAAAGATCATTTTAGTCTGGTGCATCATAAAGATTATACTCCCGCCGCAGGCGTGGAAGATTTTAACTTGTTACCCGATGCAAGTGTATTCTTACTTGAACGTGAGCACTGTATGACGGGGCACGCACTCAGTGCGTGTCATTTAAATCGCTCAAGTTGCATCAACCCATTTGAGGCAGCAAGCTTACACACTTTACTGAGTATGGTAGAGCATCAACTTGGTGTTACCTTCTTACCACAAATGGCGATTAACGCAGGCATTTTAGATAAAAAAGAGATGGTCGCAACACCTTCACAAGCTGATGCTTATCGAGATATAGGCATTGTGTGGCGAAAAACCACAGGTCGCATTAGGGATTTCAGACTCTTTAGCCAACAGTTGGAGTTATTTCTTAATAAGCAATGTAGCTTAGACGGTCAATGTAACGAATAATAAAAAACCCCAAATAAAGAACCCCAAATAAAAAATTTGGGGTTTTTTTATTACTTAAACAAACTATTTTTCCCCTTCCCTCGACTAACATAATAACAAAACCATTAAAGGCAGATCAGATGACGAGGCTAGTGTGTTTTTTCAATCACTTGAAACATTAATTGCCAAGGCGCAACAGGGCAATAAACGGGCGTGGTTGAAATTAGTCAAACAGCACGAAACACAGGTATATAACTATTGCTTACGGATGTTAAGTCATCCTGATGATGCAATGGACTTGATGCAAGAAGTGTTTATTTCTGTGTATAAGAGCTTACCGAGCTTTCGTGGTGAATCGAGCTTCAATACTTGGCTTTATCAAATTGTGCATCGCCGTAGTGTTGAATATTATCGCCGCCGTAAACAGCATCAAAGCTTGGACGGTGTGCCTGAAGAAAGTTGTGAGCATAGCGAATTAGAGACTAATCAATTGCAATACCAGCAGCATCATGAACTCAAAGAGATGATGAACAATTTACCCTGGGAGCAACGTTTGGTTGTGGAGTTAAAATTTTTTCAGCACTGTACATTCGAAGAAATAGCTGAGCAATTAGGTATTTCGACTAATACAGTTAAATCAAGACTATACAGTGCATTGGGCAAGTTAAAAGTGCATTTGGAGGCCGTAGATGGCTAATTTAGATTCATTATTTACCGCATGGCTAGAAGGTGAAAGCCTGACAGATGAGCAAATTACATTGCTGCAAGCCAATGCTGAGTATGCATTAATGATGAGCAATGCAATTAAGTGGCAACAGCAGAGCCGAGAATATGAAACGATGAAAGTTCCTCACTGGGACAGAGAATCCAGCATGCCAAAAGTGCAGAAATCGCATCTGTTTTTCGGTTCAGGGATGTGGGCGATGGCTGCCTCAATTGCATTATGTGCTTGGCTATTTATGAGTAATCCGCAACAAGGAAATCAGCAGTTACTTGAACAAGTGGCGAAGCAAACGAATTTGTTAGAGTCGCAGCAAAAGCAAATTGATCAGTTACAAAATATTTTAACGGCGCAAAACCAAGTACAGCAGCAACATATGTATCAACTAGCCAAAGAAGCAATCAAAACAGGGCGAATAGAGCGTCAAGAAGATATTGCCAGCGTGCTTGCGTATATCAAAACGCAGCGTGCTCAAGACCAAGCATATTTGCGTATGCAGTTGAATGATTTAGCAGAGCAAGTGGACGGCAGGCCATTGCCAACCGTTGCCAACAATGTGGAGTATTAAAATGTCAAAGAACATGATAACCAGTGCAGTGTTATTGTTATGTGGTATAGCAGCAGTTAACCCTGTGTCTGCCCAAAGTACAGAGGAATTAGACAGAATTCAGCGTGAAGTCGGGATCATGGAAAAAATCCTAACAGCGGCTTTAAAGCAGGATACAGATAACAAAGTTAGAAATGTCTCAGCAAGTTATTTACAGCATCAAGGTGTGGTATTTAGCTTTGACGTGCGAAGCCATTCTCGCTGGTCAAGTGTATTCGCATCCGTGCCCGATGCACCACTTCCACCATTGCCTGATATTGACTTTGAAGAGATCAGCGAAATTGAAGTATTAGGTGAACATGTACAAGTTATTAGCGATGCCGTTGTTGTAAAAACGCAAGAAGCCTATCAACACGCGATGGAGATGATGCGTGAAAGTGCAGAGCGTGTGCGCGAAGTCGCAGAGCAAGAGCGTGATGTTAGTCGAGAAATTCGTGATCTTGAGCGTGAAAAGCGTGACCTTGAATTTGATCGCCGCCACGATAAAGATGCAAAAGAACAAGAGCTTGAAAAACGTAAAAAAGAGCTGCAAGCATCAATTAAGGAGCTTGAAAAACAACAGCAAAAGTTGTCTTTACAGCAACAAGCAATGCGTAAAGAGTTAGCGGAAAAAAAACAAGCACGTATTACAGAGCAAAAACAGCAGTTGGCAGAGCTTACACAGCGGGTGGATAAAAGCTTGTCATTGACTTTATGTGATTACGGTAGTGGATTAAGAACGCTGCCGAATGATGAGCATGTTAGTTTTATTATTCGTGGCATGAGCGAGCACAAGGGCGAGCAAATTAAAGTGTTTAAAAAATCAGACATTAAAAAATGTGTGGTAGGTGATATTAAAGCAGATGCTTTACTTAATCGCGCAACCCAGTATGAGTTTTGAAATGGTGAAAACGTTCTCAACAAAAAGCAGCCTATAGTGGCTGCTTTTCATCCATTGTAAAAGGTTTTAAGTTAGGTAAGAAGAGTAAGTAAACCCATACAACCAGATTAAAGTAGGGCACTAGCCCTAAGCTTGTGAATACTTTAACTGGGTACCCCTTAAAAGTTGCATTACGGTAACATTGATAAGCTATCCCTAGGTTAATGATCAGCAACAAAACGATTAATTGTGTCATTACTTTCTCCTTTATACCGATAATACATGAACTTAACGATGTTAAGTTATTTTCAGTATGTGTGATCTAATAATTAATGTCATGTTTTTTTGGTTGTATCACCATAAAAGCGTGACATTTTGTGTTGGTGTGAATTAATTATAGATGAGTATTATCAGGATGAAAGTTAAAAAACCAATAAAATTGTTTAAAAATGTATCAATTCTAGGTGCGCGTTTGCTAGCTAATTGTTAGCTAAAAAGTTTATCCGTAGATATTCTTTCAAGCTCACTAGTAATTTTTTCAACAGGCACTGGACGGGCAATAAAGTAACCTTGCCCGTAATCGATGCCTATTTCTTTTAGTGCTAAAAATATTTCTTTATTTTCAACATATTCTGCAACTGAGCGCTTATCTAGGGAGCGGCTAATATCATTAATTGCTTTCACTAACGCTAAATCAATGGGGTCGTTGAGCATGTCACGTACAAATGATCCATCAATTTTCACATGCTGTGCGGGTAGTTGTTTAAGGTAGTTAAACGTACTAAAACCTGTACCAAAATCATCGATAGAGAAATGGCAACCTAAACTATTGAGACGCTCTATCATTGCTCTGGTTGCGGCTAAATTATTAATACTGGCTGATTCTGTGATCTCAAAAATAATACGCGTAGGCTCAACGTTGTATTCTTCTAAGCTTGATTCGATATGCGGTAATAAGCGCTCATCTAAAAATGATTGCGCCGATAAGTTAATAGCGATCTGATTCAGCTCAGGGTACTCGGCAACACTTTTAATTGCATTTTTAATGACGCACTGATCCATCAAATAAGTGTCATTAAGTAGCTCTAATGCAGGAATAAATTGATTAGGGTAAACCAGTTCATCATTAAGTTTTAAGCGTAATAAAGTTTCAAAATAGGCAACATGGTTGCGTTTAAAATCCCATATTGGCTGATAATGAAGTTCAATTGAATCATGCTGTAGCGCTTGGCGAATACTATGTCCCCACTCTAAACCAGCTTGCAGATTATTGTGGCTACTGTCTTCTTTTGAGTAGCAATGGACTAAATTTCGGCCTAGGCTTTTTGCTACGTAAAGCGCAATATCAGCCTGTTTAAGACATTCGCTTGGGTCGTTGTTTTGTGCGGTAATCTGCGTCAGACCAATTGAACAGCTAATTGAGTAAACTTGTCCTTCAGAGTGAAATTGATGTTTTTCAATTGCCATACAAATGCTTTCTGCGACTAAGTGAGCATCGAGTAGGGCTGTATTTTTTAAAATGACTGCAAATTCATCACCACCAATACGGCAGACTAAGTGCTCTTCGCTAATATTGGCTGTAAATAACTGGGCCACTTCTTTTAGGACAATATCACCTTGCTGATGACCTTTACTGTCATTGATAATTTTAAAGTGATCTAGGTCGATGTATATCAGTGCATGTTCAGCATCGTTACTGGTATATTTAGCTTGGCAAATACGTTGTAATTGCTGGTCAAAGTAGTAACGGTTATGCAGCTCAGTTAAGGTATCGTGAAGGGCTAAGTGGCGTAATTGTAACTCAGCTTGTTTGCGTTCATGAATATTGTCTATCGTTGCCGTAATCGTGGCTGAGTTGCGGCTATTTTTAATCAGTTGCATACGACATTCGACCCAAATAGCATTGCCATTTTTATGCTTCAGCTGTATTTCAACTTGTTGCTGTTGCGCACCGCCATGTAAGATGCTTTGTACGGTATCTTGTAATTTGTGTTGGCATTGAGGCAGACAAAAATCTGCAAGCGACTTCGCTAAGCTCGATTTTATACCGTAGCCAGTCAGACTTTCCCATGCAGGGTTTATAAAACGAATATGCCCTTGTTGGTCAAATTCAAGTACAACAGTATTAAGGTGAAGCAAAATACGCTGGTGAGCTGAAAACAGTTCTTTATAGCGGCTTTGGCTTTGACTTAACTGCTCCACTTTTTGAGCAAACTCAGCATAACTCACCATAAAGTCTTCACGACGGGCGGCGTGGTCGCACACTTTACTCAATAAAGACTGATCATAAGGCGCACGAATAAAATCAGTAACGCCAGAAAGTAACAACTGCTCCGCGTAATCTGCATCATTGTTATCAATGATGGTGACAATCGCCTGTTTTGGATTATGCTGCAAAATTTCACTAATTAACGTGCCAGCAGGATCAGACTGAGACTGAGTTGCATCAATCAACACGATTGCAAACTTTTGCTGTAAATAAGTAGCAAGTGCTGTTTTTGTCGACGTTGTATGCGTCACTGCAAAGCTCAACTTAAGTTGCTCTGTAATGCTATGTGCTTTGCTATTATCAGTTTCGAGAAGTAATAAGTTGAGCCGACTGCTTTTTTCTAAATGAGTTGAAAGCACATTCGCTAACACTTGTGGCAGCATATCTTGGCGTTCAAATGGTAATACAGCATCAATACCGTAGCTGCGAGCTGTAGTCTCTGCAATACGCTCACAATAAATCGGCGGCGTAAGTAAAATGGGGGTGTTTTTCGGTGTTTTTAATAGCCCAGAGCGGATCATGCGAGAGAAGCGCCAACCGTCTATTTTTCCGACTTCAAGACCTGTAATTATAATATCTACAGGGTGAGTTTTGAGGATTTTTAACGCGTCTTGAGAGTCGCTTACTTCAATAAACGAAAAGACGTTAAGTTTATTGAGTGTTGACTTAATTGTCTCACGTTCTGCAACGCTAGCGTTTAAAATTAGCAGTTTTAACTGCTTTGCCATGGCGCTACTACCTCTTAACTTAACCCATGTTTAATGAATAAGTTAGAATAATGACATTTTGTCTAATCTACAAGCAAACTTTACCTAAAATGGCTAATAAGCCTGTTAAAATTGCACGACTTTTACCCTAGGTCAATATGCACTTGGCTTTGCTTGAGGTAGTGAGCGTATCAGAGTAAACTTGGCGCGTTTTTATTTATAAGAGATACACTCTATGCGCGTGGCCGACTTTAGCTTTGACCTTCCAGATGAATTAATTGCTCGTTTTCCGAAAGCGGACCGTACAAGCAGTCGTTTACTCACGCTTGATGGCCTATCAGGCCAAGTAGAGCATAAAGTATTTAGCGATATTTTATCGCTTGTTAATGAAAATGACTTATTGGTTTTCAATAACACCAAAGTGATCCCTGCGCGTATGTTTGGGCAAAAAGAGTCAGGTGGTAAGCTTGAAGTGTTGGTTGAGCGTGTACTCGACGAGCACCGTGTACTGGCTCATGTACGTGCGAGTAAATCGCCAAAGCCAGGTTCTAAAATTATTCTCGAAGGCAAAGCAGAGGCAACCATGGTTGCCCGTCATGGTGAGCTATTTGAACTTGAATTTGCCAAAGATGGAAATGTGTTAGATATCTTAAACGATATTGGTCATATGCCATTACCCCCCTACATTGACCGCCCTGATAACGAAGCAGACCGTGAACGCTACCAAACCGTTTACGGTGAAAAGCCTGGTGCCGTAGCCGCGCCAACTGCGGGCCTGCATTTTGATGATAAGTTAATGGCGGCCTTAAAAGATAAGGGCATTAATATGGCATTTGTTACTTTGCATGTTGGTGCAGGGACATTTCAACCTGTGCGTGTTGATTCGGTTGATGAACATGTAATGCACTCAGAATACATCGAAGTACCTGATGAGGTGGTTAAAGCAGTAGCAGAAACCAAAGCAAAAGGCGGTCGCGTCATTGCCGTAGGTACTACCTCAGTACGCTCGTTAGAATCTGCTGCTAAAGTACATGGCGGCAAACTAGATACTTACTTTGGTGATACCGATATCTTTATCTACCCTGGTTATCAGTTCAATGTAGTTGATGCTATGGTGACAAATTTCCACTTACCTGAATCAACCTTGATTATGTTAGTGAGTGCCTTTGCAGGGCAAGATAACATTATGGGTGCTTACCATACGGCTATTAAGGAGCAGTATCGCTTCTTTAGCTATGGCGATGCGATGTTTTTAACGCGTAAATAAGCGTTAGTCATCTTATCACCCCGTAAAAAGCCCAGCATTTCACTGGGTTTTTATTTTTTAACCATTCTTACTAAGTTATGTGTTGATATGAAGCCTCTGCAAAGCGCTGAATTCTGCATCGTGGGAAGAGTTTAGCTAGCGGGCTTTTTATTTTCGAATTTAGCCCAATTAATAGTAATAAACCCGCAAACAGGGTAGAATCGAGCGGTTAAATTATAGCTTGTTGGACTGTTTTTCCGACACTGAGGATAATATGAAATTTGAATTAGACCGCACTGACGGTAAAGCGCGCCGCGGCCGCTTGATTTTTGAGCGTGGTGTAGTAGAAACACCCGCATTTATGCCGGTAGGTACTTACGGCACTGTAAAAGGTATGACGCCTGACGAAGTGAAAGAGACCGGCGCACAAATCTGCCTAGGTAACACCTTTCATTTAATGCTACGCCCAGGCACAGAAATCATTAAGCAACACGGTGATTTACACGATTTTATGAATTGGGATCGCCCAATCCTAACTGACTCAGGCGGTTTCCAAGTATTCAGCTTAGGCGCAATGCGCAAAATCACCGAAGAAGGCGTGATGTTTAGCTCACCTGTGAATGGTGAAAAAATCATGCTTTCGCCAGAAAAAGCGATGCAAGTTCAGCGCGATTTAGGCTCTGACATCGTGATGATTTTTGACGAATGTACGCCATACCCTGCCACTGAAAAAGAAGCAAAAGATTCGATGGAGTTATCACTTCGTTGGGCTAAACGCTCAAAAGAAGGTCATGGTGATAACCCTGCTGCGCTATTTGGTATTATCCAAGGTGGTATGTACCCAGAGCTTCGTGCACAATCACAAAAAGGCTTAGAAGAAATCGGCTTTGATGGTTATGCATTAGGTGGTTTATCGGTCGGTGAGCCGAAAAACGAGATGATCAATATTCTTGATCACTGTGCTTACAAAATGCCAGAAGACAAGCCTCGTTACTTAATGGGTGTTGGTAAACCAGAAGACTTAGTTGAAGCGGTTCGCCGTGGTATCGACATGTTTGATTGTGTAATGCCTACGCGTAATGCCCGTAACGGCCACTTATTCGTTACTGGCGGCATTGTTAAAATCCGTAATGCAGTACATAAAACAGACACCGGTCCATTGGATCCTGAGTGTGATTGTCATACATGTAAAAACTATTCACGTGCATACTTGCATCATCTTGATAAATGTAATGAAATCTTAGGCGCACGACTAAACACGATTCATAACTTACGTTATTATCAGCGCGTGATGGAAGGCTTACGTAATGCCATCAGTAATGGCAAACTAGACGAATTTGTTGCAGATTTTTATGCACGCCGCGGCCAAGAAGTGCCAGAGCTTGCAGATACATCAGATTAAATTTTTAGAAAAATTAAAGAGGAAGAGAAATGAGTTTATTCATCTCAAACGCCCACGCAAGTGCGGCAGGTGCAGCACCAGCAGGTGGAGGCATGGAAATGCTAATCATGCTAGGTATTTTTGGTTTGGTATTTTATTTCTTAATCTACCGTCCACAAGCTAAGCGTGTAAAAGAGCATAAAGCACTAATGAGCGCAATGGCGAAAGGCGACGAAGTACTCACGCAAGGTGGTTTAGTGGGTAAGATTACTAAAATCGCTGATGATAAAGACTTCATCGTGATTTCATTAAACGATCAAGCTGAAGTAACAGTACAAAAATCAGCTGTTTCTTCAGTACTGCCAAAAGGCACTATGAAGTCGCTATAACAATAAAAATAAGGACTCACACGTGTTAAACAAGTTTCCATTATGGAAGTATTTACTTGTTCTTGTTGTGTTAGTCGTTGGTATTTTATATGCCTCACCTAACTTGTATGGCCGTGATCCGGCCATACAAGTATCAGGCACTAAAGGTACTGATGCTGACCTCAGCGTACTCGATAAAGTAAATGCGACCCTCAAAGAACATAACGTTACTGTTAAATCAAGCAAACTTGAAGACGGACAGATCCTGGTTCGTTTTAAGAATGTTGAAGAGCAACTAAAAGCGCAAGACCTACTGCGTGATTCCCTTAGTGAAGATTACATCTCTGCAATCAATATGGCACCAGCTCAACCTGAGTGGTTAAAAGCATTGGGCGGTAACCCAATGAAGCTAGGCCTAGATTTAAGCGGTGGTGTTCACTTTACTATGGAAATCGACATGGCGACGGCGGTTGATACTCAGCTTGAGCAAATGGAACAAGATTTTAAAAGTGACTTACGAGAAGAAAAACTACGTTATCGCACCATTCGCCGCGTAGCAAATAGCGATCGTGTCCGGGTTGAAATGCGTAACGAAGAAGATAAAGATGCGGCAGAGCGTTTCTTATCAACCCGTTACCCACTGAATGTTTATATTGATGATAGCAGCAGTGATAATGCTTTTTACGTGAGCATGAGCGAACAAAAGCTTAAAGAAATTCGTGACTACGCTATCAAGCAAAACGAAACAATCATTCGTAATCGTATTAACCAAATCGGTGTTGCAGAGCCTAACGTACAGCGCCAAGGTGCTGAGCGTATTATCGTGCAACTTCCTGGGGTTCAAGATACTGCCCGTGCAAAAGAAATTCTGGGTGCAACAGCAACACTAGAATTCCGTGAAGTAGACGAAAATGCAGATGCAAGTGCCGCTATGCAAGGTCGTGTACCGCCTGGCACAGAAGTGATTATGGCACGTGAAGGTTATCCTGTGGTGCTGAAAAAACGCATCATCCTTGAAGGTAGTCACATTACTGGCGCGCAATCAGGTATGGATGAATATCAGCGTCCTCAAGTAAGCATTAGCTTAGATAGTAAAGGCGGCGCTAAAATGAATGCCTTCACTAAGCGTGCTATCGGTAAACGCATGGCAACGGTATTCATTGAATACAAGCCATCAGGTAAAACAGACGAAAACGGTAAAGCACTGCCACCAATTAAAGTGGAAGAAGTCATTAACGTGGCAACGATTCAAGCCCGCCTTGACCGTTCATTCCGTATTACTGGTATCGATAACCCTGCTGAAGCGCATAACTTAAGCTTATTACTTCGTGCCGGTGCATTAGTTGCGCCAATTCAAATCGTTGAAGAGCGCACAGTAGGTCCAAGCTTAGGTCAAGAGAATATCGAAGCGGGTATGACTGCGGTTGCACTTGGCTTTGCGTTTGTACTTGTGTTTATGCTTGCTTACTACAAAGGCTTTGGCATGGTCGCTAATATTGCCCTAGGTGCTAACTTAGTGCTAATTGTGGGTGTTATGTCATTAATTCCAGGTGCAGCGTTAACGCTACCGGGTATTGCTGGTATTGTACTGACAGTCGGTATGGCCGTTGATGCTAACGTACTGATATTTGAACGTATTCGTGAAGAACTTGCTGATGGCCGTAGCCCGCAACAAGCCGTTCATTTTGGTTACGACAGCGCATTTAGCACCATTTTCGATGCTAATATCACAACGCTTATCGCCGCCGTGATCCTGTTTGCAGTGGGTACCGGCCCGATTGCTGGTTTTGCAGTCACACTTGCGATTGGTATTATCACCTCTATGTTTACAGCCATTGTTGGTACCCGTGCGGTCATCAACTTATTCATTGGTGGTAAGCGTATTGATAAGTTGTCGATTTAGGAGTCAGCATGCAAATTTTAAAACTAGGTGGTAAAACACTACCGTTTATGAAGTTACGTAAGTTTGCCATGACAGTATCAACTTTGTTGATCTTGGCTTCTTTCGTATCGTTTTTTACTAAAGGCTTGAACTTCGGTCTCGACTTCACTGGCGGTACAGCGGTTGAAGTGGGCTTTGCACAGCCTGCCGATCTGAAAAAAGTGCGTGAAGCCATTACTGAAAGTGGCTTTGAAGACTTCTCAGTACAGCTGTTTGGCTCAAGTAAAGAGATTTTAGTACGTCTTGCACCACAAGGGGATGGCGTAAAAGCAGAGGTGATTGGTAATCAAATCATTACGGCGTTAAAGCAAACAGATTCAAGCGTTGAAATGCGCCGTATCGAGTTTGTTGGTCCAAGCGTAGGTGAAGACTTAAAAGAGCAGGGTGGCCTTGCCATGTTAACTGCGCTTATTTGTATCTTGATTTACGTTGCGTTTCGATTTGAATGGCGCTTTGCGGTAGGTGCGGTATCTGCGCTTTTACACGACGTTATTATCACGTTGGGCTTGTTCTCAGTGCTTGGTCTTGAGTTTGACTTAACGATTCTTGCGGCCATTTTGGCGGTAATTGGTTACTCACTCAACGACACCATCGTTGTATCTGACCGTATCCGCGAAAACTTCCGTAAAGTACGTGTTGATGACACGATTGAAATTATCGATATTTCATTAACGCAAACCCTAAACCGTACCTTAGTTACATCAATCACCACGATCTTAGTATTGATTGCGTTGTTCGTATGGGGTGGTCAAACGATTCACGGTTTTGCGACAGCATTACTATTTGGTGTGTTCATCGGTACTTACTCTTCTGTATACGTTGCTTCAGCAGTAGCGATTGCAATGGGTGTCAGCAAAGAAGACCTAATTCCAGAAGTAATTGAAAAAGAAGGTGCGGATCTCGATCCTATGCCTTAACAAGCCTAGCTTGACAAGAACCGCCCTGTTGGGCGGTTTTTTATTGGGAGAAATTTATGAAACATCTCTTAATGAGTCTATGTATTATCTACTTATTGAGTGCCTGTAAAGACCAACAAGAGCAGCAATCAACAGCAGCTCAACAATCACAAGAGGCAACTTTACAACAACCACTAATAGCCTATGAAGGCTTAGTGTGGAGGGTGTTAACTAGCCTACAAGCTGAGTTGGATCAATTAACGGTTAAAGAAGCTATCGATAGCTTGATAAACTCATCTGAGTCGCTATTTTTAGCAATGAAAACACAGCTACCAGAATGTGAAGCTAGTTTGCTAGCAATGGCTGATTATGTGTCTAAGATGAAAGCGACAAAGGCGGTACAGTCGACGCCGATGAAGCATGCCCCTGCGTTACCCGATTTTACAGAGCCTCGTTGTTACCATACGCAACAGTTACTGCTTAACGCTTTAGCCGTTTTTGCTATCGCAGAGCAGGCTGCAATAACTGAACAAGACTACCATCAAGCTAAGTTAAAAATGATTGATAGTATTGCGCGTATTAAACAACTAAATTGAATAATCATCATGGTGATAAGTTAAGTTGCCATAAAATTGTCATACAGAATTGCTACTTTAATTGCCTACTTTTAAAACAGACGCTAGGTGAAAGGTGAGCGAACCACTACAGCGAATTTTAGATAACAGTGAAATAAAAACCTTATTTCAGCCTATCTTTGATATTTCTAATCAGCATATCTTGGGTTATGAAGCCCTTAGCCGTGGTCCAAAAGGCTCAGAATTAGAAATGCCCAGCGCCTTGTTTCGCGAAGCAATTGCATGCAATAAAATTTCAGAGTTAGAGCTCTTGTGTCGAAGTAAGGCGATAGAAAACTTCGTTAAGTTAAACTTACAAGGTAAGCTCTTTTTAAACGTAAGCCCAAAGACTCTACTCGACCCGTGCCATCCTAAAGGAGAAACATTACATCTTGTTGAACATTTTGGTTTGGCGGCGAATCGTGTTGTTATAGAAGTCACTGAGCAAGAAAAAGTGGAAGATGGCTTTTTATTATTAAAGACTATTGGCCATTATCGTGAACTCGGTTTTTCCATTGCTATTGATGATTTAGGGGCAGGCTATTCAGGTTTAAAGCAATGGTCTGAATTGTGTCCTGACTTTGTAAAAATAGATCGCTACTTTATTGATCACTGCGACCAGAGTGTGGTGAAAAAAGAGTTTCTAAAATCAATTATTGTGCTTGCCAAAGCAACAAACACGCAAGTTATTGCTGAGGGAATCGAGCGGGCAGAGGAGTTACGCTTGCTTGAGGGGTTAGGGATTCAACATGCACAAGGTTTTTTACTGGAAAGACCAAGCTTACAGCCCAGCTATCAAATTAATATTCAGTGCTTAGCGCACTTAGAGTCACCTGATAATCCGAGTAGTTTTGAGCAATCGATGGCTATTGGCTGGTTAGCTGTGGAATATGCCAGTATCGAAACAACCACACGCTGCAAAGATGCGCATAGCCTTTTTGAGCAGGATAAATCGCTTACAAGTCTTGCTGTTCTTCAGCACAACATTCCCGTTGGATTACTACACCGAGACCAACTAACAGAAGTATTCGCCGCACCTTATGGGCATGCACTTTATGATAAACAACCGGTGACATCCTTGATGGACAAGCAACCTCTGGTCGTTGACGAAAATGAGTTACTGGATACGGTAAGTCAGCAAATTACCGAGTTTGAATTTGATATTCGCCGGCATATTGTCATTACCCGTGAACAGCAATATCTTGGTTTAGCGCCATTGCGTAATATTTTAAAGCATATTACAGAAGAAAAAATACGCCATGCTCAACATGCAAACCCATTGACTATGCTGCCAGGTAATGTCGCTATTAACGAAGCGATTGAGTTGAGACTTCGCAATAAATACCCATTTTCACTCGCCTATGTCGATCTAAACCATTTTAAACAATTTAATGATTTATACGGTTATGCAAGCGGTGACAGTGTTATCAAATTATTAGCAGAGGTTATTGTTGACGCATCTAGTCTCAGTAAAGGGTTTGTTGGCCACATAGGGGGGGATGACTTTATGGTGGTGTTTGATAAAGAGGATGCACACACCGTTTGCCACAACATTATAGCTTTATTTGAGCAAAAATCGCGTGCCTTTTTTACCCCAGAGCATATTGAGCAAGGCGGTTATTGGGCCAGCAATAGAGAAGGTAAAAAGCAGTTTGTGCCATTGCTTACGTTATCGATAGGTTTAGTTAAGCCTGATTTAGAGCTTTGTATCAATAGCCATCAAGTTGCTGCATTGGCGACTGATGCTAAAAAAGAAGCTAAACGTTATCAAACTAGTCATTTGTTTGTCTGTAAACGCAGTCGTCCTGCCCCCGCGGTGGTCAGGCTTAGCTGTGCAAGTGATGACACAGCGCGTATCGGATTATGAATTAATTTTAAGTTGGACTAATTTTACTTGTACCACTTAAAGGCTAGGTGTAGCTTAAAAAAAACACAATGATAAAAATAATAATGAAGCAATTAACAGCCGTAGCCTTTGTATTAATTACACTAATGTGCAGCCCAAATGTGTATGCCGATACCGTTGTTAATCTAGCAGTTGAACAACGTCCTCTGTATAAACGTGATGATTACCTTAATGAGCTGTTACTTAAAGCCTTAGAGGCTGCTCAATTCCCTGTTAAGATAAACAAAGTGTTGGTTCACCCCCATCAACAACGAACCTTGCTAAGGCTTGATGCTAATCAAGCTGATATCTACTGGAGTATGACCAGCCCAGAGCGTGAGCAATTAGCCATTGCCGTGCCAGTCCCTTTATTCAAAGGGTATATTGGTAAGCGGGCATTACTGACAAAACGGTCATTTTTGCCTCGTTTTACCCAGCTTAAAAATAAGCGTGACCTCGCCCAGTTCACTGCTATACAGGGGCATGACTGGCCTGATACAAAAATTTTAGCTCAAAATGGTCTATCGGTTAGGCCATTAGCTAATTATCAAGCCATGTTTAGCTTAGTTATTGCTGGGCGCGTTGACTATTTTCCTCGCTCTTTTATAGAAGTTATGTCTGAGCTTGAGCAGATAAATGACGAGCGGCTAGTGATTGTTCCCGATGTGTATATTAGTTACCCAACTGCATTTTATTTCTTTGTCAGTCATCGTAAGCCAGCGCTAGCGAAAGCGTTGTTGAAAGGATTGCAAACGATGCAAGCATCGGGAGAGTTTGATGAAATGTTTAATCGATACTTTGCTGAAGGTTTAGCGAGCTTGCCATTCAAAGAAGGTAATACGCTTGAAATTGCATTGGAAAATGAGTACTTTCGGCCACAAAAAAAGGAGCCTTAGCTCCTTTTTTAGATTACAACCGCTGTTAGCGAAGTAGTGACTCAGTTAATACAGGACGAATTTCACGAATGATCGCTTGTGTTAACTTAGGTGCACCGCAGATGATGTTGCCGCTTTGGTTGTAGTTAATACCCCCTGCGAAATCAACAACCATACCGCCAGCTTCTTTTACTAAAAGCTCGCCCGCTGCTGTGTCCCATGGCTTAAGGCCAATTTCAAAAAAACCATCAACACGACCCGCAGCAACATAAGCCATATCTAATGCAGCAGAGCCTGCGCGGCGAATATCAGCAGTGTGTACGAAAAGTGCTTTAAACGCTTCTGAGTATGCGTCTAAGTGATGCTTTTGCTTGAATGGGAAGCCTGTTGCAAGGATAGAACCTGCTAACTCGTTAGTTTTAGTTACGCGTAAACGCTTGCTGTTAAGCTGTGCGCCTTGACCACGTGATGCAGTGAATAATTCACCACGAATAGGGTCATAGATCACGGCTTGGTCTAAACGACCTTTAACTTTAAGTGCAATTGATACTGCGAAATGAGGAATACCCTTGATGAAGTTTGTTGTGCCATCAAGTGGGTCTACAATCCATTGGTAATCTGCATCTTTACCTTTGTGCTCACCAAGTTCTTCACCTACGATACTGTGATCTGGGTAAGATTTTAAAATAGTGTCACGAATTGCGGCTTCAGCTTCTTTATCGATGTTAGTCACTAAGTCGTTAGTGCCTTTTTGTTGTACATCAACTTTTGATAAATCTTCGCTTGCACGAAGTAAAATTTTGCCTGCGTTACGCGCAGCGCGAACCGCAATGTTTAACATTGGATGCATAGCATTACCTTTGGGTTGTAAAAGAACGAATATATTTAAGCCGGCGTATTCTAGCGGTTTTTACTGCAAAGTAAACAACAAAGCAGAAATAGTTTTGGTTGTTTTTTGTACTGAGCTGATTTTAAATTAAATTTCGACCTTATAAATTTTAACAGCGAAAAACTTTTAGCGCAGTTTCGTGCTCTAATTCATCCCGACTTATCACCAATAAACGTGATAAATCGCAAACATGATCTACGATCAATTATGATTGACTGCACGATCTATATAGCCTCTAGAATTGCTTTCGTGCTAGAATTCGCGCAATTTTTGACATTCAGTAAGTAACAACGCAATGACACTTGATGATATTCGTATCGTATTAGTTAACACATCTCATTCTGGTAATATTGGCTCAGCAGCACGAGCGATGAAAACGATGGGTTTATCAAATTTATACCTTGTTGATCCTGCTTGTGAAATTGATAGTCATGCCAGTGCGCTTGCAGCGGGTGCAACCGATGTGCTCGGCAAAGCGGTGGTTGTTGATACCCTTGCCGATGCCATTGCTGATTGCTCTCTAACAATTGGTACTAGCGCGCGTTCGCGTACGTTATCATGGCCTATGGTAGAGCCGCGTGAATGCGGTGAAAAGCTCGTGGCAGAGGCTGAAAATGGCCCCGTTGCACTTGTGTTTGGTCGTGAGAATAGTGGTCTAACTAATGAAGAGTTACAGCAATGTAATTACCATGTATGTATTCCTGCAAACCCTGAATATAGCTCACTCAACCTAGCGATGGCTGTACAAACGCTATGCTATGAAACACGCATGGCTTACTTGAATACACAGCCAAAAGCACAAGAAGAAGATGAAGCAACTTACCCAAGTGCTAAACAAACTGAGTTGTTTTACGAGCATCTAGAACAAACATTAAATGACACCGGCTTTATCATTAAACAACACCCAGGTTTAGTGATGACCAAATTACGTCGTTTATTTAATCGCGCACGTCCTGAAGAAGCCGAGATGAATATTTTGCGCGGTATTCTTACCTCAATTAATAAGTCTATAAAATAATCACTGGTTATAAGTATAATACTTGACTAAATTACTCAGGTAATTACAATGATACCTAGTACTTGACTAATTTTGTCGGGTATTCGGTTTTATCAATGATGAACATCTATTTTTATCAGATGATAATACTTGACTATTTTGGTCTGGTAATTAAAATTTGCACACCTTAGCGTGCAGTAATATCGGGGGCTCCATGAAGTTAACATCAAAAGGCAGATACGCAGTAACCGCCATGTTGGATGTTGCACTCCATACAAATGTGGGTGCAGTGCCCCTGGCCGATATATCAGAACGACAAGAGATTTCCTTATCATATTTAGAACAGCTATTTGCCAGACTTAGAAAAAATGGCTTAGTGAGTTCAGTGCGTGGCCCCGGTGGCGGATATTTATTAGGGCGTGACGCAGATAAAATTTCTGTTGGTGATGTTATTAATGCTGTTGATGAATCTGTTGATGCAACTCGCTGCCATGGTGCAACGGGTGGCTGCCAAAGCGGCATGCGCTGCTTGACTCATACTCTGTGGTCTGATTTGAGCGCACGTATCGAAGATTTTTTAAATAGTATTACCCTTGCTGAATTGGTTGAGAAATCAGACGTAAAAGAAGTCGCATCTCGCCAAGATAACAGCATCAATAATGCAATTAAGCAACTGGAAAACATTCAAGTAAGCTGTCAACTGTAGCTTGACGAAAGCGGAGAGAGAAATGAAGTTACCGATTTATTTAGATTACGCAGCAACCACGCCTGTTGATGAACGTGTGGCAAAAGAAATGATGCAATGCCTGACTATGGACGGTAATTTTGGTAACCCTGCATCACGCTCACACCGTTTTGGTTGGCAAGCTGAAGAAGCGGTTGATCAAGCGCGTACAGATATTGCTGATCTAATTAATGCTGATCCACGCGAAATCGTGTTTACCTCTGGCGCAACAGAATCAAATAACCTAGCTATTAAAGGTGCGGCGCAATTCTACAAAAAGAAAGGTAAGCACGTTATTACGGTTAAAACAGAACATAAAGCTGTTATCGATACATGTCGTGAACTTGAGCGTCAAGGGTTTGAAGTAACCTATATGGACGTTGAAGAAAACGGCCTTCTAGACCTTAAAAAGCTGGAAGAAACAATGCGTGATGACACAGTGCTTGTAAGTGTCATGCACGTAAATAACGAGCTAGGTGTTATCCAAGATATCGCGACAATCGGCGAAATGTGCCGTGAGCGCAAAATTATGTTCCACGTAGATGCTGCACAAAGCGCAGGTAAAGTACTTATCGACGTGCAACAGTTAAAAGTAGATTTTATGTCGTTCTCTGGCCACAAAGTATATGGCCCGAAAGGTGTTGGCGCACTTTACGTTCGCCGTAAGCCACGTGCTCGTTTAGAAGCACAAATGCACGGTGGTGGTCATGAGCGTGGTATGCGTTCAGGCACACTGGCTACTCACCAGTTAGTAGGTATGGGTGCGGCATTTAGAATCGCGAAAGAAGATTTCGAAAAAGATCATGCACACATCAGCGCACTACGTAAGCGTTTGATTGATGGCATCATGGCTGATATGGACGAAGTTTACTTTAATGGTGAACCAAGCCAGTCAGTGCCAGGTATTGTAAACATCAGCTTCAACTTTGTTGAGGGTGAGTCGTTATTAATGGCTGTTAAAGACATTGCTGTTTCATCAGGTTCAGCCTGTACCTCAGCAAGCTTAGAGCCTTCTTATGTACTACGTGCATTAGGCCGTAATGACGAGTTAGCACACAGCTCAATTCGTTTCAGCATTGGCCGCTTTACGACTGAAGAAGAGATTGATTACACCGTTGAACTAATCAAAAACTCGATCGGCCGTTTACGTGAGATGTCTCCTCTATGGGAAATGCATCAAGAAGGTATTGATTTAGATTCAGTTGAGTGGGCGCATCACTAATTAGTGATGAACCGCCGCTAGCAGGTAGTGAGGATAGTATTATGGCTTATAGTGATAAAGTAATCGATCATGTTGAAAATCCACGTAACGTGGGTGTATTAGACAAAAACGATCCATCAGTCGCAACAGGCATGGTGGGTGCACCAGCGTGTGGTGACGTAATGAAATTGCAAATCAAGGTATCACCAGAAGGTGTTATTGAAGATGCAAAATTTAAAACATATGGTTGTGGTAGTGCAATCGCTTCTTCTTCACTTGTAACTGAGTGGGTAAAAGGCAAAACCTTAGACGAAGCGGCAACAATCAAAAACACTGATATCAGTGCTGAGCTTGAGTTACCGCCAGTGAAAATTCACTGTTCTATTTTAGCGGAAGACGCAATTCAAGCAGCAATTGCTGACTACAAAAGCAAACAAGCGAAGTAAGAGATAATTTCATGGCAGTGACATTGACAGATGCGGCAGCAAACCGCGTAGAATCATTTTTAGCAAATCGCGGCAAAGGCATTGGCCTACGCGTTGGCATTAAAACGACGGGCTGTTCAGGTCTTGCTTATGTTCTTGAGTTTGTTGACGACTTAGCAGAAGGCGACGAAATTTTTGAAAGCCGTGGTGTAAAAGTAATCGTTGATGCGAAAAGCTTAGTGTACATTGATGGCACTGAGCTTGATTACACCAAAGAAGGTTTGAATGAAGGGTTTAAGTTTAATAATCCGAATCAAGCTGATGAGTGTGGATGTGGCGAAAGCTTCACGGTTTAAGCTCAAAAAATTTTCCTCGCTTGAAGCCCTGCCTATGTAGGGCTTTGTTATTTCCTGTTTACCTAGTTGGATAATGTAATGCGTTACTTTGAATTATTTGCAATTCCAGTTGATTACAATATTGATTTAGCGACGATAAATAAACACTACCTTGAGCTGCAACGCGCAGTTCACCCTGATCGCCATGCCAGTTCAAGCAGCCGCGATAAGTTACTTGCTGTGCAAAATGCGGCTGAAATCAATGATGCGTTACAAACCTTAAAACACCCCGTGAAGCGCGCAGAGTACATGTTGAGTGAGCTAGGTGTGGATATTCGTGCTGAACAGCAAACCTTACAAGACCCACATTTCTTAATGCAGCAAATGGAACTTCGCGAAGAACTCGAAGAGCTTGAAAATGCCGCAGATCCTGATGCAGCCATCGCGCAGTTTGAAACGCAAATTAAACAGTTAGACAAGCAATATAGTCGCGAACTTGCTGAGCAATTAGCCAGTAATGATGAACAACAATGGCAAGCAGCTGCGGATAATATTCGTAAATTAAAGTTCGTTTATAAATTGCGAGATGAACTTGAGCGCATTGAAGACAGTTTATTTGATGATTAATTATTAGTTGTATAAAGCAGCTATTTAAGAGTTTAAAAAGAGCATTATGGCATTATTGCAAATTGCTGAGCCGGGGCAGAGCGCGGCACCACATGAGCACAAATTAGCAGTCGGTATTGACCTTGGTACGACTAACTCGTTAGTTGCAACAGTGCAAAGCGGCGAAGCCCGCACACTGACTGATTTAGCAGGCAATGCGATGCTTCCATCGGTTGTGCAATACCAAGCAGATAGCATCGTGGTGGGTGAACGAGCGGCGGCAGCTGCCACTCAAGACCCTGCTAATACTTTGATCTCAGTGAAGCGTTTCTTAGGTAAAACGCAGGCTGAAATCGAAAAAAGTTATGGTCAACTGCCGTATCAATTTTGTGAGCATGATGGCTCGTTAGCAATCAGCACCGTTGCGGGCGCAATTAGCCCAGTAACTGCATCGAGTGAAATTTTAAAAGCCTTGAAACTGCGTGCAGAAGATAGCTTTGCAGGGCAAGATATTTTAGGTGCGGTTATTACTGTACCAGCGTATTTTGATGATGCACAGCGACAAAGCACCAAGGATGCCGCTGAGCTTGCTGGCATCAACGTATTACGTTTACTAAACGAGCCAACAGCGGCGGCAGTTGCTTATGGCCTTGATTCAGGCCAAGAAGGCATTATCGCCGTATACGATTTAGGTGGCGGTACGTTTGATATTTCTATTTTACGTCTGCACCAAGGTGTGTTCGAAGTCCTTGCTACAGGCGGTGACTCAAGCCTAGGTGGTGATGATTTTGACTCACTGTTAGTGGATTACTTCAAAAAACAAACCGGTGTGAGCGAGCTTTCTGCATCGGTACTGCGTTTATTTATTAATAAAGCAAAAGCCTGTAAAGAAGCGCTAAGCCAATACCAAACTGTCAATGTAGGCTTAGAATTTGATGGTCAAAGCCACAAAGTTGAAGTAACCCGCGAAACCTTTGATGAACTAGCACTTGGTCTTGTGAAGAAAACACTGCGTTCTTGTCGCCGTGCGGTAAAAGATGCGGGTATCGAAAACGAAGAAGTACTGCAAGTGGTAATGGTTGGCGGCTCGACACGTATGCCAATTGTACGCTCTCAAGTTGCGGCATTTTTTGATAAAGAGCCACTGACTTCAATTGACCCTGATCGCGTCGTTGCACTCGGCGCAGCATTACAAGCAGATGTACTGGTTGGCAATAAACCAGATTCAGACATGCTGCTATTAGACGTATTACCACTGTCATTGGGTCTTGAGACCATGGGTGGCTTGGTTGAGAAAATCATTCCACGTAATACCACTATTCCTGTTGCACGTGCACAAGAGTTTACCACCTTTAAAGATGGTCAAACGGCGATGTCACTGCATGTACTACAAGGTGAGCGTGAGCTAGTTGATGACTGCCGCTCGCTGGCAAAATTCAGCTTAAAAGGTATTCCGGCCATGGCCGCAGGTGCTGCGCATATTCGCGTAACCTTTAAAGTTGATGCAGATGGCTTGTTAAGCGTATCGGCAATGGAAAAATCAACCGGTGTGCAAGCTGAAATCCAAGTAAAACCATCATTTGGTTTATCGGATGACCAAGTTGCGAACATGCTAAAAGATTCAATGAGTAATGCCAAAGACGACATGCAAGCGCGTATGCTTAAAGAGCAACAAGTTGAAGCGTTACGCGTTGTTGAAGCACTAGAAGCATCACTCGCAACTGACAGTGCATTACTTGATGAACAAGAATTAGCTGCGTTAAAAGCAGAAATTGCTAAACTTGTTGCGGTACGCGAAAGCGCAACAACACCGGCAGAAATTAAAGCAGCAATTGAAGCTGTCGACAATGCAAGTAGCGAGTTCGCTGCGCGTAGAATGGATGCATCAATCAAAAAAGCGCTGCAAGGGCAGTCAGTAGACGAAGTTTAACGAGGTAAGGTATGCCACAAATTATTTTTCTTCCACACGAAGAGTTATGCCCAGAAGGCGCTGCTATTGAAGCTCCTACAGGCGAAACCGTATTAGATGTTGCGCTTAAAAATGGTATTAGTATTCCGCATGCCTGTGAAAAGTCATGCGCGTGTACAACATGCCACTTAATTATCCGTGAAGGCTTTGACTCTTTAGATGAAAGTGATGAGCTAGAAGACGACATGTTGGATAAAGCATGGGGTCTTGAGCCTGAGTCTCGTCTTGGTTGCCAAGCAATTATTAAAGATGAAGATCTGGTAGTTGAAATTCCAAAGTATAATCTCAATATCGTTAATGAAGAGCATTAATTCTTAACGGCTTTGAATACCTAAAAACCGCTGTAGTTGCTTGGTCTCTACAGCGGTTTTTTGTTTTTTGCGGTCCGCTTTACTAGGAGGTTTTATGTCTGATTTAGTTTTTTCTGATTCGTTTATCGATGGTGACTTTTATTCTACGAGCCAGCGCTTTAGTGTAGATAACCCAGCAACCGGACAAGCAATTACTGATGTGTCTGATATTGATGAAGCTGGCGTTGAGCTGGCCATTAAAAGTGCTGACGAGGCATTTAGCAAGCTAAAACAAACAACGGCAACTGAGCGTAGTGAAACGTTGCGTCGCTGGTATGAGTTGGTTATTGAGCACAAACAGCAACTTGCTGAGCTGATGACCAAAGAGCAAGGCAAACCTTTAAAAGAAGCATTGGGTGAAGTGGAGTACGGTGCGGGCTTTATTAAATGGTTTAGCGAAGAAGCCAAGCGTAGTTACGGCGACACGATTCCTGCTACAGACAGCCAACATCGTCTATCAACCATAAAGCAGCCAATCGGTGTTGTTGCTGGTATTACACCGTGGAACTTCCCAATCGCCATGATCACCCGTAAGGTTGCCCCTGCATATGCAGCGGGTTGTAGTTTTGTTATTAAGCCTTCTGAGCATACCCCTTTATGTGCAATTGCTTTGGCTTACCTTGCAGATAAAGCAGGGTTTGTAAAAGGGGCGTTAAATGTAGTGGTCTCAGAGAATGCAAAAATGGTTGGCGAAATCATGACTGAATCTGAGCGTGTACGTAAGTTCACATTTACAGGTTCAACCGCTGTAGGTAAGCAGTTACTTTCACAGTGCGCATCAACAATAAAGCAAACATCGATGGAACTTGGTGGTAATGCACCGTTTATTATTTTTGAAAATGCCGATTTAGATGAAGCTGTTGCTGGCCTTATGGGGGCTAAATTCAGAAACGCAGGGCAAACCTGTGTGGCAGCAAACCGAATTTTTGTTCAGCGTTCAGTGCTAGAGACGGTGCTTGAAAAACTCACAGACAAAGTGGCTGAGTTAAAGGTAGGCAATGGCCTAGATGACGGGGTGGATATTGGCCCATTAATTTATCCTAAAGCAAAACAAAAAGTGCAAACACTTGTGCAAGATGCAGTAGATAAAGGGGCGTCATTAATTGGTGATAACAGCGAGCTTGAAGGTAGCTTTCAAGCGCCATTAATTTTAACTGATGTGACACCACAGATGGATATCTACCATGATGAAGTGTTTGGTCCTGTAGTAAGCATAATTGCTTTTGATGATGAACAAGAAGTCTTGCAGCTTGCTAACGATGTACCTTATGGTTTAGCTGCGTATTTTTACAGTGAAAACATCGAGCAAGTTTATCGCGTAAGCGAAGCACTTGAATACGGCATGATTGGTATTAATGAAGGCCTCATTTCAAACCCAGTAGCGCCATTTGGTGGTGTAAAGCAATCTGGTCTTGGCCGTGAAGGTGGTCATCAAGGATTAAATGAGTACCTTGAAGAGAAGTATCTTTGCATTAAGGTCTAATCTCGCGCGAAATAAATTTCACGCCTACCCCCGTAGGCGTCTTGCTTGCATGGCGCGTTTAAATTTCTGCGCCAAACCAGTTTCACGCCGACATCTTCCCGTTTATTTCCGATAAAATGATAGCGCTGTCATTTTAGTTTTTATATGATAGGTATGAATAATAAACAAAAATGACAAGTAATACGGAAAAAATACCGTAAACTCAGGGCATAAACGAGGAGAAAGTAATGGGTTTTAAAAAGTCTGCACTCGCTGCAATGATAATGGCAGCACCTATAATGGCAAACGCGGCACTCACACAGTCGCAGGTAAATCAGTTTGCTAAAGATACCGAGTTACTGTTTTCAGTTGAAGATAACTTTCGTAACAGAGACGCGGGCTTTTTAGGAAAAATCACCCTTAACAACCGCTCTGATGTTGCGTTACCTGCAGGCGAAAGTGATTGGCAACTTTATATCCATTCGGTTCGTAAAATTTCAACAGAGCATGTCGCAGGCCTCAATGTTGAACATGTAAATGGTGACTTACATCGTCTTGTACCAACCAGCTCATTTAAAGGGTTAGCAGCAGGCGAAAGTTTAGATATTCCTTTCGATGCGCAAGTATGGATTGTTGCATACAGTGATTTTATGCCGCGTGCATTTTTTGTAGCAGGTAAGAGTAAGCCAGCCATCTTTGCCAATACAGACACTGAGGACTTTAAAGAGTTTGTTACGCCATTCACTCGTGATAACCAACTATACCGTTACAACGAACCAAAAGATTTATCCGTTTTGGCAACGGCAAAAGTGCGTTTTGAAAGAAACCAAAAAGATAAAGTCGAAGTAAATAAAGACGATGCTTTAAAACGAATTATTCCAAAACCGCAAAAAGTTGATTTTAACCGTGGCACAACAACACTTAACAGTGATTGGCAAATTAGTTACCAAGGCCAGCTTAAACATGAAGTCATGGTCTTCATGCAAGACCTGCAAGATGACTATGGAATTAGTTTAAAAGCTCAACCTGACCATATAAACCTTGGCAAAGAAAAAATCATTCGCCTAAACGTTGACCCTGCTTTAAACACAGGTAAAGCAGAAAGTTATACACTGGAAATTGACGATGATGTCATTAATATCGTGGGCAGTGATAATGCCGGTGTATTTTATGCGATGCAAAGTGTATTAAACCTAATTCCAGCAGGCAGCAAAGACTCTGCAAATTTACCACAGCTTGAATTAGAAGATGCTCCGCGTTATGGCTGGCGTGGCATGCATTACGATAACGGTCGTAACTATCATGGCAAAGAAGCCATGTTCAAACTTGTTGAGCAAATGGCTCGCTATAAAATGAATAAGCTACATTGGCACTTTTCTGAAGATGAAGGTTGGCGTCTTGAAATCCCAGGTTTACCTGAACTCACAGACGTTGGCGGTTATCGCTGTTTTGATTTAGAAGAGCGCGAGTGTTTATTAACGCAACTTGGTACGGGGCCATTTAAATCAGGCTCAGGTAATGGTTACTTAAAACGTGATGAATTTGTTGAGCTATTAAAATTTGCCAAAGATCGTCATATTCAAATTATCCCAGAAGTTGAAGGGCCAGGTCATGCGCGTGCCTCAATTAAAGCAATGGAAGCGCGATACCATAACCTGCTTGAAGAAGCAGAAAAAACAGCTAAAAATAACATCAAGTCACAGTCAGCTAATAAGGAAATTCAAAAAGTAGATATTGGCCCTGCAACACAATATTTATTGACCGATCCTAAAGACACCTCTGTGTACATGACAGTTCAAAACTACAAAGATAACTCGATGAATGTATGTATGGACTCAACCTACGCATTCTTAGATAAAGTGACCTATGAACTACAGCAGATGTACCGCGAAGCAGGTGTGCAGCTAAAAAATCTACACATAGGTGGTGATGAAGTGGGGGCTGGTTCGTGGATTGGCTCGCCGATTTGTCAGGCGCTGTTTGCTGATCCTAATAATGGTGTTGCTGGCCCTGCAGATTTAAAACCTTACTTTACTCAGCGTGTGGCGACCTTACTTGAGAAACGTGGTATCTCTCCGGGTATATGGGAAGATGGCATCATGTATGATCGTGAAAACTCGTTTAAGCGTGATGAGTTTCCAAATAAAACCTTTACAGTTAATACATGGGATAACATCTGGGAGTGGGGTGTTGCAGATAGGGCGTATCGCTTAGCCAATGCCGGTTACCAAGTGGTGTTATCGCATGGTACGCATTTGTATTTTGATCACCCGTACGAGGCAAGCCCTGAAGAACGTGGTTATTACTGGGCAACCCGTTACACCGACACCAAAAAAGCGTTTAACTATATGCCAGATGATGTGTATGCCAATGCCGATTACACACGCACTCGCGAGCCAATTGTTAATCTAGAGGCGTTAGTTGGTCGCCCATTACCTAAGCTTGAAAAACCTGAGAATATTTTAGGCATGCAAGGTCAAGTTTGGTCAGAAACAATCCGTACCGAAGATCAAGTGCTAGCGATGATCTTCCCGCGTATTTTATCGGTTGCAGAGCGTGCATGGCACAAAGCTGATTGGGAAGGGCAAAGCGTTGATAGTCAGAAACAAGCAAAAGATTGGGCTGAGTTTTCAAGTGCCGTTGGCTTAAAAGAGCTTGAAAAACTAGCTCAAGGTGGCATTAATTTACATTTGCCTGTGCCAGGTGGAGTGATTGAAAATGGTAAGCTCTATGCCAACAGCGCATTTGCTTATTTGAGCATTGAGTACAGCCTTGATAACGGCCAAAGCTGGCAGTCTTATGCTGAGCCAGTAAAGGTTGATAGCAAGGCAAAAGTAGCTTTGCGCACTCGCTTAAATGAGCAGCAAACCAGTCGCGTTACTTTTGTTGGAGAGTAATGTTTAAGGTATTTCGCGCGAAATAAATTTCACGCCTATGTGGTGTGTTTTTAACGGTTGTGCAATGTGGCATCTGCGCGCGAAATAAATTTCACGCTTACGTGGTGTGTTTTTAACGGTTACACAATGTGTACCTGTGGGTGAGTTAAGCTCATAGCTAAAAGAAATATGTCAGCGCTGTCATTTTTGTTGCGATAGTGTTATAAATATTTAATATCAATTTTATATAATTAATCTAAATGAGCAGCATTGCAGGGCCAATGCCTGCTGTGATTGGGAAACACTATGTCAGAAACGAATAAACAAAGTAGCTTAGTGCCAATGGCAATAGTGGCGACACTGTTTTTTATTTTAGGCTTTGCCACTTGGTTAAATGGCTCGTTAATGCCGTTTTTACAACAAATTTTACAGCTTTCACCGTTTCAGGCATCACTGATAATTTTCTCATTTTATATTGCAGTAACATTTACAGCGATCCCATCGGCGATGATCATTCGAAAAGTGGGCTATAAAAATGGCATGGCGCTGGGAATGGCAACCATGATGGTAGCAGGGTTATTGTTTATTCCTGCGGCTAAAACACAAGTGTTTGCACTGTTCTTATTTGCTCAACTTGTTATGGGCGCGGGTCAAACTTTGCTACAAACAGCCGTTAATCCATACGTAGTGAGAATTGGACCTGAAGAGTCAGCAGCAGCACGCGTGAGTGTCATGGGGATACTCAACAAAGGAGCTGGGGTTATTGCACCGATTGTCTTTACCGCGCTGATTTTAAGTGATTTTACAGGGTTTGTTGATAAAGAATTAAGCCAAGCTGATATCGATGCCATGGCAAATGGTTTAATACTCCCTTATTTAGGAATGGCGATTTTTATTGGTGTACTCGGTTTTGCCGTAACTAAAATGCCATTACCAGAGCTAATCGACGATGCTGATGAGCAAAAACCTGGGCAAGTAAAGGAAGCGCTGAGCCACCCAAGTCTTGCGTTAGGGATTGTTGCATTATTTGTTTATGTAGCTGTTGAAGTAATTGCTGGTGATACAATTGGCAGCTTCGCACTTTCATTAGGTGTTGAAAAGTATAGTGTTATGACTTCATACACCATGGGTTGCATGGTATTGGGTTACTTTTTAGGAATTTTATTAATTCCACGCATCTTGTCGCAGCAAGTTGCATTGACAATTTCTGCGATTTTGGGTTGTGCGCTTACAATAGCAATTGTTACAGTAAGCAATGAGTCTGTTTTTATTTCAACATTACTAGGCCTAAAATCGGTACTTCCTGATACCTTATTACTCATCGCTGTGCTAGGCTTTGCTAATGCGATTGTTTGGCCAGCAGTGTGGCCGTTAGCATTATCAGGTTTAGGCAAACTAACGAGTGTAGGCTCGGGCTTACTTGTGATGGGTATAGCCGGTGGTGCATTTGGCCCGTTATTTTGGGGTTTGGCAAGTGGCGGAGTTAAAAGTGCTGACGCCCAACAGGCAGCCTATATTGTGATGTTGCCTTGTTATTTATTTATCCTTTTCTATGCTTTAAAAGGGCATAAAATGAAAAGTTGGAAGTAATAATAAGCTTAAGGTTAAGTTATACAAATACTAACCTTGAGCTGTGAAAAGCATTTCTAGTAAATAGAAATAATCCCGTGTGTAATGCCACCGAAAGGTGGCATTTTTTTGTCAAAGCTAAACGGTACGTAAATTGATGTAAAACTGCTTCACAGAATAAGAGAGCTTTCCCCGTTTTTGTCGATTTTTCCGTTGTATCCGTTCATTTTTATGATCCAAGGCCAATAATCTCAAGATTGTCTACGGCTTAGTCAACTTAGCCAAATAGCTATTTATCAAATCAAGTCTTTGTTCCTCAAACATTATCCAAGCTTATTAAAAAAGCAAGGTGCTTACTAAATGAATGGAAGGGATGGAAATCAGGGGAACGCATTGAGATGAGTACTTGTGGATATGATGCTTTGCTGGATAACACGTTAAGGAATACCCAGCCATTTTACCTAATTAAAAATTTAGATGAATTTAAAACGCCATCGAATATGGTAATATTCGCAAATACAGCAGATAAGTGAAATGGTATAGGCAATAGAGCCTTTATCAAGTAGCTATTAGTAAAAGCTTTAGAGCAGGGTAAGCTCTAGAGCCCCTAAAAGGATTAAAATGAGATATTTAGTAACAGGTGCAGCTGGTTTTATAGGCTCTGCGGTTATACGCCATATCATTGAAAACACAAAAGACTCCGCTATTAATGTTGATAAACTGACTTATGCAGGTAATTTAGAGTCATTGAAATCGGTTGATTCGAGTGAGCGTTATACTTTTGAGCAGGTAGATATCTGTGACCGTGAAGAACTTGATCGCATTTTTAGGCAATATCAACCAGATGCTGTGATGCACTTGGCTGCGGAAAGCCATGTTGATCGTTCAATTACAGGCCCTGCAGAGTTTATTCAAACAAATATAATCGGCACCTATAATTTACTTGAAGCTGCTCGCCAGTACTGGAATACATTAGAAGGTAATGCTAAAGAAAAATTTAGATTTCATCATATTTCGACAGATGAAGTGTATGGTGATCTGCCACACCCAGCAGACCTTGCTCTGGAAGAAAATGAGCTGCAACCTCAGAGTTTGCCATTATTTACAGAGCAAACAGCTTATGCACCAAGTAGCCCATACTCTGCAAGTAAAGCATCGAGTGATCATTTAGTAAGAGCTTGGGCTCGTACCTATAATTTTCCAACAATCGTCACCAATTGTTCAAATAATTACGGCCCTTATCATTTTCCTGAAAAGCTTATTCCATTAGTGATATTAAATGCTTTAGAAGGGAAAGAGCTGCCGATTTATGGCAAAGGTGATCAGATCCGTGATTGGTTATATGTAGAAGATCATGCCCGTGCCTTATATAAAGTAGTGACAGAAGGAAAAGTCGGAGAAACTTACAATATTGGTGGGCATAATGAAATGCAGAATATAGAAGTCGTAAAAATGATTTGCGATCTTTTAGATGAGTTAGCCCCAATTAAACTTAAAGAGCTGAAATCGAAAGAGGGTGAATTATTAACTACATATTCTTCACTTATAAAGCATGTAAATGATCGCCCAGGTCACGATAGACGTTACGCTATAGACTCAACAAAAATGAGCAAAGAGCTTAATTGGAAGCCACTTGAAACATTCGAAACTGGCCTTAGAAAAACGGTACTGTGGTACTTAAATAACCTCGACTGGTGTCAAAATGTGCAAGATGGTTCCTACCAACGAGAACGCCTTGGTGAAATAAACCTCAACAAAACGGAGCAATAATATGAAAGGGATTATTCTAGCTGGGGGGTCTGGCACACGCCTATATCCTTTAACTCGTGGTGTTTCCAAACAATTACTGCCTTTATATGATAAACCTATGGTTTATTACCCATTATCTACTTTAATGTTGGCTGGAATTAAAGATATTTTAATTATAACCACGCCAGAAGACCTTCAGAGTTTTCAGCGAATTTTAGGTGATGGCTCAGATTTTGGTATTCAACTAGAGTATGCAGTACAGCCTAACCCTGAAGGGCTTGCCCAAGCATTCATTATCGGTGAAGAGTTCATTGGTAACAGTTCTGTGTGTTTGGTTTTAGGTGATAATATCTTTTATGGTCAAGGTTTCCCTAAAACATTAGCGAGTGCAAGTCATCGTGAAAGTGGTGCAACTGTATTTGGTTATCATGTTAAGGATCCGGAACGTTTTGGAGTCGTTGAGTTTGATGAGAACTTAAAAGCTATTTCTATTGAAGAAAAACCAGCTAAACCAAAATCTAATTTCGCTGTTACAGGGTTATATTTTTACGATAATTCAGTCGTTGAGAAAGCTAAAAAAGTAAAGCCTTCATTACGAGGAGAATTAGAAATAACCAGTATTAACCAGATGTATTTAGAAGAAGGTACACTGCATGTCGAGCTATTGGGTCGAGGCTTTGCTTGGCTCGATACGGGAACACATGAAAGTCTTCATGAAGCCTCTAATTTTGTACAGACAATTCAACATGTCCAAGGGCTTAAAATTGCCTGTTTAGAAGAAATTGCATGGCGTAATAACTGGTTAACGGCAGAACAAATACTTGCGCTGGCGGAGCCAATGAAAAAAAATGAGTATGGTAAGTACCTTGTACAATTAGTCAGTAATTAAGTTCATGCACGACAAGAAAAAAATTAAAAGTGGTTTTATTTGGAGTGCATTAGATAGTTTAGGCACACAAGCAATAGCTTTAGCTACAAGCTTAGTTCTGGCTAATATCTTAGGTCCAGCAGTATTTGGTTTAATTGCCATGCTAGCGATATTTATTGCGGTTGCTAATGTGTTTATTAATAGCGGGTTCAACGCTGCATTGATACGAAAGACAGACAGAGATGAGTCTGATTTTGCGACTACTTTCTATTTCAGTCTTGGTGTATCCATAGGCTGTTACCTATTACTATTTTTCTGCGCCCCTTATATTGCCCAATTCTATCAGCAGCCAGAGCTAACTACACTAACCAGAGTTATTGCACTTGTTGTCGTGATTAATACTTTTTCGGCAATTCCCATTGTCAAACTCAGTGTAAGCTTAAACTTTAAAACGCAAGCTAAGTGCAATTTCATTGCACTTACTTGTAGCAGTCTATTAGCATTGGCTTTGGCTTATTTTGATCATGGTGTATGGGCATTAGTGGCTCAACAACTAGCATTAGCAATCATCAATGTATTGATGCTAAATATTTTGGTGCCATGGAGGCCTAAGCGCAAGTTTTCTAAAGAATCCTTTAAAAACCTATTTGGTTTTGGTTCAAAGCTACTTTTATCTGGCCTGTTAGATACTATTTACAATAATATTTATAGCCTAATTATCGGTAAGCAGTTTACAGCCGTTCAGCTTGGTTTATTCAATCAAGCGAATAGATTGTCTAGCTTACCTGCGGTTACTTTGACAGGGGTAATTCAAAAAGTTACTTTTCCTATGTTAAGTGCGATACAACACGATACGAAGAAACTTGATGCATCCTACTTATTAACTTTGCAATTTGCTGCAGTAGTCATATTCCCTGTTATGTTTGGTTTATGCATTATTGCCAAGCCGTTGATTGAAATCTTATTAGGGCAAGAATGGCAGGGTACTGCAGAGCTCGTCAGTATCATTACAATGGCGTTAGTGCTTTATCCAATTCATGCTATTAATTTAAACATGTTACAAGTGAAGGGACGTTCTGACCTCTTCTTAAAATTAGAAATAATTAAGAAGATAACGATTACCTTAATACTTGTTGTGACGGTACCTATGGGTATTAAAGCAATGTGTATAGGTATGGTTGTCAGCTCTTACTTGGCATTGTTTATCAATACTTACTACACAGGTAAGCTTTCGAGCTTAACGGCTTATAAGCAGCTGATAGCCTTGCTTCCGATTGCGCTTATTACCGCTTTTTCGGCCTTTTTAGGATACAGCGTTGGTATGAACTTCAGCAGCAATATTATTCAAATTATCACTATGTTAGGTGTTGCTCTAGGAAGTTATATTCTAATTCTAATTCTGATGCAGCGATCATTGCTTATTGCCTTAAAAAACACATTAAAAAATTAACCCTATATGGAGTCATTATAAATGATTGCCTTAAACAACCCTGTTAAACCTAACTTAAAAAAGCTCCAAAAATTACTCGAAAAAATAAATGATAATAGTTGGTTCACTAATTTTGGGCCTATGCATAAAGAATTAACTGAAAAGTTAGAGGATTATTTATGTGTAGAAAACCTTTTACTGACAAATAATGGTACGTCAGCACTTCAAATCGCAGGTAGGGCACTTAACAGCCACTCTCTAATCTCAACACCATTTAGCTTTGTAGCTACTGTTAGCGCTTTTAAATGGCAGAAAGATGAAGTGGCATTTGCGGATATTGACTCAAGTAGTTTAAATATTTGCCCAGATGCAATTAAAGCTGCTTATGAACAAGGCTGTAAAGCTGATACTTTAGTTGCTACACATGTGTATGGAAACCCCTGTGATGTTCTTAAATTAAAAGATCTTGGCGAACAAAAAGACTTTAAAATTATTTATGATGCCGCGCATGCTTTTGGTGTGAAAATCAATGAACAATCAATTTTAAAGTATGGGGATGCGAGTACATTGAGTTTTCATGCAACCAAAGTTTTTCATACGGTTGAAGGTGGAGCTGTTATTTTTAAAGATAAAGACAGCTATGAAAGGGCTGAGCGACTCATTAATTTTGGTTCTAACCCAAGTGATTCGAACCATGTTGGCATAAATGCAAAAATGAATGAGTATCAAGCAGCTGTTGGTTTGGTTAACCTTGAAGAAATAGATGATGTGCTTGATCATAGAGCTGAATTATTTCATGCATATAGACAAGGTTTAAAGGATGTAGTTAAGTTACCTACTTGGCACCCAGAAGCAAATGCCAATGGTGCTTATATGCCAATCTTGTTAGACAGTGAGAAACAGCTAAAGAAAGTGACTCAAGCATTAGAAGAAAATAACATTCAAAGCCGCAATTACTTTGCTCCTTCATTAGACCGAATCTTTGTAGATGAACACAATTACGGAACGTCCAATAGCTTAAAAGCATCAGAAAGTATCTTGTGCTTGCCTTTACATGCGCATTTAAAACTACACGATATTACAACCGTTATCGAAAATGTAAAAAAAGGATTGTAGAAAATATGGCTTTTTATACACAAATTGAATTAGAAGCTTTGGGATTCAAGCATGTAGGTAAGAATGTCAAATTGTCAAAATTAGCATCTATTTACAATGCGGCAAACATAGAAATTGGCGATAACAGTAGAATCGACGACTTCTGCGTTTTATCAGCGGGAAAAGAGGGGATTAGCATAGGCAAGTACGTGCATATTGCTGTTTATACGTCATTGATAGGTGCAGGAAGAATTACGATGGAAGACTATACATGTCTATCATCAAGATGTTCAGTCTACTCTAGTAATGATGACTATTCAGGCGAATATATGACGAACCCAACGGTTCCAAGTCAATATACCAATGTTAGTCATGCACCGGTTACAATCAAAAAGCATAGTTTAATTGGAGCTGGAAGCATTATTTTGCCAGGGGTGATAATTGAAGAGTGCGTTGCAGTTGGTTCTCTATCTTTGGTCAATAAATCTCTTGAGGCTGGTTTTGTATATGCAGGGCAACCCGCTAAAAAAATCAAGCAACGCAGCAGAAATTGTGAAACGCTGGAAAATGAATTATGTTCGAAAAACTAGTCGCACCTTGCGAGGAAGAGGTTACTAAACACTGGTTATATGCTGACCAAGTTTTCACTTCGATTATTTGCACAACATTTAATCAAGAAAGCTATATCCGCGATACAATAGAAGGATTTCTAGCTCAAGTTACAGAGTATCGGTTTGAGATTATTATTCACGATGATCTCTCTACTGATAACACGCGGGCTATCATCCAAGAGTACCAGCAAAAATACCCATCAATAATTAAACTCATACTACAAGATGTAAATCAGTTTTCGATCAACATTAACTTGCCTTTCAAACATTCGTTAGCAATTGCGCAAGGAGAATATGTTGCCCTTTGTGAAGGGGATGACTTTTGGGTGGATCGTTGTAAGTTGCAGAGGCAGATTCTGGAACTTAAAAAACATAGCGATCTGAACCTATGTGTACACAATGCATACATTATAAACTCTGAAGAGGAGCCACACTCTTCATATCAGTTTCCTACACGAAAAGAAGCTACTCATATCATTGATTATGCTGAAATATACAAAGTACACTCACAGTTTTGCCCAACAGCATCAATGTTTATAAGAAAAAGTGTCTTGGATAACTTACCTAGTTTTTTTTATGATGCGCCAATCGGAGACTTTTTCTTGGAGGCTTTCTCTGGGATTAATGGGATTGTTTATCTACATGAAAAAATGAGTGTCTACAGACGTGAAAGTCAGAACTCCTGGTCTTCTGAAACAGTAAATAATACCGTGAAATTAAAAAAGCATAACTTACGCATGATAGAGTCTCTAGATAAACTAGAGCGTTACCTTGAGCCTGAATATTCTCGTAATGTAAAAATAAGAAAACAATACATATTTGGCCAATTATGTACTCAAAGCGTGTTGCAAAATAAATATTTAGAGTCAGTGAAATACTTTAATAAATATCGTGCACAAGGCGCAGCTTTTAAATCACTGTTAAGTTTACTGTATCGTTGTTCTAAAACGCTATTTATGAGACGTGCATTTTAGGTATTACAGCTTCAACAAAAACTAACCAGCAGCGAAAAGGCTACTTAGTATCTAAGTAGCCTGAAAATGACATTACATTTAGTATTAGGGCTTAGAGCTTATTTTTAGGAGGAAAGCTTTTAATCTTACAGCTACAAAAACGCTACTTTTAAAGAGAGAGTTTTGCCGACATTGCGCACTTCAAAGAAGTTTAAAGAGTAAGTGAAATTTAATTTGATAAATAAGGATATTTATAGAGGAAAAAGTGGGGCGACTGATGGGGCTTGAACCCACGACAACCGGAATCACAATCCGGGGCTCTACCAACTGAGCTACAGCCGCCACTGAGATACACCTCGATTGGTGTGGCGCGCATATTACATAATTAATATCACCTTGTGAAGCCCTAAATAGAAAAAACTATAAAAAAGTTTCTTTGCTCGGAAAATTCAGAAATGCTCATGCAGTCAGGTGGCATTCAGTTTTGCAGATTAGACTTTCGCCCTCTGCAATAGAGCAATCACTCATTTTTAATCAGTCTGTAATTTAATGATTTTTTAACCAAAGATCATATATAATTTATACAGCGTTATGCTAAAAATGAACTTCAGGAGAGAACATGGATACTATAATGAACTGGATCAATGAGAATTCAGGTTTAATCATACATTACGCCATTCAGGGTGTGTTGGCGCTAATTATTTTTCTTATCGGTGGCCGTATCGCCAAATTTTGTGAAGGGTTAACTGAAAAAGCTTTCGACAAGAAAAAAGTGGATAAAGCGGTAGGTTCATTTGTAGCAAGCATTGTGTATGCGATCGTATTTGCTGCAACAATCCTAATGGCACTTTCGCAACTAGGTATTGAAACAACATCATTCATCGCTATTTTAGGTGCGGCTGGTTTAGCGGTTGGTTTAGCGCTACAAGGTTCATTATCTAACTTTGCATCAGGTGTACTAATCATTTTACTTCGCCCTTTCAAGTCAGGTGACTACGTTGAGGCTGGTGGCAAAGCAGGTACGGTTAAAAAGATTGAGATCTTCTCTACAGAGTTACGCACGCCTGATAACAAAGTGATTATCATGCCAAACTCAAAAATCATGGGCGATGCCATTATTAACTACTCACGCGAATCAACACGTCGTATCGATTTAGTGATTGGTGTTGGCTACGATGCAGATCTAAAAGAAGCAAAAGCAGTGCTAAAATCAGTGCTTGATAAAGAAGAGCGTCTACTTAAAGACCCTGCTTATACCGTTGCTGTGTCTGAACTTGCCGATTCAAGTGTTAATTTTGTGGTGCGTCCATGGGTCAACTCGTCTGATTACTGGCCGACCTACTTTGATCTTGTAGAAAACATTAAGATCGCATTAGATGATGCAGACATCACTATCCCATTTCCGCAAATGGATGTTCATTTGCATAAAGAAGACGCAAGCGTCAAATAAAAGCAGTAAAGGTTATTTTTTAATGAAATTAAAAGCTTTATCAATTCTGGTTGCAGCATCAGCTGCAACTAGCGCATTCGCAGCTGACGAAACTAAAACGTGGGATGTAACCAGCGAACTGGGTGCAATTATCACTAGCGGTAATACTGAAACAACCACATTAAAAGGCGGTATTAAGGTATTACACAATCTTGAAAGCTGGAATAACGAATACAAACTTGACGGTCTTTATAAAGAAGATGAAGTTGAGAATGATGCGGGCGAAAAAGAAACGCAGCGTACTAATGAAAAGTACTCATTCTCTGCGCAAGGTAACTATAAATTAAACGAAAAGCACTCACACTTATTCATCTACGGCTCGCACGTATCTGATTATTTTGGTGCATATCGTAACGAAACAGTTATCTCAGCAGGTTACGGTTTACGTTTAATCGACCGTTCTGACATGTGGCTGAACGCTGAAATTGGTCCTGGTTATAAATACTTCCAATACCCTGATGACAGCACGGAAATGGATGATAACGGTAACTCACTTGCTGGTGAACGTGAAGGTGAAGTCATTGCGTTAGGTAAGGTTGATTACAACTGGCAAATTTCAGAAAGTGCACGTTTTACTCAGCTTGTATCTGTGGAGTACGGTGATACAAATACCAAAACACGCTCTGAATCAGCTATTTTGGCGAAAATCAACGGTTCACTACAAATGAAAGTGGCGTATAACATCACCCATAACTCAGATGTAGCAGACGACAAAGAAAATACCGATACAGAAACATCATTAACGTTAGTTTATAGTTTCTAAGCGCTTTATTTTAAGATTGAATGGGTAAACTTGTTTACCCATTTTTTTTGCTTAAAAAATGATGTAGTATGCGGCGGTTAATCTTTATTTTCTTAGAAGGGAAACTTTGTGAAGTTTTTTAGGCTTGTAATCGCTCTTTTTATGTCGCTTTTATTTATAACAGAAGCGCACTCCGTCACTCCGACCAAGCAGCAAATTGAACAATTTAAAAAGCTACCTAAATCACAGCAAGAAGCTATAGCAAAGAAATATGGCTTGGATATAAGCATGCTGGATTCTACCAATAAGGATGGCGAGTCGCTTGACGATGAGAATAACAGCTCAGTGATGCCAAGAGATTTATTCGGTGAGAAAAAAGATAATAAAGAAGAACTCACGGATGAAGAAAAATTCAAACCTCAACCTGATGAGCTTAAGCCTTTTGGTTATGAGTTGTTTTCAGGTGAACCAACAACATTCGCGCCAACAGAGAGCGCACTGGTACCAGACACCTATATTGTAGGCTCTGGTGACACATTAACGGTTAACCTATTTGGTAAAGAAGCTTCAACTGAAGAGGCAACGATTGACCGTGAAGGGCGCTTAACGGTTGGTTCGCTTAAGCCTGTGACTGTTGCAGGTATGCAGTATGCTGATGTAGTTCAGTTAATTAAAGCAAAAGTTCAGCAAGAAATGATTGGTGCAGAAGCATTTGTATCAATGGGTAAAACACGTTCGATTCGAATCATGGTGTTAGGTGAATCTTATAAACCAGGCGCTTATACGGTTCCTTCACTTGCTTCGATTACCCACGCTCTTTTTGTTAGTGGTGGTATTTCAGAAATTGGTTCGTTACGTAATATACAACTAAAAAGAGCGGGCAAAACGGTCACTACACTTGACTTATATAACCTACTTATTAAAGGTGACAGTAGTAACGATGTAATCTTAAAACCTGGCGATGTGGTATTTATTCCGCCTGTAGGTATGCAAGTTACTGTTGATGGTGAAGTACGTCGCCCTGCTATTTTTGAATTGAAAGAAGGCGAGTCTAGTCAAGATCTTATTGCTATGGCAGGTGGTTTTAGTGCCGCTGCATTTCCTCAAAAGTCAGTGGTAGAACGTTATACAGGTCACAGCTCAAAAACTGTATTGCAATTAAACCTATTCGATAAAAACGCCTATACACCAAAAAACGGTGACACAGTAAAAGTGCCTTCATCAAGCCAAGAGCTAGATGATGCGGTGACTCTAATTGGTGCGGTTTCTCACCCAGGTAACTATTCATGGCATGAAGGTAAAACGGTTAGCCAGTTATTTAACTCACTTAAATCTGATTTACTGCCAATTGCTGATTACGATTACTCACTCATTGTACGTGAAATCAATGTCCGTGGTGATATTGAAGTCCATCAGTTTTCTCTTTTAGATGCAGTAAATGGTAAGCAAGATTTAGAGCTTAAGCCGCGTGATATCGTTGTGGTATTTAGCCGTTTTCAATCAATTGAAAGTGAAGAAAATGCTTTAAACACAATGGCACTTACTAAAGAGCAGTTAAAGCAGCAAGAAAAAATCAGATTATGGGATGAATACGAAGAGCGTAAGTTCTATGAATTCATCGACTTAGGCTCGTCATTCGATAAAGAATTAGCACTTAGTGTCGCTGAAGAAGAAGAGGAAGAAGTTTTATCAATTACAGAAATGCTCACAAACAAAGATGAGTTAGAAGATGATGAGTATGCTGTATTTAGCCGTAAGAAATTACTAAAACCAATTTTAGCCAAGTTAAATCAACAAGCAACTAAAGACAGTGGCTTGCAGATTATTGGTGTGCGTGGTGAAGTATTTTACGAAGGCGTTTATCCGATGCCTGTTAATGCAGACGTACACGATGCGGTTGCAGCTGCTGGTGGCTTAAAAGAGTCCGCTTTTTTACAAAATGCTGAGGTAACGCGATACACAGAAAATTCAGACTTACAGCATATTAGTATTGATTTATCGACCTTAAATACAAAACAAGGGACAGAGCATTTTGCTTTAGAAAGTAAAGACACAATTAATGTTTACCCAATTCCTAATTGGCAGCAAGACAGAAAAATTAATATTCTTGGCGAAGTTAAATTCCCAGGTATCTACAGTATTGCAAAAGGTGAAAGCTTATCGAGCGTAATCAAACGTGCCGGCGGCTTTACTGATTTTTCTTTCCCTGAAGGGGCGGTATTTACCCGTGAAGCAATCAGACTACAACAACAGCAGCAATTAAATAAAATATCAGAAGACTTACGTCGTGATATTGCGTCTAAAAGTTTCAATAACTCAATTACTGATGCATCACTTTCTTATCAAGATATGGATAGCTTGATTAAAGACTTAGCTAAAGTGAAAGCGGTTGGCCGACTGGTTATCGATTTACCAGCCATTGCCAGTGGTAAACGCGATTTACAAGTTGAAGACAGCGATGTGTTGTATGTTCCTTCAAAACGTAACAGTGTTGATGTTGTGGGTGAAGTAAACTTCTCAGGTTCGCATTTATATCAAAATGAACTGAGCTTAGATGATTACCTAACACGCAGTGGTGGATTAAAACCGCGTGCTGATGAAGACCGTATCTATATTATTAAAGCCAGTGGTCTAGTCGAAGTACCAAACCGAGGTTCTTGGTTTGCGGTTAATAACGACTTTGAGCTATCACCTGGGGACACAATTGTGGTACCTCTTGATACCGATTACATTGATAACTTAACTCTTTGGAGTTCAGCAACACAAATTATGTATCAAATGGGTGTAGCAGTTGCAGCAATCAGCTCATTAGGTAACTAGACTATTTGATGAAAGCTTATGTAATCAAATTACTTAAACGTGCAATAGAGCAACTTCAAGTTGCTCTATTACCTTTATGCAGTAAATCACCAATACTGTCTGGGTTGTATTTTACTTTTTTCTCACGAGATTTTTTTTACGAGCACCAAGCAATACTTAAAGCTCGTCTTGCATATAACAATCAACAAGGCATGCATGGTAAATCAAGTGCCTTATTAAGACGCAATATACACCGCTTAGAAAAGGGGCTCATAATGCAGCCTAGGCGTAGTGTCTTTGCACTCGATTATTTAACAGAGACATTAGCGGCTTACCAACTTGCAGTAACCCAATCAAATGTGGAACAGTCAGAGTTGCAATGGGCAACGGATGTCCTCAGCGAGTACTTTTCTGTTGTAGATAAACAGCATTCAACTGTTGCAAAAAATTATGCTGTCTTTCAGCAGCTATCAACGGCACATAGCGGCTTGAAAAAGCCGTACGCTTACCAGCAAAAAGAGCCACACCAAGTTAGCTATGAGCAGTTTTTAGCGTTAACCAAGTTTCGTACCTCTGTACGTTGGTTTGAGCAAAAGCAAGTTGAGCTAGAAAAAGTTGAAAAAGCACTCGCTGCTGCACTGCAAGCGCCGAGTGCGTGTAATAGGCAGCCTTTCGAATTTTATTCTATTACAGAACAACCTTTGCTTAATAAACTGGCTAACTTACCAGGTGGGACGGCAGGGTTCGCAGACAATATTCCACATTTGATCGCCGTCGTTGGAGATTTATCGTATTATCCATTTTCGCGAGACCGGCATGTGATATATATAGATGGCTCGCTTGCATCCATGCAGTTTATGCTAGCACTTGAAACTTTAGGGTTGAGTAGTTGTCCTATCAACTGGCCTGAACTTATCACTTTAGATAAACGAGTCGCTAAGTTACTTGATTTACCGCAGTACAAGCGAGTTGTGATGTTCATTGCTGTAGGCTATCCCGCTAATTCAGGAATGATACCTTATTCAGATAAAAAGCAAGCGAAAGATATTTTAAAGCAGCTTTAATGCTTGAAAATTCGTTATATCGACAGCTATTTTCCTGCTTGATATACTCAAGCAAATTTAAATTTAAGGAGTTTTCATGAAAAAAAATAAAGGTTTCAGTTTAATGGAACTAATGATAGTGCTTATCATTCTTGGGCTATTAGGTTCTTTGGTTGCTCCTAAATTATTCTCAAAAGTAAGCTCATCGAAAATTAAAACTGCGGTTGCACAAATGCAGATGTTTGAAACAGCTATCGACACATATCGTTTAGATATGGGCACCGTGCCACCAACATTACAAGCATTACGTAGAAGCGAATCGGCAAGTTGGGATGGTCCTTACCTACCCAAAGACATTCCGCTAGACCCGTGGGGCAAAGAATATATTTATAAAGTACCGGGTGAAAACGGTGCACCTTATACCATTATGAGTTATGGCCTAGATGGGCAACCGGGTGGTGAAGGTGAAAACGAGGATGTGATTCATAAATGATCGATCTTAGCCAATTACTTGCTGAGCAATTTAAAGTTTCTGCCGCTGACATAGACAAAGCAAAGTCATATCAAAGTAGATACGATGGTAGGCTAGAGCAAATTTTAGTTAATATGGGCTGTTTAACTGAAGATGATTTAGCCCCTTTGTACAGTAAGTTATTAGGCTATCCGCTGTTTTCTGTCGATGACTATCCTAATTGGCAACTTCCTGAAGGGGTGGATGTAACACTACTTCAATCGCTCAAGGAACTAGATTGCGTATTACTTGAGGTGGGCGATGTATGGACTTTGGCCTGTAAGGACCCGCTTTCGTTATCGCTGGCACAGTTTATTCAGCAGCATGATGTCGATGTCAACATACTAGTTGCAACTGAGTCACAGCTACAAACCTTTTTTTACGAGATTCAAAGTACCTCAGAAAATAATATTGAGGATGATGAACTCACCGGTGATGAAGAGGCCAGATTAAGAGAGCTTGCTTCAGAAGCACCAACAGTAAACCTGTTAAACTCATTGATCACTAAAGCGCTGGCAAGAGGCGCGTCAGATATGCACCTTGAACCGCATCAAGGGCGCTTTCGTGTGCGCTACCGAATAGACGGTGTATTACATGAAGTAGATAAACTTGCGCCTAAAATGCAGTTACCAATCACAACGCGTCTAAAGATATTGTCAGGCATGGATATCGCAGAAAAGCGTCGTCCTCAAGATGGTAAAATAGAACTGCGTATCGCTAACCAAGAGCTTGATATACGTGTTTCTGCTTTACCGCTTAATGATGGTGAAAGTATTGTTTTACGTTTCTTATTAAAAGACTCAATTCGCTATGATATGTCGGTACTTGGTTTGTCTAATGATACACAAAATCTTATTCAGCAAGACCTACGTAAAACTACAGGGGTTATCTTGCTTACGGGCCCCACGGGTTCAGGTAAAACCACAACCCTTTACACGTTCTTAAATGAACTTAACCGCCCTGATGTCAAAATTATCACGCTTGAAGACCCAGTGGAGTACCAACTAGAAGGTGTAAACCAAGTACAAGTTAATAACGATATAGGGTTTAACTTTGCTGCGGGTTTACGTTCAATAGTACGTCAAGATCCAGACATTATCATGGTCGGTGAAATACGTGATGCGGAAACCGCTCGAATCGCTTTGCAATCAGCATTAACAGGGCACTTAGTTTTTAGTACCGTGCACACCAATGACGCAGCAAGTGCTTACACCCGCTTGCTCGATTTAGGTGTTGAAGAGTTTTTACTTAATGCGGCGCTGGTGTCAGTTGTTGCTCAGCGTTTGGCTAGACGCCTATGTCAGCACTGTGCGACACCTTTAGAAGATACAAGCGAATTACTTGCCCAGTATCCGTTAGAACAAGTTGCTAAAAATGCCGCCATCAGTGAATTAAACATCAAGCAAGCTGTTGGCTGCGAACATTGTAATCACACCGGCTTTAAAGGCCGAATTGCGATTAACGAATATTTGCGATGCGATGACGAAATCAAACAACTGCCTAAAAATGATCAATTTATTTCTAAAGCACAAGCCCATAATGCGCAATTGAAGCGCCGTAACCTGATGCAAGATGGTTTGTATAAAGTGGTTACTGGCGTGACCACCATAGATGAAGTATTGCGGGTTGCAGGCTAATGGAATTTGAATATAAAGCCATTGATAACCAAGGGGCGCGGCATCAAGGTGTCGTCAATGCTGCCAGCCAAGCCGAGGCACAAAAAAAACTCCTCGCAGATGGTTTAAATGCATTATCTATTAAGCCTATAGCAAGTGCTTCAAGCATCAGTAGTTTATTTTCACAAAAAGTAAACTTGGATCAGCTCGAGTTTTTTACCAGTGAGTTGGCACTTTTACTCGAAAGTGGTATACGTGTTGACCGCGGTATCGATATTATTAAAAAAGCAAATGGTCACCCAGCATTAACACGGTTATTGAGTCAAATCTCGGCTTCTTTAAAAAAGGGCTCGTCATTGAGCGAAGCCTTTTCAGAACATGAGCATTTATTTGGACCTTTATATATCAGCTTACTGAAAATAGGTGAAACCTCGGGTAACTTACCAGAGGTGCTTAATCGCCTATCAAACGATTTGAAGTTCCAAAAAGACCTTCGCACACAAATTAGTACCGCGTTAACGTATCCAAGCGTTATCTTTTTTGTGTGTATTATGGCGGTTTACTTTGTGCTTACCTTTATTGTGCCAAAAATGTCGGGTATTTTTACCGACCTTAGCCAAGCGCCTTGGTACACACAAATGATCATCAATGTGAGTAACTTTTTTGTTGATTACCAAGTGATTATTATTGGCTCTGTGGTGGCTGCAATTATGGGGCTGTCGTATGGCTTAAAGCGGCCAGAGGTTAAAAACTGGTTTTACATAAAAATCTCGCGTTTACCTGGCATTGGTAGCGTGATTTTAACAGCAGAACGTATTCGCTTTTCGCAATCTATGGCGATGATGCTAGAGGCTGGCCTACAACTAGACACCACCCTAGAGCTCACTGCAAATACCTTAAAACACCCAGAGCTGAAACGCGATGCAAAACTAGCGTTAAAACAATTAAAAACCGGTAAGCAACTGAGCCAAGTGTTAGAGAAAACACGTATTTTTCCTGACTTTTTCTTATCTATTATTAAAGTGGGTGAAGAGACAGGCCGACTACCTAGAGTGTTTTCTGAGGTTGCACAGCGCAGTAAAGCTGAACTTGAAAGTGTGATCAAAAAGCTGACGACTATGCTTGAGCCCATCATGCTTATTTTTATGGGGGGCTTTGTAGGTGGTATCGTCATAACAATGTTAATGAGTATGGTCTCTATTAATGATGTTCCATTCTAAAAAAGCCGCTGGCTTCTCACTTATTGAGCTAATGGTTGTGATGGCAATCATGGCGATTGTTATGGGGTTGACCGGCGGGTTAGTCACCAAAGCGGTTGATCAACAAACACGCCAAGTTGAATTGCAAAAAGTGAGGCAACTATTTAAACGCCTTAGTTACCAAGCTTACTACTCTGGTTTTCCTATTAATGTTCGTATGCAAGGCAGTGAAATTACGATTACAGTTAATCAGCAAGTATCAAGTATGCAATTTGAGCAATTAGTGTTTTCACCTAACGACTACCTAGTTGCGACTAACTCATTAGTGACCCCAAATAGCTATAAAATACTGCGCGCAGACACAATTCAAGAATACAAACTCGAGAGTATGTTTACCCCTTATGAAAACTAACCAAGGCTTCACCTTAATTGAAGTGCTCATAGCTGCGGTTATATTATTCTCATCGCTGGCAATAACAGCACAACTTTACAGTGCTAGCAGCTTATCTGCCGAAAAAGCAGCAAACACAGCTCAGTATTATCAAAGTGCTGAGCTTGTTATAACGAATATAAAGTCGCAGCTTAGAGAGCGTTATCAAACCACAAAACAAAAAGAGTACAGTGGCGTAACACAAGCTTTCGGTTTCGAATTTGAATGGCAGGCAACAACACAAACAATGATAACCCCGCCTATGGAAGTTGATGAAGACTTCCCGCCTGACGCTCGTTTTCCTATCTTTCTAGTTGAAGTGGAAGCACCAAAGTCTGGGCGTTCTTTTCAATTTAGGGTGGTTGCATGGTAAAGCAAAAAGGCTTTTCACTCATTGAGCTTATGATAGCCACAGCGCTGTTGTCTATGGTTATGTTTACAGGTTACTTTGCATACAGCCTATATACAGACAAATGGCAAAAGCGAGCGGACCATTTTTGGCAGCTTAACCAAAGTGCACTCGGTACAGAGGCAATTATAAGAACATTAGAAGCGGCAAGTGTGTATATTGTTCGCGATCAAAAAGAGCAATTTTCAATATTATTTGCAGGCCAGCAAACTGAAATCACACTTGTCACCAACACAGGCTTATTTTCGAATGAAACTGCGCTTATTAATATTAAAGCAATTGACCAAGATAACGGACTACAAAGCTTACTTTATAGTGAAATGCCTTTAAACAACACATTGTTGTTAAACTACCCAATAGAAGAAAACTGGCAGTACCAACATATATTAGTAAACGACATTGCGAAGATAAATTTTCAGTTTTACGGCTGGGAAACCTTACAAAATGCCGTTGCTGGCAACCTTGATAGTGCTGAGCTATCAATTGGAGAAACGCGTGTTAAAAGGCGTTGGTATACAGAACATAACCTCCCTAACAACAGGCTTTTACCTAATAAGTTAGCGCTGTTTTTTGAAAATGAACAACAGCAAGTTACTCATATACAGGTTGATTTGATTAACGTTTCGTACCTTGATCTAGTTAGACATTTAAGGCTGGACGTTTAATATGAAAGCTCAGACAGGTATTGCACTTATACAAGTCCTTATTATTTCCTTTATTTTGGCCTTATTAGGGATTTTTATTAATCAGTCGATACAACAACAAGTTAAAGTAACGCAGCAAATTCAAAACAAGTTTGCAATGCGTTTGGAGCTGGAAGAGGCCGAAACTCAGCTATTTTCAGCCTTATTAGCCCATAAAAAATATCCAGACACTAATAGTAATAACCAACTAGTTAAAAATTGGAACTTCTATGGTGAAGAGTTTAGATTAAGCGATTCAATATTTATAAGCTTAATGGACATGAAATCATTATTTAGTTTGAATATTTCAAGTCCAGATCTGATCAAAAATTTGTTAATTCAACTCAATGTCGAAGAAAACACAGCACAAACCTTTGTAAGCTCGTTGACTGATTGGAAAGACGAAAACGATGTAAGTCGTGTCAATGGTGCTGAGGCCAGCTTCTATAAGCAGCAAGGTAAACGTTATGTTCCCCGTAATGGTTATTTACAAAGCGTAAATGAAGCAGCTCTTATTCGAGGTGCTGAGCAAATACCGAAAGAATACTTTGCACGCTATTTCTCAACAGAAATGGTGACAGGTTTTAACCCAATTAACGCACCAGAGGCTATTTTAAAAGCGATAATAAAAGATGAATCGACAGCCAATAAAGTGTTGAAACGCAGAGCAGCAGGAACACTAAGCAGTTATGACTTTTATTTGCTAACAGGCATTGAAGAAGGTGAGTTTATAAATTTTGTCACTGGCAGCAAAATAAGAGTACAATTACGTGTTGTTTTAAATGGTGCGCAGTTGAGCAAGCAATATATTTTAGATGCTACTCCACGTTCTTACATAAAACCTATGGTGTTCTCTCAAGTTAGCTGGAATAAATCGTGAAATTAAATCAACTTACAAAATCAAGATTATTAAACACGCAGCTTAAAAATACTTTAGGCTATCTCGCTAATGGGGGAATAACCCCTATTTATGAGGACTGCACTCACTTTAAGCCGTTTTTTGTAGTGGTTGCTAGAAAGCACTACAGCATCACTCGTAAAAGTTACCCTGCGCTTAACATGACAGAGCTAAAGGCATTACTGAAAATAAATCAGCAACAATACAGTGATGCAAAACCGTTAGTTGAAATAAAGCCCAATAAAGAAATTGATGGTTTTGATGTAACAACTATCGTCTTTGATCAAGAGTGTGCAGCACTTGCTACAGGAAGCAAAGTGCTGATCCCTGAAACGGCTATTCTATCTAAGCAAAGCACAGCAGAAAAACAGCTTTTTGAGCTTACTACACCCCAAGGTGTATTATTTTTTAGTCGTTCAGGAACAAGTACTCATAGTGCCTACTGTAAGGGACTCATTCAAAATATAGCGGCATATAAACACAGTATTGGTCTTGCTGATGACATAGAGCCAACAATAATTAGTCAATCCGCTTATTTTCGCTTTTTGGCTGAGCAATTTAATGGATTAGCCATTGCTGATTTAGCCAAAATAAGTGTATTTAATTACCAGCATAAAATTAAAAGTACGCAGCTACATGCCCTATACTGGGGGCCACTCATTAGTGTTACCTTGTACTTTGCTGTTATGGCTGGATGGCAGTGGTTAAGTATTAATGCCACGAAGCAAGCAATTGAAAATCAAGCTGACAATGCTAATCAGTTATTATCGCAAAAGCAGCAACTTGATGATTTGAACAATAAAGTTACCTTACTAGAAACACAGGTTAAACAAAATCCGGCCGTTTTCTCAGACTGGGATATAGTCCACAGCGCATTAAGTACAGGCATGTTAATAGACAAGTTTTCATCACGCCAAGGAGTGATCACATTAAGTGGTGAATCTAAAAGCGCGAATACGACAATCGCTGCAATTGCTAAGTTATCTCAGGTTGATAGTGCCATTTTTAAATCAGGTGTGCGCAAGTACAGAGGTTCTGAAAAGTTTGAAATTGAGATAACCTTGCATACAGAAGTACCTGCAGGAGCAAAAGCGAATGGCTGAACTTATAAAATATAAGCATTATTTAATTGTCACCGCTGCTTTAATTTTTGGTTTATATATTACCGAACCATTAATGCTAGCCTACGATGAGCTTAAACAAACGAATACGCTGAATCAAAAGCGTGAAACTAAATTAACAGCCTTACTTTCTGAGCAACAAGTACTCGCTGAGCAACTGGCGTTAGCCGAGCAAAATAAAACGAAATTACAAGCTCTTATGTTTAATAAACCCTCTGAGAGCGACTTTAAACTCACGGCTCAAACACTTTTGGAGTCAACTTTAGAACCTGTAAATTGCTCAATAGAGCGGGTTGCGTGGCGAGGCGAAACTCCAATAAGTGAAAACATTAGCCAGTGGCGACTTAATATGCGCTTTAACGGTGATGCATTATGTGTTGTAAAGGCCACTAAAAAGCTAGAGTCATTAACGCCTTTAATACGCTTTGCAGAATATAATTTTACCAGCCGAGAGTGGAATGGAAGTACAACACAGTCATTAACGGGTGATATTGATCTTATTATGTGGAATAACCGTCAAGTGCTCCAACCACAAGAACAGGAGCCAGCAGCATGAATTGGATAATCGCAGCCATCTCTGTTATGAGTGTCATGTTTTTTGCTGTTCCTGAATTGTTTGACTCAAGCACAGAGCAATCCAGTAATAGTACTGATATTGCAGCATTAACTATTTCTGAGTCAGCATTAAAGCAAGATTCACCGTCGTTATTATTAACTCAATTGCAAAACGAAGCAAACAGTATAAAACGCCAGCAACTAGCCGAGCAAAAGCAAGCCGAGAGCAAAAATAAAAAAACAGCGGCTGAAAATGAACTCGTATTCGGCGATCAGGTTTTTCATTTATTAGGTATTTTTAACCAGCAGAACAATGTGTTTGTGATTATAAAAAATGACCAACAGCAGTTAGTAAAAGCAACAATAGGTGATACACTGGGCGGCAATGTAAAGTTAATTGCTGTAACAAATAACACCATTACCCTTGCAAACGAAACACAAACAAAAGAATTTAAACTTTTTCAACGGCAGTCTCATGAACAATCACCTTCATAAATCAAGCGGATTACTTTTTGCTATTTTATTTTTTAGCACTGGCTGTGCATCGCTTATTGAGCCTAGTAGCAATGTAAAAGCAAATAAAGTCGATGTTACAAATTCATACTTAAAAGATAATGACGACGGAATTAAAGACACAGCGCCTGTAAAAGTTGAACAACAAGACGAGAAAAAAACGACTTTTGAACGTGTCAATTCACTTGAAGATGGGCAGTCACTGACGTTAGAAGTTGACCTATCAAAGCAGTTTAATAACAGTAAACAGTTTCAGGTATCTGTTAATGCGTTACCGTTAAATGAGTTCATTCATTATTCGTTAGGTGAGCTGTTGCAAGTATCGTATTTAATTGAGCCATCAATTAAATCAAAAGCCACCCCTGTTACACTAGAACTGAAAGAAAAAGTAACCGCTCAGCGCTATTTTCAACTAGTACAAGAAATCTTTACGCAAAATAAAATTAGCATTACATTGAATGATGGGGTGTATTATATTTTTCCGGCTGACCCTAAAGGGAGTAAATCGGATGTTGCTTTTGGCTTTGGCCGCACCCCTGCATCGGTCCCTAATGTTGCAAGTGATATAGTGCAATTAGTGCCTACAAAATATGGTGTATCCACTGGGCTGCGTAGTGCCATTGCAGGTTTGGTTGACGCACAGGTGAGTATTGACCCTGCCCAAGGCATGGTGACAATTAAAGGTAAACGTGAGCAAGTGTTAAGGGCTATAAGCCTTATAAACTTAATGGATAGCGCTGCAATGAACAAAAAAGCGGTGGCGTTGATGAAGTTTAGCTATATAGACTCGCAAACATTTATTACCAAAGTAACCGAGCTATTAGCGCTTGAAGGGATTGATGCGCAAGCAAGCCGTTCAACCTCTGCCAGTGTTTATTTTATACCTATTGAGCATTTAGGGCAGGTTGTTGTGTTTGCAACCGCTGATGAAATAATTGACCGTGTTGAATATTGGCAAAAAGAGTTGGATAAGCCTGCAACAGGTGCAGAGCAAAGTTTTTATATTTATCACCCTAAATATGCAAGAGCCTCTGACCTAGGGCAAAGCCTTGCACCATTATTAGGTGGCAGCTTTAATAGTAAAAAAACACCCGAAAAGGCGGCAACTGATGCACCTACTCCAAGTAATGCATCAAGCCAAACACAAAATAACACAGTAAGCAGTATTGAAGGTGACGATATTCGCTTAGTGGTGGATGAGCGCGCTAATGCTCTTATTTTTTACTCGACAGGGCAATACTACCAAGAACTACAACCTATTATTCGCCAGCTTGATGTTATGCCTAAGCAAGTGATGATGGAAGTGGTGATTGCTGAGGTAAAACTCACCGGCAGTTTTTCTAAAGGTGTGCAATATGCTATTGAAAGCGGTGAGGCCACAGGCCGAAAAGAAAGCTTTAGCTTTAATACCGAAGGGGGAGGGGCATTTAATTACTCGATTGTTGGCTTACCTGGCAATATAAGTGTGAATTTATCGCAAACAGATGGCCTTGTAAATGTACTTTCGCGCCCAACGCTATTGGTACGCGATGGTGTCGCTGCTAATATTAGTGTGGGTGACGATATTCCAACTATAGGCAGCACCACCACAGACCCAATTAGTGGTGACCGCCAAACCACACAAGTGGAGTACCGTAAAACCGGTGTTGATTTAACGGTAACGCCAACCATTAATGCCCAAGGCACGGTGATTATGACCATTCAGCAAAATATTTCGAATATATCACCAGATGGCAGTGGGGCTGGAGGTAACCCGTCTATTTTTGAGCGTACCTTAAGCACAGAGGTGGTGGCTGGCAACGGCCAAACAGTGATGCTGGGCGGCTTAATTAGTGAAAACAAATCAAACGGTGCCTCATCAGTGCCCTTTTTTGGTGACCTTCCAGTGCTTGGCCACTTATTTAGAACAGACAGCAGTAGCTCAGATAAAACCGAGCTAGTAATATTAGTCACCCCTAAAATTGTTCAAAATAAAGAAGACTGGCAACGGGTAAAAGACAGCTTTATTAAAGGCTTAGAAAACATTGCCTTTTAATTGCTGTAAATCGCTAAAGTATTGTGAGTAGAGTGACGATATAAAGACTAAAGTGCCGTTTGGTGAGTGTTACGTTAAACGGCCTCGTTTTTATATTAGAATGATTATAAGCTTTTTGTATTAAAAGAAGGCTTTTTGCTTGCTGCTAAATGGTTAAGCTTGGTTCATTGGTTGTATAATTACTCTAATCGAACAAAAAAAGAGCTAAACGGCTGCGAAAGTGGCAAAATTGTATAAATAATCACTTGAAAAGATGTGCCTTAAAAGATAACTTTAGGTTGTTCAGTCAAAGTTAAGTTACGTAATAAAAAAGCGGTAATAAAACGACAACTGTGCGTACTAAACAACATTACATAAAATTGTAATGTAGGCTTGTTATAAGGTGTGTGTTTGCCTTAAATCAAAAAATGATTTAAAAACACATGCCAGTAACAATTTTATACTTGGGTTAGTTATTCGTTATATGCAATAATCGGTTGTAAATGACAGGTGAGTGTTAAGTAGGTTTGTTGTGAAAAGCGTTAAAAACTCTCTACAGCAAACAAAATTTTTTTTAAAGTAGTTTAAATTGTGAACAAAGTTGCAATTTAGCTGTAATTACTTGACATCTCTATAATAAGCCCTTAAATTTGCATTGATCTGGCAAACCTCCAGCCGGAACAATAAAAAATCTTGGTGTATTGCCTTCATTAACAATATGCCAGTTTCATGAAACTAGGAGAATGGAAATAATGAAACTATTCAAAAAAGCACTACTAGCTACGGCTGTATTTGGTGCAATGGGTGCACATGCTGCTGACGTATCTGATGCAGTTAAATTTACTTCAGCTGAAGGTTTTGCTGCTTCAGTTGCAGGTGGTCTTTCAGATGACCGTTCTGTACGTGTTATCGTTCGTGAAAAGCTAGAAGCTGGCGACAGAATCACACTTCAGTTTGGTAAAGGCTTTGGTGACAACATCACTGGTGTAGAAGCTTACACTGGTGGTGCACTTTCTTCAGGTCAAATCTCTATCAATAATGGTACTGCTGACTACACATTCACTGTTGACGCAGTTGCTAGTGACTTCGCTAAAGGTACAGTAGTACTTGAGCTAGACACTGGTTACACAGTTGAGCTTGATGAGTCTTTCGAAATCGTTGTTGCTGCAGATACATTCGAAGCTACTGCAACAGAAGCAAATTCAACAGTAACTTACTCTGCAGTTAGCTGGCAAGACGGTTCTGCTAAAGACACTAAAGGTGATAATACAGGTACTTTCCTTAAGTTCCGTAGTCAGTACTCTGCAACTGTTAAAACAGCGCTTGACGGTGTTATTGAGCGTAAAGACGGTGATAAGTTCATTTCAGGTTTCCCTGGTACAGCTGACGCAACTGATACATTAGTGCTTACACTAAAAGATGACACAACGCTTTTAGATGCAGTTACATCTGGTGCAGTAGCTACATTTAAATTAGCTGGTGACTTTAGTGATTTTGATCAAACAGTAGCGACTACTACTGATGTAGCATTCGCAGCTTCTGATGATACTATCGCACTTACAGCATTAACAGATTCTCTAGCAACCTTCACGGTAACAGACGCTGGTGCTGCTGGTATCGCTGGTGATATCACTGTAACATTAGACAATGCTACACGTATTGCTGCTTCAGAACGTATTAAAGCAACTTCATTCGCTCTAGCTGGTGATGTTAACTATGGTCTTCCTGCTACAACATCTGTTTTCTCAAATGCAGATGCAGGTAAATGGATTGTTGATGCAACTATCATCAATGTTCCTTACTTCCCAGTAGGTTACGAAGGTGTTTCAACTTCTGTACACTTCGCGAATGAAGGTTCTGCAGATGTTAACGTAATCATGACTGCTATCGATAACAGCGGTAAAGTATACGAAGCTGTTGACATGGGTGATTTAGCTGCTGATACAGTAACTAAATACAAGCAAACTGATATCATGGATGCATTCGGTATCACTTCAGCAACTAAGTTAAGCGTTACGTTTAACATTGATGCAACTGACGGTGTAGTTAATGCGTACGCATTCAGCAACGCTGGTACTGGTCGTCAATCACTAGTAACTTCACAACAAAAAGGTAAGTAATTAATATTACTTAATCTTTAGTGATAAAAACCCAGCTTAGGCTGGGTTTTTTATTTTTTAAGTACTGTTTAACACTTAAAATACAATCTAAACTTAAAATACAATCTAAAATGCCTTTCTGATTTTTTCCTATCATGCTTGCCCACAGACGCAGTTATTAATATGATGGCGACTTCGCAGTATGGTGTATATAAGCCTCTAAACTACCTTAAGGATAATGACACGATGTACAAAGCACTCTTATTTACCGCTTCTTTATTGGTTTCAGGTATGGTGGTTGCAAATGATAGCAATGACAGCGCATGTCAATTTGATATAGAGTTTTCATCAAAACCTAAAGAAAATAGTCAAACAGTGAACGCGTCTCCTTCGGTTACGATGGACATTAAACAGTTTGTTGCCACCAAAGTAGTCAAGAATGCAAAAATTGCGTCTAATGTAATGTGCCAACATTTGACGGGGCATGCCTTTACTGGCTCAGAAGGTGAGTTTGCTCAGTTTATTGATAACGCAATTCAAGGCCTTTTGAAAGCAGGTTTTAAAGGCCTTAAATTTACTCGAGTAGGTGCAGATGACGCGACCTATAAAGATGACTTAACTCATCTAGAGTATATATTTACAGGTGATAAAGCGGGTAATAAGCAAGTGATTCATAACCTTGCTGTGATCGATAAGAAGAATAACCAAGTAATTACCATTTCTGTAAGTGGTAATGAAAAAGTCAGTGATGAAATTAAAAGCGAATACACTAAACTGGTAAATTCATTTAGCCTTTAATGCTTTTTTGTAGACGATTTTAACTTTTCTAAAATCGTCTACTTCTCGCCTCTACTCCTTACCTCTACTCACCCTCATCTCTACATATGCTGATTTTAAAGCGTACTGTACTTGTCTTTTGCGCGTAGGTAGTTGTCGGTTTCAAATCGGCATAAATGCTGTATTTGTTGGTTGATGTGCGGTTCATTTAAATAATTTTGCAGTGTGTCTTTCACACTTTGCTTGTGCTTATCTAAATGGCTTTCGGTTGTATTATGACTGCCAATGTTAATCTGCTTACCTGTTAACGTGTGTATCTTAGAAGAAAACCCATCCAGATTATCTAAAAAACTCACCACGCTGTATTTTTCAAGGTTATCACTGAACTCACTTTGCATTGTTTTAGCATCATGCTCATCCCTAGCGAAGCGGCCAGCAATACACATACTGGTAACATTGGCCATTTGCCACCCCCTGCGGTGCTGCAAAATGGTGTCGACCTCTGCTGTGAGGTTATCGTAGTTTAAGTTGTTTGGTGCCATCATTGGCAATGAGTTGGTCAGTTTATTGTATAGGTAGTTCGACTTAAATCGGCTTACTGGCTCACGCAGCACAGTCACAAAGTGATACTGATTGGCAAATTGATTAAGCAATTGTTTGTTTGTTGTTACATGGCCACTTATATAGGGCCAGTCTTGTGCAAGGTGGTACGCAAGCAAGCCAGTTAATTGTTTAGCATGGTGATCGCTAAACTCACTAATACTATCTAAATCAGTAATTTCGCGGTTCATACCTGCTAGGCTCATGGCAATGGCACCTTCGCGGCTAAAGCGAGGTTGACCAGCAATCGCAAATTGCTCACGCATGGCTAAATCAATAGAAATACCTCCCGATTTAGGTACGTGTACAAAGCAGATTGGTTTTGCGTGGTTATGGCTGTTTTTAGCAATACGTCTAAAGGCAACGTCGTAACCAAGTCGGTTAATTATTTTTTTTACTGTGCTTTTCATACTGTACTTTTAAATCGTGAATAAGGTTTGTCAAAATTGGCACAGAGTGTAACACAGCTTGGTGCAATACTTTTGCGTACTCCCGAGTTTTTACGTTAATAAACAAAAAGCCATAGCTTGCAACCATATAAGCAATAATTGTTGCCCATGCAGCCCCTAACCCTTGGTATTTAGGTATGAGTAATAAGTTGAGTAAAATATTTACAACAGCCCCTAAAAGGTTAGAGAGCAGGCTGTATTTATAAAGTTTTTCAAGAATAAGCCATTTAGATAGCACTGCTCGCTGAAAAACAAACAAACTCGCAAAAATATGAACACTAAGAATAGCGGCACTGCTTGTGTATGCTGAGCCATAAATCAGTGCAATGATGTTGTCAGCAAAAAACCAAGTCGCTAAGCTTAAAATAATGGCGGAGCAAGTTAGCACCAGGATCAACCGCTGTAGTAACTGTTTATACAGGGTAGGGTGTTTAAAACGACAATGGCTAAGTTGTGTTGTATAAACATTGGCTATTAATACTGGAAACACATACCAAAATTCAGATAACTTAGCCGCTGCGGCATAGTAAGCCACTGCTTCTGTGTTAATGAGGTTAGCAAGCATTATCTGATCTATTTTTAAATAGATAACGGCTGCAACGCCTGAAAATAACAGCCATTTTCCTTTTTGATAAAGCGCAAGGTAAGTTTGCTTTTTGGGTTGTAGTTTATAAACCTGATGATGCTTTTGGCTGGTATACATAATGTAGTAACACACGCCGATCAGTACGGTCTCAAGCCCTTGTAAAAAAATAAGCGTTGTTAAATCAGCTGCATTAATAATAGCGATGAGTTTTGCAATATTAATAAGTGTTATGGTTACTAGGCGTAGTTTTACCAGCTGAGATACTTGCTTTTTAGCTATATAGAAAAACTCCAGCACATATAAAAATGTAAAACCTTGCATAGCGACTAACATGATTATTAGCCCTGCTTGCTGATGATCTAAATTAAAGGCGTATAAGCACACTAAGGTAGTAATCGCTAACGAGACAATGGCACCTAATAAGCGAATAATTAAGGCAGACTTTATATAGTAGTGGCTGTTTGCAGGGTATTTTACGATGTATTTAGTAATAATATTATTAAGCCCCATGACTGCCAATGGGCTGAAAATGGCGGCAAATGAAACTATGTAAGAAAACTCGCCAAATAAGTCAGGGCCTGCTAGCCGTGCTAATAAAATATTGTTTATAAAGCCAAGGCCAAGTAGCACAACTTTTTCGATGATAAGCAGTAGTGAGTTTTTAACGTTTAAGCTCATTTTAGGTGTTTTATTGCCTATTTGAACGGGTAGTTTATCGTAAATCAAAGAAATTGCACGGAATGCTTGAATGACTATAGATTGCTGTATATTCTTACTCGCTTTGCGTTTTCATTCAGTTTGGGTTGCTTGTGTTAGTTGAAATTAAGGGTGTTCAATTTGTTAATAAGGGTGCGGAGTTGATGCTTGCATCGATTATTGCGCAGTTAAATAAAGCGTTACCAAATGCTGAAATTTGTTTAGTGCATAATGCTAACTCGCCTTATGTAAAACGAGCAAAAGTAGGCGCATACCAAAAGATCAACCTGTGCAAAAATATTCTTGACCTTAATTGGCTATTTTACTGTATTCCGTCTTCAATACGTCGTTATTTTAAAAATCGCTTTGGTATTGTAACTGAAGCGGATGTTGATGTGATTTTAGATGCATCAGGTTTTAGTTATGGCGACCAATGGTCTGATCTCGTTTTAAGACAAGTGGCAAGTGTTGTTAAACGCACTCAGTCTCGCTCAAAGCATTATATTTTTATGCCGCAATCGTTAGGGCCTTTCTCGCGCGATGAAAATAAAAAGTATGCGAAGGTCGCGTTTTCTAATGCAAGCCTTGTGTTTGCAAGAGAACAGCCTTCGTATGAGCACATTGTAGAGCTTGTGGGTGAATCAACTAATATTAAGCAAGCCCCTGATTTCACGAATTTATTTTTACCAACAGCCAAGCCTGAATACGACATATATCAGGATCATGTTATTTTGATCCCTAACTCAAAAATGCTCAGTAAAAGAAATAAAAACACATGGTGGCGAGAAAACTATGTCACAACTTTGGCTCACTTGGCTAACCAAGCCCTTAAAAAAGGGGAGAAGGTGATTATTCTCAATCACAGTGGGGCAGATGACGCCCCCCTGTGCCATGAAATTAATCGCTTGCTAGACACGCCTTGCGAAGTGGTTGAGCCAGCAGATGCTGAGTCAGTCAAAGCATTAATTGCCAGAGGCAAAGTGATTATTTGCTCACGCTTTCACGGTTGTGTGAGTGCGCTTTCTCAGGCTATTCCATGTATTGCAACTGGCTGGAGCCACAAGTATCAAGAGCTTTTCAAAGAGTACGGCTCTGAGGAAACGCTGCTTCCTGCTAATGTTTCACCAGCTAGTTTAGATGCTTTACTCAATACGTGTTTGAACGAAAACACTGAAAGAAAGTCTCAGCTAGAAAATTATGCGATGAAGTATAAGCAGCAAAGTAAAGACATGTGGCAAACGCTGCTGTCTACCATACAGTAACTGTTTTTTGGCTCACTATTAAAAGTTGCGCTAACTGACAGGGGGAAGTCAGCTTTAATTCAGTTCTTAATTGTATGATTACATGTTAGTAACGAAGTTTTACAGTTTGTTTTTATGTTTGCTTGTAAGGTGATTGTAATTCTTATATTATTTTCGGCCTTTGTCTCGGTTGTAACTGTAAAAGGTACGATTTATATGTGTGGGTCAAAGTTTAGTTTTTAGTTTTATAGCTTATAGGTACTAATCGGTAGCTAAAGTTAGGTTTTTAGTAAAACAAGGGTTACAGCTGTTAAAACGTTTATGTCTTTTTATTTGTAATCATCTATAATGATAGGCGTTTTGATGATGTTTCGGGGTACTTCATGTTGATTAAGGTTTATTTTCTGTGATTTTAACAACTATTGCACTTTTTATGTGCTCGTTTTTGAGCCTTTTTGTATTTCGAAAATTTGCCATTTATATAAATCTTGTTGATCAGCCAAATATGCGTAAACATCATAACGGCCCTGTTCCTTTAGTGGGTGGTTTGGCTGTTTTTGTTGTTGTATTCAGTTATTTAGTTATCTACCCCGATTCAATCTCTTCCACTTTTATTTATTTGTTTTGCGCCAGTATATTATTAGTAATAGGTGTTTTTGACGACTTATACGATATTAGTTTCCGATTAAGGTTATTAGTACAAGCGTTTATTTCAACCATGATGATGGTGTTTGGCGAATTGGTTTTTACCAATGCAGGGCAAATCGTCGGTGGCTTTGATTTAGAGTTGTCGTATTTTAGTTATCTCGTTACCGTTGTTGTGGTAGTGGGGGCGATTAATGCCTACAACATGGTTGATGGAATCGATGGTTTATTAGGCGCATTAGCGACCATTACGTTTGCTTCGCTCGGTCTGTTATTTTATTTTAATGGTCAAGTCCAGCTAGCTGTATTTTGTATGGTTGTAGTTGCAGCGACGATTCCTTATATATTAATGAATTTAGGTATTCCTTTAGGTCAGCGCTTTAAGATATTTATGGGCGACGCTGGCAGTACGGTGATAGGTTTTAGTGTTGTTTGGCTTTTACTTGAAGGTTCGCAGTCAGAAAGCGCAGCCTTTAATCCTGTAACAGGGCTATGGGTGGCAGCTATTCCAATTATGGATGCGATTTCTACTATTATTCGTAGAATCAAAAAAGGTCAGTCTCCATTTAAGCCAGACCGAGAGCACTTACACCATATTCTGCAAAGATTAGGGGTTGGCCCTAAGATGACCTTGTTTGTTATTTCTATGCTAGGTTGTTGTTTTGCGTTAGTGGGTATTTTAGCCCAGTTAAATGCTGTTCCTGACTACTACATGTTTTACGGCTTTATTTTCTGTTTAATTGTATATCATCAAGTTATGGTTAACATATGGCGATTAACAGTACGTGCTCGCCGATTTTTTGGTGTTTCAAAAAAGCAGCCAGAGGGAAAGGCTCATAAAGTTAAGCAATAGCTTTGTTATTGCTTCTGTATTAGTGAACAACCTAGGTAATGCTAAGTAAATTAATTAGGCAGACTGGAACGCTGATCAGCGGAAATTTATCTGCGTCTGTCCTGAACTTCTTCTCAGTCGCCCTCTCGTTGAAAGCATTAGGTGTTGAGTCCTTTGGAGAGGTGACTCTACTTCAAGCTTACATATTGGTTTTAAGTTTGTGTTTTAATCCGCAAGCATGGCAAGGTGTGATTCGCTACTTTTATCTTGAAAAAGATAAAGCATCTCTTATTGTGTTAACCCTCAAGTATGATCTGATATGTGCCCTCATCGGGACTCTAATTGCGATATGCTTTGCACAAACCTACGCAGAGAGCTTCAATTTGCAGCATCACACTGAATTATTACAGTGGTGCTCAGTATATATCCTACTTAATCAAACTAGTGTTGCTATAGGTGTTTTGCGTTATCAGGAACGCTACAACGTTTTGGCGATGCAGGCAATCGTTAGCGCCGTGTTGTTTTTTCTGTGCGCATTATTAGGGTACTGGAAAAACTTTGGTGTCGGTTTTTTTGTAACGGCGTACCTTCTGACTTTAGGTGTGGGGGTTATTTATATACAATGCCACAGCAGTCGGTATGTTGCTTCATTGATAAAAAGCCAGAGTGATTGCAACTTGTTGTCTAATGATAAGAAAAAAGAATTTAGCCGTTTTAATTTGACTGTACACATGACCTCGTTGGCCGATATCCCAGTCAAGCAATTAGACAATATTTTAGTGGGTGCTGTGGTCTCCGTCGGTGCCGCTGGTGCTTATCGTGTTATTAAGCAAATAGCTACTATCTCAACAAGGTTAACCAGTCCTTTAAATCAGGTTTTATACCCAGAGATTAATGTCTATTTAGCCGAAAAAGCGTATGACAAAGTCGAAAAGATAATGTCAAAAATAGTGCTGTTACTATTGTTACCTTCCCTTGCATTTGTTGCTGTTGCAAGTATGACATTTGATTACTGGGTTGTGGCTCTTTTTTCAGCAGAGTTGTTGGTTTACAAGTGGCATATTGTGGTATTTATGATTGTTCATGCAGTATCCGCTGCATTGACTCCGATACATCCTGTTTTTCTGGCTTTAGGTTATGTTAAGAGTTTATTACTGATTACGCTTTTTTCTAATCTGGTTTTATGTTTAGGGATCCTAGTTCTAGGGGCGAAAATTGAACTTTGGGGAGTGCTTATAGCAATCTTTGCTCAATATTTTTTGACTATAGCATGCAAGCTCCCTGTAATTTTAAGTAGATTAAGAAAGGAAAAGAATGAGGGTTCTACATTACATACCTAACTTTTCAATGAGCACGGAAACATTTATTTATGATCAAGTTACAGCGTTGGAAAAAGAAGGGATAGAATCTGCGGTAGTGACCGCTAAAAGAGTCAATGAACAAAGCCGTCCTTTTGAACCTGTCTACTTGTGCCCAATTAAAATGGTTATTAATGAGCGCTTTACACAGGCATTTGCCCTAAGGCTACAGTTGCTGCCATATATGATTGACTACAAATATTGGCAAAAGGTGATTGATGAGTTTAAGCCAGATGTTGTTCATTGCCACACTGGTAATGGGGTGAAGACATGGATGCACGTAAGCGAAAAACTCAACCTCAAAATACCCACATTGGCATCATTGCATGGCTCTGATGTAAATAGTGAACCTTTAATTAGGGCTAAATACAGGGCTGTACTTAAAAAAGCAGGCAGCAAAGATTTTATAAAGTGGACTGTTCCTTCTGAATTTTTAAAACGTAAAACAGTCGAAAATCTGGATGTTCCGAGTGAAAAAATTACAGTTGTGCATAACTCTTTTAATTCTATGTTTCTGTCAACAAAGCAGGAAAAGAGTTTTGATACTTTGAATATTGTCTCGGTTGGACGCTTAATTAATTGTAAAGGTCATGAGTTTTTGATTCGTGCATTGGCTGTTTTACATAAAGACTACCCTAATGCGACCCTCACCCTGATTGGTGGCGGTGAGCTTAAAGAGCATTTACAGGGCTTAACTGACCAGTTAGCTTTAACTAAACATGTGAACTTTATCGATATGGTGAGTCATCAAGCATTACCAGAGCTGCTTTCATCGTATAATATTTATGCGCAGCCATCGATTCGAGATGATGTTACATTTCAAGAAGAATCTTTTGGTGTCGCTGCACTAGAGGCAATGGCATCGGGTTTAGCAACGGTTGTTTCAGAGTGTGGTGGTTTAACTGAGCTGGCATCATTAGTTGATACATCCGCAGTGAAAGTGGTGCCTCAAAGAGACCCTGAGTCATTGGCAGGGGCAATAGCTGAGTTATATAAAAATGAAGCGAGTTTAACCCTTGCGCAAAGACATAAATTAGCTGAGCTATTTTCAATAGACATGAATACAGCAAGTATTAAAAGACTTTACAGCGAGTTAACTCAGTAGTTCAGAACGTTAAGCCGTACTTTTCAAAAAAGTACGGAGTTACTTTTTTAGGAGCTTACTTGTTAACTCATCCGCGAGGAAAAAAGACTCTTTGCTGTAGGGAACAGGCTCATACGCGATGATGCCTTCTATATGACTCTCTATATGATTTACATCATGGCAAACCAAAGCATAGTTGTTTCTTTCGATATATAAGGCTAAATCTGATTGGTGTTTATCGACTCTGTCAAAATTTGGCACGACAATCATTTTTTTGTTGAGCTCCAATAGTTCAAAAACAGTGCCAGCCCCCGCGTGTGTAATAACAATATCTGCATCGGCAAGCACGCTTGAAAACTCATTTGAACGAGCGAAAGAGTTGCCATTTTGAGGCTTGTATCCTCCTGTGCCTATCTGAAAAGTAAATGAGAACGCCGTCAATTTTGTAGCGGCTTGGTCTACCGCACGAATTAAAGAATCAAAAGATGATGAGCCTACAGTGACAAGGATTTTCATAAGCGTCCACAATATTTTGCATTTTTATAGAGGGTAAGCTGCTCTTTATTTTGCACCCAAAATTCACTGCATATTTTCGACATCCATTTACCAGTGAAAGAGCGTGTATAAAAGCGACAAAACGTCTCGATGAAAATGACGTTTTTACCCATGGCTCTGAGAATGATAGAAGGAATAATAGCCATGCCAGGTCCGGTTGAAACGATCCCCGTCACTTGGTACTTATGACAAATCTTTAGCGTAATAACGGTTGACCGAAATAGCCCAAGCATTGCCATTAACAATGACTTTAAACGGTTCTCTTTGTGACGAACATCACCTAGTTTGAAATGTGTTACTTGTGAACATAGTGGAGATGGCCCTAAAGATATAAACTTAAGTTCTGATTCTTTAATATGTTTATATAGTAAACTCATCTCTTTTTTGTGCCCACCTTCCCCATATGCGAGAATAACGACTGGTTGTTTTGACATGCTTATTGATTTCTATTTGATCTTAGGTTCATTTTTGTAATCGGTTCTTATGGCTATAAAGTCGGGGGACAAAAGATAAGAAACACATATGCTTTATGATAACGAATTCAAAAAACATTTCCTAGCAGCAATTACTTAACGCTAGTTTTATGAGCATTTTTAAGTGAAATATTCGCGGGCGTAACTAAAGTTTTTAAATCTATTTTAATCATACCTTCATTTGCTATAATGCCTGACTTTTAGTAGTCAGTTGGTTGAGAAACTCCATGGAAAGTAAAGGTATAAACTTAACATTTTCTAGGTTAATGAAGTATAAATGGGTAGTTGTAATCGGTACTCTACTTTCGGCAGCATTGTCTGTATATATTGCTATGCAGCAACCAAATAAATACACAGCAAAAGTCTACTTGGTTCCATCTAATGCCAAGGAAGGGGGCGGCCTTAATAAATTAGCTGGTCAATTTGGTGGTCTTGCAAGTATGGCAGGGATATCGCTTGGTGGTTCTGAGGCTGACGAAGTTGAAACCGCAATTGAATTTATGCGAAGCAGAGGCTTTATTCAACCGTTTATAGAAAAAAGGAACTTATTACCAGAGTTACTTGCTCTAAAGGGGTGGGACCAAAGTACTGATACCTATATTTATAATCCTGAAGTTTACGATGCTGAGCAAAAAAAATGGGTAAGAACTCCGCCTCCTGGTAAAGATGTTGAGCCTTCGCCGTGGGATGGTTATATTCCTCTATTAGGCAGCTTCGATATACTTTATATGAAAAAAAAGGGCGTCGTTCAGCTAGAGGTGACAGCGCTTTCACCAGAGTTATCGGTTAATATTACCAATTGGTTAATTGAAGATATTAATGCCTTTTGGCGTGACAAAGACCGCAATGAAGCTGAAGAGGCTATTAATTACCTGCAAGAGAAAGCTGCGGAAACTAATGTCGCTGAGTTGCGCTCTCTATTCTACGAACTTATTGCGGACCAAACTCGCTCAAAGTTATTGTCTACCGTCGGTGACTTTCATCTAGTAAAACCTTTATCTCCTGTTATTTATCCTGAACAAAAATCAGGCCCTTCTCGCGCTCTTATCTGCTTAGGAATAACATTTTTTGGAGGCCTTGTTTCTCTAATTGTTGCATTTATTCTTGCGTTAAGAAAAAAGGCTTAAAAGCAATGACTACAGAACATGTTAAGCCTTGTGTGTTGCTCACGAGTAATCAATATAAGCCTAATATTGGTGGCATTGAGAACTCGCTTTATCACTTAGCACAAGAATACCTTCTGCTGGGCTATGAAGTTGTTATTGTAGCCAGTGACCTCAACCCTGAGAATAAAGAATTACCCGAAGTCGAAATAGAAGAGGGTGTGACTATTTATCGCTACCGTTTCGGACGCAGTAGAGGTTTAGGGCGAGTGCTAAAGCAGACTTATAATGCAGTTAAGCTTTATAAAAAAGTTTTGCAGCGTCACTCTCCGGTATTAACTATTTGTCGTTTTCACTTTAATGTTCTGTATTTAAAAGCCTTAAAATATAAAAATATTGTTTATTTAGTGCCAGGGGTTGTCGCTAACGAAACAAAAGCCAGCTACAGGGCTAATGATAATAAGCTACTAAAGCTAAAAGGGCACTTATCATTTTTTTTGCATAAAACTGTGCAACGTATGGCATTTAATAGCGCTGATAAATTATTTGTTTTCAGCGAAAACATGCAGCAGCAAATCCGAAATATTAACCGCTCTAAAGCAATGAGTATTTGTAAGCCTGGCGTTAGTTTGTCTCGCTTTAGTTTGGCGACACAAACTGAAAAATCTCAGCTAAAAAAAGAACTAGGTTTACCAGAGCAAAGCAAGGCTTTTTTATGTATAGGACGCTTTGTGAAAGCAAAGGGGTTTGATACTGCGATCGAAGCTTTAAAGCTTTTAAACGACAACAATGCCTCGCTCTGGCTACTAGGTGAAGGTGCTGAAGAGGCTGAATTACGCGCACTTTCTGAACGGTTAAATGTTAGTGGTAGAGTGATCTTTTTAGGTCGTCAAAGCTGCCCTGAACACTATTATAAAGCAGCTGACTTTTTCATTATGTCTTCAACATATGAGCCCTTAGGACAAACCATTTTAGAAGCGTTATCGTCAGGTTTGCCTATTATAGGTGCAAAATCGAGCGACAAGGTAGTCACTGCGACGAGTGAGATTTTGGAGCCTTCAAACAATATATTGGTCGATGAGTATTCTGCCTCTGCTTTTGCCAAAGGAATGACGAGCTTAATGGCTTTACCTGAGACGCAGTATACTCAGTTACAATATGAAAATAGAGAACTTGCAGAGCAAAAATTTAGCTGGCGTGTGCTTGCTAAGGAGTTAGCAGGTGATTTCTAAATTATTCTATTATTTATTAAAAGTTATTAGTCGAGTCATTAGTTCTGATAAATTACAGACTAAAATTGACAGCTTAGGCTATGCATTGAGTATCCAAAAGTACACCAGACAAGGTGCTCAGATTGGAGAAAATACACTTATTATTGATACTAAACTCTCGTCTTCATCTAAAGGAGACCGTTTTTATATCGGTAAAGATTGCACTATTACTGGAGCTACGCTTTTAGGTCACGATGCTTCTCCTACATTGTTTTTAAAGGAACTGGTGGTTCACAAAGATAGCTATAGGAAAGGATCCCGGCGCTCTTATCGAAAAGCAATTACCATCGGCGATAATGTTTTCATCGGCTGGGGGAGCATTATTTTACCTGGGGTCACTATTGGAAGTAACACTATCATTGGTGCAGGAAGTGTTGTCACAAAAGATATTCCTGATGGAGTGGTTGCGGCTGGAAACCCTGCTAAAGTTGTCAAGTCTACAGACGACTACGTTACAGCTTATAGAGAAACCCTTAAAAAAGAGCCCGGTAATTTCTGATGTTAAAGCTCTTTTTTTCTAACGATGACGGGCCTTCATATGCGGACAAGCTATGCGTATTTATGATGAGTCTTTATCTACTTGCTGATGTTGCTTCTGGATTCACTGTTCTTCAGTTAGGGATGGATTTAAAGCTGTCACTGCTATACAAATTACCATTAACTGGATTGGTACTGCTACTCGTACTGAAGCTTGATCCAAGGTATTTTATTTTCTTATGCCTTTTATTAGCGATACTGCTCATGGGGCCGGTACTTCAACTTCTCTCAGAAGCTGATACTTTCTTTTTTATCAGTGACTTCTCAAACGTGTATAAAATCCTCATGCCAATGTCTATTTTTATTTATTTTGGCTTGTTGGCTGCGCGTTGGGATTTGTTTACTAGAAAATGGCTTGAAAGAATATTAATTAGTAATTTTGCTATCCTGTGTTTTAACTTATTTTTAGGGGCGCTAGGTTTTGGTCGCTCAAGTTATCAATTAAGAGATGGTGAAACGGCAGGTTCTAATGGTTTTATATATGCGGCAAATGAATTAGGTGCGACCATGGTCGTGCTTTTCTCTTTCATGCTTCATATGTGTTGGAACTATAAGCGTAAGTGGTACATCCTGTTTTCTTTATTTACTGTGCTTTGTGGCTTACTTGTCGCCACTAAAACTGCCATGCTCGCTGCTGTAAGTCTTGTGTTTATAGTACCTATTCTCAATGAAAGAGAGAGGCTATTTAAAATGACGAAGCTGAAATTATATATTCTTGTACCTATGTTCTGTGCTATAGCGGTCATTGTATATGTAATTAACGATTTACTCATGGCTTTAGGCTTGTACGACAGACTTATGTGGGTACTGAGCCAAAAAGGAGTTTTAGGAATAATTCTATCTGGCAGAGATGAATTTGCAAAAGAGCTATTAGTTGTTTACGTCAATTACCTAGAATTCTGGCAGCAACTTGTAGGTGTCGGAACTGCGGGAATCGCTGAGTTTATCCCTATAAAGTACTCTGCTGAAATTGATGCGATTGATGTATTAGTTTACTTTGGATTCACTGGTTTATTTGTATGTTTTTCCTTCTACTTTTTTACCTTTATTAAAGCCTTAAAGCAATGTGTTAGGCCTGAATCTATTTATAGTCCTGCGGTGTTAGCTGGTACTCTTATCCTGCTATTTTTATCGCAGTTGAGTGGTCATGTTTGGATTTCTGGCACGTTAGGCATTTCACTCGGTTGTTTTGTATCGTTATTGTGGGTAGACACGGAAAGTAGGAGTAGCTCATGACAATATGTCAACCTCTCGTGAGTGTTTGGATACCAACCTACAACCGACTTCCACTTCTCAAAAGAGCTGTTGAGTCGGTAAAAAAGCAAACTTATAAAAACATAGAAATATTTATCGTTGATAATGGCTCTACAGACGGGACCGTTGAGTATTTAAAGCAGCTAGCTGGCGAAAATGAAAATATCCGCTTTCATAGCTTTGCTAAAAATGAGGGCGCATGTCGTGCTCGCAACTATGCAATTCAACATTCTCAAGGTGAGTATGCGACTGGCCTTGATGATGATGATGAGTTTTTACCAACCAGAATTGCAGACTTAGTTGAGGCATTTGAAGACAAATATGCCTTTGTTTGCAGTGGCTATATTTGGGATTACGGTCAAACTCAACGACCTATCTTAAATTCAGATATGATCATTGATATAGACGCTCAGCTAAACTTCAACCAAGCGTCTAATCAAGTTCTTACTAAGAGAGCACGCTTGATAGAGGCAGGGTTATTTGATGAGTCTGTTGTATCATCTCAGGATTGGGAACTGTGGACTCGAATGATTTTGACATTTGGTGCTGCGAAACGAATAAGTACTCCTTCATATATAGTGCATACTGCTCATGACAAACCCAGAATTACGGATAATCAAAAGAATCGCTCTGTAGGGTTTCAACAATTTTACGATCGGTACAGTCATTTAATGTCAAAAAGAAACAAAAAGTGTTTTGATTTTTTGGTTTATTACAGTAGCGGTCAAAAGGTAAGCCTGCTAACTGTATTTAAATATTTTACGCCCCCTATTGCTGGGAAATTACTGAGAGCATGGTTAGCTTCGTTATTTCCTGGACTTGCTAAAAAGAGATTAGAGCGCTTTAGAAAGGTTCAAAAATGAGTAAGATTTGTTTTATTGCAAACCTTTTCCCATCAAAAAAAGATCCCTCATTTGGAAGTTTTGTAGGTAAAAATTATCAACAGCTTCAAACACAAGGGAATCATATTGTAAGTAAGGTCGTTATTGATTATCGTGCTTCAGGTTTTGCAAAGCTTATTTGCTATATAAAATTTATTGCAAGCGGGATGTATGCAATAAGTAAGCGGAATTATGACTTCATTTACTTTCATTATTTAACATATTCGACCCTTTGCCTTATCCCTTTTCTATTGGTTGGAAGGCCGAAGTATGTAGTAAATATTCATGGCGATGATCTTGTTGGTAATACAACTATCCATAAGGTGATGGGGTTCGCGTCTAAATTAATATTAAAAAAAAGCACAGCAGTCGTTGTTCCATCCTCCTATTTCGAAGATAAACTTCTTGAGCTACATCCTTGGTATGATAAGGAGAAAATTATTGTATCTCCGTCTGGTGGTGTGGATTTTGATATATTTAAACCAACCATAAGCCCTTCACCATCCTTTTTCACTTTAGGGTATGTCTCTCGAATAGATGAAGGGAAAGGGTGGCAAGAATTGCTAGAAGCCTTAGTGTTAATTAGGCAGTCTCATCCTCATTTGATCAGTAAACTAAGATTGAATATCTATGGCACCGGCGCAGAGGTTGACGAACTAGTAAACACAATAGCCAACAGTGACTTATCTTCATTAGTTACATACTATGGTGCATTAGAACCAAATCAATTAGTTGATAAGTATAGTGAAATGGATGCTTTTATTTTTCCAACTCACAGAGAAAGTTTTGGTTTAGTGGCCGTAGAAGCTCTTGCATGTGGAACTCCCGTTTTAGCATCTAACATAAGCCCAGTGAATGATATAGTCCTACCTGGTAAAAACGGTTTACTGTTTGATGTAAAAGATAAAAACTCTATTGCCGATACAATCGTCGAATTACTAGAAATGGCACCTCAAGACTATGAATTACTGAGCTCATTTGCTCGTCAATCGGTATGTAACTATCGTTCAACTGAAGTCGCGCAGCATTTAGAAAATGAACTCAAAAAGCGATTATTACCCTAGGAAAGTTTAATGAAAATCACTATTGTCGGAACTGGTTATGTAGGCTTATCAAATGCAATGCTACTTGCTCAGCATAACCAAGTTATTGCACTGGATATTGTTGAAGAAAAAGTTGAGTTGCTTAATGCAGGTAAGTCGCCAATTATCGATACAGAAATCGAAGCATTCTTGACGAATAAAGATTTACAGTTTTCGGCAACCACAGACAAGCACTTAGCATTGAAAGATGCTGAATTTGTGATTATTGCAACACCCACTGATTACGACCCTGATACTAACTATTTTAATACGGGTTCAGTTGAAGCGGTTATTAATGATGTTTTAGCTATCAATCCTGATGCAACGATGGTGATTAAGTCTACGGTTCCGGTTGGCTTTACTAAAGCAATAAAAGAGCAGGTGAATAGCGACAATATCATTTTTTCTCCAGAGTTTCTGCGCGAAGGTAAAGCATTGTACGATAACCTGTATCCATCACGTATTATCGTGGGTGAGAAAAGTGAGCGTGCAAAGGTATTTGCTGAGTTATTAAAACAAGGTGCAGAAAAAGAACATATTGATATCTTATTTACCGACTCAACAGAAGCCGAAGCGATTAAACTGTTTTCAAATACCTATTTAGCGATGCGCGTAGCCTATTTTAATGAGCTTGATAGCTATGCCCAAAGCCATGACCTTGATGCTAAACAAATAATTCAAGGAGTTGGTTTAGACCCGCGCATTGGCTCTCATTATAATAACCCTTCGTTTGGGTATGGCGGATATTGCTTACCAAAAGATACCAAGCAATTACTAGCAAACTATAAAGATGTACCAAATAATATGATTCGAGCGATTGTTGATGCAAACTCGACAAGAAAGGACTTTATTGCCGAATCAATTATTAAACAAAACCCTAAAGTAGTAGGTATTTATAGGCTGGTCATGAAATCAGGATCTGACAACTTTAGGGCTTCAGCTGTACAAGGCATTATGAAGCGCATTAAGGCAAAAGGCATTGAGGTCATTATTTATGAGCCTAGCCTACAAGAGAATGAGTTCTTTAATTCAGAAGTCGTAACAACAATTGATGAACTAAAGTCACGCGCTGATATTATTATTTCTAATCGCAATACCGATGAGTTGGCTGATGTTGCTGAAAAAGTGTACACACGCGATTTGTTCGGTAGTGATTAACTATTTATTACTATGATTAAATGATAGCTAAGCCTTTTATCTTTTGATGAGGGGCTTGGTTAATTCAATAGTATTACTTTATTTGGCGCAGTGTTTCCCCCTGTTTTATTCAACACAAAAAGTGTCATTATTTATTGTTAACATGAAGAATATTAATAATAAATTACCTTGGGTTTGATATAATGTTCCCCTTTTGAGTGGTATCATTATACTCTGTTAAGCCAATGAGCGTCTTACGTTAAAGCGCTATTTTAGTCACGATTTAGCACTTTATTTAGCTGAGTGCGTAACAATAAATGATTGATTATGTCGAACGCTTTATTTTATTCAGCAAGTAATAAAATAAAAATAGTAGGTATTAAATTAGCTTAGCGACTTAGCCTAAAAGGACATGAACCTCAAAGGGTTACCATATTTGATGAAGTGAGTGACGTTTTGCCTCGCTTGTATGAGTAGTTAAAGTGATAATTTGTTCATATTCGAGCAAGCTTTACACTGCTAACTTAGTTGTAAATTTGAGTTAATATTTAAAAAAGGACTTAATATGAAAGCTGTTATCCCTGTTGCGGGTCTTGGAACTCGTATGCTTCCAATGACGAAAGCCATTCCAAAGGAAATGTTGCCGCTTGTCGATAAGCCTCTAATTCAATACATTGTTGATGAATGTGTGGCGGCAGGCATCAAAGAGATAGTGCTTGTAACACACAGCTCTAAAAATGCCATTGAAAACCACTTTGATACCAGCTTTGAGCTTGAAGCGACGCTTGAAAAGCGTGTTAAACGTACTTTATTAGAAGAAGTACGCTCTATTTGCCCTGATGATGTGACGATTATGCATGTACGTCAAGGCGAAGCAAAAGGGCTAGGTCATGCGGTATTATGTGCGAAACCTATTGTGGGTGATGATGACTTTGTTGTTGTGCTACCAGACGTCATTCTTGATAGCTATACAGCGGATCAAAAAACAGAAAATATTGCAGCCATGATCAAACGTTTCAAAGAAGTCAGAGCAAGCCAAATCATGCTTGAGCCTGTTGCAGCCGAAGATGTTAGTAAATATGGTATTGCTGATATTGGTGGAGTGACGATTAAAGCTGGCGAAAGCGCACCGATCAAAACCATGGTAGAAAAGCCAAAAACTGAAGAAGCGCCATCGAATCTTGCGGTTGTTGGTCGTTATGTATTGTCTAAAGCTATTTGGCCTATCCTAGCAAAAACCTCGGCAGGGGCTGGTGGCGAAATTCAGTTAACAGATGCAATTGATGCATTGATGGAAGCTGAAATAGTCGAAGCGTTCCACATGAGTGGCCGTTCACACGACTGTGGTGACAAGCTAGGCTATTTAAAAGCAATCATCGAATACGGTATGCGTGATGAAAAGCTAGGTGCTGAGTTTTCAGAGTTTGTTGCACAAGCAGTTGCACCTAAGCCGACCCATTTAAAAGCAGTTTAACGCTGTTTGCTGGTTTAGAGTACACAGAACGCCTGCATTAATGCAGGCGTTTTTGTTTCTAACCGTTATTGCCCTAGTCAAACAGGTAGTCGCGACTTTACGTCGCGCAAATCAAATGCAACCAGCCTAATCGTAGTCGCGACTTTATGTCGCGCAACAACCTTAATTATTGATTTCTAAAATCGCTTTAAGGGTATGCTCTTTATCAAGAATATCGCGATACAGTGCAAACTGATTACGAGCCCGCTCTAAATTGTGGTTCGCATGTTTAGTGGCAAAGTAATTATCACCATCAATAAAGTCAGTCAAAAAGCGCAAGCCAATCATAAACGTCATTACTTTGGTGCCTAGCCAAAAGCTTTGTTTTTCGGCATCGGTGATCACATTTTGCAGCGGTTCAACATAGCCTTTTACAATTGCTGCGAAAATTTCTTCACGCACGCGAACATTATTTAAGTTAGTTGAGTCTTCTTGCTCAGGTGAACAGAATGTACGTACCATATCGCCAAAATCAAACAGCCAATAGCCAGGCATACAGGTATCAAGATCGATCACCGCTTTCGCACTGTCTGACTTTGTGCAAAACAGCATATTGTTGATTTTGGTATCATTATGGCAAGGTCTTAAAGGAATAGTACCGTCAAGCGCTTTTAGTTCTGCAACGAGGCTTTGCTGTGCTAAGCAAAAATCAACATCGTCTTGGCATAGTGCAGTTCTGTTCAGTGGGTTTTGCTCTAGCACTTTTTTGAAGGCAGCAAATCGCATTTCTAGGTTATGAAAGTTAGGAATGACATGATGTAACTGTTCAGCCTGAAAATCTTGCAGAGCAAGGGCGAATTGACCAAATGCATTGGCCGCAGTTTGTGCTTGCGAGATGCTGGCTACAACATCTTCACTATAACTGCCGCCAATAAATTCGAGTGCGCGCCATACTCCTTGGTCATATTCAACCAAAAAGTCATTTTCAATAGTGGGTACGTGACGAATAATATCTAAATCATACTCACCATTATTATTTTTCTTTGTTAAGTGCTGTTCTATTAAACGGGCATTCTCAACGAGCTTCTCTGGGGCTGGAAATACATCCGTATTTAACTTTTGTACCACCAAGGCCTGATCATCTGCTTTAAGAAGCATGGTTGTGTTTATATGACCATTTCCAATAGGCTTTAGGCTAATATTGGCGTCGTTTAGGCCATAGCACTGAGATAAATGCTCAGCTACAGGGTTTGACTTCATTGAGAGTTCACTCTTCATTTTTGATTGCACTGGGGCGGTGACTGTTACTTCTTCCGTGATATAGTTCATAAAGCTTATTCGAAACCTTTTCTAGCTCTGATTTGTAAGTCACACCATACCAAGGCGACAGGGCTGTATAGACTGTGACAGATTGGTGTTTACCTTGAATGGCGGCTTGGATTTGGTCGGGCAAATAATACTCTTTTGTGACACCGTTGTCATTACTTTCTAGGAACTCAAAAAAGCCGCTTTCTAAGTAATTGAACACATCGGGAGTTATTCCCCAAAAGCTCATTGAGCCCAATGAATCATCTGCAATTACCACTCTTTCACCTTGTGGAGTATCGCCGTAAAGAGCAGTATTTTCGTGTTTAATATTTAAGTATTCAATCACATTAGTGAGCTGCTGTTGTTCATTGACCTCACACAGCCCGCGATTAACTCCCCCTTCATCTGACAGTGTTTGGCTAATTGGGTAACCAACCATGGCCCATTGCATGCTGTGCTTAAAGTGTTCAGCAACTATTTCAAACGAAGTATCGCCATAATAGTCATCAGCGGTGATCACAATCGCAGGATTATCTACATAAGGCTTTGCACAAAGCAGTGCATGCCCAGTTCCCCATGGCTTGATGCGATCTGCAGCTAGGTGGCCGAACTTGTCTGGTAACGCATCAATACTTTGCTCAACTAATACAACATCGAGGCCATTAGGAAGTCGAGGTAAGATTGTGGCCTCAAGTTCAGCACGAATTTTTTGATTAATAATGATCACAACTTGGCTAACACCCACTTTGACTGCATCGGCGATACTTAGCTCCATGATTGTGCGACCAAGACTTGGAATTTCAGCGATTTGTTTATTTCCGCCAAAGCGACTACCTAAGCCACCAGCTAATATAATTAAAGTGAGAGAATGCTGTGCCATTGTATCTATTAAATAAAAAACAAAATCTGAGTCTATCAGAAACAATCAAAACGTAGGAGGCGTTTTAATATTGAATCTTTTTTATTTATCGTTGAAGTTATTTTGTCGGCTTTATTTTAACGAGTAATGTTTACTCGCATCCCCCTTACCCCAGTGGTATATTGTCGTTTGAGGTATTGAATCGTTTAAATAGAGTGGGCGATGGCAAAAGATAGATACGCGCCTAAAGCACTGGGCGATATTATGGCAGGGCTCAATAGCCGACTTGCGTCCTATGCAGGTAAAGCGCAAGGGCTATCGAGTCAGCAAGTTATACTGGACGACTTCTTAGGCGAAACATTATCAAAAAAATGCCGAGTGAGTAATTATCGTGATGGTACTTTAATGATTGAGGCGGTCTCTGCCCCTATAGCACTGCGCTTAAATTATTTAAAAATGGACATGCTGTCGCACTTTCGTAAGGCGGGCATGGCTGAACTTGGGCAAATTAAAATTACTGCTAATCCACAAGCTACACAGCGTTTATCAGCAAAATCTGAGCAAGACAAAAAACCAGTTACAAAACGTCACATGAGTGAGCAAACAGCCGATTACCTCAGCGCCATTGCTGCGGATGCACCGCCGTCGTTAAAAGCTAAATTAGAACGCTTAGCGCAACATGGCCGTAAGAAGTAACGTGTAGGTGTGAAATTTATTTTGTGCGGGGGCTGCGGTCTGCTCGCAGTTCAAAGGGCGTCTTGCGAGCATAAGAGGCCTTCAGATTCGCCTTTTTTCATCCCTGATCTTGATTTTATTTCGATTGTCGCCATATCTACCCAGTGATTTAATTTTTACGCATTAGATCAAAGATTACGGCTAATTTTTAAATTTTCTTGCTGAAAATCCATATCTTCACACACAGAAGGTTTGATGTTGCGCAGACTCTGGTATGATAGCGCACGAAATAAGCTGTGTTTTAAACAGCGTACTGATAAATTGTTAATTAATATGCCCTACATCATGAGCATAAGCGCATATTAATTATCAATTAAAGAAAGTGGGTTAGCTAACGACTAGCTAACAAAGAATATATTGTAACGGTTTTATCATGATATCTAATTTATTTACCAAGATTTTTGGTAGTCGCAATGACCGCACTATTAAAAACCTAAGAAAGACGGTCGCACTGATCAATGCGCTTGAAACGCAATTAGAGGCGCTTTCTGATGAAGATCTAAAAGCAAAAACAGCGGAATTTAGAGAGCGTTACGATAACGGACAAAGCCTAGATGATATCTTACCAGAAGCATTTGCTGTGGTACGTGAAGCATCTAAGCGTGTAAATGGCATGCGTCACTTCGATGTACAGTTACTAGGTGGTATGGTTTTACATCAAGGTCGTATCGCAGAGATGCGTACCGGTGAAGGTAAAACATTAACGGCAACATTGCCTGCCTACCTACGTGGTTTAACAGGCAAAGGTGTTCACGTAATTACCGTGAACGACTACCTTGCAAAACGTGATGCGGAAACTAACCGTCCATTATTTGAATTCTTAGGCCTAACAGTAGGCTGTAACGTACCGGGTATGATGCCACAGCAAAAGAAAATCGCTTACGCTGCTGACATTACTTATGGTACGAATAATGAATTTGGCTTTGATTACCTGCGCGATAACATGGCATTTAGCATTGAAGAGCGTGTGCAACGCCCACTTTACTACGCAGTAGTTGATGAGGTGGATTCAATCCTAATCGATGAAGCGCGTACGCCGCTTATTATCTCAGGCCCTGCTGAAGATAGCTCTGAGCTTTACATCGAAATCAACAAAATTGTGCCAGAACTTGAGCTACAAGAAAAAGAAGATGAAGAAGGCGTTGAAGGCGACGGCGACTACACTATCGACGAAAAGTCTAAGCAAGTTCACTTAACTGAACGTGGTCAAGTTAAAGTTGAAGAACTACTGATCGAGCGCGGCTTAATTGAAGAAGGCGATTCACTTTATTCAGCCTCCAGCATCACATTATTAAGCCATGTGTATGCGGCGCTTCGTGCTCATAAGCTGTATCAAAAAGACGTTGATTACGTTGTTAAAGAAAACGAAGTTATCATTGTTGATGAGCATACAGGCCGTACAATGGAAGGTCGCCGTTGGTCAGAGGGTTTACACCAAGCTGTTGAAGCAAAAGAAGGTGTACGCATTCAAAACGAAAACCAAACATTGGCATCAATCACATTCCAAAACTACTTCCGTTTATACGACACATTAGCGGGTATGACAGGTACAGCAGACACAGAAGCGTTTGAGTTCCAGTCTATCTACGGTCTCGACACAGTCGTAATGCCAACGAACAAACCGATGATCCGTGACGATCGTGCTGACCTTGTCTACCTTACACAAGAAGAAAAGTACGAAGCAATCCTTGCTGATATCAAAGATTGTCAAGAGCGTGGTCAACCGGTACTTGTGGGTACTATTTCTATCGAAAGTTCTGAGTACTTATCGCAGTTCTTGCGTAAAGAAAAAATTAAGCACAATGTACTTAATGCGAAATTCCATGCCCAAGAAGCAGACATTGTTGCTGACGCGGGCTTACCTGGCACAGTAACCATTGCAACTAACATGGCCGGTCGTGGTACCGATATCGTGTTAGGTGGTAACTGGCAAAGTGAGGTTGAAAAGCTTGAAGAGCCAACTGATGAGCAAATCAAAGCGATTAAAGAAGCGTGGCAAAAACGTCACGACGCGGTAATCGAAGCGGGTGGCTTACATATCATTGGTACTGAGCGTCATGAATCTCGTCGTATCGATAACCAGTTACGTGGTCGCTCGGGTCGTCAAGGTGATGCCGGTTCAAGCCGTTTCTACTTATCAATGGATGACGCATTAATGCGTATCTTTGCTGGTGAGCGCATGACGAACATGATGCGTAAGCTAGGTATGCAACGCGGTGAAGCGATTGAGCATCCTTGGGTTAACCGTGCAATCGAAAACGCACAACGTAAAGTTGAAGCGCGTAACTTCGACGTTCGTAAACAATTACTTGAGTACGATGATGTAGCAAACGATCAACGTCGTGTTGTTTACTCACAACGTAATGAGCTACTTGAAGAAGGCGATATTTCAGAAACTATCACAGCTATTCGCAGCGATGTGCTAAACGGTACGATTGACCAATACATTGCGCCGCAAAGCCTAGCTGAAATGTGGGATATTCCAGGCCTTGAAGAACGTTTAAAGCAGGATTTCTTAATCGAGCTACCTATTGCACAATGGTTAGCTGATGATAATAAGCTGTACGAAGAAAAACTTCGAGAGCGTATTGAAGAAGCGGTTGAGCAAGCATATAAGCAAAAAGAAGAGATGGTAGGTGAGTCTGTACTACGTCAATTCGAAAAAGCAATTATGCTACAAAGTCTTGATCAACATTGGAAAGATCACTTGGCAGCGATGGATCACCTTCGTCAAGGTATTCACTTGCGTGGCTATGCGCAGAAGAATCCGAAGCAAGAATATAAGCGAGAGTCGTTCGAGTTATTCTCTGAAATGCTTGAGAACTTAAAAGTCGACGTTGTCGGTATTTTGAGTAAAGTACAAGTTCGCGCTGAAGAAGATGTTGAAAAAGTTGAAGAGCAACATCGTAAGAGCGAAAATGCACCGCGTGAATACCAGCACGAAGAGGCAGAGCACCTTGGTGGCGAAACACCACAAGATGCAGTGGTTAGCCATCGTGCAGAACCAAAAGTCGGTCGTAATGAACCGTGTCCTTGTGGTTCAGGCCAAAAATTCAAACAGTGTTGTGGTAAATTAAAGTAACCTAAACTCTGGGAAAAAAGCGACGCTTGCGTCGCTTTTTTTATGATTGAGGAAATATAAAATGACTAAAAAAATAGTGCATGTTGCAGTCGGCGTTATTTATAAAGATCAGCAGCTATTTATCTGTAAACGTCCAGATGACAAACACCAAGGCGGCTTATGGGAGTTCCCTGGTGGTAAGGTCGAGCAGGGCGAAAGCGTATTTGCAGCGCTACAGCGTGAGCTGTTAGAAGAAGTAAATCTAACTGTTAACGGCAGTGAAGCGCTAATGGTGATCGAACATGACTATGGCGATAAATGCGTTCGTTTAGATGTGCATATTGTTGATAACTTCAAAGGCACTGCTCATGGCGCAGAGGGGCAACAAGGGAAGTGGGTAGCAATTAATGAACTTGATAGTTACGCCTTTCCTGCAGCCAATGTAGAAATAGTTGAAAAGATAAAGCAAAAATACGAGCAATAAGCTTTGGTGAAAGTGTGAAATTTAAAAGCGCCCTGCAAGCCATTGTCCGCTTGGTGGTGTGTAATTCCCTCTTTCTCTATCAAAAGTGCTGATATAAAATAAAACGACACTAAATAGCGTATGATAAATATATTCTAATAGTATATGCCTTACTTGTTTACGGTATCATAGCTTCTCTATTCAGTGGTTATTGACCTACACTTTTGTTTTTTGTCAGCGTTTAGTGCTGAACCTCTTTTTTAAGGTTAACAATGAAATATTTAGTCACCGGAGCCGCGGGTTTTATTGGTGCTGCGACGTGCCAAAAGCTATTGAACGCAGGGCATGATGTTATAGGTATCGATAATTTAAATGATTATTACGATGTTAATTTAAAACTGGCTCGATTGGCTCAATTTGAATCTCATGAGCGCTTTTCTTTTAAAAAGCTTGATATAGCGAATCGCGTTGAAATGGCTGAGTTATTCGAAGTAGAAAAGTTTGAACGCGTTATTCACTTGGCGGCTCAAGCTGGTGTGCGTTATTCGATTGAAAATCCTGATTCATACGCCGATTCAAACTTAGTTGGGCACTTAAATATTTTAGAGGGATGTCGCCATAACAAGGTAGCACATCTAGTGTATGCGTCTTCTAGTTCTGTGTATGGTTTAAATGAAAAAACACCATTTGAAACAAAAGATAGCGTTGATCATCCTGTATCATTTTATGCAGCAACTAAAAAAGCGAATGAGTTAATGGCGCATAGTTACTCGCATTTATATGATTTACCCACCACAGGGTTACGCTTTTTCACTGTATACGGCCCATGGGGTCGCCCAGATATGGCGCCTTTTATTTTTACTAAAAAGATGCTTGCTGATGAAACAATAGATATCAATAACAATGGCGATATGTGGCGCGATTTTACTTATATTGATGATATCGTTGAGGGCGTTATTAGGGCGGCAGATGTTATTCCAGAGCGTAATGATCATTGGCGAGTAGAGACTGGTTCACCTTCGACAAGTTCTGCTCCGTACCGTGTTTATAACATTGGCCATGGTAGCCCTATAAATCTAATGAAGTTTATTGAAGCAATCGAGTCTGAGCTGGGTATTGAGGCAAAGAAAAACTTTCGAGAAATGCAGGCCGGTGATGTTTATAAAACATTTGCAGATACCCAAGACTTATTTGCTGCAACAGGTTACAAACCTGCTATTGGTTTAGAAGAGGGTGTAACAAAGTTGGTTACTTGGTATAAATCATTTTATGGCTAAATTATAAAGCCCAAATACAATAGATGATTGAGCTTCGACCTGCGGATGTTTGTAAGGTAACTATTATCTTTATTTAAGTAATAGCGACCTTACAAAATAAGCGCCTATTTGTTTCACACTATCGCTTAAATATGCGACTCATCGCTTTTGATAAGAATTGTTACATATTCGATTTTATTGTTTTGCTTGAGAGGTTTATGATGGACAAAGCGAAAGACTGCCTATTCGTAGTATTTCGAAAATACCTCTAACTATACGATAAGTACGGGAACCTCATGAAAAAAGTAACACTTACCGCGGCAAGTATCGCACTTGCGCTCGGTCTTGTTGGTTGTGGTGAAAAAGAACAAGAAACTAAAGCACCAGCAACTGCTGCCGTCACTGAAGCAAAAGCGCCTTTAAATTCAGGTATTGAACTGGCGAACATGGACAAGTCTGTTCGCGCACAAGATGACTTTTACTATCACGTAAACGGCGAATGGTTAGAAAAAACAGACATTCCTGGTGATAAATCAAACTACGGTTCATTTACTCAGCTTTATGATGATTCGCAAAAAGCGATGAAAGAAGTACTCGAAAAAGCGGCCGCAAATACCAATGTTAAGCCAGGTTCTGATGAAGCAAAACTCGCTGCATTCTATAACAGCTACATGGATGAAGCCGCTCGTGAAGCGGCAGGCATCAAACCATTATCGCCAGTACTTGAAAGCGTTGATGCTGTAAAGAGCAAGTCTGATCTTGTTGCTTTAATGGCTGAACTTCGCATTAAAGGCGGTAACTTGCCGTTTGGTTGGTACGTAAATAACGACGCGAAAAACTCTAGCGAAAACGCGATGTATGTTTATCAGTCTGGCTTAGGTTTACCCGATCGCGACTACTACCTAAAAGATGATGAAAAATTCACAAAAATTCGTGAAGCTTATCAAGCATACGTAACCGCTATCTTAAGCAAAGCGGGTGTCGCTGATGCAGAATCTGCGGCTAAAGCTATTATTGATCTTGAAACACGTATTGCTGATGCACAGTGGAGCCGAGTAGAAAGCCGTGATGCAACTAAATCTTACAACAAGATGAGCGTTGCAGATGCCAACAAACTTACTGGTGACTTTGATTTTGCTGCTTACCTTGATGCGTCAGGCATCAAGACTGAAGATGTCATTGTTCGCCAACCTAGCTACCTAGAAAAATTTGCAGGTATCTACAGTGATACAGACTTAGCAACTTGGCAGAACTACCTTAAGTTCCATTTTGTAAGTAACTACTCAGCGCTATTAGATAAAGAGCTTGTTGATCTTAACTTTGATTTCTACAGCACAACACTGCGCGGTGTGACAGAGCAGTCACCACTTTGGAAAAAAGCCGTTGATGCATCAAACGGTGTATTAGGTGAAATGTTGGGTAAAGTGTACGTTAAAGACAACTTCCCGCCTGAAGCGAAAGCACGCATGGAAGAGTTAGTTGATAACGTAATCAAAGGTTACGCAGTAGCAATTGAAAACCTTGAATGGATGAGCCCAGAAACAAAAATTGCTGCTAAAGCAAAACTTGATAAGTTCACACCAAAAATCGGTTACCCAGATAAGTGGAGAGACTACTCAGCACTTGAAATGAAAGGTGATGACCTAGTGGGTAATTACATTCGCCATAGTGAGTGGGAATTTGCAGATATGACGGCAAAACTAGGTAAGCCTGTTGATCGTTCTGAGTGGCATATGACACCACAAACAGTAAATGCTTACTATAACCCAGTGAACAACGAAATTGTATTCCCAGCGGCTATCTTACAACCACCATTCTTTAACCTAGAAGCAGATGATGCTGTTAACTATGGTGCAATTGGTGCGGTAATTGGTCACGAGCTAGGTCATGGTTTTGATGACCAAGGTGCTAAGTATGATGGTGACGGTAACTTACGTAACTGGTGGAGCGAATCAGACCTTAAACAGTTTGAAGAGCGCACCGGCCAGTTAGTTGCTCAATACAATGAATACAAGCCATTTGAAGATGCTAGCGTAAATGGTGAGCTTACACTTGGTGAAAACATTGGTGACTTAGGCGGCTTAACCGTCGCTTATACTGCTTATCAATTATCACTGGGTGATGAAAAAGCGCCTATCATTGATGGTTACACAGGTGATCAGCGTTTCTTCATGGGGTGGTCACAAATTTGGCGTCGTAAGTACCGTGACGAAGAGTTACGTAACCGCCTAATGACAGACCCTCATTCACCAAGCCATTACCGTGTAATCGGTATTCTTTCAAACATGCCAGAGTTCTATCAGGCATTTGATGTGAAAGAAGGCGACAAGATGTATATCAAACCAGAAGATCGCGTAAAAATCTGGTAATGGATTATCGATTTAAAAAAGGCTCTGAGTGAACGCTCAGAGCCTTTTTTGTATATGTTTTATTTTTCAGGAAGCATTTCAACGCAGGAATGGCTGTAAAAATCCGTACCATTTACATCAAGCGGCTTTCAGTTTATTAAAATAATTTAAACCATAATTGCATCTTTCAGATACTGGAATAATTCTTTGTAACTCTTAGCTGGTTTTTCTGCTTTGACTTCTTTGGCAGCGCCACGCACTAACTGGCGCATTTTTTGGCGCTCAAGTGCTGGATATTGCTCAATCGTTGGATTAATTAAGTCATCACCTTGCTTGATTAAATCATCTCGAAGCTTTTCGATTTTATTCATTAATACATCAGCTTGGTTATTTTTGTTCAGCATGATGTCAATCATGGCCTGAATTTCGTCCACGTTTTCTGTGGTACGTAATACTTTGGCGATGTAGTTTAAGTTACGGCGGTAAGCATCACTCTTATCACTGACTTTATCAGAAACAACTAACGCTTCTTTTAAATCGTGATTGAGCGGTAAACGATCACGTTGCTTTTTCGGCATTTTTGCGATTTCAGCACCCAGACCATGATATTGCATGGCTTCACGTTTTAATTCGCTTTTTGATACGTAAATAATTTCTTCTTCGATAAGTGGCTTTTTCTTCTTCGCCATAAGGATGCTCATTCAGTAAACTTAACTATTGGCTATTATACGTCATTTAGTTAATGATTAATATTAGCTGATGCACGTCTCGCAGTGTGTTAGCATTCGTTACACTATAAAAAATAGCAGAACCTAGGACACACAAGATGAAAGATCCTATTTATCAACACATTTCTGAAGTTAAAGACGCGGTCAGCGAAGTGCTAGAGCATGCAAAAAAGCTCGGTGCAACTGCAGCAGAAGCGGCGATGTCGAGCACCTCAGGTTTGTCTGTCAGCACGCGCATGGGCGAAGTTGAAACAATAGAGTTTAACCAAGACGGTGGCTTAGGTATCAGTGTTTATGTGGGTAATAACAAAGGCTCTGCTTCAACGGCCGACTTAAACCCTAAAACATTACGTACAGTGGTCGAAAAAGCCATTGATATCGCAAAATTCACTTCTGATGATCCATACAATGGAATCGCTGAAAAAGAGCTACTTGAGTTTGCGCCGCTCGATTTAGATTTATACCACCCGTGGGAAGTAAGCCCAGAGCAAGGTATTGAACTTTGTCATCAAGCAGAGCAGGCGGCACTAAACGCCGATGAGCGTATTGTCAATTCAGATGGGGCGAGTTTTTCTTCTCACCAAGGTTTACGTGTTTATGGTAACAGCCATGGCATGGTTGCAGGTTACCCGCGCACGCGTCATAGCATTAGCACTATGGTGATTGGTAAAGAAGGCGAGCAAATGCAGCGCGATTCTGCGTATACCGTAGCGCGCCATAAAGATGATTTAAACGACGCTGCAAAAGTGGGCCTCGAAGCGGCAACAGAAACCTTGGCTAAACTTAATAGCCAAAAGCTCGGTACTATGAAAGTGCCTGTTATCTTTAGAGCAGATATTGCCAATTCATTATTCGGTCATTTAGTGTCGGCGATTGGCGGTGGTGCGCTTTATCGTAAATCGAGTTTCTTGCTTGATAGCCTAGGGACTAAAGTATTTAGCGATTGTGTGAATATCTCTGAGCGCCCGCATTTATTAAAAGGTTTAGCGTCTTCACCGTTTGATGCTGAAGGTTTAAAAACCGTCGATCGTGAAATTATTCAAGGTGGTGAGCTGCAAACTTACCTGTTAGCAAGCTATGCAGCGCGTAAACTATCGATGGCACCAACGGGTCATGCTGGTGGTATTCATAACTGGCTAGTTGAACAAACCCATGCCGATTTGAAAGCGCTATTAAAAACCATGGGCACAGGCTTATTGGTAACTGAACTTATGGGTCAAGGTGTGAACACGGTGACTGGTGATTACTCACGTGGCGCAGCGGGTTTCTGGGTTGAGAATGGTGAAATCCAATATCCTGTAAGTGAAATCACAATTGCTGGTAACTTAAAAGATATGTTTAAAGCGGTCGTTGGCTTAGGTGGTGACATTGAGCGTCGTGGCGGTATTCAAACAGGCTCTGTATTAATTGAACAAATGCAGGTTGCGGGTAGTTAATTCATCAATAATTAATCATTTTTTAAAAGCCTCACTTTAGTGGGGCTTTTTTATTTGAAAAAACGCTTTACCTAAACTTAACTTGAGGTTTTATCTTGGTGGCAGTTTAAAAATAAAAAGGAAAACTACCATGTATTTAGAACACGTAAACCTTGTTGTTAGTAATGTTGATGCCATGCTGCACTTTTATAAAGTCGCATTCCCGCACTGGCGTGTGCGTAGTCAAGGTGACAGCACATGGTCTGGCAAACCACGCAAATGGCTGCACTTTGGTGATGATTACCAATACCTTGCACTGAGTGATAACGGTGAAGATGAAAATCGTGATTTAGCGGGTCATCAAGTTGGCCTTGCCCATTTTGCTTATGTGACAAACGACATTAACGCCGTCATTGAACGTCTTGTTTCAGCCGGTTATGAAATTGATAAACGGGGTCCAGAAAATCCATACCGAAAAAATGTTTACTTTATCGACCCCGCAGGTTTTGAAGTTGAGTTTGTAGAGTATTTCAGTGATATTCCAAGTGAAAGGAATAATGATCTTTGATGTTGCCGGGAAATTTATGTCGCGCGGTAGTTGTAGCTGCGGGTTGACCCCGCGTCATTGGTTACCTATTGCGCGATGTAAAATCGCGCCTACAATACCTCGCAACTTTTACTGCACCCTATTCATTTCTTTCCAACTGGCTTTTAGGCTATTGGCAAAGCTGATGAACTTTTCTTTCATGGTACGCTTTACTTTGATCTCCACTGAGCCTAGCCATACGTTACCTTCAATGGTAATGGTTGGGCCCTGACCTTTATTTAGAGCAACTGACTTGTTTTCTACGCTGCCAATAACGCTAAACAGTTTAGATACCACATTAACGTGTTCAGGCACGTAGATCTCGTCGTTACCTAAAATACAGTTTACGTAAATAGTGACATGCTGATGCTGGAAAATCGCTTCACTAAAGTCGAGCTCAATTGAACCTAGGCAGTTTGTGAGGTGAATTTCTTTTGGCACAAGCCACTGGCCGCTGCGTTCATTTGAACCAAGAATACTACGTAACTGTAAGTTTTCATTATCATTGCTATGACTGTAGTGAGGTTTAAATTGAGCATGTTTATGTGATTTGTAATCAGTATCAGCTTTTAGCGCTAAGTCAGCAACAAGCTCAACAAGTACTTCGTTGCTGGTGGCTGACATTGCTTGATCTAGTCGGCGTTCAAATGCCTCAGCTGAAATAACGGCATGACTGTAGTTATAAATGAGTTGATCGATGACTTCTTCTCTTACTTGATCGATTGGGCGATCTTCAAGTTTAACGGCCATGGTAGTTCCCTGTTGTAATTATAAAGTGATTGTTCTGTTATTGGATATGTAGCAAAGCTCAGGCCAAAGTTTATTTATATAAAAATCAATGTATTGTGTTTTTTGGCTTGTTAGTAACTTCGTTAAATTAACCATAGATTAATATTATCTGCAACTAATTGGTCATTTTTGCAACATTGTGAACTTATTACCGAGCAGCCTGTAAATTGTTACCGAGAAGAATATAACCATTATATGACTAAATCAATAAGGTGTTGATATGTAAGGGTTAAATAGTTGGCATTAAAGTCGCATTAGTTAATTCGTCTTTAATCAAAAGGAGAAAGATTATGAATACATTCAACAAGTCTATGATTGCCGCGTTAGTTATTGGTGCTACTAGCATGTCAGCTCAGGCAAGCAGCTGGGAAAATGAAAGTAAAGATGCTTGGATTGATGGTAAGGCAGAAACTGTTCTTTTAATGAACACAAATCTAAACAACTTTGATATCAACACAGATGTAAAAAATGGCAAGGTTGTACTAACTGGTAAAGTGAAAAGTGAGCTTGATAAAGAATTAGCGGAAGAGCTAGTACTGAGCTTAGACGGCGTAACTGATGTTGAAAACAAGCTTACAGTTGTAAAAGACATGAAGACTAAGCACGCCAAAAAAGATATGGGCGACTCAGCTGAAAGTGACTTAACAGATGCAAAAATCAGCACTGTAATTACTACACGCTTCCTATTTAACTCAGAAGTAGGTGGTACTGATATCGATGTAGATACTGATAATGGTGTTGTAACCCTTAAAGGTACCGTTGAATCTGAAGCTGAAAAACAACTTGCAGTAAGCATTGCAGAAAATGCTGAAGATGTTCGCAAAGTAATCGATGAATTAACGATTGTTGCTGAATAATAAGTAATTAATGAAAGCCCAGCTTTGGCTGGGTTTTTATTTTATTTTCAAGGAGTGAATCATGGATTTAATTCGCATTATATTGTCAGTTTTAATTCCCCCATTAGGTGTATTTTTACAGGTAGGTTTAGGTGCACAATTCTGGATTAATATTCTTTTAACTCTATTAGGGTACATTCCAGGCTTGATTCATGCTGTGTATATTATTGCTAAACGATAATTGCACACAAGGATGATTTAGGAGCACAGCAAGGAAACGCTGTAGGAGTAACGGATTATAAACCGCAAGGAGTTACATAATGGAAAACGTAGCAAAGCACAATGGAAAGCAAGGAAGTAACAAGGCGTTATGGACAAGCGCACAATGGCAACGCTTTATGGAAAAGGTGAAAGGATAATTGCTAAGGAGCAGCAAATGGTAAGGAACCTAAAATGGATGAAGCTAGCGTAAGGAGGTGACTATATGGAACAAGTACAAACGCAATCAAAACAAGGAACGGATCAGCAAGGAGTTGCTTTATGGAATAAGCAGCAGTGGCAAGACTTTATGGATCATGCGAAAGCAGTTGCACCACAGGTAACAGGGAAGGCTGACGATAAAAACCCGATATTATCATCTTCAGGTGATATCGGGTTTTTAATCACATCAGCAATTTATCTTTATAATTTAAACTGATTAACAGTTCTATTTAGTGACACTGCTAATTCATTCAAATCACGGGCTTCATCAGCCAATTCATGAGCATGATCTGCTGTGCTATTCACTAAATGATTAATAGCCGCAAGGCTGTTATTGATATCTTCTGCCACCACTGTTTGTTGCTCCGTAGAGGTCGCAATTTGATGACTTTGATCTTGTACGTTTGTCACTGATCGTGCGATGTCTTGCAGTGCTGTCAGTACAATTTGTGTTTGTTCGACAGAGCCCTCAGCACGTTCTTGCCCTTGTTGCATCATCGTGGATGCTTGTTGAGCACTCTGCTGTAACCTGCTGATCATATTACGAATATCATCTGTTGACTCTTGCGTACGGCTAGCTAATGAACGTACTTCGTCAGCAACCACTGCAAAACCTCGACCTTGCTCGCCTGCACGCGCTGCTTCAATGGCAGCATTAAGGGCCAGTAAATTAGTTTGTTCTGCAATAGAGTTGATTACATCGATGACGGCACCAATATTACCGCTTTCTTGCTCAAGACCAGCAACGACTTTAGACGCTTCACCAATGTGGCTTGCCAATGCGGTCATGACTGATTGAGCCTGTGTAGAACGGTTTGTGCCATCAACAGTAATGGTTTGTACTTGTTCAGCTGCATTATTGGTATTTTGTGCATTGCGCGAAATTTCGAGTACGGTTGAGGCCATTTCAGTGACAGCTGCACTAACACTGTCTACTTGTCGCTTTTCTTGTTGAATTTCATCATTGGTCTTTTGAGATACTGTTTTTAGCTGTGAAGCTGCTTGGCTTAACTGCTCCGCTTGTGCTGCAGTATTGAGCATCATTGCACGCAATTTATCAATAAAGGTGTTCATATGCAGGGCTAATTGGCCCACTTCATCGTGACTTTTTATATCAATTTTTTGTGTCAGGTCGCCATCTCCTGAGGCGATATCACGCATAATGTAAGTTAGTTTAGTCAGCGGTTTGGTGATCATTTGCGTAGCCCAAAAGATCATTGCAATGATAATCGTAAGAATAATGAACACTGATGTTGTGGTTGTCATTACCGCATCATTGACAGGCTCATCAATCATGCTGGTCGGAATTAAAATACCTACATACCAATCAAGATAAGGGGTTTCTAATTCAAGGCGATTGAAGATAACGTAATACTGCTCACCTTTAAAAGTGATGAAGCTACTACCGTCTTTTTTACTTTTCATAATGCGATTTAATTCGCTAAAGCCTGATGTATCGTTAAACTGTTTCTCTAGCGCTTCTAGGCCTTCTTTGCCATTTGGGCCTTCGTCGGTAATTGATAGTTTGTGACCTGTTCGTTTCGAAAGGTGCACAACTTTTTGGTTGCCATCAAGTAAAAAACCAAATCCTTGACCATTGAAACGAATATTTTCGACCATGTCGTTAATATTGTTGAGCTGTAAGTCGACACCACCAAAACCAATGAGTTTATTTTGTTTGTTATACACTGGTTGTTGTACAACCGCTGACGCATTGCCTGTGGTTAAGTCAACGGAAATAGGGCCGACATAGAGCTTGTTTATTGCTAGAGCATCTTGCCACCAACCACGTTTATAAGCGTAATAAGGGTCACCGTTAAAGTGTGTAGTACGTTCATTTTCTTTAAAGTACTCACCGGTGGTTGCTGAGGCAAAAAAAGCAGATAGAATATTGTCATCATTACCACTAATGCGTACAAAGTCTTGATTGATGCTGTTGTACCCAGGTTGGTTATCAAGTGGTTGATCACGCTCAGTCCAATTTTCAAACCAATTCACTAAATGTGGGTTAGTAATAAAAGTTTCAACAACTTTACCATAGCGAGCAAAGTAACCTTGCATTGAAAGTCGCTCACTTTGTAGGTAACTGTCAGCTTCTCGCTGAATTGCTTGTCGTGATAAGTCAGCGATGTGACTAACAAAAAAGCTCGATGCGATGATAAGTAGTACACTGATCGTCCCACCGATAAGAAGTAATATTTTTTTACGTAAAGAGAGGTTGTTTAACATAGGTGCACGTGTTTTTATTATTAGCTAGAGTAATCTATCTAATCATATTTGCACCCAAATCGCTACAAGACAAAGTAAAGTTTGTTAATAAAATAATACATAATACAAGGGGATGTTACCAAGTGGTTGTTAATGATAATAAATTAGTGGTGCTAGGTGCTGGCTGGCTAGGTGAAGCACTTTGTCTTAAGGCAAATGAATTAGGTTGGCAGGTGCAAGGCACTGGAAGAGAGGTCAAGCATGACCACGACTTTCAACGCCAATTGATATTACAATCAGGTGGATTAAAGCATACTGTCTCTTTAAAAGACGCGTGGTGGGTATGTGCTATTCCACCTAAAAGCCGCGACACTCAAAGTGATTATCTAGCGACGCTTTCCGCCAGTCTAGAGTTAGCTAAATCGCTGCAATGCCGAGGCTTTATTTTATGTTCTTCAACGGGTGTATATAACAACGCTGATAATACATACACAGAGCAAAGTACTATTGAATGTTCGTCACCTCGCCAACAGCTGTTGTATGATGCTGAACAATGCGTGCTGCAAGCGGGTGGTAAAGTATTGCGGCTGGCGGGGTTAGTTGGGCCAAACCGCGAACCTGGGCGGTTTGTCGCAGGTAAGGAGCTTAAGAGTTCAAGTCAACAGCTCGTCAATATGGTGCATCGAGACGATGTTATTCATGCTATTTTCAAGTTGATCGAAGGTTGGCCTAATGCATCTGCAATCTATAATGTAGTCAACCCTGCTCATCCAACGAAAGTTGATTATTACCAACAAAAGTGTGCCGAGCAGGGTACCTCTGAGCCAAGTTTCACCAGCGATGAGGCCAAGATGCGAATCATTGATGGATCGGCTATTGAGTCTTTAGGTTTTCAATATCAGTGGTCAATTTAAGCGGTTATTTTTTAAAGGTTAAATGCCCTCCTAGCCTATACTTACTGCCGGGGGAGACTAAACGTGCAAAGCTTACGATCCCCTCCGAGCACCAAGTTCGACGAATAACCTGCAGGCAAGGCTCTTCATTGTAAAGGTTGAGCCACTGACACATTTCACTGTTTGGCATAATTGCTTCAACAGTGTGTCTTGCTTCTGTTAATGGGGCTGCACTTGAGAGATATTCGTGGGGAGTCAGGGTGTGAAAGTTCTGTTGCAAATAATCTTTAGCCAGCTTTGGATTGACGAAACGCTCTTCAACTTGTAGTGGTTGCTCATTTTCATTGTGGACAATAACACTTCGATACACATGGCTATCAACATCAACACTTAATGCTATGGCAATAGGTGCAATGGCTTGTATTGATTCCATTACTAAAACAGTACAGCTGTATTGGCCATTTCGAGCTTTTACTTCATCGGCAATATTTTTTATCTCAAGGAGAGAAGACTGTGACTTTAAACTGGCAACAAAGGTTCCAAGTCCTTGGCTACGAGTTAAAATACCAGCATCTGTCAGTTCACTTAATGCTCGTCTTGCAGTCATTCTACTTACTTTGAATTGATTCGTTAACTCATTCTCTGACGGTACTCGATCGTTTTCTTGCCATTGGCCGGAACGAATATTATCAACTATAAATTGCTTTATCTGTGCGAATTTAGTGATGCTCATTGAAGGCGGGTGTATAAAGTTAATAGTATGTTACAAGGTGGCATAATTATCTTGTATATACAAGGTGACTTGATAAACTTTACGTCTATTTTAGCTACCAGCTTGAGAGCAAAGCTAAGTCAGGGCACTGCAAAATTTAGTATAGGTGAAAAATGCACACAATGAACAATGATGAGTCACACTGGGATCTACTAATTACAGATGCCAATATTGCTACCATGAACCCTGCTATTGATGCACCCTATGGTGCTATCGAAAATGGCGCTATTGCTGTTAAAGATGGCAAGATTGCTTGGTTAGGGAAACAAGCTGAGCTACCAAAGTTTGATGCATTAGCTACCCCAACTGTGTCAGTGAAAGGGCAGTGGCTTACACCCGGTTTAATTGATTGTCATACTCACCTTGTTTTTGCTGGAAGCCGTGCCGAAGAGTTTGAACAACGACTGCAAGGTGTCAGTTATGAGCAGATAGCTGCAAATGGCGGGGGGATTGCAAGCACAGTTCGTGCTACGCGTGAAGCTGATCATGAAACATTATTTGTTGCAGCAAAAGAGCGTTTGAATGCGCTGTTTTCAGAAGGGGTGACAACGGTTGAAATTAAATCAGGCTATGGCCTTGATTGTGAGAACGAAATTAAACTTCTTGAAGTTGCGCGCTTATTAGGTGAAAACCATCCGGTTGATGTGAAAACGACCTTCTTAGGCGCCCATGCACTACCTTTAGAGTATAAAGGTCGTAGCGATGAGTATATCGATCTTGTCTGTGGTGAGATGTTAGAACGGGTCGTTCAGGCCAACTTAGCTGATGCGGTCGATGCATTTTGTGAGAATGTCGGGTTTAGCAATGAGCAAACACGGCGTGTATTTGAAGCCGCGAAGAAATATAACTTACCGGTTAAATTGCATGCTGAGCAGTTATCAAATCAGCATGGTGCAGAGCTTGTCGCTGAATTTAATGGCTTATCAGCCGATCATATTGAACATCTTGATGAGGCAGGCATTCAAGCTATGGCGAAAGCGGGTACTGCAGCAGTATTATTACCGGGTGCTTTTTACTTCTTAAGAGAAACAAAATATCCGCCAATAGAGCTGTTACAGCAGTACCAAGTGCCCATTGCTATTTCTACTGACTTTAACCCAGGTACCTCGCCATTGTGCTCTTTGCATTTGATGATGAATATGGCATGTACTATTTTTCGTATGACCCCAGAGCAAGCGTTAGCTGGGGTGACACGAAACGCCGCAGGTGCATTGGGTCTTGATGATCGTGGCGTCTTAAAAGTGGGTGCTCGTGCTGATATTGCCCATTGGCAAATATCTCATCCTGCACAATTAAGTTATCAGTTTGGTGTAAATAAACTGTCAAATCTGTGGATTTTGGGTAGACTAAATTAGATAGAACTTTTACACAGTTTGGATTACATGTCATTGATTGCTAGTTTAACAAGTGCCAGTACAAGTCTTCTCTTTGTGAGTGGAGATGTCATTGCTGTGTTTTTGGCAGGTGCACTGTTTATGGCTATGGTATGTGCGCTGTGTGTGACTCAAAATCCTATTTTACGACTCAGCCTAGTAGTCAATGGTATGCTTGGCCTTGCTATCCTGAGTTTAAGTGAGCCTTGGCTGATTTTGCTTTTGGCGATCAGTTTTTGCTTCCATCTTTGGCAAGCATTCAGAACCACTAATTGGCTAGCCATTATTATAAGTGTCACAGCAGCATTGTGTTTTGCGGTGTTGTTTTCTGCCCATTTATTATTGGATGTTGCTTTTTATTGGCTCGTATCTGCGGTAATAATGCTGACTGTGTCGGGCTTTTTCAACTACGAAGAAGCCAACGAAGAGGAAGAAGTTCCTTCTTTATTAACTCACCATAATGAAATAGATAAAACGCCTTTAAGTGACTTGCCTGATCGCAAAGCGCTGCAAGATGGCTTTTTACACTTTCGACAGCAACACCCGAATAATTGCGCTTTAGTGGTGATACGTTTAGAAGGCTTTGAAAGTGTAAATCAGCATATAGGTCGTGATTTTGGAGACTTGTTGCTTGCACAATCAGCCAGCCGTATAAAACATCAGTTAGAATCAGATTCTGTGCTTAGTGTCGCGGCTCCTTCGGGACTTCATGAGAAGCTTGCTCATTTAGGTGGATTAAATTTTGCGTTTATTTGTTCACTTGAAGAGCAACAACATCATCATGAGCAATTAATTAATAAAATTAGACAAGTAACCTTAAAGCCATTTAATGTGGCAAATTGCACCATTGAAGTGAAAGTCAGAGCCAGCTATGTTGGTTGTGATAATCCAGAACATAGTTTTGATAATTTGCTCTCGTTTGCCAACCTTGCGCTTGATGCCAACCCAAATAAGGAAATTGTGCCTTATCATGCAAATATGATGGTTGAACAGCTTGAACAACAAGCACGACTGCGCGAGCTGTCTAACCTTGATTTTGCCAGTGAATTAGAGCTGTATTTTCAACCGATTATACGTAATAGTGATGAGCGCATAGAGTTTTTAGAGTTACTATTGCGATGGCAGCACCCAAAGCAAGGTATTTTGGCTGCTAATAAGTTCATTGATGATATACGTGTTGCAGGGCTTGGTTATCCTGTCGCTGCGTATGTAATAGAGCGAGCTGCAGAGCTTGCGATGGCGCTGAGAATGGAAGGGATTGAGCTTCCTTTAAGTATTAATGTGTTTGGCCCCGAAATGCTCAATGAAGAGTTTATTGAATTTGTTGATCGTATTTTCAGTGAACACCGCTTAGAGATTGGTGACTTGATCATTGAATGCCCACTTGATTTGTTTATGAATCTTGATGACCAAGGCAAAGCGATGATAGCCAGATTAAATAGTATTGGTATCAAATTATGTGTAGATGGGTTTGGTGATACTCCTATTTTACTTTCAAAACTGCCAAACTTAAATGTCGAGTACATAAAAGTAGCTCCGTCGCTCACCGCTGACTTTGCTCATCAAAGCCAAGTGCGTAGCTTGGTGTCTGGTATGGTTGATATGCACAACCAAAACAATGCAAAAGTAATATGCGAAGGGGTAGAAACTCAAGAGCATCTTAAATTTGTTAAGTCGCTTAATGCCTATGCGGCTCAAGGATATTATTTTAGCTATCCGTTGAGTAGTGTAGGGATGATGTCTTGGTTAAAACAGTGGCGCTTAGAGCATCAATGATTATAGCTCTGGGTTTACCCCACGTTGCTTATTACGTGATATAAAATCGCGCCTACAATCTTAACCTCGAACTAACCTGCTTCCCTAGCTTGTAAGTAAGCGTTCACAAGGGCGGTGATGATTTGGCCAGCATCGTTCATTCCTGCTTCTAAACCAACCGGATGTTGTGAGGGCGCACCTTCGCATAAGTGCAAGTAATGCGCATTGCTGTTGCTTGCTGCTAGATGTACAAAGTGTTCTGCATCAGCGACACTAAACCCGCAGTTTGTATAAGCACTCACAGGCATGAGTGAAATACTGTCGAGATCGACTTCAACTCCTAATGGTGTTTTACTTAAACGCGCTGTCGCTTGTTTGCATGCAGTTGATAGGTCAATAGTACGACGTACTTGAATATCTTGATAACTATCAAAGGTGAAGTGAGCGCTTTTGAGTGCATCAAGTATCGCTTGATTATTTTTAAACTCATGTAAGCCTATGACGTGATAATCAGCGAGATGATTTTCTTCAAAGGCATACCTAAAGCCATTGCCGCTGTGACGACCTTCGCATTCTCTAAAATCTGCATGAGGGTCAAGGTTTATAGCATGAACGGGTTTATTATACTGTTTACTTAAGGCTCGCAAAATTCCTAAGCAGTTATTGTGCCCACCGCCAATGACGATAGGTTCTAAACCCGCAGCGAAGATCATCGCAAGCACGTGCTCAACGCGGGTATCTATTTGTGCACAAAGCTGGCGTAGCTTAGCCAAATCGTCATCGTTTTTATTATCAAGGTGTGTGGCTTGTTGGTGTAAATCATCAAGTGCCACTTCGCCTAGCAATAATACACGCTCGTGATTTAAAAACTGGTTATGTGACTGGTTAAGAAATCGCTTTAAAAAGGCAGGCCACGCTTGGTGTGAGCCGCCATTACCTAAATTTGCTCGTGGGCCAATATCTTCACATACCCCAACTAATACATAGCGAATACCGAAATGTTTCGCATCAATTAAAGCTTGTTGGGCATTAACATGGGTATCCAATAAAGACAGTGCTTGCCATGCTTTTTGTTCATTTAAGCGGCGTGTACATAAATGTTCTACAGCCGCTCGTTCATAAATTTTAAGGTAATCAGTCACCGAGTTTAGTCTTCTTCTATTACTTCTAACTCTAATTCTTCGGCAGATAAAAGAATGCCAGTGCTATCTGCATAGATAAAGTCGTCATCAAAAAACGACACTCCTGCGAAGTTAACACCAATGCCATCTTCGCCGGCACCTTCGCTGTCAGCTGCAACGGGAATCGAAGCAATCGCTTGAACGCCTAAGTCGAGCTCTTCTAACTCATCAACATGACGTATTGCACCGTAAACGATGATACCTTGCCAATTATTTTCCAATGCAATTTCAGCCAGCTCAATATCGATTAATGCACGGCGAGTAGAGCCGCCACCATCAACGAGTAGAACGCTATCAGTTCCATCTGTTGATAAAATCTCGCGGATCAGCTCATTGTTTTCAAAGCATTTAACAGTTTTTACTCGACCACTAAAGCTTGGGCGTCCACCAAAATTAATAAACATTGGTTCGAGCACATCAACCACATCTGCAAAGTGGTCGCATAAATCCGAAGTGCTGTAATCCATTTTTTCATCCTCTAAAGAGACTGTCTGTTTAGTATTCAGTATACCTTGATACAACTCAATAACAACGACTTAATGTGGGTTTATTGGTTTAAATCAAAGGATTTTGTACACCGCAACATTAGTGTCTCAAAAGCGTCACCTAATTGTTATTTTTAACGCCTAAGCTGAGATGAGTATAAAAATTAGGCGCAAAGTATGACAAGGAGCTCACCATGGCAAACAACATACTTACAAGGTTAGCAAAGGTTGATGAGCAGCTGTTTTTGAGTGTCTTCAATGACGCTTCTCCAAACTGGGTGAAAAAGTCAGCAATCGGTTTATCAAAGACGGGAGATGGCGGGTTATATGTGGTGTTGCTCATTGGTCTTTGGTGGTTTACAGAGCAATTACACTTTCAGCAACTTGCACAGTGCCTATTGCTGGGCTTCGCGATAGAACGGCCTATCTATTTCTTAGCAAAAAAGCGGATTGCAAGGGTGCGTCCATGTGATTGCTTAGTTCAAGGTGCTTATTTGATCCCGAGTGACCAGTTTAGTTTACCGTCAGGGCATAGTGCAGGGGCATTTGTCGTGGCCACAATATTGGCTATTTATTTTCCTGAGCTTTCATTTGTCTGTTTTATGTGGGCATCAGGTGTCGCCATATCAAGAGTGATAATTGGGGTGCATTATCCTGCCGATGTATTAATAGGGGCGGCGATGGGGTCGTGTTGTGCAATGTTAGCTGTAATGGTGGTGGAATATCTATGAGAATTTTATATGGTATCCAAGGGACGGGAAATGGTCATATTACACGTGCTCGTGTCATGGCAACGACCTTTAGTGCATTGGATGTTGAGGTAGACTATGTGTTTTCTGGTCGAACTGAGCTTGATTACTTTGATATGGACGATTTTGCCGACTACAGAACATTTCGGGGTTTATCGTTTAATAGTAAATCAGGGCAGGTTGATAGTATAAAAACCCTAAAGAATGCACGCCCTTTACAGCTATTAAAAGATATTAAAAACTTAGACTTACGCCACTATGATTTAGTGTTCAATGACTTTGAGCCTATTACAGCGTGGGCGGCAAGGCAGCAAGGTGTACCTGTAGTGGGTATGAGCCATCAAGCTGCATTTTTATCAGATAAAGTGCCTATGTTTGGTCGGGCTTTCTTGCGGCGTGCACTTATACGTAATTATGCACCAGCGAATGTTTATCTAGGTGTGCACTGGCAACCTTACGCTGAGAATATTATTCCACCATTTATTGCAAATCATCACCATGACAACCCTGTAATGGTCGAAAACAAAGTACTTGTATATTTACCATTTGAAAACCTAGACAGTGTTGTTGATTATTTGAAGGATTTCCCTGAACGTGAGTTCTATTGCTATCACCCCAATGCCAAGGATAGCTCGGTGGGGAATATTCATTTGCGTGCGCCATCAAGAGTCGGCTTTTTAAATGATTTAGCCAATGCGGGGGGCGTTATCGGTAATGCAGGGTTTGAGCTTGCCAGTGAAGCGTTACAATTAGGCAAAAAGCTACTCTTAAAGCCGCTTGGCAAACAATTTGAGCAAGGGATTAATGCACAAACGTTATTAGCGATGGGGGCTGCTCATGTAATGAGCTATTTGAATCCAAATGCAATGGATGATTGGCTTCAATCCCCCCAAAATAAAAAACTGAATTTTCCGAGTGATCCGGCCCCATTAGTCGACTGGTTGCAGAAAAAACAATGGCAACAGCTAGATAAGTTGCATCATCATTTATGGCAACAGGTTGATCTGGGACAAAAAATCATTGTCTAAGCGTTTCTTATAGCGGAAAATGCATGCAAAATTTAGCTGCTTTCAATAATTTAGCTATACTCTAAAATGCATATTTCGATGGGGCACTTTGAATGAATGTATTACAAAACTTAACTATAAAGCGTCGTTTACAGTTAAACGCGCTAGTTGTTGGTCTTGCAATGGTTGTGATGCTGTGTGTAATTATCTTTGAGTCGCGCATGATGCTCAAGCTCAATGAAACGATTCAAAATGCTGAAGAGCTCGATATTCATGAGCTTTCAATGCGTAAGCATGAGAAAAACTTTCTATTTTACAAAGATGTAGATAGCCTTGAGTTATTCGAAAAAGAATATGATGGCCTAAAAAACAAAATGGCACGCCTTGATGAATTACTTGTTGATTTATCAATGGATGTAAGCAAGCTAAATGAATTCAGAGGGCTTGCGAAAGCCTACTATGAAGATTTTCAAGCAGTTGTTGTACTGCAAAAGAAAATCGGTCTACACCCCAAAGATGCGCTTTATGGTGACTTAAGAGGGGCTGTTCATCAGGTCGAGACTTTACTAAGTGAGCGCGAGAACTATCGTTTGTTAACGCTCATGTTACAGTTGCGCCGTGCAGAAAAAGATTTTATGTTGCGCTTTGACTTAAAATATTTAAGTAAGTTTGATGACCTAGTTGAAACATTCAAAACAGAGATCAGAAACTCACGATTCGATGCCAGTTATGAAAGTCAGTTACTGAGCTTACTAACCACCTATCAAACGAAATTTAAAGCATTAGTCGATGCACAGGTGGCACTTGGCCTTGATTTAGAGTCAGGCGCATTAGGTGAAATGAAAGCCAGTGTTGAGAAAAGTGATGCGATTGTGTCTGAACTTACTAATGACACCAAAGCGTTTGTGGAATCAAGCGCAGCGCAAGCGCAGTTTATTGCCGTTATGGTATTCATTATTGCCAGTATCGTGGTTATGGCGTTGGTTTATTTTACCAGCCGTTCTATTATTCAGCCAATTGAGCGTGTTTACCACACTATTAATGAGATTCGCCGCAGCAATGACTTAAGTATGGCGATTGCTCAGTCAGGTAAAGACGAAATTACCACTATGTCTATGGATTTTAATAGCTTGATTGGTGATTTTAAAAAGCTAATTTACGAGGTGAACACTGCACTTGGAACGCTTAATGTCGCTACTGAGCACTTATCAGAAACAACTGCTGCAACGAGTTCAGGCATGCAAGAGCAGTTACACGAAGCAGATATGGTTGCCACAGCAGCAACAGAAATGCAGGCAACGATTCAAGATATTTCTCATAACACTGAAGCGGCCGCTAAAAAAGCAGAGTCAACTAACTTAAGTGCTCAGCAAGGTCGCTCGGAAGTTGAATCAACCGTGGTGCAAATTAACCACCTGTCTGAGTCGTTAGGTAATGCGTCAAATGTTGTGTCTCAACTTGAAAAAGATGCCGAAACGATTGGCTCGGTACTTGATGTAATTCGGGGTATTGCAGAGCAAACTAACTTACTTGCTCTGAATGCGGCAATTGAAGCTGCTCGCGCAGGTGAGCAAGGGCGTGGCTTTGCTGTGGTTGCTGACGAAGTACGTTCACTGGCACAGCGCACGCAAGATTCAACTCAAGAGATTGAGAGTATTATCTCCACTCTACAAGGGCGTACTCAAGAAGTGGTGAGTATTATGCAAGAATGTCGAGCTCAAGGTGGTGAGAGTGCAGATCAAGCCAGCAAAGCCGGTGAGTTACTGCGTTCGATTACCGAAGATGTGCAAACCATCATGGAAATGAGTACACACATTGCAACGGCTATTGATGAGCAAAGCCAAGTAGCCTCTGAGGTTAACAAAAATGTGGTTCGCATTCGTGATATAGCTCAAGAAGCGTCAGGCCATGCGGCAACCAATGCGCAAACCAGCGAAGAAGTGTCTGAGCAAGCGCGTGTGCTTTATCAAGCAATTGATAAGTTTAAAGTTTAATACATTTTTTGTAGGTAAAAGAACAGCGCGTTGACTAGTCGTCATCGCGCTTTTTGATTTTTGATAGCCTCTAAGGCACAAACTTAATAGGCACGCTGTCTTTGTTAGCTTCGTGCTCTGTGACTCGCGTTTGGTATTGCTGCCAAAGTTCATCATGATTGGCTTGTAAGTCTGCTAAGTAATGCCAGCTGTATAAACCGCTGTTATGATTATCACTAAATACTAAGCGCAGAGCATAATGGCCAACCGGCTCAATCTTACTAATCGCTACTTGCTGTTTATCAAGCACCAGTTTCATAGGTTCGTTGCCATGGCCTTGTACTTCTGCTGAAGGCGAGTGAACACGCAAAAATTCAGCATTAAATCGCGCAATAGAGTCATCGTCAAAATGAACATCTAAGACTTTACTTACAGTGTGGTAATGAACTTTAGTGACTTCTTTCATGTCAGCCTCGATAGACGATTTATAAACTAAAAAGCCTCCAGTTGGAGGCTTTTGATTATAACGCTAATTTGTTGATTAAAGAATGAAGCGACTTAAGTCTTCATCTTCAACAAGTGCACCTAAGTGCTGTTCAACATAGCTTGCATCGATTGTCAGTTTTGAGCCTGCTTTTTCAGATGCATCAAATGAAATTTCTTCCATTAGTTTTTCCATCACAGTGTGCAGACGACGAGCACCAATGTTTTCGGTTTTCTCGTTAACTTGCCACGCAGCTTTAGCAATACGCTCAATTGCGTCATCAGTAAACTCAACATCAACTTGTTCTGTTTTTAACAGTTCACGTTGCTGCTCAGTGAGTGATGCATGAGGTTCGGTTAGAATGCGTTTGAAGTCATCTGCTGATAGTGCTTCAAGTTCAACACGAATAGGTAAGCGGCCTTGAAGTTCAGGGATCATATCTGATGGTTTAGACATCTGGAATGCGCCTGAGGCAATAAATAACATGTGGTCGGTTTTCACCATGCCGTGCTTAGTGCTAACTGTTGAGCCTTCGATAAGTGGTAGTAAGTCGCGTTGTACACCTTCACGACTTACATCAGGGCCAGATGCTTCACCACGTTTACAGATTTTATCAATCTCATCGATAAACACGATACCGTTTTGTTCAACTGCGAAAATAGCCTGCTCTTTTAACTCTTCAGGGTTAACCAGTTTTGCTGCTTCTTCTTCAACTAGTAGCTTAAACGCTTCTTTAATTTTTAGCTTACGCTTGCTGCGCTTGTCGCCACCCATATTTTGGAACATGCTCTGTAGCTGGTTGGTCATTTCTTCCATACCAGGCGGTGCCATAATCTCAACATTAGGCTGTGCTTGTGCAACATCGATATCAATTTCTTTATCGTCTAGCTGACCTTCACGTAATTTTTTACGGAAAGATTGACGAGTAGAAGAGTTCTCTTCTGTTTTTGACTCACCAAATGTATCGCGTGCTGGTGGCAATAAAGCATCTAAAATACGCTCTTCTGCCGCTTCTTCAGCGCGATATTTGAATTTCTTAGTTTGTTGTTCACGTGTCATTTTAATCGAAATATCAACTAAATCACGGATGATCGTCTCAACTTCTTTACCAACATAGCCCACTTCGGTGAACTTAGTTGCTTCCACTTTAATGAAAGGGGCATTAGCAAGTTTTGCAAGGCGGCGAGCAATTTCAGTTTTACCCACACCTGTAGGACCAATCATTAAAATGTTTTTTGGTGTTACTTCGGTACGTAAATCATCGCTCAGTTGCATACGGCGCCAGCGGTTACGTAGCGCGATTGAAACTGCTTTTTTAGCTTTAGCTTGGCCAATAATATGTTGATCAAGCTCGTGAACGATTTCTCTTGGCGTCATCTCAGACATAGCAGTTCCTATTACAATTCTTCAATGGTTTGATAGTTATTCGTAAATACGCAGATATTGCCAGCAATTGTCAGGCTTTTTTCGACAATTTCACGAGCACTTAAATCGGTATTTTCCAGTAGTGCAGTGGCTGCTGATTGTGCGAAGTTACCACCGCTACCAATAGCAATAAGGTCATTTTCAGGCTGCACAACATCGCCATTACCCGTGATAATTAATGAGGCGGTTTCATCTGCGACTGCAAGCAGAGCTTCAAGCTTTCTAAGGGCGCGATCACTGCGCCAGTCTTTAGCCATCTCAACGGCAGCCTTAGTGAGGTTACCTTGATGCATTTCTAATTTACTTTCAAAACGTTCGAATAGAGTGAAGGCATCAGCAGTACCGCCAGCAAATCCAGCGATTACTTTGCCATTATAAAGGCGTCGAACTTTACGGGCGTTGCCCTTCATTACGGTATTACCAAGTGAAACTTGGCCATCGCCACCAATAACGACCTTGTCGTCGCGGCGTACACTTACAATAGTGGTCATGTTTTTCCTCATCTTCGAGCGGCAGAGCCGCTCGTAAAAAGCGATTGATGAGGTGTTTATATGGGTGAATGAACTAAAATCAAGTCCAAAGCCAAATACCGCAGCCCATTATTTTGATGCGTTTCAGTTTATTTTTGTCACTTTCTGCTTGGCGTTTGGTTTTATAGGGCCCCAAGCGCACTTTGTACCATACGCCATTACTTCCTTCGACGCGCTTAGCTTCTGCAACAAGGCCTGCAAATGCTATTTTTGCTTTTAGGGTTTGTGCTTGTTCTAGTGTTCTAAACGAGCCACATTGCATAACGTATGGGCCTTTTTGTTCAAGCTCTTTTACTTCAACTTGAACTTCATGCTCTTTTATTTCTTTTATAAACTCAGGCGGTTTAGGTTTTGGAATCACCTTTTCTTCCGCTTTAGTCGGATTGGCTTGCTGCTCAACAAGTACAGGATCAGCATTGTGCTTTATGTACCACAAACCATAGCCAAAGCAGCCCACAAGAATAATAGCAAGGAGCACTAATGCAACTGGAAAAGGTTTTTTTGCGGGTGCCTGCTTTTTATTATTTCGATTCGATGGTTTTTTATTTATGTAATCGTGTTGTGCCATGATTCTCTATTGGCCTTTAAATCATATCTATAGGATCAACGTCTAAGCTCCACCGCACCTTTTGCGCAAGTTTACTGGTACTAATATAGTCAACCATTTGCGCTAAATACTGGTGTAAGTGGGAACGCTCCTGCGCTTGAATATGTAATTGGAACCGATACTTACCCGCCACACGTTCCAGTGGCGCGGGGATCGGGCCGAGCAATTGTATACCAGATACACTCTGTACAGGAACCAAATCAGTTAAAAAATCCATAACTTGATTTATGTTATGTCCTTCAGCACGCACAATCGCCATATTCGTAATGGGGGGAAGCAGGGCATCTTCTCGCTCAGTCAAGGCGTAACGCGCAAAGTCTTGGTAGCCATTATTAACAAGGTCTTGCAGTAGCGGGTGCTCAGGAAAGTGCGTCTGCAATAACACGTGCCCAGGCTCACCACTACGTCCAGCACGGCCTGCTACTTGTGTTACAAGTTGCGCTAAATGCTCAGTGGCACGAAAATCACATGAATAGAGGCCACTATCGACATCTAAAATCAGTACTAAACTAACATCGGCAAAATGGTGGCCTTTTGCCAACATTTGCGTGCCAACTAAAATACGAGCGCCGCCTTGGTTGATGTCATCGAGGGCTTTTTCTAGGCTACCTTTACGGCGTGTTGAATCACGGTCGATACGGCTAATAGGAATATCGGGAAAGGTTTGCGTTAAAAACTCTTCGATTTGCTCAGTGCCTTTACCGTTTGGAAAGATCTGCGTACTGCCACAATCAGGGCACTGATGAGGCACGGTATGTTGTTCACCACAGTGGTGACAAATCATTTGGCCAATGGCTTTATGAAATGTTGCGCTGGTACTACAACGTGAGCACTCACTTAGCCAGCCGCATTCATGGCATATAAGCGTAGGTGAAAAACCACGGCGATTTAAAAATACCATAACTTGCTTGCCACGCTCTAAATGTTGGCGCATATAAGCAAGACTGGCATGAGCGATGCCAGCTTGCTCAGGTTGTCCTTTCATGTCCAATAGTTGAAACTGATTATCGGTGCTGGTTTGTGCTCGCTGTGTTAAACTAAGTAGCTGATATTTATTAGTAATCGCCTTATGCAAGGTTTCTAATGCAGGTGTCGCGCTGCCGAGTATCAATGGAATATTATGTTGGAAGGCTCTGTAAGCGGCAAGATCTCGCGCATGGTAGCGTAGTGTATCTTGCTGTTTAAATGAGCTGTCATGCTCTTCATCAACAATGATCATGCCTAGTGATGAAAAAGGTAAAAATATACTCGAACGTGTGCCGATAACTATCGCACAACTGCCTTTTTCACAAAAGCGCCATGTTTGTAGGCGCTCGTTATCAGTGAGTGCCGAATGCCATAGCATAATGGGCGTATCAGGAAAGCGACGACGAAAACGATTGACGGTTTGTGGGGTTAGACCTATTTCAGGAACCAAAACCAAAGCTTGTTGGCCTTTTTTTAATATTTCTTCAAGGCATTGTAAGTAAACTTCCGTTTTGCCGCTGCCAGTCACCCCTTCGAGTAGAAAGCTTGCAAACCCATGGGCTTGGTTAATGGTAGTACAAGCGACAGCTTGTTCTTTATTGAGAGTCGGTTTTTTACTCACTGTGGGTGCGTGTTGCTGCCATTGATTGTCATGCTCAATAAATTGTTTGATTAGCGCTTTCTCTAGCAGGCTATCAATTGTTTTTTTATTAAAACCGAGCGCTTTTAATTCGGTTAACGATGACTTACCCGACTGCGCAAGTTGCTTTAATAAGTTGAGTTGCGTTTTCGCCCGTAAAGAGGGGAGCTTTGCCCCTTTTTCAGTTAACTCAACCATATTAATGCTGGTTTTGTCAGGGCATTCACCTTGTCTTAAAGCAGCGGGCAGTGCAGTATGTATGGTCTCACCTAAAGGATAGCAGTAGTAGCGAGCTGTAAACTTTAATAGCTCTAAATGACGTTTGGATAAAATCGGGGCTTCGTCAATCACCTCTATGATGGCTTTTATCTTCTCTTTAGGGATGTCAGTACTTGTTTTCGTGGCAAGTATGACCGCTACTTTTTTTTGTGGGCCGAATGGCACAAGAACACGCATGCCCGGCTGCAATTCAATGTTATGCAACAGCGGTTCAACTTTATAATCGAAGGTACGCGGTAAAGGGACTTTTATGGCAACTTCTACAAAGTGCATGGTGGCTCAACGAAAACAAGAACAGACAGATAATGTACTAAAAATAGTCGTAAAAACCTACCAACAAATGCTAGGCCAAGCGCCGTCTGTTTATTTTTTTAGCGAAAGATGCATTTAAAGCTTGTCGCAGAGCGTATTGGCCTATAAAATACGCGGCCTATTAATTGTATTAACGACGTATGGTGCCAGACTACGGGTTTGGAGAGCGATGCGGCCTTAACTAGAGGTTCCCTATGAAAGAAGGTATTCACCCTAAGTACGAAGCTATCACTGCAACTTGTTCATGTGGTAACAAATTCGAAACTAGCTCTACTTTATGTAAAGACATCCACTTAGACGTATGTTCTGAGTGTCACCCGTTTTACACTGGTAAGCAAAAGATTTTAGACACTGGCGGCCGTGTTGATCGTTTCAACAAGCGCTTCGGTGCACTTAGCAGCAAGAAGTAATGTCTGCTGTTTAGTTAAAAAAAGCACCTTAGGGTGCTTTTTTTATACCTGAAATTAACAAAGCATGATGTTAGACGCTATGCCGAACCTGCTGTTTTCACTCACTTCCCATATAACTATTTTTGCTTGTTATGCTCATTATGTCGCTAATTTTGCAGACAAAGTGCAATCCCTTCGCTATATTCTGAGATGTATAAATGATTCCAAAAGTTACAAAAAGTAATAAATTTAAATAACTTTGTAAGTAAATGCTGGCAATGTCGTCGAAATGGTCATTTGGAACTAATTTCGGCTATTTGCAGTGTTCGTGCATATAAAATACAAAAACAGGTGCTTAAAAGGTCATAAATAGGTGAATTTTTATGTCTGATTAATCGCAACTATGCACAGAAGTTGTGGGTAAATCCTTTAAAATTAAGCGATATAGCATATAACAGGATAGACCTGATAATACTTGGAATTTTTATACATTACAGGTATCGTACTGATGCAAGCTCTCTCACTTTTTAACTTTTTTGCAGGATACTATCGCGTTATGTCAGATTTCCGTGAACAAGCATTACATTACCACGCTCACCCCGTTCCAGGTAAAATTAGTGTTGAACTAACCAAGCCGGCCGAAACGGTTAACGATCTCGCTTTAGCTTATAGCCCAGGTGTGGCTGAACCAGTTCGTGAAATCGCTGCTGATCCAGCAAATGCCTACAAATATACTGGTAAAGGTAACATGGTTGCGGTGATTTCAAACGGTACCGCAATTTTAGGTTTGGGTAACTTAGGCCCTCTTGCATCAAAACCTGTCATGGAAGGTAAAGCATTACTATTCAAACGTTTTGCTGGCCTTGATTCAATCGATATTGAAGTAAAACATCGCACTACAGAAGATTTCATCAATACGGTTGCAAACATCGCTGATACGTTTGGCGGCATCAACCTAGAAGATATTAAAGCACCAGAATGTTTTGAAATTGAAAAAGCGCTTATCGAGCGCTGCGATATTCCAGTTTTCCACGATGACCAACATGGTACAGCTATTGTTACTGCTGCCGGTATGCTTAATGCCCTTGAAGTACAAGGTAAGGATATCGAAGATGCCATTATCGTATGTTTAGGAGCTGGTGCGGCAGCTGTTGCTTGTATGGAGCTGTTAATTAAGTGTGGTGCATTACGTGAGCATATCTATATGCTTGACCGTAAAGGTGTGATCCATACTCGCCGCGATGATTTAAACGAATATAAGCAGTTGTTTGCTAACAACACTGATAAACGTACATTACAAGACGTTATTGCTGATGCGGATGTATTTGTAGGTGTATCTGGGCCAGATTTATTGACGGCGGATGATTTAAAGCTAATGGCAGACAAGCCAGTGGTGTTTGCGTGTTCAAACCCAGATCCTGAGATTGCGCCAGAAGTTGCACACAGTGCGCGCAATGATTTAATTATGGCAACGGGTCGTTCAGATTTTCCTAACCAAGTAAATAACGTGCTTTGTTTCCCGTTTATTTTCCGCGGTGCGCTTGATGTGCGTGCAACGGCAATTAATGATGAAATGAAAATTGCAGCTGTGCATGCTATTCGTGGTATTGCCAAAGAGCCAGTACCAAGCGAAGTATTAACAGCGGCTGGCGTTGAATCACTTGAGTTTGGTGCCGAGTACATCATTCCGAAGCCAATGGACCCGCGTTTATTACCACGTATCGCGCGTGCTGTTGCAGAAGCGGCGGTTGAGTCGGGCGTTGCGCAAATCGAAATGCCAGAAGATTACATGCGTTAAATTTATTTACGCTAATAAAAAACTCAGCCTTAGCTGAGTTTTTTTATACCTGTGAATCGGCGTGTATCCGATGGCTCATTCAGAATCAAGTACAGGGATATCTAATCCCATTTCAAGCATGATCTTTTTCACTTCTTCAGGGACTTTTTCTGGGTTGTCTTTGCGTAAGTCGTCATCATTTGGTAATGGCTGACCTGTAAAAGCATGTAGAAAAGCTTCGCATAGAAGCTCACTATTTGTCGCATGTCGTAGGTTGTTGATCTGACGACGAGTGCGTTCATCTGTTAATACTTTTAGTACATTTAGCGGAATTGATACGGTAATCTTTTTAACTTGTTCTGATTTTTTACCGTGTTCTGCGTATGGGTGAATGTATTCACCGTTCCATTTAGCCATAAGTAATTTCGTTGCCTCGGTTATAAGTAGTTCACGCCTTTTTCACAGCGCAAAGATGCGGAAATTTTATCTCTTTAAAAAAGATAGTCAAATACTAGTTGTTTAGCCATCTAGTCGTGTAAATGTATAAACTTCTTTATGTCAGCCACAAATGCTTTGACTTCTCATAATTGATCATCTAACCTTTTAGACGTCTAAACATCCAATTAATGAGTAGGTGATGAAATGAGTGAAAAAAATAAAGCGACGATAGCTGTTCGTCATGGTATCGAAGCTGACAAACATCATGGTGCTGTCGTTCCACCTATCTATTTATCAACCACCTATTCATTTGCTGATTTTGATACTAAACGTCAGTATGACTACGGACGCAGTGGTAATCCGAATCGTGATATTTTGGCTGAAACACTGGCTGAACTTGAAGGCGGTGCAAAAGGCATTATTACAGCAACGGGTATGTCTGCGGTGCATTTAGCAACACAGCTTTTAAATAGTGACGACACTTTAGTGATCCCGCATGACTGCTATGGTGGCAGTTACCGTTTATTCACATCATTAGAAAAGCGCGGGTTATTGAAGCTAAAAGTGTTAGATTTAACCAACAGTGAAAATCATCAAGAAATTTTAGCAATCAAACCAAAGCTTATCTGGATAGAGACACCCAGTAATCCAATTTTGCGTTTAACTGATATTAAAGCGATCACCTCAATTGCTAAGCAATGTGGAGCTTTAGTTGCTGCCGATAATACGTTCTTATCACCAGCACTCCAAAATCCAATTCAGTTTGGTGTAGATATCGTCGTACATTCAACGACTAAGTATATTAATGGCCACTCAGATGTAGTAGGTGGTGCAGTGATTGCCGCAACACAAGAGCTTGGTGATGAACTAGCTTGGTGGGCAAATAACATTGGTATTACCGGTGCACCATTCGATAGTTATTTAACCCTTCGTGGTTTGCGAACATTAAATGTGCGCTTAAAACAACACCAAGAGAATGCGTTTGCAATCGCTCAGTATTTAGAAAATTCGCCTTTTGTTAGTCAGGTTTATTACCCTGGTCTTGCTTCTCATCCTCAGCATGAGCTCGCTAAAGCGCAGCAACGTGGCTTTGGTGGTATGGTTAGCTTTGATATTAAAGGTGATATTAATGACGCTGCTGCGTTTTTAACAAGCTTAAAAGAGTTTAGCCTTGCAGAGTCATTGGGTGGGGTTGAGAGCCTTATTTGCCATCCTGCGACAATGACTCATGCTGGCATGGATCCTAAAGCACGCCTTGAGGCAGGTGTGGGCGATACACTCATTCGTATTTCTGTCGGTATTGAAGATATTAACGACTTAATTGCTGATCTGGAACGTGTTTTCAATCAAGTTAAACCAGGCGAAGGCTTACAAGCGGGCCAACCTAAAGCCGCTCAAGTACAGCCAACTAATCAGCAAAATACATCGTTTAAGTTAACGCCTGCACATACGGCATTGTGGTAGAAGAAATGGTTAATATTGTTCATAAATTTGGTGGCTCAAGCCTAAGCTCAGCCGAGCGGTATCAAGCAGTTGCGAACATTGTGTTGGCAAACACTGAGCTAGGCGATTGTGTTGTTGTATCAGCCTCTGGGAAAACGACAGACACACTTGTAAAGCTCTGGCAGAGCTATCAACAAAATGATAATCAAGCTGTGAGTGATATTTTATTGCTTATTGATAATAATCAGCGTGCACTAATCGAGCAGCTATTAGTGTCGCAGAGTAAGCAACATGCATTAGCTAAACTAAAAGATGAATTAGCATCACTGACAGCGTTAATTGCCCAGCAACAACTACATGAAGCACCTTTACTTGCTCATGGTGAGGTTTGGTCTGCTCGGTTACTTGCAGCCTATTTAAATCAACTCGGTTTAGAATCTAAAGATGTTGATGCAAGACAGCTCTTTACTTTGCATGATGGCCAATTGTTGCATCAAAAAAATCAGCAAAGTTGCAGTGAGTTAATCAACCATAACCAGATCAATGTTGTGACGGGGTTTATTGCCGCTGATTGCCAAGGCAATACCGTAACCCTAGGGCGCAATGGCAGTGACTATAGTGCCACACTACTGGCTAGTTATACCTTTGCAAAGCAAGTTTCAATTTGGACTGATACACAAGGTGTATTTAGTACAGATCCTCGCAAAGTTAAAAATGCTGTTAAGTATAACAAGGTATGCCGTGAACAAGCGAATTTGTTAGCCCGTTTAGGTAACCCTGTATTGCATGCTAAGACATTGTCGCCGCTAAAAGGTAGCGACATTAAACTCGTTGTAAGAAGCAGCTTTGACTGTGAGGCAAGCCCAACAGAGGTTGTAAAAGAGGGGTACAGTAAAGCTAAACGTTTTATTACGACCCTTGATAACATTGACTTGCTTCGTATTGATAAATTAAGTAGTGGCGAAGTGGGTGAATTGAGCCAGTTGATTCAGCATAGCCTGCATCACTTTGTAAAAGCCGGCGATACCTATCTGTTAGTGCCAGGCTCGTGTACACATCAAGTTGTAAGTTACCTTGCAGGGCGTGCCAATATTGTTGAGTCTAATTTAAGTGGTTGTGCGGTGGTAGCGCCAAGTAGTGATATTAGCTCACTCGCAGAGCAAACAACGGCGTTATTAAAAGAGCAAAGTATCAACACACGCTTTGTACAGCAAGATGAAAACTACGTATTAGTTTTAAAAGACCAAGCGATTGATAGTGACGTGCTGACCTTACTACACGACAAGTTAATTAATAAAGGCCAAGAGTTGGCTGTGATTGTTGCTGGGCTGGGTAATGTTGGGGAGGTGTTTCTTTCACAACTACAAGCGCAGCTAAAACGCCTTTCAGAACACTATGAAGTGAAAGTGGTCGCTTTACTTCGCTCCAAGCAAATGCTGTTTAGTGCTAGTGGTTTAAACACTGAGATGTGGCAAGAACAGTGGCAAAATGAAGCACAAAACTACGAAAAAGAAGAGCTATTAACACGTATTAGTGAACTCGATTATGAGCACAAAGTGATCGTAGATATCACAGCTAGTGAAGCGTTTAGCCTTTTATACCCTGATTTTGTTGAGCTAAACTGCCACCTGATCAGTGCTAATAAATATGCTGGTACGGCAGCTAATAGTTGGTATCAAAACTTACGCAGTAATTTAGCTGAGCGTAATTTATTATGGCGTTATAACACCAGTGTTGGTGCAGGTTTGCCTATCAACTTTGCACTCGCTGATCTGCAAAACAGTGGCGATAAAATTAACCGTATTGAAGGGGTTTTTTCCGGTACTCTGTCGTGGTTATGCAGCAGTTATGATGGCAGCGTGCCGTTTTCTGATTTAGTACTAAAAGCACAGCAAATGGGTTACACAGAGCCTGATCCTCGTGAAGATTTGTCGGGTCGAGATATGCAACGTAAGCTGCTTATTTTAGCACGTGATCTTGGTCTTGATTTAGAGCTTGATGATATTGCTTTAACACCATTAATGCCTGAAGAGTTGGCCGCGGGTAGTTGGCAAGATTTCTTAGCAAATAAGCATTTACTTGATGAATTTATGAAGATAAAAGCTGAGCAAGCACAAGTCGAAAATAAGCTTGTTCGCTATACCGGCGCGATTACCATTACTCATGGCAACGTGAAAGCTGAAGTTGGTCTAGTTAATGTAGCAAAAGACGATGTGCTGGCAAGCCTTAAGCCAGGTGACAATATCTTTGTTATTAACTCACAGTGGTACACTGAGAACGCTTTGGTAATACAAGGCCCAGGTGCAGGAAAAGAAGTCACTGCGGCAGGGGTTCATTCTGATTTGTACTGGTTGGTGAACAACCTAAAATAAATCTTGTTTATCGTGTAATAAAAAACCGCCAAATGAAGTGACCCCCAATAGTTGGACATGCCAATTACTGGGGGTCTTTTTATTACACTCAATTAGCTAAAATAGCTCTTCTTCTGTTGAAAGATTTTCTTCGAATACATCAGTTGGCTGATCGAGTACATATTTCGTAGGGGCTGTGCCCTTAATAAAGTACTCAAAGCGGCTGGTATAATCATTTTTATGACTAAGCAAGCCCGTGGCTAAGTCAATACGAACAGACACCAGTCCTTCAGGTAACTCAATAGGTGCCTCAGGCATGCCATCGAGTGCGACTCGCATAAAATCAACCCAAGCAGGTTGAGCTGTTTTAGCACCAGACTCTGCACCAGATATTTGTGATTTATCTAGATTATTATTGTAGGTTGAACGGCCAAGTGGGTTACCTGGGTTATCGAAACCAACCCACACTGAGGTCATTACATTTCGATTAAAACCACTAAACCAAGTATCCACAGAGTCATTGGTTGTACCGGTTTTACCAGAAAGATCACGGCGCTCAAGTGCTTGAGCTCGCCAGCCTGTACCACTCCAGCCCGTTTTGTGGGTCCAACTACCGCCACCCCAAATTGCGCTATGCATCGCTTGTGAAATTAAGAAAGCATTTTGCTTTGAAATAATACGCGGTGCACAACGTGGCGCAGTATCAGGTTGTGCTGAATTTAACTGGTCACTGTCAGCTGTATAACTTGTAAATGATGTCGGCTCGGGCGTGTCACACGCAAGCTCTGGCTGTGTTTTAAATATCGTATTGCCAGAAGAATCCTGTATTTCAGTAATAAAATACGGGGTGATGAGGTGTCCACCATTAGCAAAGCTACTCATCCCTCTGGCAAGTTCAAGCGGTGTAATTGAAGCACTGCCTAATGCAAGGGATTCACTGCGGTTAATATCGCTATTCAAAAAGCCGAATTTGAGTAGGTGGTCTGCGGTGCGTTGTAAGCCAACACCGCGTAGTAACCTTACAGAGATCACGTTTTTAGATTGTGCAAGGGCACGGCGGATACGAATAGGGCCGTTATACACTGCAGGGCTGTTCTTTGGACGCCATGCAACACCTTGGCTTTTATCCCACTGATTTATTGGCGCATCATTTAAAATAGATGCCAAGGTGTAGCCGTTTTCAAGTGCCGCTGAGTAGATAAACGGTTTTATATTTGACCCTACTTGACGTTTTGCTTGAACAGCACGGTTGTATTGGCTTTGCTCAAAGCTGTAGCCCCCAACGATAGCCTTAATACGGCCATCTTGTGGGTCGAGGGATACCAATGCACTTGATGCCTCTGGTATTTGGCTCAAAATGTAGCTGTCATCAGTGTTTTTACGAAGCCATATTTGCGCACCCGCTGTGAGGATTTCAGCAGCTGTTTTTGGTGGGAAGCTTTGACGGTAGCGAGTGATATATTTACGCGCCCACTTTAAGCCATCCCATTCAACCGTTACCTGTTCGCCATTTTTTAGCAACACTTGAATTGATTGTTCTGCAACTTGGGTAACGACACCTGTTAATAATGGACCAAACTCTTTAACGTCTTTTAGTTTTTCTAAAATCGCGTCTTTGTTAAGAGGATTTTCTGTTTCGCTATCCCATAGCTGAGCTGTTGCACCTCGATAGCCATGACGCATATCGTAAGCATGGAGGTTATTGACTAAAGCATCTTGTGCAGCTTGTTGTATTTCAGAATCGATACTTGTAAATACTCTAAAGCCAGTATTGTAAGCGCGTTCATGACCAAAACGGGCGACCATTTCTGCACGTACCATTTCTGAAATATAGGGCGCGTATACATCAATTTCAGCGCCGTGAAACTTAGCTGTGATAGGGGCACTAGTTGCTTCATCATATTGCGCTTGTGTGATGTATTTTTCTGTATACATACGACCAAGCACTACGTTTCGACGTGCTTTGGCACGTACAGGGTTTCGGATAGGGTTTAAAGCAGAGGGGGCTTTTGGTAAGCCTGCAATCATCGCCATTTGCGCAAGGGTTAGTTCGTTTAGTTCTTTACCGTAGTAAACTTGGGCGGCGGCACCAATACCAAAAGCTCGATTTCCAAGCTCAATTTTATTTAAGTACAACTCAAGAATTTCATCTTTACTAAGAATACTTTCAATATGCAGTGCGATGAAAATTTCTTTGACCTTACGAATATAAGCTTTTTCTCGAGTTAAGAAAAAGTTACGAGCTAACTGCATAGTTATAGTGCTTGCGCCTTGTTTCTTTTCACCTGTGGATATGAGTACAATGGCAGAGCGAACAATACCAATAGGGTCAATCCCTATGTGTTCGTAAAAGCGGTTGTCTTCAGTTGCCAAAATTGCATCAATGAGTGGCTGTGGTATTTGATCTATCGTGACGGGAATACGTCGTTTTTCACCAAATTGATTAATCAATAAGCCGTCCCGAGAAAAAACCTGCATAGGTGTCTGTAACTGAACGTCTTTTAGTACCTGAACGCTAGGAATGTCAGGTTTAACGTAATAGTATAGACCGACTAAAGTAATAAGGCCTAAAAACGAGCAGATGATAATAAATTGTAAAGTTCTCTTTAATAAAATCACTTATATTTTCCCTAAATAGACTCCCAATTAGAATCGGAGACTGCTAGTATATATTGATTAAAAAATGAATAATATTTTTTCAGACAAAAATTATAACTTGTTTATTATTAAAACAAAGGCCAAGTTGCAAACATGCTAAGTCAACTATTTAAAAAGCCTTCATCTATGATGGTAGGGATCGACATTGGATCGCATTGTATCAAAGCGGTGTTGTTGCAGAAAACAGACGCAGGTTTGCGACTTGAGGCTTTAGCGATAGAACCTATGCCTAAAGGCGCAATATCTGAACGATCAATCCAAGATATTGAAGCAATTGGCAATGTGATTACTAAATTAAAAAAGAAACTACCCAAATCAGTTCAGTCCGCGGCCGTAGCCGTGTCTGGACAAACCGTGATCACGAAAGTTATTTTTATGGATGTATCATTAACTGATGCTGAATTAGAGTCGCAAATTGCCATTGAAGCCGACAGCCTCATTCCTTATCCACTTGATGAGGTTAATATTGATTTCGAAAAACTTTCAATCAATGAAGCTGATCCAAGTAAAGTGAATGTTTTACTCTCTGCTGCGCGAACTGAAAGTGTAGAGGCACGGGTTAGTGCACTTGAAACAGCCAACCTGAAAGCGAAAGTTGTTGATGTTGAAAGCTACGCATTGAGCCGTGCCATGGACATCTACTATCAGCAGCTACCAAGTGATGCTTTTAACAAGTGTGTAGCCGTCGTTGATATCGGTGCTGTATTGATGCTGGTGAGTGTTGTTCAAGCGGGTGAAACGATATATACCCGTGACCAAGTATTTGGTGGTGACCAATACACTAATAGTATTGTCAGTTATTACAACAAGAGTTTTGATGAAGCTGAAATTGGTAAAACAACCGGTGATTTACCCCCTAATTATACCTTTGAGGTGCTTGCACCATTTCAAACATCGCTTTTACAGCAAGTAAGGCGTGCTGTGCAAATGTTCCTAACAACCAGTGGTAAAGATCAGGTCGATTATATTGTTTTAACCGGTGGAACCGCCATGATAGATGGGTTAGACCGTCTATTGATTGAAGAATTAGGGATCCATACAGTGGTTGCAGAACCTTTTGCTAATATTGAGATAGCCCCAAAGATAGATCGTAACGTTTTACAACGTCATCGTACGCAATTTGCAATAGCGACAGGGTTAGCATTAAGGAGCTTTTCATCATGCCACATATAAACCTGCTACCTTGGCGTGAACAGCAACGAAAAGAGTCACAAAATAAATTTGTCACTATTTTGTTTGCAGTTGTGGTGGTTTGCTTCTTGAGTATGTACATCCTGAGCTCTTTTTATAGCGGTCTGCGCGAAGGGCAAAATATTAAAAATGATTTTTTGAACACAGAAATAGCATTACTGAATCAACGTATTCGTGAAATTAACGAGTTGGATAAAAAGAAAGAAAGCTTACAACAACGTATGCGCTTAATCGAAGAGTTACAAAGCAGTCGTAACCTGGGTACGCAAATTATGGACGAAGTTGCGAAAATAGTGCCTGCGGGAGTGTATTTAACTAAATTAGAGCGCCGCGGTAATAGTATTCATGTTGTTGGTCGTAGCGAGTCAAATAACCGTTTATCAACCATGCTACGCCAAGTTCAAGGCTCTTATTTACTTGAACGACCTATCATGCAAGGTATTGTTGCAGGTGAACAAACATCAAGACTACTGAGTGACTTTAATATGGAATTTTATGTTAAGCCATTTGATAAGATAGGCGAGGCGCGCAATGAACCTTGATATCAAATCGTTAACAGAAATAGATTGGAATGAAATAGAGCTCGAAAACATGGGCGATTGGCCTATCGCCGTTAAAGTTCTGTGTTGTAGCTTTGTTGCAGCTATTGTACTTTACTTTAGTTACAGCTTATTGGTGTCTGATGAAATCGCGAGTTACCAAGCCGCTGTTGAGAAAGAAACCCAATTGCGCACCACCTATAAGCAAAAGTACGCTATAGCCAGTAATTTAGAACTGTATCGCCAACAAATGATTGATATGGAAGAAAAGTTCTCGCAGCTATTGAAGCGCTTACCGACCTCAAATGAAACCCCTGGATTACTCGATGATTTATCTTATGTGGGAACAACCAGCGGCCTTACATTCTTAAAAATTGGTTGGTTACCTGAAATAGAAAAAGAATTTTATACTGAGTTACCAATAAAAATAGAGGTTGTGGGTACTTATCATGAGTTTGGTGATTTTGTTGGTAAAGTCGCACAGCTTCCTCGTATTGTCAGCCTTCATGATTTCACAATTCAAACCTTAGGGAATGATGAGTTAACGTTTAGTGTTGTGGCTAAAACATACCGTTATGAAGGAGGGACTAAAAAGTGAAACAGTTCCCCTTAGTAATCATGATGAGTTTATTGCTCAGTGCCTGTAACGATGATACCTCTGAGCAAAAAGAGTTTATTGATCAGGTTAAAGCAAGCACAACGCCGAAGGTCGAGCCGATTCCACAAATGGCGAATTTTGAGTATTTTGAATACAGTGCGGGTAAAATGCGCAGCCCATTTGTCGCCCCTAAGCCTGAAATTATTCAAAATAATCTCGTGCAGGTAAAAAACTGCTTACATCCCGATCCTGACCGTGTTCGCCAGCCACTAGAAAAATACCCGCTTGATAATTTATCAATGAAAGGAACAATTGGCCGAAGTGGTCAAACATGGGCACTGATCAAAGCGGCTGATGAAACTCTTTATCGGGTTACTGTTGGTAATTATCTTGGTTTGTATCATGGCGAAATAAAAGAAGTGCATGACAATTATATACAATTATTAGAATTAATCCCTGATGGGGCTGGTTGTTGGAAAGAGCGTCTGACAAAACTAGAAATGTTAGAGGCAAATACAAATGGTGCAAGTTAATCGTATGAAAAGTAAAAACAAAATGCATAAAGCAACGACTTGGTTAAATGATATGCATAAATATATATTAGCTGCATTAGCTTTTTTTATGGCGCAAGCTGCTGTAGCCGCTCCATTATTATATGACATACGTTATAACCCATTAATGAAGGGCGAGACACAATTACAACTCGTCTTTGATGAAGCACTTACCTTTGAGCCAAAAGTGCAGGTGTATAATACGCCAGCTCGTATTGAGATGCTATTCAGTGATGTAGGCGTTGATAACGGTGTTCGTGATGTAGCCGTAAACCAAGCGGGTATAAAGCATGTGACAAGCACAATGACTTCTGAAGGTCTAAAAGTGACAGTGTCTTTAGAGCGTTTGAAAATTTATAAAACAACCGCTAAAGATAACATAGTCAGCTTGCATGTTTCGGACAATCCAATCACATCCGACGAAGCCGATCCTCTTTCTGCAAAGAACAATTATATCAATACAATTCAGTCGATAGATTTTCGCCGTGGTGAAAAGGGAGAAGGGCGTGTACTTGTATTTCTGCAAGATACGCAAGCTGCCATCGACGTTCACGAAAGTGGTGGGAAAATTGTTGCAGAGTTTCATCACACAGATATTTTAGATGATCTACTTTATCAATTAGATGTACTTGATTTTGGCACTGTGGTTAGCTCAATCGAAACCTTTAAAGAGGGTAATATGAGCCGTGTTGTCATTGAGCCTAATGCGGCGTTTAAATTTACTCATCAACAAATAGAAAATATTTTCACCCTCACTGTTGAAAAAGATGATTCACAGCGAGCCTACCTTGATGGTGGTATAGAGTATCAAGGTCGACCAATGACCTTAAACTTTCAAGATATTCCGGTGCGCGCCGTTTTGCAGATTATTGCTGGCTATAATGAGTTTAATCTAGTGACCAGTGACTCTGTAACAGGAAACATCACATTACGCCTAGAAGGTGTACCATGGGATCAAGCGCTGGACGTTGTGTTAAAAGTCAAAGGTTTAGACAAACGTATGGATGGCACGATTTTAATGGTTGCGCCATCTGAAGAGCTTGCAGCCCGAGAAGCAAAAGAGTTAAAAGCGAAACAACAAGTTGAAGACTTAGAACCTCTATACAGTGAGTACATTCGCCTTAACTACGCAAAAGCAGAAGAGTTTGCGGACTTATTAAAAACCGACACCAATAGTATCATTTCTGCGCGTGGTAGTGTGTCAGTTGATAAACGTACTAATACACTGCTAATCAAAGATACCGCAAAGAGTATTGAAAGTGTTCGCCGTATGGTTGAAACCTTAGATATTCCGGTAAAACAAGTGGTGATTGAGTCACGTATGGTAACAGTACGAGACAATGTTCAAGAAGACTTGGGGGTTCGTTGGGGCTTTAGTGATCAACAAGGGAGTGATGGGATTGCTGGCACATTAGAAGGTGCAGAGACGATTTCGAATGGGGTTATTCCTAATTTGTCTGATCGACTCAACGTTAATTTACCAATCTCAAACCCTGCGGGAAGCATTGGTATGCATGTAGCAAAACTTGCAAATGGCACCTTAATTGATTTAGAGCTGACAGCGCTTGAGGAAGAAAACAAAGGTGAAATTATTGCAAGTCCTCGTATTACAACAGCAAACCAGCAAAAAGCGCGCATAGAACAAGGTACTGAGATCCCTTATGTTGAAGCGGCATCAAGTGGTGCAACAACGGTGAGCTTTAAAAAAGCAGTATTAAGCTTAGAAGTAACACCGCACATCACGCCAGATAACAAAGTCATCTTAGATCTTGTGATTACACAAGATACACGCGGTGACACTGTTCAGACACCAACAGGACCTGCTGTAGCGATTGATACCCAACAGATTCAAACACAAGTGTTGGTTGAAAACGGACAGACGGTTGTGCTTGGCGGTATTTTCCAACAGCAAATCGTCAATTCAACAAAGAAAGTCCCCCTATTGGGTGATATTCCGTACTTAGGTGTTTTGTTTAGAAGCACCAGTGAATTTAATGAAAAAAGAGAGTTACTGATCTTCGTAACACCAAAAATCCAAATCGATTAGGTGATTTTTTCTTAATCAACGAGCAATTAACCTGTTTAATTGCTCGTTATCTGGCTTTTTATGTTAATTGACTTGAAATACCCAATCAATTACTGAGATAATCCCCTCCTTAATTTTGGGGCCAGGTCGTTAGGCGGGGTTTTATTTCAAATTTTAGAGTTCGTTTGTACTAAAAAGATATGGCTGAGAAACGTAATATATTTCTAGTGGGCCCTATGGGGGCTGGCAAAAGCACAATTGGTCGTCACATTGCTGACCAATTACACCTTGAATTTTTCGATTCAGATCAAGAGATCGAGCGTCGTACTGGAGCAGATATTGCTTGGGTATTCGATCTTGAGGGTGAAGAGGGCTTTCGACTTCGTGAAGAAACTGTTATTTCAGACTTAACTGAGATGCAAGGTATCGTTCTTGCAACCGGTGGTGGTTCTGTGATCAGTAAAGAAGTACGTAACAAGCTTTCTGCTCGTGGTATTGTTGTATACCTTGAAACGCCGATCGAAAAGCAAGTTGCACGCACGCAGCGCGACAAGCGTCGTCCATTATTGCAAACAGAAGAAGCACCGCGCGATGTATTAGAGCGCTTAGCTGAAGAACGCGAACCGCTATACAAAGAAGTCGCTGATTTTGTTGTCCGCACTGATGAACAAAGCGCAAAAGTTGTTGCTAATCAAATCATCGAGAAATTAGATTTTTAAAAACCAAGAATAAAAGGAAACTAGCGATGCTTGAATTAACTGTTAATTTGGACGAGCGAAGTTATCCTATTTATATTGGTCAATCTGCACTTCAATACCAAGGTCGACTCCGTGAACATATCGGTGATTGTCGACCTGTTATTATCACCAACGACACTATTGCACCTTTATATTTAGATGATGTAATGAGGTCGTTGGCTGATCTTAATCCGCTCTCTTTTATTATTCCTGATGGTGAACAATACAAGTCACTAGAGTGGTTTGAAAAGATTTCAGCATTTTTACTTGAGCATAACTGTGGCCGAGACACCTGCTTAATAGCTTTGGGTGGTGGTGTGGTTGGCGACTTAACGGGCTTTGTGGCAGCGTGTTATCAACGTGGCGTGCCGTTTATACAAGTACCAACAACCTTACTATCACAGGTCGATTCCTCGGTGGGTGGTAAAACAGCGGTAAATCATCCGTTAGGTAAGAACATGATTGGCGCTTTCTATCAGCCACAAGCGGTGTTCATTGATACTAAGTCTTTGCATACGTTGCCTGAGCGTGAGTTTGCAGCAGGTATGGCTGAAGTCATTAAGTATGGCCTGATCTACGATACAGAATTATTTGCTTACCTTGAGCAAAATATTGCCAACCTTAAATCACTCGATGAGCAAACTTTACAACACGTGATTTACCGTTGCTGCGAAATTAAAGCGCTTATTGTTGCTGAAGATGAAAAAGAAGCGGGCCTGCGTGCATTATTGAATCTAGGTCATACGTTTGGTCATGCGATTGAAGCACAGATGGGCTATGGTAATTGGCTACACGGTGAAGCGGTTGCAGCGGGTATGGTATTGGCGGCAAGACTAGCACACAAGCGTAATGATTTATCACAGCAAGAGGTTGAACGTATTGAAGCGCTTATTGCTCAATACGACTTACCTGTGGAAGCGCCAGATGAGATGACTTGCGAGCAGTTTCTTACCCACATGCGCAAAGATAAGAAAAATAAAAAAGGCACCATTCGCTTTATTCTTCCTACAAAATTTGGTCAATGTGCGCTGGTTAGTGATGTAACTGATCAGCAGGTTTGTGATTTACTTATACGCTAATGCAATCGCAAATATTGCCTAGCCGTGCTGCGCTAGTTGATCGAATCGCCCTACAGTTTGAATATGGGCAAAACCTGATATGTTTATTAGGTCCTTCTGGTTTAGGGAAAAGTTATCTATTAGAAACTTTTATTACCGATAAGTATCTTGAGTTTAATAAAGCTTTTGTGCAACTTAACGGTAAGATGACGGATCAACAATTTGTTACTGATTTACTCGAACAGAATTTTCGCAACCCGCTTATCGATCACTCATTAACACTTTCAGAGAACTTTTATCAGCTCTATAAGCAGCAGCCATGTGGCGATTGTTTATGGGTTATCGATGGTGGTCGTCACCTATCAGAAGAGCTTGTTCAGCAGCTTGAGCTTATTGCCAAGCAAAGCCCCAGCACGCTCTATATCCTAATAGCCTCGCAATCGGTAGGGCAGTTTACACAAGCCGTAGAAATTCATCTTGAAGCCCTCAATATGAGTGAGAGTAAACAATTAATGCGTTGGTTCTTTCCTAACTTGCCAGTTGAAGAAGACCCTGTTTTTCGCACTTTTGTTGAAGAAGCAAAGGGTAATCCAGCTCTTTTATTGGCTTGGCAGCCACAAGAACACACCGCTGATATTCGTGAACCTGAAAAAAGTTATAAATTACTCTACTTACTCTTATTACTGTTAACGACCATGCTGCTGATAATTGGCTTTTTATACAAGGCCGATATGACCGAGTGGTGGAAAGAGCATTATCAACAAGATACAACAGCAAAGGTAGCCACTGCGCTGCCAGCTGAAAAAATCATAGCACCAACTGACAAAGCACTTGAAAAAGCACCTATTGAAACCGCTCAGCAACAAAGTAATGAGCAAGAACAACCTGTTGCTACGCTATCACATGAAAATAACGTATCAGCAATTGTTGATAGTTTAGCTATTCCTGTACCTGCTGAACCTCAAGAAACGGCAGAAAGTGATGATACCGCCACTGGTTTAGAAGATGCACCCGCGGAGCAAAAGCAGCTAACAGAGCCCGCTGAGGTTGCAACGTTAACAGGAAATGCCTGGTACTTAGCTGAACCTGATGAGCACTTTGTTATTCAACTGCTGGCTGTAACTAAACAAGAAATTACCGATAAGTTTATTACAGAAAATAACTTACAGGATACAGTTCACATATACCAAGCCCTACGTAATGGTACACGTTGGTGGATTGTTACTTCCGGCAGTTATAAAACCTTAGGTGACGCAAAAAAGGCTGCTTTACAGCTTTCTGATAATGTGCGTAAAAATCAGCCTTTTTACAAAAAAATAAGTAAAATTAAGCAAGAAATCGCCTCACTAGATCAGTAAAATAAAACAGATTAGTGTAGAATCGCGCAACACTGAATTGAAGTTAAGAGCAGATGCAGCAAAAGACCAGAGCCTTCCTTAAGTGGGCAGGTGGAAAATACAGCTTAGTAGAAGATATTCATGCCCGTTTAAAAAAAGCGAGCGCGAGCGCTGATACCTTAGTTGAGCCTTTTGTTGGTGCAGGTTCTGTTTTCTTAAATACAGATTTCAAGCATTACATTCTTAATGATATCAATGCAGACCTTATCAACCTATATACCGAACTAAAACGCACTCCGGATGAGTTTATTAGTGATGCGAAAAAACTATTCGTTGAATTAAACAATCATCCTGAAGCTTATTATGAGTATCGTGTTCAGTTTAATCAAAGCAATGATGTGTATGAGCGTGCTATCTTATTCTTATACATGAATCGCCATGGCTACAATGGCTTATGTCGCTACAACCTCAAAGGCATTTTTAATGTGCCTTTTGGTAAATATAAGCGCCCATATTTTCCTGAAAAAGAAATGAGCTTTTTTGCGCACAAAGCACAGCAAGCAACCTTTACTTGCTTAGGTTATGACGAAGTATTTAAGCTTATTCCTGAAAATGCGGTTGTTTATTGCGATCCACCTTATGTGCCGTTAAGTAAAACGGCCTCATTTACCTCGTATGCGAAAGGGGGCTTTAATTTAGATGATCAAGCTAACCTAGCAAATCTGGCAGAGCAAACAGCATTTGAAAATAACACTCCAGTGCTTATCTCAAACCACGATACAGTGTGGACTCGGAAAATATACAGCCAAGCAGCACTTGATGAGATTCAGGTGAAACGCACAATTAGCCCAAAAGGGGGCTCGCGGAATAAAGTAAACGAGTTGATGGCTATGTATTTAGCACCAAAGAAACGGTGAAATAAATAGCCGCTACGAATAAGCTAAATAACACAAGAGCAATAACAATGATTGTGCTTAATGAGTGCTCTTTGAAATCGGCCTGACGTTTGTTTTCTGATTGCACACCAAAAAAAGCAGCGAAAACACTTTGTAATGCGCTAAAAAACTTACTCATCGGGCTTAAAATTTCGAGCCTAAACTACTAACTTTTTTTGATTCTTCACTACTTGTTAGTAATTCTAGTAAATCTAAATAATGGAATTGTGCGCTGCGGCTATCGCCTGTAAGCCAAGAAAACCAACCAGTTTCTTGTTCGGCTTGCATACATTGATTAGCACTTGTAGAAAGGCCTGTTGTGTTACATTGACAATTTGATGCAGTTAATAAAAAGTCGTCATTCGCAGTTGAAAGCGAATGTGCAAAAGCAGCAACAGTCAGTGCGGACGCGATTAAGATCCCAGTTTTAAAAGCACGCATGGTAATAACCTTTGTTTATGTTATTTTGCCAAGCATACCTAACAATTGCTCAAATAACAAACTTAATTACTGCTGAATTTAAGGAAAAATTAATAAAATTAGTGTCTTGAGGTAAGCTTTATGTTTAATTTTTGTGTGTTAAAACCTAACTATGCGAATAAATTAAATAATTTATTACTCATACTCAAGTTTAGTTAGCTGAATGGACTAGTTCACTGTATTTATTTACCTCACAAAGAGCGCAGTGTTTTAATCGGCTAGCTATTGGGTTACATTATGCGCTCTTCTTGCTGTCGCAAATTATAATGGAATTTCTCATGTTGGAAACATTACAAAAGTATTTAATAGCCCCGTCTATACTCTCGGCCGATTTTGCTCGCTTAGGTGAAGATGTTGATCGTGTACTCGCAAGTGGCGCTGATGTTGTACATTTTGATGTAATGGATAACCATTATGTGCCAAACCTAACTTTTGGCCCGATGATTTGTAAAGCACTGCGTGACTACGGCGTGACGGCACCGATTGATGTACATCTCATGGTAAAACCAGTCGATCGAATTATCCCAGACTTTGCAGAAGCAGGCGCTTCAATTATTAGTTTTCACCCTGAAGCCAGTGAACATATTGATCGCACCTTGCAGCTCATAAAAGACAGTGGCTGCCAAGCAGGTCTGGTGTTCAACCCTGCAACCAGTCTTAGCTACCTTGAACATGTACTCGATAAAGTCGATGTAGTGTTATTAATGTCGGTTAACCCAGGCTTTGGCGGCCAAAGCTTTATTCCTCATACCCTCGAGAAGCTTCGCCAAGCGCGTAAAATTATTGATGACTCAGGTCGCAATATTCGTTTAGAAGTTGATGGTGGTGTGGGTATTGATAATATTGCCGAAATAGCAAAAGCGGGCGCTGATATGTTTGTCTCAGGCTCTGCGATTTTTAATCAACCAGATTATAAAGCGGTAATCGATGCAATGCGCAGTGAACTTGCGAAGGTTGATTCATGAAATACGATGCAGCATTTTTTGATTTAGATGGCACCTTAGTCGACAGTGTTTATGATTTATATATTGCAATGAACCTGACTCTGACTGACTTAGCATTTCCAGTTGTTAGCCAAAAGTTGGTCGAAAGCTGGGTGGGAAATGGGATAGAAACACTTGTTAAGCGCGGCTTGAGTGGCGATATGCAAATCAGTGAACATTTAGACGAAGCCCTTGCTGAGCGCGCTATTAATTTGTTTTATCAGCATTATGACCACGTTGTGGGTGACTATAGTGCGCTTTATCAGCATGTAGAAACAGGGCTTGCTGCGCTTGCTGGTGTGCCTAAAGTGGTGATCACCAATAAGGCACGTCGTTTTACCGAGAAGTTACTTGATAAACTCTCACTGACCAGCCATTTTCAGCTGATTGTCTGTGGTGATGATATGGCAAAGAAACCATCACCTGAGCCTTTGCAGTTTGCATGTCAGCAACTTGATGTAAGCCCAGAAAAAGCGGTTATGATAGGCGACTCAAAAAGTGATATTTTGGCTGCCAAAGCGGCTAATATTGAAGTTGTTGCGCTAAGCTACGGCTATAACCAAGGTGAAAACCTCGCTGATTTCAATCCAGAGTACCTCTGCGAGAATTTCTTAGATATAATACCTGTTCTTACCCAAAGGTAAGTGCATTTTAAATTCGTCTTTTTAAGTAAAAATATAAAGGAACATCATGAGTAAACCAGTAGTGTTAAGCGGCATTCAGCCAACCGGTGGTATGACAATAGGCAACTATGTTGGCGCTATTAACCAGTGGCTTAAGCTACAGGAAGACCACGAAAGTTTCTTTATGTTAGTAGATTTACACGCCATTACTGTACGTCAAGATCCAGAGCAACTACGCTCTCGCGTGCTTGACGGTATTGCGCTGTATGCAGCATGTGGTATCGACCCTGAGAAATCGGCACTATTTGTACAATCTCAAGTGCCTGAACATGCTCAGCTTAGCTGGGTTTTAAACTGTTATGCGCAAATGGGTGAGCTTAACCGTATGACGCAGTTTAAAGATAAGTCGTCAAAGCATGCGAATAACGTAAATGTGGGTTTATTCTCTTACCCTGTGCTGCAAGCGGCTGATATCTTGTTATATCAGGCTGATCAAGTGCCAGTGGGTGAAGATCAAAAGCAACATCTTGAGTTAACACGGGATATTGCAACACGTTTCAATAACTTATACGGTGATGTGTTTAAACTACCTGAACCATACATCCCTGAGTTTGGTGCACGTGTAATGAGCCTGCAAGATCCGTTGAAAAAAATGTCTAAGTCAGATGAAAATCCAAACGGTTACATCATGTTATTAGATGAGCCGAAGAAGATAGAAAAGAAACTGAAAAAAGCAGTAACAGATTCTGACGAGCAAGCGCGTATCTACTTTGATCGTGAAGAAAAACCAGGTGTATCTAACTTACTCACTTTATTATCAGTTGCAACTAAGCGCTCAATTGAAGACTTAGTGCCTGAATATGAAGACAAAATGTATGGTCACCTGAAAAAAGACACAGCAGCAGCTGTTGTTAATATGATTGAGCCAATTCAAGCGCGCTTTAAAGAAATTCGCGAAGATCAGTCACTACTTGATAGCATTATGAAATCAGGTGCTGAAAAGGCGAGTATCCGCGCTGAAAAAACATTAAAAGCTGTTTACGATGCGGTAGGTTTTATCCCTCGTCCGTAAGCTTTTCAACAAATTATTGAAATAAAAATACCGCTGAATAGCGGTATTTTTTTGTCTGCTATTTAGTAACTGGCAAGATACCTGGTGAGTCACAAGCTATCACTTCAAAGCGGTAGCCATACTCCGCATTGTTATCTGGGGTTACTTGCACAATTTCATAATCATTGAGTTCAACCGCTTTACTGTTTTCTGTTTTTACGCAGCGGGAGTAACTATCTGCCTCAAAGCTGTATGCAAACATGGCAATTAAGCGTTTACTGCGTTCAAAGTAGCCTTTGGTATCTAAAAACTGGCGAAGGTTTTCGGCTGTTTCGCCATCACCGTCAAGATTTATGTCAGGCTTTGGTGTGAGTGGTTTCTCTGAGCTGTCTGGCAATTGTTGTTCTATTTTTTCACTGAGTTCTTCAACCGCTTTTTGTTGCTCTTCACCTGACTCTTTAGCAATGGCTTTACTATCTGCAAAGGTGCTGACAATGTTGTCGAGTACTTCTTCAGGCGGTTGGTCGTCAATAAAGGAAATTAGGTTAATCAATACCACTGACGCTAATACAAAGCGCACTATGGCGGTTAATAGTGGCGAATAGCTTTGGCTTATAAACTTAATTCGCTCAGAGCCAAATGGTTTTATCAGTAATAAAGCAAAAATATAGAAGGGTAAAAAAAGTTGAAATAATAATAGGGTCGCTAGGCTAATGCCCATCGCCCAAGGGGGTAAATATAAGAGAGTGGCAAAGTTATGCGTGTAGTTAAAGTGAGTAGATGAGACATGAGTTACATCGTTTACAATACCGCTCGCACCGGCCAATACAAAGTTAGCGATACTGGCGTAGAAGATTAAAATTAACGCTTTGCCTGCAAGTGAATGCCAAAGCTGATTAAATTTCGGCCAAAACTCTATAACGAGTGCTATGATCGTAATGGTTGCACTTAACCAGCCCGATTGTAGAACAATCAGGCTGCTTAATGCTAACAGATAAAGCTTTTGCGCGGTACTTAAGTTAAACCAAATGGCTTGTATACGTTCAACCAGCTTTGTTTTATGTGGCTGCCAGCTACGCTGCTGTTGTTGAAGCTGTTTATTCGCGCGCCATTTTGCAATTTTTAAATACCTACGCACGCAATATCCTTTTTATAGTAGTGGTTTTAAGTATCTTCCAGTGTGTGAACGCTCACAATCAGCGACCTCTTCAGGTGTACCAGAAATTAAAATTTCTCCCCCACCTGAACCGCCTTCTGGACCTAAATCGACAATCCAGTCTGCGGTTTTAATCACATCAAGATTATGCTCAATAACGACTATGGTGTTACCGTGATCGCGTAAACGGTGGAGCACTACCAATAATTGCTGAATATCAGCAAAGTGTAAACCCGTAGTTGGTTCATCAAGGATATATAAGGTTTTACCCGTATCGCGTTTTGACAGTTCACGAGCCAGTTTCACACGCTGCGCTTCACCACCTGAAAGAGTCGTTGCAGCTTGACCTAAGCGAATATACGACAAGCCGACATCCATTAAGGTTTGTAGTTTACGTGCAATAGCGGGAATTTTATCAAAGTACTCACGGGCATCTTCAACAGTCATTTCGAGTACTTGGTGAATGTTTTTACCTTTGTACTGTACTTCGAGTGTTTCGCGATTATAGCGCTGACCCTTACACACATCACAAGGCACATACACATCCGGTAAAAAGTGCATTTCTACCTTGATTACGCCATCGCCTTGGCACGCCTCACAACGACCACCTTTCACGTTAAAGCTAAAACGACCCACTTTATAGCCTCGTGAACGGGCTTCCTGAGTGCCTGCAAATAGCTCACGAATACCGGTAAAAATACCGGTGTAAGTTGCAGGGTTTGAGCGCGGAGTACGGCCAATGGGGCTTTGGTCAATATCAATGACTTTATCAAAATGATCCAGACCTTGAATTGACTTATACGGTGCCGCTTCTGCGGTTGTTGCGCCATTTAACTCGGTATGAGCCAGCTTAAATAAAGTGTCGTTGATAAGCGTTGATTTACCTGAGCCTGATACACCTGTGACACAGGTCATTAAGCCAAATGGAATACGTAAATCAACGTTCTTTAAGTTGTTACCTGTGGCACCAAATAACTCAAGCCATTTGTCGTTGGTTTGATGGCGAGCCGCAGGTACTTCGATTTTCTTTTCACCAGAGAGGTACTGACCGGTGATTGAATCTTTACTTGCTAGAATATCGTCGTGAGTACCCTCGGCAATAACATGGCCGCCATGAACCCCCGCACCTGGGCCAATATCGATAATATGATCCGCCGCTCGAATGGCATCTTCGTCATGTTCAACCACAATCACTGTATTGCCTAAATCACGTAAATGAATAAGGGTTTTTAGTAAGCGGTCGTTATCGCGTTGGTGTAAACCAATTGAAGGCTCATCCAGTACGTACATAACACCAACAAGACCTGCACCGATTTGGCTTGCTAAACGAATACGCTGCGCTTCACCACCAGACAGGGTGTCGGCACTTCGCTCAAGCGATAGATAATTAAGGCCTACATTAATTAAGAAAGATAAACGGTCACGAATTTCTTTGAGAATTTTTTCGGCAATTTGCGCGCGCTGGCCTGTCAGACTTAAACTTTCAAAAAATGCCATGCTTTCACCAATACTCATTGTGGTGATAGCTGGTAGATTCGTTTGACCAATAAATACGTGGCGAGCTTCTTCACGCAATCGAGAGCCATGACAGCTCGGACACGCTTGGCTCGTTTGGTATTTAGCCAGTTCTTCGCGCACTGAGTTTGACTCGGTTTCACGGTAGCGGCGATTCATATTATTTAAAACGCCTTCAAACTCATGGTTACGCGTAATTAAATCGCCACGATCGTTACGATAATTAAAGGCAATTTTAGTTTTGCCTGAGCCTTCAAGAATCACTTTTTGAGCCTCTTTACTAAGCTCTTGGAAAGGCACTTCTAGATCAAACTTATAATGCTCTGCGACTGCTTGCAGCATTTGGAAGTAATAAAAGCTGCGTTTGTCCCAGCCTTTAATTGCCCCACCCGATAAACTTAACTCTGGATTTTGCACAACGCGGTTTGGATCAAAATATTGACGCACACCTAAACCATCACAGCTTTGACATGCACCCGCTGGGTTATTAAACGAGAATAAACGCGGTTCTAGTTCACTCATGGCATAGCCACACGTTGGGCAGGCAAAGTTAGCAGAAAACAGCATGTCTTCGCTGAGTGAGTCGTCCATCGCCGCTACATGGGCAATACCACCTGATAGCTCAAGGGCTGTTTCGAATGATTCAGCTAAACGCTGTTGTTGGCCATCTTTTACTTTAAAGCGGTCAACCACGACCTCGATAGTATGCTTTTTATGAAGCTCGAGAGTCGGTGGATCAGATAAGTCACATACTTCGCCATCAATACGGGCGCGGATAAAGCCTTGGCTTGCGAGTTGCTCTAATAGCTTAACATGCTCACCTTTGCGATCTTTGACTACTGGGGCTAACAGCATTAGCTTACTACCTTCAGGTAGGGCTAAAACCGTATCGACCATTTGGCTGATCGTTTGTGCGGCAAGTGGCAAGTCGTGAGTAGGGCAGCGAGGCTCACCTACGCGGGCAAATAATAAACGTAGGTAATCGTAAATCTCAGTGATTGTACCAACTGTTGAACGCGGGTTATGCGAGGTCGATTTTTGCTCGATAGAGATAGCAGGCGATAAACCTTCGATGTGATCGACATCGGGTTTTTCCATTAGCGATAAGAACTGTCTTGCATAGGCTGACAGTGATTCAACATAACGACGTTGCCCTTCTGCATACAAAGTATCAAACGCTAAAGACGATTTCCCTGAACCAGATAGGCCAGTGATAACTATCAGCTTATCACGGGGAATGGTTAGGCTGATGTCTTTTAAATTGTGCGTGCGGGCGCCTCGGACTTCAATGTTTTCCATGCTATCTCGTTTTATTACCTAATTATTTTTTCAGTATCTCATAATACGCGATAAGATTAATCCTTGATCAAAGAAAAAATCATCACTTACAGGTGATTATTTAGTTTTCGCTTGTGGTAGAATCCACGCTCAGATTTTAATAGACAGCAAGATCAGTAATTCATGACAGCATCTTCACTCAACTCTCGAGAAAAACGCGCAGCCGTTTCGTTGGCGAGCGTATTTGCATTCCGTATGCTTGGCTTATTTATGCTGATGCCAGTATTGGCGATTTATGGTCAGCAATTAGAAGGGTTTTCGCCACTATGGATTGGCTTTGCTATTGGTGCTTATGGTTTAACACAAGCTGTGTTGCAAATTCCGATGGGTTGGTTGTCTGATAAAATTGGTCGTAAAAAAGTCATTATTGGGGGCCTGTGTGTGTTTGCGCTGGGCTCTGTGATTGCGGCAACCGCTGAATCTGTGCAAATGGTGACACTAGGGCGCGCCTTACAAGGTATGGGCGCGATTGCCAGTGCATTATTAGCGCTGGCTTCTGATTTAAGCCGTGATGAGCAACGCCCGAAAGTGATGGCCGTGATTGGCATGTGCATTGGTATGAGCTTTGCCGTTGCCATGCTACTTGGACCAATTGTTGCTGCCTCTTGGGGAGTTGCTGGCGTATTTTGGCTTACCGCTGGGCTTGCTCTTTTAGGTATTTTAATTGTGTTATTTTTAGTACCTAATGCGGTTAGTAAAGCCCCAAAAGGCGACACGCTCGCTACCTTAGATGACATTAAGCAACTCATTAAACACCCGCAATTAGCACGCCTTGATTTTGGTGTGATGTTGCTTCACCTTACATTAACCACCGTATTTGTAGCCTTACCAGGCCAGCTTATAAAAGATGGTTTAATTGCCGATCACCATTGGTATTTATACATCCCTGTGCTGTTTTTAGCGTTTTTCTTGATGGTGCCGATAATGATAGTGGCGATTCGCAAAGAAAAAGAGAAACAAGCCTTTATTGGCTCAATCGCGCTGCTTGTTTTAAGTATGCTGGCTATGTCCCTATGGGTTGACTCTGTGATTGGCATTGGAATTTGTATGCTGGTTTACTTTATTGCTTTTAACTTTTTAGAAGCAACCATGCCTGCACTTGTGTCGCGTATTGCCCCTGCAAATCAAAAAGGCTCTGCGATGGGCGTGTTCTCATCAACGCAGTTTTTTGGTGCCTTTTTAGGTGGTTTATTAGGGGGTTACGTTGCTCAAGTATTAAGTGCGCAAGCAGTGTTTGCGGCGGCGGCACTTGTTGGGTTAATATGGCTTATCCTTGCTTGGAATATGCAAGTCCCACCAAGAAGTAAAATTATTAGCTTAATGACTGAATTAAGTTCAGAGCAGCAGGCACAAGTGCTTGCTTCTCGTCTAGTTGCTTTACCGGGCGTAATTGAAGCAACGGTTGTTTGTGATGAAAATCGCAGCTATTTAAAGATTAATGATAAAGAATTTGACCTAGACCAAGCACGCAAAGTGGCTGGTTTAATCTAACGTTTTATAGGAGAAGTTCCATGGCACGCGGTGTGAACAAAGTTATCTTGGTTGGTAATTTAGGCCAAGATCCAGAAGTACGTTATATGCCTAATGGCAATGGCGTAGCGAATATCAGCATTGCTACGACAGATAGCTGGAAAGATAAAAACACAGGGCAAATGCAAGAGCGTACTGAATGGCACCGTGTTGTGTTATTTGGCAAACTAGCAGAAGTTGCTGGTGAGTATCTTCGTAAAGGTTCACAAGTGTACATTGAAGGTCGTTTACAAACGCGTAAATGGACTGACCAATCAGGCCAAGAAAAATACACCACAGAGATCGTGGTAGACATGGGTGGCCAAATGCAAATGCTAGGTGGTCGTGGTGGCGATCAACAAGGTGGTGGTTATCAAGGTGGCCAATCACAAGGCGGTTACCAAGGTGGTCAACAACAAGGTGGCGGCTACGGCGGTGGCTCACAACAAGCACAAAGCAATAATAGCTATGCTCCACAACAACAGTCTGCGCCAGCACAGCAGCAACAGCGCCCGCAGCAGCAACCTGCACCACAACAACAAAGTAATAACCAGTATGGTGGCGGTTATAATCAACAGCAGCAAAACAACGCGCCACAACAAGGTGGTGGTTTTGCTCCTAAACCTCAAAATGCACCACAAGGCGGCGCATCAAACCCGATGGAACCACCAATCGATTTTGATGATGATATTCCGTTCTAGATCACTCGCATTGAGTGTTTGAGTTATTTAAACCCAGCCTAATTGCTGGGTTTTTTATTGCTTTAACATGGCTTTGTTATTTTGCGTAAGCTTGCAGTTGTCGGTTACAAAATAATTATCATTAACACTTTTTGCTAGGTGTTTAAAAATACATGACTTTTGACAGCGTTGGTCTTAGGATAATTCTGAAATTGCTTTTAATCGCTCTGTAGCCTTGTATTTATAGGGTTCTTGGACAACACTTTGTGTATGTTTGAGCAACAAAGCTGTGAAATGAAAAAAGATTTTACTGCACATATTAAGAAACCGGAGGCCATTTATATGGCGGCCGTTTTTTTGCTATTAGTTGTTTTTAATATTTTTTTAAGTGATGTACTACACGAAAAAGTACATAACTCAGGGACTGAGCTTGCCAAGCAAGTTTATGACTTAAGTCTCGACCCTGTTTCCTCACATGACATTATTGCAACTTTAGTTCAAAGCCAAGGGTTTGTGATGAATACGTCAGAGGTATCACCTAGTTTAGCGAAGTTTATTGATTTAGAGCAGGAAGTATTTAGCTATAAGACGGTGAGCCTGCGGTTATTTCATTGGCCTTCTTGGTTAGTGGAAAGTCATTTGTTTTTGTTTCTAAATTTAATCTTGATTGGAGCGTGTTATTGGGGGTTACGTCGCTGGCGGATGGCGCTTAAGACACCTGTGCTGGAAGATGCAACGATTAAAAAGCCCGCTCAATTAAGTGAGGCCAAGCCTGAAATGCCGCGTAAATTAGTAACGCCAAAGCTTTTGCCTCATCAAGATTTGAATATTCTGTATGGTGTTCCTACTAATTATAACCATTTATTTTCGTTATTTTTTTGGAAAACCCCTTTTCCTGAAAACTTGGATGTCGATAATTATTTTAAATTAGTGATTGCTAAAGGATTTGGTGAGCTGGTCAATCGCTCGGTTAAGTTGCTTCCTTCAGGAGGCGTTGCGGTCACACTGAATAGCGTCCCTGCGACTGAGGTTGATAAATACACTAAGCGATTGCATCAAGTTATCTATCAAGCATGTCTTAATTATCGCAGTGACTTGTCCCGCAGTGATGTAAAAATAGGGGTGTGTAATTACCGCACTGGGGCGGATCAAGCGGTTGTTTATCAGTTGACTAAATCGGCCCTTGCGCTAGCAAAACAAAGTGCCTGGCAACATATTCATCGCTTGCCGTTTGGGCACACGCAATCGAGTGTGCTTGCTGATAGCAAAGAACACTTATTTGAATATATAAAGAAAAAGCACTTTATGCTTTTTTTCCAACCATTATTCGATTTGCAGACCGGCGATATCCTTCAGCATGAAGCGTTAATCCGTATTCGTCATAAAAGCCTCGGACTTTTGGCGGCGCGTCATTTTATCCCGCAAATGAGTAGCAAGAAGGATGTACTTTTGCTTGATCAAACGGTTGTTTTGCAGGTAAAAAAAATACTGTTGAGTGAACGAGGCGCAATGGCCGTTAGTATCAACTTACATGCCCTGAATTGGTTTAATAAAGAGTTTTGGCAGTGGTTGAAAGGTGAGATGCAAAGCTGTGATACGGTCAGTAAGCTGCAATTTGAATTAAATGAGGATGACTTTTTAAAGCAGCGCCACCGATTAGCAGGGCAGTTAGATTGTTTGGGTAAATTGTCGGCAGGAGTGGTTATCGATAATGTACGCAGTGCAGAGCACTTGCCCCTTTACCGTGAGCTTGCTAATTTTTGCGCTATAAAGCTCGCGTTTGAGTTAATACACAATATTGATACTAACAAGCAGCAACAAAAGATCGTGAAGGAAATTATCGCAAAAGGGCATGAATTAAGTTGCCCTGTTTATGCTGTGGGTGTTGAGACACAAAATGAGTTAGCAACGCTGAAAAATTTAGGAGTGGTTGCTGCACAAGGGTTTTATTTTGCTGAACCACTGCAAAAGTTGGCGGATATTACCCCATATAGCTGACCGTCGCTAAATTAAGCCTCTGTACTTTAACCCATTTAGACCTTGTAACCCGCCTGTGTGGATGGCGGTTATTACACTTCCAGATGCAAAGTAACCTTGCTCAATTAACTGCCAAATAGCATACATCATTTTTCCACTATAAATAGGTTCAAGGGGAATGTCGTATTGTTGAGTAAAGGTTTGACAAAAACGCCATAGCTCATCAGAAAACTTGCCATATCCGCCATCATGGTAATCACATAAAAGTTGCCAGTTGTGCTGTTCTTTTGCTTTATTACTGAGCTGTTTTATTTCTTCGATTAAATAATCAGCGTGTTTAAGGACAGCAATACCTAAAAGGGTTGTTTGACTGCTCGTTCCTTCTATTAACCCTGCTAATGTGCCACCGCTACCCGTTGGGCAAATGATATAGTCACTAGCTGGTAAGCTTTGTGCCAATTCCATACAGCCTTTAATCGCCGCAAGGTTTGTTCCCCCTTCAGGCAAGATGTAAGCATTAGGAAACTGCTTTTTTAGTTCGTCTAAGTAATGGGGATCATGACGCTGGCGGTAAGTAAGGCGATTGACCGGATGTAGCGTCATACCAAAGCGCTTTGCATCGTTTAGCGTCGGGTTAGCTTCATCAAGTAAGGGGCCACGGATAATCCCATGAGTTTTGAAGCCAAATAGTTTTCCTGCGATTGCACTGGCGTGGATATGATTTGAGAATGCGCCACCAAAGGTTAACAGCTCTGACTTACCCTGTTGTTGCATTATTTGTAAGTTAAATTTAAGTTTTCGCCATTTATTGCCGCTTATTTCAGGGTGAATCAGGTCATCACGTTTGATAAACAACTGTAAGTTATGCGCTTCTAACAGAGGGTGGAAAATGGGTTGAATGGGTGACTCACAACTAATATTCACGATGCTACTTAGATAAAAAAAGGGGCTCAATTATAGCAAAATCGTCATATAGATAGAAATTAGTCAATTAAACTAAAATGATTATGTTATTTACTGGCATCAACTAAGGTAATAGTTGTAAACTCAGATAATAATTGAACAAAGCTTGTGTTTTGCCTTGCAAGTACATAGCATAAGAGTTTAATTATAAAAAATAATAATGACCAAATAATTGCCGCTTTTTGGGAATGGAATATATGCGAATAGCTCCTTTATCTCTGTTAATTTCAGTTAGTTTGCTAGCAACGAGTGCATTTGCACAAGATACTGCTACGGTAACTGGGATTGAATCAGAGATCAGTAAAAAACAAGCCGAATACGATAACTCGACCGTAATCCTCGAAAAACACCTAAAAGAAGAAAGTCAGTTACAAAAACAACTCGAATTATTACGCGCACGCTCAACTGAGTTAGACAAAGAAAAAAACCAAGCGCTTGATGCAATGAACGAGATGTACCGTCGACTTATTGATGACCCAACATTAGATATCAGTAATGCGCAAGCGCGTTATCAAAAAGCAGTGGTTGATCATAAACAGAACAAAGATGATATTTCGATGCAATTAGCGGCAATTGCTTCACACCGAAAAGATATCGAGCAAATTCGCGTAGCGAAACATACGCAACTAAACACATTAGAAAGCTTAAAAGAGCAGTTGGCTACAGCACGTGTCGAGCGTTTGCGCAATGAGTTTACTCGAGAAGGCACTTTAGAAGTTAATCACACAATTAACTGTAAGCGTACCGAAACACTTGCAGCCTGTGAGCAGCGCGGCCAACAAATGGGCTTGCAAAAAGCCACCAAACGTTTTGTAGACCAAATTTTTGCTAACTTAACCGAAGAACGCCTTGTTGAACCAAAGCGTAATCTTGCTGGCGCACAAGTTAAAATTCTTAGCAGTCATGTTGTAAATAGTGCGTTTAGCGGCCAAGGTAATTACAACGTGAACTTAAGCGTAACGATGCGCGGAGACGTAAATAGTAGCCGTTTATGTAGCTTACTGAATTTGGATAACCGTTTTTGTGCTGATTATGGCACACCGCTGGCGGGCAGCTATCAACCAAACTATACAACGACTTACTCGGATAGTCAGTTAACATTCAGTGACTCTCAGGATAATAGTAAGGTGGTATCGGTTTCTCGTATGAGTGAGGAGCCGGTAAGTGATTATTCTGTAAAAAAGCCAGTAAGGGTTGAACCATTACCTGATCTAAAAAAATCTAAAATGGTTGAATTAACGCTTCGTTCTAATGTCTATGATGATGAAGTGTTTATAGATGGCGTCAGTTTTGGTTCTACTAAACTCACAACATCATTACCTGTTGGCTTTCATAATGTAGAAATTCGTAAGCGCGGCTACAAAAGCTATCAAGTTCGCTTAGAACTTAATAAGTCACAAACAATTCATGCCAAGCTGGTAAAAAAGCCTGAGCCTGTTGTTGCAGCTATTACAACCGCTGAGCAACCATCATCGGCACCAGCGGCAAGTATTGTAAATAAAACGAATACGGCGAGTCTCGTTGTCATTCCGGCAGGTAAATTTAAAATGGGCGATATCAACGGCAGTGGTCTTGCTAATGAGCGTCCAGTGGTAGAGAAAACCATTGCCAACTCCTTTGCGATGCAAAGTAAAGAAGTCAGTGTTGGTGAGTATGAGCAGTTTGTTGCCAATACAGGTTATAAAACAGAAGCCGAAAAAAATCGCGGTTGTGCTTATTACCTAAATGGTGAACCTGTGTGGGAAGCAACCCTAAACTGGCGTAATCCAGGTTTTGATCAAGACAGTGATTTTCCGGCAGTGTGTTTAACCTACAATGATGCTAAAGCATACGCAGATTGGCTATCAGGGCAAACTGGACAGCTATTTCGTTTACCCAATGAGGTTGAATGGGAATACGCTGCACGTGCAGGTAAAGAAACTGAATACCCTTGGGGTAATGAAATTGGTAAAAACCTAGCGAATTGTGGTTGGTGTGGCAGTGAGTGGTCTAACAAAAGTGCTGCGCCAACAGGCTCATTTTCTCCTAATGCATTTGGCCTATACGATACTGTAGGCAATGTATGGGAGTGGACAAATAAAAAATCGGAACAGTCTGATGTGGCTGTTCGTGGTGGGGCATGGAATTTCGCACCTAGCTTGGCTCGTGTATCTACGCGTTTAATTTTAGCGCCAGATTTTCGTGCAAACTATATTGGGTTTCGTCTAGTACGCGAACGATAAATTTAATAAGGAAGCAATGGATGCTTCCTTTTTTAACAAATAAAGAAGGTAGCTGCGCTTTTTCATGGTGAGCATGATAGAGTGAAAGCAGCTAATATAAGAACGTATTTTCAAAGGTCATCCAGCCTCATGTTTAAAAAACTTCGTGGTATATTTTCAAACGATCTATCGATCGACTTGGGTACAGCCAATACCCTAATCTATGTAAAAGAAGAAGGAATCGTATTAAACGAGCCTTCAGTTGTTGCTATTCGCCAAGAGCGCGCTGGTGGTCCTAAAAGCGTTGCCTCTGTGGGAACAGAAGCTAAGCAAATGCTTGGTCGTACACCTGGAAATATTAAAGCGATTCGTCCAATGAAAGACGGTGTAATTGCCGACTTTTATGTGACCGAAAAAATGCTTCAGCACTTCATTAAGCAAGTACATAACAACAACTTTATGCGTCCAAGCCCGCGTGTACTTATTTGTGTTCCTTGTGGTGCAACACAAGTAGAAAAACGCGCCATTCGTGAATCGGCAATGGGGGCAGGTGCACGTGAAGTGTATTTAATTGAAGAGCCAATGGCTGCGGCAATTGGTGCAGGTTTACCAGTATCTGAAGCAACAGGTTCAATGGTTGTTGATATCGGTGGTGGTACCACTGAAGTGGCTATTATTTCTTTGAATGGTGTGGTTTATTCATCATCTGTACGTATTGGTGGTGACAAGTTTGATGAGGCAATTATCAACTATGTTCGTCGTAACTTCGGTAGCTTAATTGGTGAAGCAACCGCTGAAAATATTAAGCATCAAATTGGCTCTGCATTTAAAACAGATGAACCAGTTGAGATTGAAGTGCGAGGCCGTAACCTTGCCGAAGGTGTGCCGCGCTCATTCACGCTTAACTCACATGAAATTCTAGAAGCATTACAAGAACCACTGATGGGAATTGTAAGTGCTGTGATGGTTGCACTTGAGCAGTCTCCACCAGAGCTTGCATCAGATATTTCTGCACATGGCATGGTATTAACCGGCGGTGGTGCATTACTAAAAGATTTAGACCGCTTACTCATGGAAGAGACGGGGATTCCGGTTGTTGTTGCTGACGACCCACTTACCTGTGTTGCGCGTGGTGGCGGTAAAGCCCTCGAAATGATTGATATGCACGGTGGTGACGTATTTAGTTACGACTAATGAAGTTAATGTTTGGTCGTACAATCTCTTTGCAACTGCGACTTTTTGTCGCAGTGCTTTTGAGTGTCGTTTTGATTGTGGGCGACCGCTATACACAGGGTGGCACAACCATTCGCACCAGCTTAAATACCCTAGTAAGCCCACTTATCTATCTTGCTAATCTGCCTTATGAACTATTTAGTATAGGTGCAAAAAACCTTCACACACGCGATCAACTTCTTACCGAAAATGAAGCACTTAAAAAGAAGCAGCTACTACAAAGCGAACAACTACAACAGTTAGCCTTTTTAAGTCGTGAAAATGATAAGTTACGTGCTTTACTAGGTTCATCGGCTAAGCAATCTAATCGGAAGATCATTGCGCAAGTATTGTCTGTACATTCAAATCCATATAGTCACCAAGTGGTGATTAATCGTGGCACAACCGATGGCTTAAGTGAAGGCCAAGCTGTCATCGATGAAATGGGGGTTGTTGGGCAAATTACGCAAGTTGGATCGACAACTTCCCGCGTATTATTAATGACCGACACCACACACGCTACGCCAGTACGCATTTTACGTAACGATGTACGCACAGTGGTTGAAGGCATTGGTAAGATTAATGTCGTAAAGCTTTCACACGTGCCTCACAGCCTTGATGTACGCATAGGTGACATCTTAGTGACCTCTGGGTTAGGAGGAACTTTTCCTGAAGGTTACCCAGTGGCCGTTGTGACAGAAATCAATCGCGATGAAGGTCACCCATTCGCACAAGTGTATGCTGAGCCTATTGCACAGTTGGACCGTATCCGCTTATTGGTTGTGCTGTGGCGTAACCAGCAGGAGAGCATAAGTAATGAATAGTCGCTATTCCTTGCTAATCGCAATTAGTATCTTCTTTGCACTGGTGATGGCATTGATGCCATTGCCTATTTCATTTGAACCTTATCGACCTGATTGGGTGTTAATGGTGCTGATGTACTGGTCGCTCGCTGTACCACATCGTCTTAATATCGGCACGGCTTGGGTGGTGGGGTTACTCATGGATTTGGCTTCGGGTTCACCACTTGGCGTGAACTCATTAACTTACTCTGTGTGTATTTTTATCACGGCAAGTAACTTTCAAAAAATTAGAAACTTTTCTCTATGGCAGCAGAGCATATTAGTGGCTCTGTTTTTAACGCTTTACCACCTTATGCAATTTTGGCTTAATCATTTCTTGATGGGGGTTTATTTCAGCCCGCATTACTTATGGCCAGTGCTAACCGGCATGCTTTGTTGGTGGTGGATTTTCTTAATATTGCGTAAATACCGCCGTCATTTCAGGATTAGATAATGCAAACCGCAATTTATTTGGCGTCTGCATCACCGCGTCGAAAAGAGTTGCTCAGCCAGCTTGGTATCGAGTTTTCTCAATTTAGCGTTGATGCAGATGAAAGCCAATTCCCGAACGAGTCTCCTCGTGATTATGTTGAGCGTTTAGCGAGACTCAAAGCACAATCTGGTGTCGCAATGGGTTACACTGACCGCCCTGTGCTTGGCAGTGATACCGTGGTGGTGATTGATGACACCGCACTTGGCAAACCGTTTGATAAAGCAGACTTTATCGCAACAATGAAGCGCCTATCAGGGCGTACTCACCAAGTTATGACCGCCGTAGCTATTGCTGACAGCCAGCACGTAAAAAGCAGTCTTGTTGTCACTGATGTGACTTTTAAACAATTAAGCGATGACGAAATCGATGCATATTGGCACTCCCAAGAGCCACAAGATAAAGCCGGTGGTTATGGTATACAAGGTCTAGGCGGGCGATTTGTGAGTCACATTTCGGGTAGCTATTTTGCTGTTGTCGGCTTACCTTTATATGAGACAGAGCTGTTATTAAACGAATTTTTAAGAGGGTAACATGAGCACCGAATTACTGATCAACGTTACACCGAGTGAAAGCAGGGTTGCGCTGATTGAAAATGGCGTACTGCAAGAAATTCAACTAGAGCGAATTGGCAACCTAGGGATTGTTGGTAATATTTACCTCGGCAAAATTAGCCGTGTATTACCAGGCATGCAAGCCGCATTTGTAGATATTGGCTTAGACAAAGCGGCTTTTTTGCACGCGTCTGACATTGTTAACAGCGCCTCTATTGTTGAAGGTGTTGATGAGCAACCCATCAAGAAAGTACAAGATATTCGCGAGCTTGTTCGCCAAGGACAGCACATCATGGTGCAGGTGGTCAAAGATCCTCTTGGTACTAAAGGGGCGCGTTTAACGACTGATATTACGATTCCATCTCGTTACTTAGTGTTTATGCCTGATGCGACACACGTCGGTGTGAGCCAGCGTATTGAAACCGAAGAAGAACGTTTACGCTTGAAAAAAATTGTTGCTGAATACGGCGATGAAGATGGTAGTTTTATTGTCCGTACTGCTGCCGAAGGGGCAAGTGAAGCTGAGCTTCGTCACGATGCTGAGTTTCTAAAAAAGCTGTGGCAAAAAATTGTTACTAAGCGCAAAAAAGTAAGCAAAGAAAGTATTTTGCATGAAGATCTTACACTGGCGTTTCGAACTCTTCGTGATTATGTTGGCGAAGATATGGAGCGAATTCGTGTTGACTCTAAATTAACGTATCAAGAACTAAAAGAATTTACTGAAGAGTTTGTACCAATTCTATCCGGCGCGCTTGAATATTACCCAGGTGAGCGACCAATCTTCGACTTATTTGATGTTGAAACCGAAATTCAAAAAGCCTTGCATCGTAAAGTAGAGCTTAAATCGGGCGGTTATTTAATTATTGACCAAACTGAAGCGATGACCACCGTTGACGTAAATACCGGCGCGTTTGTAGGCCATCGTAATTTAGAAGAAACTATTTTTAACACTAATATTGAAGCAACATCGGCGATTGCCCGTCAGTTACGGTTACGTAACTTAGGCGGCATTATTATTATCGACTTTATCGATATGGTCAGCGACGAGCACAAACGCCGAGTGCTTCATTCACTTGAGTCAGCATTGGCAAAAGATCGCGCTAAAGCCAACATAAATGGGTTATCTGCACTAGGCTTAGTGGAGATGACTCGAAAGCGCACCCGTGAGAGTTTAGAGCATATTTTATGTGATGTTTGCCCTGCGTGTTCTGGACGAGGCTCACAAAAAACGGTTGAAACAGTCTGCTACGAGATTCTGCGTGAAATTGTGCGGGTTAATCGCGCTTATGCTGCTGATAAATTTATGGTGTATGCTGCGCCATCGGTCTCTGAGGCACTTATTAATGATGAGTACCATAACCTTGCTGAACTTGAACTATTTATTGGCAAGCAAGTCAGTATTCAAACAGAGAGTTTATATAATCAAGAACAGTTTGATGTGGTAATGATGTAATGAACACAAAGACGGTCTGCTTTTATTGTATACGCAAGGTATGGCAAGTATTTGCTATCACCCTTGTGTTGCTGGCCGTTATTGTCTCTGTTTTAAAGTATACACTTCCCTATGCCAATGATTATAAAAGCAATATTGAAACGTTTTTATACGAGCAATTTGATGTCAACCTGTCAATAGGCTCTATTTCTGCGAGCTGGCAAGGAAAGGGGCCATCATTAGTTCTCGAAAATATCTCTTTTGAAGACAACCAAACATCGCCTATCGCTTTAAATATTGATAAGGCGAGTCTTGAAGTTAATCTTTGGGAATCACTTAAAACCCGTCAATTAAAGTCGAACTACTTTGTCATTAATGGTTTCCATGCCGATGTCGACTTACCAACAATGCTGGAATTAAGCAGTGAACAACAAAGTAATAGCTTTGAGCAAAAAGAACTTATCGAAAGCTTGTTTTTAGGGAAAACAGGTCACTTTGCTGTGCAAGATAGTAGCCTTAATTTTATGTTAGGTGATGGCAAAGCACGTAAACTCATTCTTGAAAACATTGTTTGGCAAAATACCCCTGAGCAGCATCAAGGCGCTGGTTCATTAGCTTTACCTGGCATCTCCGTGGGGAGCTTTGATGCGCGAATGGCATTAAATGGTTCAACACTTGAAACCATGGCGGGTGATATCTATGTAGAGGCTGCTAATGTAGATGTGTCTAAATGGCTTGCACAATTTATCAATACTGATAAACAGCAATTGCACTCAGATATGAATTTACAAACGTGGGTTAGCCTTGAAAAAGGCTTGATCAGCGATGTGAAAGTGCAGTGGCAACCTAGCTTTGTAAATTGGCAACAAAACCAAGAGTCGCATCAAATCAACCTAAGTAAAGGCGGGTTCCACTTGTTTCCTTGGCAGCAAGGGTGGCGTCTAAAAAGTACCGGTCTGACCTTTGAAAGTGATTTAAAGCAATGGCCGACACTGCAATTTGAAGCCCAACTTGGTAAGCAAAATAAAATTTGGCTTAAGCAATTTGATTTTGCTTTATTAGCCAAACTTGCCCAATTAAGTAATTTTGAAGTACTTACTCCATTTTTGGACCGCCAACCAAATGGACAATTAAGCGATGCGTATGTCGAGTTTGGACAAAGTGAACAATGGCAACTTTGGTTTAAAGGTGACCAACTAAATTGGTTGTCACTAAACGGTATCCCTGGTGGTCAAGCAATTAGAGTCGATGGCTTCATTAATCAGTCTGCTGGTCGCATACAACTTTATGGAGAAAACAACCGCTTATTGACCAACGGTAGCTTTAGCCAAGATATTGCCTATAACCAACTCAATATTGAGCTCGATTTACACCATTACACCGACGGCTGGCGTATCAGTAGTGATAATTTATGGCTTGATAACGACGAGGTGACGCTTGCAGCTGAAATGATGTTAAGCCTAACAGATGACCCTCGCTTAGATTTATATGCTGAAGCGTATGCACCTGATGCCACAGTAGCAGGGCATTATTTTCCTTTGCCTGTAATGAGTGAGAACTTAGTTAACTATTTAAATGGTGCCATTCAAGGTGGTGAAGTAAATAAAGCGCAAGTGCTCTATTCAGGACCTTTTGAAGGCTTTCCATTTAGGGAGCAACAGGGTCAGTTTGAAGTATTGGCAAACGTCAATAGCGCAAACTATCAATTCTCACCAAGTTGGCCTGCGGTTGAAGACGCTAACGTAACGCTACATTTTGAAAATGAGCGCATGGATATCTACAGTAAGTCGGGCAAGCTTGTTAATTTAGACTTAGGCGATAGCGTACATGTCAGCATTGCTGATTTAATGAATGCCGAAATGCTTAAGGTTGCTATTAATAAACGCGCTCATGGCGAAAAGTTAACGCCTTTTTTTGCTGCAACGCCACTGGCAAAACCTTTAGCAAGTGTTTTTGAAGTTGTGCAAGCTCAAGGGGATGCGGCCGCAGAAATTGAGTTGTTGGTTAACTTACGCTCAGGGCATGTTGATGCAATAGGTGAAGTTGAGCTTGCAAATATCCCTGTATACCTTGCGCAGCCAGGTATAACCCTTAACCATATGACCGGCATTGTTAAATTTAATAATGACAAAATCGATTTCAATAATGCTAAAGCTGATTGGATGGGCATGCCGCTGACCGCTAATTTCAGCAGTGAGAACGTCGCAGATAATTATCGCGCCGAAATAGCGATAAAGCTTGCTCTTGAAGCAGAGCCATTAATCGAACAAGCACATGGTCTCTTAGCGGGTTATTTAACGGGGCAAAGTGATGTAGACATTAATGTATTACTTAACTTTCTACCAAATGACTTTAACTACCGTGCGGACGTAAGTGGTAACTTAGTGGGTCTTAGTAGTCAATTACCTGCTCCCTATAATAAAAGTAAAGAGCAAACATGGCCACTTACGGCTGTTGTGCAAGGCGACAGAATTTCAAACTTGATCACTGCGAACGTTAATGAGCAGGTTTTCTTTAATGCTATTTTAGATAATGACGAACAAAAATTTAATAACGTACATTTAATTTTGGGTGAGCAAGACCTTGGCCTTAATCGTGACGGTTTTGCAGTATCAATTGATTTACCACAGACAGAACTGACACCTTGGTTTGGTTTAATTGACCAAATTATTGCGCTCGCTAAAGTAAAATCAGACTCACCAAGTGTGATGCCTACGTTTAATAACGTAACCGGTAAATTTAATAAGCTTGCACTGCACAATATCGAGTTCAATGATTTTGAGTTTCGCTTAGCACCAAAGCAATCAGACTTAGAATTAAAACTAAATGCCAAAGAATTACGCGCTGATGCACTCATTCCAACCGGTGAAACGCGCAGGCCAATTCAAATTTTTACTGACTACTTACGTATTAATTTTAATGAAGCAGCACCAGAGCAAACCAAAGATGTTGGTGAACCAGAAGACTTAAGCTGGTTAACGCGTATTCCTGCCATCGAGTTTAACTGTGAAGATTGTAAAGTCGCAGATTATCAACTTGATAAAGTCAAAAGTAGTTTAGTCGGTGAGCAAGACACACTGTTATTTACTGAAGTGCTCATTGATAAAGGCGATCATGTACTCAGAGGGAAAGGGCAATTTGCCAATGGCCAAACACGATTTACTGGTAACTTACAAAGTGACGATATTGGTGAGTTATTTGATGAGTTTGATATAACAACCACCGTTAAGGACTCAGACGCCGATATTCAATTTGATTTAGCGTGGCAAGGTGCCCCGTATAACGTTGATATACCAACACTGATGGGAGAGCTAGATTGGCGCTTAGGTGAAGGCCATCTTGCTGAGATAAGTGATGGCGGTGCGCGAGTATTTTCACTGTTAAGTTTAGACTCCCTAGTGCGTAAGCTAAAACTGGATTTCAGAGATGTATTTTCGAAGGGTTTTTTCTATAACAGTATGCAAGGGACTATGCAGCTTGATAAAGGCATTGCTTACACGCAAGATACCAAACTTGACGGTGTACCTGCTGACTTGACTATTAAAGGCCATACTAACCTAAATACCCTTGAAATTGACTATGATTTGGCAGTCGCACCACAGGTTACTTCAAGTATTCCTGTTATAGTTGCATGGATGGTTAATCCTGTAAGTGGCTTAGCGGCACTTGCCATCGATAAGGTTATTCACTCTGCCCGGGTGATCTCAGAAATTAATTTTAAAGTCAGTGGCAGTATGAGCGATCCTGAGGTGACCGAAGTCGATCGTAAAAGTCGAGAAGTTACTTTACCACAAGCTGCACAGAGCCAGCCGCAATCTTCCTCACGGTTAAAATTAAAAGACGCGGCATCATCTGCGAGTTTACAAACCAATGAAGGCTAATATGTCGGGTCAGGTTTTAGCATTACAAATGTGTTCTGGTATCAATGCAGAACAAAATATGGCGTCTTTGAGGCTGTCATTACAGCAGTTACCTAAAACGCGTCCTTTACTGGTTTGCCTACCCGAAGCTTTTTTGATCTTTAGTAAAAGTAGCCAAGCGAGTTATCAATTAGGGCTTAAAATTGATGGTTACAAAGCACAACTTGCACAGCTGTGTAAGCAACATGATATTTGGCTAGCTGCTGGTACCGTGCCTGTTTCGCAAGATAATGGAAAATACTTAGCTGCCTCATTTTTATTTAATAGCCAAGGTGATGTAGTCGCGCAGTACAATAAAATTCACCTATTTGATGTCGATGTTGCGGACTCCACCCGATGTTATCGTGAGTCAGATGCGACACAAGCGGGTAGCGATATTGTCGTGGTTGACTCACCCTTTGGTAAAATTGGTTTAGCAGTATGTTATGATCTGCGCTTTAGTGGTTTGTTTAGTGCTATGCAGCGACAGGGTGCTGAGCTAATTTTAGTTCCTAGTGCTTTTACTGTTGTTACCGGTGCTGCTCATTGGCATCACTTATTAGCTGCCAGAGCAATTGAAACACAGTCTTATGTAGTTGCAGCTGCGCAGTGGGGAGATCATGAAAATGGTCGGCAAACATATGGCCACAGCATTATAATTTCGCCATGGGGAGATACGCTCAGTGAGCTTCCAAGTGGCACAGGGTTTATCAGTCATGAACTTGATTTAAACCAATTGAATAAGATACGCCAAGACATGCCTGTGCAGTCTCAGCAACGATTTAGAGAGCATTTATTATGAACACGGTTGAACAGCATTTATTACAAGACAGCCAGCTAACACGAGAAGAACTCGAAAAAACGCTCGCCTTTATTCACCAACATCAAGTGGACTACGCCGACTTGTATTTTCAATCAAGTCATCATGAATCGTGGGTACTTGAAGATGGCCTTGTGAAAGAGGGATCATATAATGTTGAGCGTGGGGTTGGTGTTCGTGCTGTCAGTGGTGAAAAAACAGGGTTTTCATACTCAGATGCAATCAACTTAGAAGCGTTAAATAAAGCGGCGACTGCTGCGCGTAGTATTGCAGATGCAGGTGAAAATAAAACAGTTCAAGTGTTTAGTGATGTTGCTGCAAAACAACAATATGCACCGCATCAACCTATTCAAAGCATGAGTGATAGCGATAAAGTAAACTTACTACGTGAGCTTGAAAACTATATTCGTGAATTAGCGCCTGATGCAGAGCAAGTGATTAGCTCAATGTCGGCGGTGTATGAAGAAGTACTTATTGCAGCCAGCGATGGCACATTTGCAACCGATATTCGCCCGCTTATTCGTTTAAACTGCTCAGTATTACTTGAAAAGAACGGTCGCCGTGAACGCGGTGGTGCTGGTGGCGGCGCGCGTTTAGATTATGGCTATTTTAAAGAATTAGTTGACGGTAAGCCTCGTTGGATGGGATACGCTGAAGAAGCGGTTCGCCAAGCAAAAGTAAACTTAGAAGCAATTGATGCCCCTGCCGGCAGTATGGAAGTCGTACTAGGTGCAGGCTGGCCAGGTGTGTTACTACACGAAGCGGTAGGTCATGGCCTTGAGGGGGACTTTAACCGTAAAGGCGCATCAGCGTTTAGCGGTAAAGTAGGTGAAAAGGTAGCATCTGAGCTGTGTACAGTCGTGGATGATGGAACCATTGCTGACCGCCGTGGTTCATTGAACGTAGATGACGAAGGGACTCCTGCAGCCTATAACGTACTTATTGAAAACGGTATTTTAAAAGGCTACATGCAAGATAAGCTTAATGCGCGTTTGATGGGCGTAAACCCTACTGGTAATGCGCGCCGCGAATCTTATGCTCACTTACCTATGCCACGTATGACCAACACGTATATGTTAGGTGGCGAACATAGCCAAGCAGATATTATCAGCTCTGTGAAAAAAGGCATTTTTGCGCCGAACTTTGGTGGCGGCCAAGTCGATATTACCTCGGGTAAATTTGTGTTCAGCGCATCGGAAGCCTATTTAATTGAAAATGGTAAAATCACTCAACCGATTAAGGGTGCTACATTAATTGGTAACGGCCCTGAAGTGATGCAGCAAATTTCAATGGTGGGTAATGACCTAGCGCTCGATAAAGGCGTAGGAGTGTGTGGTAAAGACGGCCAAAGTGTACCGGTAGGCGTTGGTCAGCCAAGCCTTAAAATTGACAACTTAACTGTTGGTGGTACGGCATAAAAACTTAACTTAACGTGTGTTTACGCTAGTACGTAAACACACTGCAATCCCTTATTCTTGAGTTTCTATCAATAATCTTCCCTTTTTATAATTTGTGACCTAAAATAGGTACCTCGCTTATTTTATATCGGTTAGGTCACAGTGTTTCATCGGTTCATTTATTTATGTGTATTCTTGTTGTTGCTATCTGGGTGCAGCAGTTTGTCGCACGAAGAGTGTATGCAAGCTAGTTGGCAAGAATTGGGCTATGACCATGGTGTTCAGGGGTATAGCTATGATCAGGGTAAAGACATTGTCTTTGCATGTAGAGAGTTTGGTATCACGCCTCAGTTAGAAGAGTATAAGAAAAGCTATCAACAAGGACTTGCTGTGTTTTGTGTACCAGAACATGGCTTTACCCTCGGTATTCAAGGACAAGCTTACAATGGCGTATGCAATGATGAGCACTTTAGAAGAGCATGGGAAGAGGGGAATGATCGCTATCAAATTGAAGCAAGAAAAGCAGAAATAGATCAAAGAATAGACACCATAAATTGGCAGCTTCAATCTATTTCGAATGAATTGAGCAATAAAAATAACTCAAGCGAAAAACGTAAAGAGTTGAGATATCGACGGACACAGCTAGAAAGAGAGCGTAAAGATTTAAGAAGAGAAAGGTCACTTTTACCTTTACTCGACAAGCTTCCCTCATTTCATTTTAGATATGAACTGTAATTAATTTAAGAGGATACTATGAAAAAAATATCAGTTTTAATGGCTTTTTTAATGCTTGCCGGTTGTGCCTCAGAATCAAATTTGCAAGACCATGAACAACGCGCTTTACTCGACCATCACTGTTTGGGCGGCGAAGTTGAAGCAAATTATAACTATACATTTTTTAGCACAGATGCTGATGAAATGAATAAAAGCACGGTGGACACAGTGTGTCACCCAGTGAAAACTCAATCTGAACTTGAAAAAGATATAAGAACAGGTGGTTATAACTGATCTATCAATAAAGCCTGCAGCTGCAGGCTTTATCTAGCCTATAAGTAAATAGTTTAAACAGTACTAAGCATCCAGATACCCGCCGCAATCATAAATAAGTTTTCGCTCAGAGAAATAAAACCGAGCGGCACATTACTATCTCCACCTACACAGGCACACTTGAGTTCTCGTTTATCAATGTATACAGCTTTAAACACAGATATAGCTCCAATGCTACCAATAAACAGCGAAAATGGTGCAACAGCTAAGGCGGGTAATTCAGCCACCATACCAATGGCAACATACGCCTCAATAAACGGGTAAATATAGGCATAGGGCACAACACGCATGGCGAGTAAATCATAAGTAATAAATGAATTTGAAAAGCTGTATAAGTCTTGCAGTTTTTGAATAGCGAGCACAGCCATTGTCAGTGCAACAAATAGCATTATGTTCTGCATCGACAGTAAAGCGGTGCCACTAGCATAACTAAAACCACAACTCAGTAGCATGGTCACTGCGAAAATGGCTAACACGGGCGTGTAAGTTGTGCCTTGTTGCCCTGCTTCTGGCAGATTAAAAAAGTCGCGTAAATCATCGTAACCACCAATGCGCTTATTATCGATAAAGGTTTGCGGGGTGGTTTTTACATCATGCTGCTGTTTAAATTTATCGGTTTGCTCACGGTTTGTTAAATGACGGTCATCAACATCGTAACCATGACGTTCTAGTAAATCTTTTGATTTTAAACCGAATGGGCAAATATGCTCATCGGTCACCATGCGATATAAAATTGCAGACTTAGACACAGTGCCTCCTTGTAAAAAATGCCTTGTTTCTTCGTAATAATTGCTTAATTACACAGTAAACAAGGGCAAATTGTTGCTATAACTGGTTACTTTATTAACAGTTACAAGGTTTGTGCCAGCACTGTTTATTGCTTAGTTATGGTTAAAACGGCATTCATCACAGGGTCAACACCCGCAAAGTAATCTGTTGCAGATAGTGAAATAGGCAGATCGGGTGCTAACCAAATTCGATGATCTTCCGCACGGCTTTGCTGGTGGAACTGACTCGAAATAAGCCCTGTTTGTTTACTGTAAGGTAAGTTAAACCAGCCCGCTTCACCTACCACATTCGGACGGGTGCCTGATGGTTCACCTACAAAAATTGTTGGCACTATATTGGCAATCTTAACCGCTACATCATGGCCTGCCGAAAACGTATTACGGCCAATTAATATAAATAACTTACCTTGTGGTTTTAATACTTTAAAAAATGCGGCTGTTGCCACCAAAGGAGGGGTAAGCGAGCCATTACCACCACTATTATGGCGAAGGTCCAGCACCATATGTTCAATGTCATCGTGTTTTATTTGTGTTTGTAGTTGCGTGGCAAATTCAGCAAGTGTGAGATCTTTGCTATTACGCACATCATTGAATTGCACATACAGTAATTTATTTGTTTTTATTTGTTCGCTCCAAAATGGCGTGTTGTTTTTCGCTAAGTAACGAAGCGTAGGGTGTTCAGCAAGTTTTGGTAATTTAGGAAAGCCTGCAAATTGCATCGATTTTAGCGCTGGCGTAACAGTGGTGACAGCCCCTTTCGGTGACCTGAGCGTGAGTGTTACCTTATTGCCCTTGCTAATACCAAGCCCGTTTAGTACATCAAGCAAACTTAAATAATATGGGCCTAACCAAAGGGTTTGCATTTCATTATCGCGAGCATTAACACGTTTGGTTAACTCAAGGGCTTGCTCGGCTGGTGTATCGGCTAGTGCTTCAACTTTATAGCCAATATATTGCTGATAATCGCTACTGGCTTTGGTGATGTATAAGCCATCACTAAATTGATAAAACTGAAATGGTAATTGCTGAAAGTTGCCTTTTTCACCCCATGCAGGGATCAATAAATTATGACCATTGCCAAGTAGTGCTATTAGCTCCATAAACTGAAAAACAATTTGCTGATCAGTCAGGTTAGGAATCGATTTATCAATGTCTGTTACTTTTTCTGAAAACTGTTGTGGGCTCATGTTTTGATACATTGCCACGTGTAAACGGTTAATCTCCGCGACTAAAAACGCTAAATCGGCGCGCCATTTTTGATCGCGATTGAGTTCAGTACCGAGGTTATTACCCGCTAGAGATTTAAAGCTGGCTGATTGCGCAAAACGCTCAAAGTGAGGATTAGTGCCTGATTTAAATAAGCCGGTGCCTGCAAGTGTTGGTCGGTCATCCCACCTTGCAGAAAGTGCTTTTTTAAGCCAATATTCGGCTTGTTGTTGGTTATTAAGCTCTGCGTATGCCTCTGCAATTTTCACCATTAAATCGTTAGGGTTACTAGCCCCATTAGCAATGCCTTTTAAGCTAGTCCCAATTGCAAGTGCGCGTTGCAAAGCATTGCTGGCATTTAGATAGTCGGCCAATTGAAAGTAACTGAGGCCAAGTAAATACCAAGTATCACCATCATGTTGATATTCATTAATGAGCTTTTTTGTGAGTTTATTCACCAGAGCCCAGTTTTGTTGTTTAGCAAATTCTATTGCCGCTGTTTTCGATTGAAAGTAAGCGATTGGGTCGCTTGCACCAACGCGACTTGGTTGCACTTTTAAGGCTTGATTCGTCACTTCTAAAGAATGATTAGTTGCTAAAGAAAAACTCGAATAGTTCATTAAAAGGATAAATGTTAGTAGTAAAAAATAGGACTTGTACATCTGGAGTCTCAAAGCTGTTTTTTTGTTTAAATTAGCGTTTTGGCTGTAAAAAAGCGTCCTAAAACAGGATTTAGGACGTTTTTTGTCTGTTTTATGAGCAGGTTTTTAGTGTTTGCTTCTTAAATTGACTCGGCGTTAATCCCGTTTCTTTTTTAAACACCGCATTAAAAGTCGATTTAGAATTAAAGCCAGCTTGAAATGCCAGTTCTATCAGGCTGAGTTTTTGAGATGAGTCTTGCTCTATTTCGCGTTTAACATCATTCACTCTATGCTGGTTGATGTACTCACAAAAGTTGTTCCCCGTTGTGCTGTTAATAGCCCAAGATATTTCTTTACTACCGAGCCCAGTTTTATTTGCTAAGTCGTTTAATGACAACCTAGGTTGTCGATAAAGCGATTCATTAATAATCAAGTTATCAATGGTTGAGAAAATTTGCTGCGCAAGTTGCTCGTCAGACGAATCAGTTTGTTCAGCTTCGGGTTCTTCAGGCAATGTGACTGGCTCGAATTGAAAGCTACTTTTGATGGTGTGAAACAACAAAAAGCTAAACATTAGCAGTAACAGTATTTCGTTTAATAAATACCAGTGCATCTTTAAATCGAGCGGCGTGATTGGTTGCACATTCATACGCAGCAAATCGAATACGACAATAATGGCAAAAATAAATAATGCTTTGATCAGCCACTTTAATTTAAGGCTCTCAGCATCTGAGCGAGCATGCATAAGTTGTTTGTGATAGCGCTTTAAAATGCCATAAGCAAAGTAGAAATAACCAAGTTGACTAAGTGAACCAAGTAAAATGATCGCTTGTGTGTAGTGGGTAAAGGCCAAGGAAATAGCCGCAGGAATTAAGTGAACCGCGTAGTGTGATGTTTTAAAGGGTTGCTTACCTGTAATCGACAAGGTAAAAAAGTAAATCATAGGCCCATACAGTAATGTAAATGCTGGGGTGATTAAGTAATCAGAAAACTCTAACCCTTCTAACAGATTAAAGGCGCATACACAGCCTTGAAATGCAAACAACAGCACCAAGGAACGACTTTGTTTTTGGCTATTAATTAATAATGCACCAAATAACATTTGAAACAGAAAGATACTCTGTACAAGGTGTACAGGGAATAAAGTGATTGATTGCAAAGTAGTTTACGTTTTTATTATTTTGACTGAGTTTAACAACTCACCCTCACTTTGTAATCATAGGCATAAAAAACTTGTGGCAGCATCATAAGTTTTTTGTTTCAATAATAAATACAAGTTGCTTTTTGTTTAACCATTTTCTTATTACTTGATGTGATTGCTAGTTACAAGAATCTGACAAGTGGTAGATGAAGCCTTTTTTATCTAGTTGGATAAATAACTTTTTAACAAGGAGTTAGATAGTTTGAAGAATATATTTTTGTGTGTACTTTTAGTGAGCACATTTGTCGTTTCTGGATGCAGTAGTATGTCGCTGGCATCAATGTATAAAATGATGAGTTTCGACCCTTTAGAAGTTGAGCCAAGCGAGGTAGTTGTTGCTGTTCAAGTTCCTGTAGGAATTGTTATTAATAATAACGATGTAGTAATTAAATTTAACGTAAAAGCTGATGATCCTAACTATAGTTTTGAGCATGAATACTTTGTCAATGTGAATGAAAAATATGAATTACCTGATGAGTTAAAACAAAAAAACAAGGTGAATAGTAACATTTTTATTTTACAGTTGAATAAAAATGACGCACTAGAAATGCGGCATGATCAGGATGTAGTAAAAGATTATAAAAAGAATAGTATCACGGGTACTATTAATATGAGTGTGAACGTCAATTCAGCATGTAAAAACAGCGACTTTTCATCTGAAAATAGTGAGTTAAATGTCTATTTGAAACTTAATAATAGGGATGATTTTTTTGCATTTATGGAAGATGTAAACGTGTTCGAGTTGGAAAGGAATGAGAGCGGTTATTATAAACCTATTTCATTTTGTTCGTAGGTGTATTTGGCTCAATTCTATAAGCTCCACTTCTATGAAAAATCGTGAGTTTTATTAAAACCTTGTGACAGCACCACAAGGTTTTAATATTGACTCGCAACGCGAGTTTATCTCATCGTTACAAACTCTTCTGAGCCTGTTGGGTGAATCGCCACAACAGCATCAAAGTCTGCTTTGGTTGCGCCCATCTTCATGGCAACAGCAAAGCCTTGAATCATTTCATCTACGGTAAAGCCAATGCCGTGTAAGCCAACAACTTTTTCGTTATCACCTGCACATACTAGCATCATGTTGCATGCTTGGCGGTGTTGTGTAACCGCAGTATACATTGCTGCAAAGCTTGATTTATAAACTTTAACGTTTTCTTCGCCATATTGCGAAATCGCTTCTTGCTCCGTTAAACCAATCGTGCCGATTGGTGGGTGGCTAAATACCACAGTAGGCACTAGCTCGTAGTCCATCTTTAAATCATCAGGTAATTCTTTATTGAATAAACGCTCAGATAAAATACGGCCTGCTTTAACGGCTACAGGTGTAAGTTCGATACCGTTTTCGATGATATCACCCACTGCATAGACGTTCTTAGCAGTGGTGTTTTGGAATTCGTCTACTTTTACATAACCACCTTCATTGACTTCAACTCCCGCAGCTGCAAGATTGATCTTATCAGTTGTTGGTGTACGGCCAATGGCCCAAATTACTTCATCAACGTTTTGGCTGTGGCCATTTTCAAAATGAATCGTTAAGCTGCCATCGCTTTCTTTAACGACTTCTTTCGGCGTGCAATCTGTATGAAGAGTTGGGCCTTCTTTTGCCATAATATCGACTAGGGTATCAACGATGTATGGGTCAAAAGTACGCAGCGGTTTGTTTTTACGAACAAACAAGTGGGTTTCTGTGCCAAGGCTGTGGAGTACGCCTGCGATTTCAACGGCAATATAACCCGCACCAATAACAGCTACACGTTTTGGCTGTTCGTTTAATTCAAAGAAGCCGTTTGAGTCAATACCAAGCTCAGCACCTGGGATATTAGGAATAGTAGGGCGGCCACCTACGGCAACAAGAATATGGTCAGCAGTGTATAGTTCACCATTAACTTCAACCGTTTTGCTATCAACAAATTTAGCAAAGCCATTGATTACAGTAACGCCATTGCTTGATAAATACTTATTGTAACCTTGGTGAATACGGCCTATGTACGCTTCGCGACTTTCTACTAATTTAGCCCAGCTAAAGCTTTTTAACTCAACATCAAAGCCATAATCAGGTGCGTAAGCATTAATAGCTTCAGCCACTTGTGCACCATGCCACATCACTTTTTTAGGAACGCAGCCCACGTTTACACACGTGCCGCCCATGTGTTTTGCTTCAATAAGTGCCACTTTTGCGCCACGCATTGCTGCTCTGTTAGCAGAAGCGATACCGCCGCTACCGCCACCAATTGCAATGTAATCAAAATGCTGAGCCATAGTTTGTCCTCAAAAATAGATAACTTTTCTTTAATTAATCGATAATAGCATAATAAAGACCAAGGTTAAGCCCCTTGTATTTCATCAATTTGCCCCAACCTCAGAATCATCTTCGCATTAAAAATTGAGAACGAAAATGACAATTGCAGAAAATAATCCACTTATTGGTTTAGAAGGGCTTCCGCCGTTTTCTAAGATTGAACCAGCGCATGTGGTGCCAGCATTAAAAGCGGCAATTAAAGAGTGTCGTTTAACTATCGATAAGGTCTTGGCAGCTAAGTCATATACGTGGAATGATTTGGTGCTTCCACTTGAAGAAGCTGACGATAAGCTATCACGACTATTTTCACCGGTATCTCATATGAACTCAGTCGTGAACAGCGATGAGCTACGAGAAGCTTATGAGCAATGTTTGCCGTTGTTATCGGAGTACTCAACGTTTGTGGGTCAGCATCAAGGTTTATACGATGCTTATAACGCTCTACACAACAGCGATGAATTTAAAGCACTTACCACCGCACAGCAAAAAACGATTACTAATGCGTTACGTGACTTTGAGTTATCAGGTATTGCGCTAAAACCAGAGCAACAAAAGCGTTATGGTGAAATTAGTGCGCGTTTATCAGAGCTTTCATCTAAGTTTGGTAACAATGTAATGGATGCCACACTTGCTTGGCAAAAGCATATTACTGATGAAAGCGAGCTTGCTGGTTTGCCTGAATCTGCATTAGCTCTGGGTGCTGATACGGCAAAAAGTAAAGATCTAGATGGTTGGGTATTCACGTTAGATTTTCCATCTTATTTACCTATCATGACTTACGCAGATAACCGCGAATTACGTGAAGAAACATATACCGCGTTTGTTACTCGTGCGTCGGATCAAGGTCCGAATGCGGGTGAGTTTGATAACTCTGCCATTATGAGCGAAGAACTTGCGCTTCGTCATGAGCTTGCGCAATTACTTGGTTTTAACAGTTATGCAGATATGTCATTGGCAACAAAAATGGCAGAATCACCTGCTCAGGTATTTTCATTCTTAGAAGATTTAGCAGCTAAGTCTAAGCCACAAGCCGAGCAAGAGCTGGCTGAGCTAACGGCTTATGCAAAAGATAAACACGGTGTGACGGAGCTTGCCGCGTGGGATTACGCTTATTACGCAGAAAAGCTTAAGCAAGAGAAATACGCGATTTCTGATGAAGTACTGCGCCCTTATTTCCCTGCAAATAAAGTATTAAATGGCTTATTTACCACAGTAAATCGCTTATTTGGTATTAACGTTAAAGAAGTGAGTGACTTTGATACTTACCATCCTGACGTACGTTTCTTTGAGATTTACGACAGTAGCAACACGCTACGAGGCCGTTTCTATTTAGATTTATATGCACGAGACCGCAAGCGTGGTGGCGCATGGATGGACGATTGCATGGGTCGTAAAGTACGTGCTAACGGCGAGCTACAAACACCCGTTGCTTACTTGGTGTGTAACTTTAATAAAGCGGTGGGTGATAAACCTGCACTGTTTACTCATAACGAAGTAACCACCTTATTCCATGAGTTCGGTCATGGTATCCATCATATGTTAACTCAAGTTGATGCAGCGCCAGTGGCGGGTATTAACGGTGTTGCATGGGATGCGGTTGAATTACCAAGCCAGTTCTTAGAAAACTGGTGTTATGAAGAAGAAGCGCTTAACTTCATCTCGGGTCACTATGAAACAGATGAACCACTACCAAAAGAACTGCTTGATAAATTGCTTGCGGCGAAGAACTTCCAATCAGGTATGCATATGCTGCGTCAGCTAGAGTTTTCGTTGTTTGATTTTACGATTCATCATGACTACAAAGCAGGTGAGCCTTGTAATATTCAAGCTACATTTGATGATGTGCGTAGTAAAACAGCGGTTGTTAAGGTTCCAGAATTTTACCGTTTTCAGCATGGCTTTAGCCATATTTTTGCTGGTGGCTATAGTGCAGGCTATTACTCGTATAAATGGGCAGAGGTTCTTTCGGCTGACGCATTTTCTAAATTTGAGGAAGAAGGGATCTTTAATCAAGAGACAGGGCAGGCCTTCCTTAACAATATTTTAGAAAAAGGAGGCAGCGAGGAACCTATGGAACTATTCAAGAAGTTCCGAGGCCGTGAGCCACAAGTTGATGCACTGCTTAGGCACAGCGGAATTGCAGCCTAAATAGTAAGTATTATTGGAAAGCGCCGAAAGGCGCTTTTTTTATTAATAAACCTTAGCAAAATCAACCCTGCGTACTATGCTTTTTAAAAAGCTATTTACAGGATAAAAGCATGTCGAAACTGGTGTTAGCCATAGATGATGACAAATACGTACATCATGTAATTGAAGAGTCACTTTCTGGCTTTTGCACATTGATCCATGCTAAAAATGGCGATGAAGGGTTAAGACAAGCAATTAAATATAATCCAGACATTATTTTACTAGATGTTGAAATGCCCGGAAAAACAGGGTTTGAAGTATGCAGTGAATTAAAAGCTAACTCTCAAACTAAAGATATACCCGTGATGTTTCTATCTGGGAAAAAGGAACTTCCTGACCGTGTTAAGGGTTACAATTCAGGGGCTTCTGACTATATTGTTAAACCCTTTAATGCTGAAGAGTTAATGGCACGTATCCGTGTTTTGTATGAATACCGACAGCATTCTAAAAAGCTAAAAAGCGATGTGGAGCGCGCGCAAATAACCGCTGAAATCGCCATGACAGACTCGGGTGATATGGGGCGTATTATGCGCTATGTGGGTCAAAGTTATCATGCACATGATATCCAATCGCTGTCAGAATACATGTTTGAGTTTTTTAACCCAATGGAGCTCGATGTAGTGCTCGCTTTTTGGTATCAAGATATCGGGATTTTTTGTGGTGCAGAGGGGGCTGTTTGCCCACTAGAGCGTGAGTTACTCGAAAAACATCGCGATGCTAACCGGTTTGTCGATTTTGGCCATCGTACCATTATTAACTACCCGAAAGTGTCCATGTTAATTAAAAACATGCCACTTGATGATGCTCAGTTGTATGGCCGATATAAAGACTTGTTTCCGCATATTCTTGAAGTGACCAATGCGAAGGTTCAAGATATGGAAGTCAATGAGCGAGCACTCACACAGGCTAAACAAATCGGTAATGCATTTAGCGAGCTGTCGGAGCAAATGTATCAACACAGTTACTCGCGAGAACGGGCTGTCGAAAAGTTTGCTGTGCAACTGAGTGAACTGAATAAGTCAGTTGAACAAAGTAAGTTACTAAATAGCGATGAAATCATTTTTCATTTACAGCACTTACAACAAACCCAGTTACTTTTTGCCTCGCTGAATGATGATCTTGAAGCGATTAAGTTTCAGTTGCTCCACATTATTGAATCGCGTAGTGAGCTATTGGGTCATTTACAAAAAATGGCAGAGCCTAGCCACACAGAAGATGTGACATCACAAACGGATATCGAGCTATTTTAAGCCATGATATACTCATGGCCATTAGTATAGCTCGGAGTTTTACGTGGTAATTCATTGTCCCTTTAAAGAAATGCGTCCTTATTTAGATGCTATAGAGCAGCGCTTTGGTTTAACTGAATGGGCGAACAGTAATGACGGCTTTTCATTGCATTATGATGAGCAAGGTCTGAGCTTAAAAAAGAAAGATGAGCCTAAACTAGGGGCTATCCACGTCGACTTTGTCACAGGAGCGGCGGCGCACCGCCGTAAATTCGGTGGTGGTAAAGGCCAAGCAATTGCCAAAGCTGTAGGGTTAAATAAAGGAGCCACACCCGTTGTCCTTGATGCCACAGCAGGACTTGGGCGTGATGGTTTTGTGCTGGCGTCACTCGGTTGTAAAGTTATTTTGCATGAGCGTCATCCTGTGGTAGCTGCACTATTATTTGATGGCCTTGAACGCGCCTACGGTGATGCTGAAATTGGCGCATGGATGAAAGAAAATATGAGCTTAGTATTCGGTTCGAGCCATACTCTACTTGCTCAGTGTAACGATATACCAGATGTCGTGTACTTGGATCCGATGTTTCCTCATCGTGAAAAATCAGCTTTAGTTAAAAAAGAAATGCGAGTATTCCAAGCGCTTGTTGGCGCTGATAGCGATGCAGATGATCTTTTAGATTTTGCCTATCCGCTGGCGAGTAAGCGAGTCGTGGTAAAGCGGCCTGACTACGCGCCATTTTTAAATGCTGAAACACCCAGCATGCAGATCAAAACTAAAAAGAACCGCTTTGATGTATATGTGAAAGCTGCAATGACCTAACCTACCCTTTTGTACTATTTTTGATTAATAGTTTCTGGATATTAGGTTGGGTTACATCAAATTGTCATAAAAGGTTAATATTCTACACGCGTAATGACTTAGGGGATTATAGTTTATGCGCGTGTCATCATTTACTCGGTTATTGGCCGTTTTACTCACACTTGCTAGTATCTTGTTAGCGGCGACCTTATTTTGGGCAAGCCAAACTCTATTAAGTTTAGAACAACAAAATAACGCTTATAATAAACTCAAAAATACCCTAGTTATTGATTTAAAAAGCCACCTCGATGACTATTTAGAGCAAGGTGATAGTCAATACCTTAATTTATCATCGGCACTGATTGCTGAGGTCATAAAGCAAGACTTAGCGCATCTTCCTCAAGATTTAAATTCACACTTATCAACTCAACTCTCAGCATTAGATAAAGATATCAATGGTAAATACCGTGCTCTAGGTAAGTTATCGGGTAACGAAATGGCTTTATTGGACAACTCGCTCAGGCAAATGGCAGGCTCTGCCTCCTCGCTAATAGGCTATGCTCGTAAAGCAAAGCCGCAAACAGATTTAGCGCTTGAATATTACCAACTGGGTGCCGACTATTACAACGAAGTGACATCACTTGCTTTATACACCTACAAGCTGGTTTTAAGCTTTGATCAAGACACCAAAGCAAGCCTCAATCAAAGCGTAGAAAATTTAAATGCATTAGCAAGCAAAATTGATGCGCTTGATAACCTAGGAGTGATGAGTGAAGTCGACGAAGATGCTTTATTTTTTGGTGAAGAAGCCGAGGACTTAGCCGGCGATATTAAATCGGAGTTAATAAGTTGGCCTAAGCGTTTCCCTCGTGATTTAGCCTCAACGCTAGAGCAAGCTGAGCAGCGTCAAACGGGTATGCAAGCACTGCGTGAACAAATTGCGGCCTTATCGGCAACGGTGCTTGGGGCTGAGCAAAAACTGAAAGACGAACAAAGCCAGCTTAAACAGCACGTATTTATTGTATTTTGTATTGCGATTGGCATGTTAGTGGTACTTGCAGGCGGTGTTTATTTTGTACAGCGTAATCAAGTTTTAAACCCGCTGCGTCAGTTACGAGATGGCTTTGCATTCTTAATTGAAAGTAATGAGCTTAAAAATATTGAAAGCAAAAATCCAAAAACTGAAATAGGGGAGATAGCTCATTATTTTAATCAGTTAATTGAGCGTCAACGAATTGAAGCGGAAGAGCGTGCGCAAATGCTCAAAGTGATTAATGACTTTATGTTAGAAATGAGTGAGCACTTACTTACTATTGCTCAAAAGACCGATGCTAGCCACACTCAAGTTGAGCAAAATCAAGGGCTACTAAGCGATATTCAACATATTGGTGAACAAGTTAACACCATTAATAGTCAAGTGGCTGACAACGCAAAACAGACATTTGGTGCCATGGAGCAAAGCTTAGGTTTTGCTGAGAGTATGCTAACAGCAAGCTCACATACTGAGCAGCGTGTTGAGCAAGGGTTAAATAGCTTAAAAGAGCTATTAAAGGGCGTGGATGATGTTGGTCAAGTTATTGAAGTAATTAAAAATATTGCTGAGCAAACTAACTTGCTAGCATTAAATGCCGCTATAGAATCGGCTCGTGCAGGGGAGCATGGCCGAGGTTTTGCGGTTGTAGCTGACGAAGTGCGCAAACTTGCTAGACAAACCCAAGGCTCACTTGATGATATTAACAGTCAGCTTAATCGCCTAAGTGAAAACTCATCAATGGTATCGACACAAATAAGTGCCCTTGCTAACGATGCAGAGTTACAAACACAAAATGCCCAAGAGCTAAAACGTAACTCTGAAGGCGTTGCTGATAATGCACAAGATGCTAACAAGGTCGCGTTTGATGCGATGGAGCTAGCTAAACAGCAAAATGCATTACTCGAAAACTTTAGTCAGTCTATGCAAAGCATGAAAGGCCAAGTGAGTGAATCGAACGTGCTAGTAAGTGATATTCAGCAGCGTTTGCAGCAACAAATGCAGACAATTAAAACCAGCTTAGGATTATAAGTGTTTCAAGTGGACTGAAAAGCACAAAAAATAGCGAGAGTTGCTGCTCTTTCTAATGGGGAATGTATTATTTAACTTCTTTAAACCAAGTGCGGGGTGAGCGCACTTGGTTTTGACGGTATAATCTTTACCCTATCTTTTGCTGCGTGGAACATCACTGGATTGATACATTGATATTTGATGATTATCTGGATCTGCGATTTCTGCTGACCAGCCACCTGGTGCATGGCTTACAGGGGTGACAATAGTTACTCCCTTTGTTGCGAGTGTTTCGACTACGTCATCAATCCCACCATCAGCTAACTCAAAAACAATAATGGGTGTGTTTCCGGGCTTTGACTCCTGTTTGAAAAAGAGTAGTTCGATGTCATTTGCTGTTTTAGCAAGCAGCCAACCCTCTCCATCTTCTTCCATTCTTTGAATGTTTATTCCGAGCGTATCACGGTAAAACGCTTCTGTTTTATCTAGATCGCTAATGTAATAACAAATTGCGCCAATTTTACTTTTATCAAGCATGGTTCTTTTCCTGTTTTTTAATAGATATCACCTTATGTTGCCGTGCAAGGTGGTTTTGTGAGGTCATCATAAAAAGATGTCCATCAGGGTCATGGCTTGCGAGTGTCGCTTCATCACGGCATGGCGCATTAAGAAGTGCTTTACGTATTTGCCCAAACGGCAAATCTTCAGCTAAACCTTCAAGTTCAAGTATTTGTTTTGCAACGGTTTGTCGCCAGCGGCGTTTAATCTCAGCTATCCGTTGCCTTAGAGCTGCGTCTGATACTCGCAGCAGCCAGATGATTTCTTTTTTACAATGCCCTGTTAAAACTAAAAGTGCTGTTGTTTTTAGGCTAGGCGGTAATGAATCGATAAAATAGGTTGCTGTTTCGTCGTTGTATGTGTGTGTATTGTTCGTATTGGTGAAAGTTACTTCACGCTTTTTTCTTCTTGCGGCAGAACGCGCATTAAATACAGATTGATTACGCAGTACACCCATAAGCCAGCGACGGTTTTTTATACATGTTAGATCTGAGCGTTTAGCCTCAACGGCAACAAGAAGAGCCGTTTGCAGTAAGTCTTCAGCCTCTTCTTTATGTAATGTCACCTTATGAGCATAGCGTAAAAGGTTTGCGTAATAATTTTTATTATTCATAGCGCTTAGTGATTATAAGTAGAGTTAGCAATTGATATATAGTTTAATTAAACCTTACTCTTTCATACTGCTAATGTATATTTTCTTTCAAGGAATCACGATGATCGAACAAGGCCAAACTTTACCTACTGCAACCCTTAGCGAATTAACCAGCGAAGGCATGCAAACGTTAGACACAGAAGCATTATTTGCTGGTAAAAAAGTAGTGCTATTTGCTGTGCCAGGGGCATTTACGCCTACCTGTTCAAACGCTCACTTACCTGAGTTTGTTACACTGGCTGATAAAATTACCGCCAAAGGCGTTGATGCGATTTACTGCGTCTCAGTGAATGATGCATTTGTAATGAAAGCATGGGGTGAGGCACATAATGCTGAGCATATTCGTATGTTAGCCGATGGTGATGCTAGTTTTACCAAGGCGCTTGGTTTAGATAAGGACACTGCTAGCTTTGGTGGTGTGCGTTCAAAACGTTATGCAATGATCGTCGACGACCAAACTGTAACAGGCTTGTTTGTTGAGCAGGATAAAGAATTTACAGTAAGCCGTGCAGAGGCCGTTTTAGCTAAATTATAAAACTAAAAAAGCCGGACGAGAGTCCGGCTAAAAGTCCCAAGGGTAATCGGGGTTATCAACGATTAAGGTTGATATTGTGCATCAAGTGTGACACCTGAAAAGGTTTGAAATGCATTTAAGCTTAAGTGCCAAGTACCTGCTTGTGGGTTGCTAAAAGTACATGTTTCAGCACTGCCACTTTTGTACGGACGACAGTCATAGCTGCTTGTTGTAGGTTGACTTCCAAATTTAACAAATAAATCTGCATCACCTGTACCGCCAGAGCTAGTCACTGTAAAGCTAGACATATTAGCAGGCACATCAATAGTGTAGTGTTTCCATTGACCAGCGTTAGCCGAAATATTTTCAACTATACCGCCGCCTGCTTGTGGTGAGCCTGTACCACCAGAAGCGGTTAAGTCACCTACAAGGCTCACACCTGAGTAGGCAGAATAAGCACTTAGCATTACGTGGTATGTACCTGCTGTTGGACTATCGATTGAACATACTTCGTTATTACCGCTTTCATAAGGGCGGCAATCATATGTTGTTGTAGTAGGAGCATTACCTGCGCGAACATATAAGTCTGCATCGCCCGTACCACCACTCATAGTGAAAGTAACATTTGTTGCGCCCGCCGGTACTTCCATTGTGTAGTAGGTTTTGCTGCTTGCTGCGCCACTTAAGCCTGTTAATGCTTGACCATCTTGTAACTCATTGCCTGTAGCTGGCGGCTGAGTTGAACCCGATGCTGCTGCAACTGCAGCGGCTGCATCGACAATACCTGTACCACAGTTATTACATGTAGCAGGGAAAGAGCGAGTCGTTGATTTTAAAATGCTTTCAATTTCATCTGGCGTTGCAGAAGGCTTCGCTTGTTTGATAAGTGCCGCGACACCTGCAACATGCGGTGCAGCCATTGATGTACCTTGTGAGAAATGATAAGAATCACTGCTTGGGCCAGTTGCGCCTGAGTTATGAGTTGATAATACACCCTCTGAATCATTCGCAAAGCTTTGCGCACCACCAGGGGCTGCAACATCAATATTACTACCAAAGTTTGAGTAATAAGCACGACCACCGTTACGGCCAACAGAGGCAACATTTACAACGCCATTACAGTTACCTGGGTTGTAGTTAGCCGAATTATCATTACTGTTACCAGCGGCGATAACAACAACTGCGCCGTTGTTGCGTGCTTGGTTTATAGCATTTTGCGTTGTTGAGCTACATGCACCCCCACCACCTAAACTCATGTTGATAACATCAGCAGGGTTAGCATTTGCAGGTACGCCAGACACTGAACCACCTGACGCCCAGATAATACCGTCTGCAATATCAGATGTTAAACCACCACATTTACCAAGCACACGTACAGGTACAACCTTGGCATCATAAGCAACACCTGCAACGCCTTCACCATTATTTGTTACCGCAGCAACGGTCCCCGCAACATGAGTACCATGCCAGCTAGAGTCTTGATCTGCCTTTGGTGAGGGATCGCCATTTTGATCTGTACCGCACTCACCACGTACAACTGCATCGCCAGGGTCGCGAGCGTCGCTGTCACGGCCACCACCATCGTTGGCAACAGATAGGTTCGAAATCATGTCGTAGCCAGGTAAGATGTTGGCGTTTAAATCAACATGTGGGCGGTAACCCGTATCAAGTACAGCAACTGTTACACCGCTGCCTGTTGCGCTATCCCATGCTGTAGGTAGATTCAAGCCACCTGCTTGCTCGTAGTAGTGCCATTGGTCAGAATAACGTGGATCATTAGGTGTTGCGAAAGGCTGTAACATTTGGTCAATTTCAATGTACTCAACGTTGCCAGTTGCCATAACTTCTTGCATAAATGCTTGTGCTTCATCGGCCGAAAGCTTTTTATCAGCGCGCATTACGTGGTGGTTGCTCATTGCCATGGCACGTACATACTGAGCTTTTGCTAAGCCTTTTTTGCTGCTGAAATTCTTCACAAAGCTTTGTGCTTTTTGGTTCATCATAGCAGGTGTTTGCTCAGCGGCAGACATCGTGGTCATATCAGCGTTGCTATTTTTGTATTTAATAATAAATTGTGTTCCAAAACCGCTTTGACCTTGTAATTTTGCAGCGGTATCTGCCATTGATGGTGGTAACATTTGGTTTGGTGCGGCCATTGCTGCTGTTGTTCCAAATAACGCTGTGAGGCTTAATGCAATTGCGCACTTTTTCAAGTTGTTAGTTGTCATAATGATCCCTAGATTGTTATAAGTTGCTTCGCACGACTTTCCGCGAAGGGGGACAAAGGTAAAATAAATGTAAATATAGTTAAAATATCGTTTTGTTATGTTTGTCTCTATTTTGGTTATAACTAAATGTATAGATGGCTAAATATAACTATTTATTGGGTTTTTTTGCTTTTTTCTAATTATAAAGTTCCAATTTACTGTTATAGAGTTTTTACTTTATTTTGTTTTTCGGGTTTATCTTTTTTCAAAAAAATGACTAAGTTAACAACGAGCGCGTAATATCTTGTTATAATCAGCTAAATTTTTTCAGTGAGAATGAGTAATGACCCAAGTAGATGTAATTGTGATTGGTGCCGGTGCCGCAGGTTTAATGTGTGCAGCACAAGCAGGCTATCGAGGTCGCAATGTTACTGTGCTTGATATGGGCAAAAAGCCTGGCCGTAAAATTTTAATAAGCGGTGGTGGGCGTTGTAACTTCACAAATGAAAACGCAAGCCCAGACAACTACTTGTGTACTAATCCTCACTTCGTAAAATCCTGTTTAAGCCGTTATACCCAACATGACTTTATTGAGCTGGTGGACCGTCATGGTTTGGCTTATCACCATAAAACGCTGGGCCAGCTATTTTGTGATAACAGCGCGCAAGATATCGTTGATATTCTTTTAACTGAGTGTGAGTGGGCTGGGGTAAACATTGCTCTTCGTAACGAAGTACTTAGCGTGATAAAAAACGATGCTGGTTATGAAGTTATAACCGAACAAGACAGTTATCAATGCGAGTCATTGGTGGTGGCATCCGGTGGTTTAACCATGCCGAAACTTGGCGCATCGCCCATTGGTTATAAAATTGCTGAACAATTTGGCTTAACGGTGCTACCAACCATGGCTGCATTAGTGCCATTTACATTGCACCAGCATGATAAAGATCGCTTTGATGGTTTATCTGGGATCAGCATTCCGTGTTTAGTAACCAGTGAAGATGGCACCCAGTTCAAAGAAAATATCCTCTTTACCCACCGCGGCTTGTCGGGGCCCGCTATTTTGCAAATCAGTTCATTCTGGCGCGCAGGGCAGAGTGTTTACATCAACTTATTACCTGAGCTTGATTTAAAACAGCAGCTTGAGCAATGGCGTCAAAGCCAAGGGCAAAAGTCACTAAAAAATACCCTTGCAACCATTTTACCCAAACGCTTTGTTGAAATGCTGCACGATACAAAAGCGATTCCAGATTGCAATGTAAACCAGTTAACCCATGCACAAGTCGACGCATTACATGACTACATTCACAATTGGCAAATAAAACCCAATGGCACAGAGGGTTATAGAACAGCCGAAGTTACACTCGGTGGCGTAGATACCGATGAGTTAAGCTCAAAAACCTTCGAAGCAAAAAAATCAGCAGGTCTTTATTTTATTGGCGAAGTGACCGACGTCACTGGTTGGTTAGGTGGTTACAACTTCCAATACGCTTGGAGCTGCGGCTTTGCAGCAGGGCAGTATTGTTGATTAGTTTTATAACATAACCAACAAAGCCGCTAACTTCACTTAGCAGCTTTGTCGGTTGCAAAAAATATAAGGGATTAATTGCGAGAATATAAAGTATTAACGTAGGTCGAATCTGTCTAGCGTCATTACTTTAGTCCACGCAGCTACGAAGTCATCAACAAACTTCTGTTTAGCATCGTCAGATGCATACACTTCAGCAATTGAACGTAGCTCTGAGTTTGAACCGAAGATTAAATCGACTGGTGTCGCTGTCCACTTAAGCTTGCCTGATTGACGGTCACGTCCCTCGTAAATACCTTCTTCAGAAGACTTAGACCACTTCGTTGACATATCGAGTAAGTTAACGAAGAAATCGTTGCTTAATGTGCCAGGTTTTTTCGTGAATACACCGTGTTTAGTTTGGGCAGTATTCGCATTAAGAGCACGCATACCACCTAGTAGTGCAGTCATTTCTGGTACTGATAAGTTGAGTAAATCAGCGCGTTCAACGAGCATTTCAGCCGGTGATTTCCATGCTGAGCTGTAGTAGTTACGAAACGCATCTGCCGTTGGCTCAAGTACTTCGAATGATGCAACGTCAGTCATTTCTAATGACGCGTCCATACGACCTGGCTTGAACGGGACTGCGATAGAGAAACCCGCGTCGCTTGCTGCTTTTTCGATTGCAGCTGCACCACCAAGAACAATCATATCAGCGAGTGAAATTTCTTTACCGCCGGATGCGTTTTTATTGAACTTAGTTTGGATTTTCTCAAGTTTGCTAAGTACTTTAGCCACTTCTTTTGGGTTGTTTACCGGCCAATCTTTTTGCGGAGCAAAACGAATACGTGCACCGTTTGCACCACCACGCATATCTGTGTCGCGGTAGCTCGCTGCTGATGCCCATGCAACTCGCACAAGCTCAGATACAGATAAGCCTGAATCTAAGATGCTTGCTTTAAGTGACGCGATATCTTTGCCATCTACTAGTTTGTGATCAACCGCAGGGATGTAGTCTTGCCAAATTAGCACTTCTTCAGGCACTAAGTCACCTAAGTAACGAGCGCGTGGGCCCATGTCACGGTGGTTTAGTTTGAACCATGCTTTAGCAAATGCCAGTTCGAACTCTTTCGGGTCGTTTAAGAAACGCTCTGAAATCTTACGGAACTCAGGATCTGCTTTTAACGCGATATCAGTTGTGAACATGATAGGTGCATGACGCTTACCTTTAATGTGCGCATCGGGCACTAGGTTAGACGCTTGACCATTTTCTGGGATCCACTGAGTCGCACCTGCTGGGCTTTTAGTTTTAACCCACTCAAAGCTGAATAAGTTTTGTAGGTAGTTGATTGACCAACGTGTTGGTGTCACTGTCCATGCACCTTCAAGACCTGAAGTGATGGTATCTTCTGAGTGACCTTTACCACATTTGTTTTTCCAACCTAAGCCTTGCTCTTCAATCCCCGCTGCTGCTGGCTCTTTGTCTAAACACGTCGCTTTTTTCGCACCGTGTGCTTTACCAAAGCTGTGACCACCGGCGATTAGCGCAACGATTTCTTCATCGTTCATTGCCATGCGGCCGAATGATAGACGAATGTCGTCTGCTGCAAGAAGTGGATCAGGGTTACCGTGAGGGCCTTCTGGATTTACATAGATTAAGCCCATCTCAACGGCCGCTAATGGACCTTTAAGTTTGCCTTTTTTGTCACGGCGCTCGTCAGTGAGCATTTTGCCTTCAGGGCCCCAGTATACGTAATCTGGTTCCCAATCGTCTTCGCGACCACCGGCATAACCGAAGGTTTTGAAGCCCATTGATTCAAGCGCAACGTTACCTGTTAGCGCCATTAAATCTGCCCAAGAGATGCTGCGACCGTATTTTTGTTTAATAGGCCAAAGTAAACGACGCGCTTTATCAAGGTTGGCGTTATCAGGCCAGCTGTTTAGCGGGTCGAAACGTTGTTGACCACCGCCTGCGCCACCACGACCATCAAACGTACGGTACGTACCTGATGCGTGCCACGCCATACGGATGAAAAATGGACCATAGTGACCATAGTCAGCTGGCCACCAATCTTGAGAATCAGTCAATACTTTCTCGATATCCGCTTTCACTGCGTTTAGGTCTAACTTTAGGAATTCTTTTTTGTAATCAAAGTAAGGACCCATAGGATCTGACTCTGCACCATGGGCACGAAGTTGACTAAGATCTAATTGTTCTGGCCACCAAAATTGGTTTGATTTGATGTCGTTTGTAGCTTGTACGCCTGTTGCCACCAACAGTGATACCGCAACAGCTACTTTAGACAAGGCTGAGGTCGATTTTTTAAACATTGTATAGTCTCCAGTTAGAAGTTGCGTGAAATATAGAGTTGTTCTGATTAACTTTCCACTTACAAACTGGGGTTTAAATCGATTGATAAAATCGAAAAAACAGATGATATGATTGATTTTATAGAACAAAGCCAGCAAAAATGCTGGCTTTGAAGGAGGTGTGCTTTGAGCTAAAATTTAGCTTGTTGCTTATTCCTCAATAAAAGGGATGCCGTTTTTGATCCACTCAGCGGCTGGTTTGCCTTTTAAGTAGTGATCAAAATATTCCATCATACGTACCGAGAAATCTACTTGGTTAGGGAATTTCTTCAAGTGATGTGGTTCACCTTCATATTGTAAGAAGGTGGCATCTTTACCCGCACGGCGAAGAGCAAGGTAGTACTGCACCCCTTCGTGCCATGGCACCGCGTCATCTTTGTCACCAAACATAATGAGGATTGGGGTATTTACTTTATCTGCAAAGAACACTGGTGAGTTTTCGATGTATAGCTCTGGTGCTTCGAATAAGGTTTTACCAATGCGGCTTTGACCTGTTTCGTATTGGAACTGACGCGCAAGACCTGATTTTAAGCGAATACCGCTGTAAGCACTGGTCATGTTAGACACCGGCGCTCCCGAAACAACCGCTTTAAACATATTTGTTTGGGTGATCATAAAGGCGCTTTGATAGCCTGCCCATGAGTGACCTTGTAAGCCAATTTTATCGGGATCAGCAATGCCTAAATCAATTAACTTTTGAGTTGCGTTGATCATGGTTTGTGTTGATGATTTACCAGGATGACCAATCTCAAAACGGATATCCGGTAAGAAAATCGCATAGCCATTTGAGGTAAACATCGGGAAGTTAGGGCGATGATTTAACTCCATTTTCGGGAAGTCATACATGCGTTGGCTCATATAGCGGTAGAAGTACACAACTACAGGAACCTTGTCGCCTTTTTTGTAGCCTGCAGGCTTAATTAATACGCCTTGTAAGTCTTCACCATCAAACCCTTTGTAGCTAATAAGCTCAGGTTTTTCACCCCATGCAAAGTTGCTAATTTGTGGGTTTAGGTTGGTTACACGCTGAGGCTTTTTGAAGCTAAAGTCAGTTTGGTAGTAATCAGGGAATTGCTGATAAGTTTGCGCTGTAAATAGATATTTGTCGGCATTTTTCGCCTTTTTAACAACATCATAGCGCTTTTTACCCGAAAGTACTTTGCTTACTTTATTACTTGTTAAATCAAGTTTAGCAATTTCAGTTTGTTTATCTTGCACGTTGGTTGCGCTGAGTAATAAAGTCTCGCCTTTGGCAAAGCCAACTTGGTCTTTATCAAGTTTAATAATACGATATTGGGTATTCGTTTCTTTACCTTGGGTTAAACGCGTTGCCTTTTTTGTCGCGACATCAAAAGCCCAAATATCAAATTTACTGTAAACCAGTACTTGGCTGCTGTCGTTTAACCAGCCAGCAAAGCCATAACCTGGCTGAGGTGACGGGTAGTCATGCTTATCATCGGCAAAAATCGCGTTAATTGCCTTAGATAAGGTCGAAACTTTGTTATTTCCTAAATCTTTAAGTTGAACGTGGCTGTTTTGAAAAAATGCCGCATATTGACCATTTGGCGCAAGGCTGGGTCTAAATGGATAATCGTTGATGATAGCCGTTTGCTTACCTGTTTTAACGTCAACACTGTAATAGTCTGCGTAAAAACCACCGTACATTATGCGTTCTAGGTAAGGTAGGTCTGAATAGCCTAATAGCGCTTCGCGGTGAGTGTTAAGTGAAACCTCAGGCATACTTGGTGTACTTAACTGCACAACCTGTTGACTATTTACATGATACACCGCTTTATAATGACGAAGCTTGTTATTTTCATTCCATTGCTGCTCTTCACGTGGCTTAATTTCAGCGTCTTTATTGTGCCAAACATTGAGGCCTTTATGGTCGCGAATGGTATCGAAATCATATAAAGAGGCTTCGTCTGTGTATTCTTTTGCTTCGATCTTTGCCGTTAATTTCGGATGATTTTCAAAGTATAAACGAGCACCATCTTCAGACCATGTTAATGAGGCTGTTTTGCCAATAGTCCAGCTATTATCAGCTGAGTTTATGGTCGATAGGGCACCATTTTGTAAAAGCTGTAAGCTGTGGTCGCGACGTCGCGTATCATCATTCACATAATTACCAATTAACAGCGCTGCGGTATTGCTGTTTGGTTGCCAAGCTATTTTATTTGCAACCACACCTGGCTCATCAATCAACACACTAGTTGCAAAGTCATTGTTAAGCGTAACTAATACAACTTGGTTGTCGGCACCATCACTAAAGCTTTGGCTTGCGAGTAATTGCTCGCCGGTGCTGCTCATTGCATAGCTAAACACATTGTTTAGGGTGTGAGTGGTTTTGTCTTGAAGGTTAACAAGCACTAAATCAAAGCTTTTATCTTTTTTATCTGGTTTGATTTCGCTGCTGTTTTCGTCTTTTTCTTGGTCGTCTTTTTTATCTGCTTTCTTATCGAGTCTGTAAGCAAGCCATACACCGTCATCTGATAGCGCATAGTCTTTTACATCGTTAAATGTCTGTTGCTCACCGTTTTTAGTATTTACTAAAACAAGGTTGTTTTTCAGTTCGTCTTTTTTCTTAGTGGTTTCTTTTTCAAGTAGGGTCGGTACCTGAGTAAACGCCACCCAATTTGCCGCTTTATTAATTATAGGGCGAGTACCGCGCTCAACGCTTGCAAGGAGGGTGTTATTGTTTAATGCGTAAACCTGACCTTCAGCATTACCGCGATAAGGGTCGGCACTGAAAGTAAGAATTTGGCCATCTTCAGACAGTTGGGTGCCTTTTGCGTATTTAAAATCAAACACGTCTTTAAATTGCAGAGCTTCTTTTGCACTGAGCTGTGCACTACCAAGGCTTGCCACTAAGGCTAAGCTCAAAAGTGATAATTGCGCTTTCATTTATCTTCTCGTTGTTTTTAAATTTACGCGTTCAGTGTAGCGTTTTTAGTAAACAATTCGAGTAGATACGATAAGTTGCTTATTTAGGGAGTTGAGCTGTAAGCCTAAAAACTTTTCGGTAGGTTTTGTAATAAGAGGGTGTAGCGGAGTTACCCGCGTACTTTTGATTAGACTGTTGCGCGATATTAAATCGCGCCTACAGCTAACTTATAACCAAATCTTTTTCAGTTCAGGCCATTGTTTTTCAAATTGCGCACTCGGTTTCGCTTTAAAGTCGCTGCGCACGAATTGATTCATCTTACCTTCAACGTAAGCCAGTAAGAAGTTGGCTAACGTTGTTTCGTCAGATTGGAATGCTTTACCTTCACGAAGCTTACGTTCACGAAGAACTTGCTTAAATTGCGTTTCTAGCTTTTCGAATAAGCCTTGCACACGTTCACGTAAGCGCTCTTGCTCACCTTGCAAGGCATCACCAGTTAAAATACGGGTAATACCTGGATTTTTTTCGGCGAATGCTAATAGTAAAAGCAAAATATTGTATACGCGTGTTTGACTCTCTTTTTCATTTTCTAGAATGAGGTTAATACGCGATAGCAGAGTATCTTCAATAAACTCAATCAAGCCCTCAAACATCCGCGCTTTACTCGGGAAATGACGATAAAGCGCAGCTTCAGACACGCCCACTTCAGCTGCTAGTTTGGCAGTAGTGATACGTTGACCTGGGCTGGTTTCTAACATTTGTGCGAGTGCTTGCAGAATCTGCTCTTTGCGATTACTTCTTTTTGTCGCAGGCATGACCATTCCTTTCTTATAATTTATTACTTGCGCTGTATAGACTCAGACAAGCCATTTTTTGTGCAAATGAGAGGCTTATGTTAATGTTTTATTCAGCTTCTTTCCAGCATTTTTACAAACGCTTGGCAAGCTCTCTCATAACACTCATCGCTAAATCTTTTTTGCTACCCACCGCTAAATCTTGCTGCTCATTGTGCCAGAACAGTGTTAAAGCATTATGATCAGAATTAAAGCCAAGGCCTTCTTTTGACACATCATTTGCACAGATCATGTCGAGATTTTTATTTTTTAATTTACCTTGGGCATAGCTTGCAACATCTTGTGTTTCGGCGGCAAAGCCAACCGTGTATGGGCGGTTTTCGTTAAGTGCTGCAACGTTAGCGATGACATCTGGGTTTTTAACTAAGGTGAGTGTGAGTTCATCACCTTGTTTTTTCATTTTTTGATCTTCAATTGCGGCTGCGCGGTAATCGGCAACGGCAGCACAGCCAATAAAAGCATCAGACTGTACAGCAAGTTCCATTGATGCGATTAAAAGCTGCTCAGCGCTTTCAATGTGAGTGAGTTTTGCATTCGCTGGTGCTTTAATTGTCACTGGCCCTGAAATCAGGTGTACCTTTGCACCTAAAGCAAGTGCCGCTTCGGCAAGGGCATAACCCATTTTTCCTGAGCTATGATTAGAAATATAACGCACGGGATCGAGGGCTTCTCTGGTTGGCCCTGCTGTAATTGTAATGGTTTTGCCAGTAAGTAATGGCTCAATGTCTGGCTGTGTACACAGCGCTACCAGTTCATGCGGCTCTAGCATACGCCCAGCGCCTACATCACCGCAGGCTTGCGAGCCTTTACCTGGCCCCCAAATTGCTACCCCGCGCTCGGCGAGAGTATTAAGGTTAGCCTGCGTTGCAGGATGTGCGTACATTTGTTGGTTCATCGCCGGTGCGACAGCCACTTTGGCTGGCGTTGCTAATAAAAGCGTGGTGAGTAGGTCATCAGCTATGCCCATCGCCATTTTTGCTAATACATTGCTGGTCGCAGGCGCCACTAAAATCAAATCTGCCCACTTGGCAAATTCAATGTGCCCCATTGCGGCTTCAGCTGCAGGGTCAAGTAATGAATCAGACACAACCTCTCCACTGACGGCTTGCATCGTCAAAGGGGTAATAAAGTGCTTGGCTGACTCTGTCATAACCACTTTTACTTCGCAGCCAGTGTCTTTTAAGCGTCGCACTAGCTCTGCACATTTATAAGCTGCAATGCCGCCACTTATACCTAGTAAGATTTTTTTATTTGCTGATTTTGTCATTACATGAAATTTAACTTTGGTCGATATGCGCTAACGATAGCAAATCTTTGCCAATTTCATGAAGTTTTCTTTTTTAAAGGAAGGAAAAAAGAAAGTTTTGTTGTACAGTTTAATCTGTTTGTTTCTTTTTGGGGTACTTTGATGTCGTTAAAGGATTTACCACTGTCAGCTCGGCCTCGCGAAAAGCTGCTTTTACAAGGCGCTAAAGCGCTCTCAGATGCAGAACTGTTAGCTATCTTTTTGCGCACAGGTGTTGCTGGTATGAATGCGATTGAATTGGCTGAACACTTATTACGTATTAATAGTACGTTGCAGAATTTATTTAATGCCAGTGAGCAAGCGTTTTGTTCTCAAAGAGGGTTAGGAACTGCAAAGTATGTACAGTTACAAGCGGTATTAGAGTTAAGCAGACGTTACTTGCTTGAGCAATGCCAGCGAGAAGAAGTATTTAGCTCTCCTCAAGCAGTGTATGACTACCTGACTATTCAATTGCGGGGCTTGCAACAAGAAGTCTTTATGGTGCTTTATTTAGATAGCCAAAATCGATTAATAAAAGATGAAGTGCTTTTTTATGGCACTATAAATGCTGCTTCTGTGTATCCCCGTGAGGTGGTTAAGGCTGCTTTAAAGCAGAATGCGGCGGCACTTATCTTTGCTCATAATCACCCAAGTGGAGTCGCGGAGCCTAGTGAAGCTGACAAGTTAATCACTCATAAATTGCAGCAAGCACTCTCGTTAGTCGATATTAATGTGCTTGATCACATCATTGTGGGCGGTAAAAACTGTGTTTCGTTTGCTGAGCGAGGATTAATTTAAGCGAAGCGAAGACTGGAGTGTGTTAAAAATGAGCAGTTTAGCGGTTTTTTAGAAATTAGTTTAATTTAAATGCAGTTTTTACTTTCCCTAAGGGCTTTCGATCATTATAATTAGCCGCTATCAAATTTACACATGAGCTGATTGGATAAGATCTGTTACTTGATCTTTGCCTGCATAAGCTGTATAAAGAGCGCCCTTCGATTTATCCCGGGGCACAAATACATGGCCTAAGGGAAAATTAAGCTCGAGCGAAGTTATTGGAGATATATAGACATGTCTAAAGTATGTCAAGTTACAGGTAAGCGTCCAGCGGTTGGTAACCACCGTTCACACGCGAGAAACGCGACTAAACGTCGTTTCCTACCTAACCTACAAACGCACCGTTTTTGGGTTGAAAGTGAAAAACGTTTTGTAACATTACGCACTACGACTAAAGGTATGCGTATTATCGATAAAAAAGGCATCGACGCGGTTCTTACAGAAATCCGTGCTCGTGGCGAAAAAGTTTAAGGAACTGAATCATGCGCGATAAGATCCGTTTAGTTTCAACTGCTGGTACTGGTTTTTTCTACACTACCGACAAGAACAAGCGTAACATGCCTGAAAAAATGGAAATCAAAAAATACGATCCTAAAGCTCGTAAACACGTGATTTTCAAAGAAGCTAAAATCAAGTAATTTTAGTTTTTCAGAATCTCAAAAACCCAGCTTCGGCTGGGTTTTTTGTTTTTACAGCCTAGAAAGCAATAATTCAGTACAAGAATCTAACTTGGCTTGCTGTTTTATCTTGCTTAATTATCAATCTAAGCGTAAAATGCGCGCTCATTTCGGCTTATTAAATTTAATTCCTTGCCTTAAACCGACTGGCCGAAACGGTAGAAGGCTCTATTAACCGTAAGGAATATCCATGCGTCATTACGAAATCGTATTCATGGTTCACCCTGATCAGAGTGAGCAAGTACCTGGTATGATCGAACGTTATACTGGTTCTATCACTGAAGCTGGTGGTACTATCCACCGTCTTGAAGACTGGGGCCGTCGTCAATTGGCTTACCCAATCGACAAGCTTCACAAAGCTCATTATGTTCTTATGAACGTTGAAGCACCTACTGAAGTAATCAGCGAGCTAGAAACTACTTTCCGCTACAACGATGCAGTGCTTCGTAACTTAGTTATGCGTACTAAAGACGCTGTAACTGAAGCATCTCCTCTTGCAAAAGAAGAGAAGAAAGAAGCACCAGCTGCTTAATCGTTTTGAGTCCAAGCATGGCGCTTGCAGTTGAGACAAAAAGATGAGCCAACCGCTTAATCCTTATATGAATCAGCTGACGCTATCTGGGGTTGTTTGTAAAACCCCCAAGTATAGTCAAAGCCCTGCTGGTGTTCCGCATTGTATTTTTGTTCTTGAACATAAATCAATGCAAGTTGAAGCAGACCTTAACCGTAATAGTTATGTCAGGCTTCAAGTGGTTGCCAGCGGTGCGTCAATGCAGCAACAGACTCAACAATTGCACGTTGGGCAACAAGTGCAAGTGACGGGGTTTTTAAACCGTCATGAAGGCCGAAACGGCTTAAGCCAATTGGTCTTGCATGCTCAACATATAGAAAGAATTTTTTGAGGAATTTTACTCATGGCACGTTATTTCAGACGTCGTAAGTTCTGCCGCTTTAAAGCGGAAGGCGTACAACAAATCGATTATAAAGATCTAGCTACTCTTAGAAACTATGTTACAGAAAGTGGCAAAATCGTACCTAGCCGTATCACAGGTACTAGCGCTAAATATCAGCGTCAGCTAGCAACTGCTATCAAGCGTGCTCGCTACTTAGCCCTTCTTCCATACACTGACTTACATAAGTAAGCAGCGGATTAACAGTTTTTAAAAGGTGTAGAGACATGCAAGTTATTCTACTAGACAAGATCGCAAACCTAGGTGGCCTAGGTGACCAGGTTGTAGTTAAATCTGGCTTCGCACGTAACTTCCTTTTCCCACAAGGTAAGGCAGTTCCTGCAACTAAAGCTAACATCGAAACTTTCGAAGCACGTCGTGCTGAGTTAGAAGCTAAGATCGCTGAAGATCTAGCTGCTGCTCAAGCTCGTGCTGACAAGCTAGAAGCATTAGCTGAAGTAACACTAGTTTCTAAAGCTGGTGACGAAGGCAAATTATTCGGTTCAATCGGTACTCGTGACATCGCTGACGCTATCTCAGCTGTTGGTGTTGAAGTTGCTAAATCAGAAGTTCGTTTACCTCTAGGTACTATCCGTGAGACTGGCGAATTTGACGTTGCAATCGCAGTACACTCAGACGTAACAGCTACTATTAAAGTAATCGTTATCGCTGAAGCTTAATAGCAATATTAAGTAATAAAAGCCGTGCTTTAAAGCACGGCTTTTTTGTATCCGCTTCTTTTCAATTGGTACAAAAGCAGTTTTATAGTCTTACCTACATTTTAAAATCTAGTTCTTTTATCTTAATATCTTCTTCTTAATTAGTATAATTGGTGTACTCAATATGAAATTGCTTAAATTGACACCGACAGCGCTGTCATTTATATTTGATTCGTAAAAAAGTGGTAAGGATTTAAGATTGAAAAGTAAATTATCATCAAATAATAATTATAAACAACGTGGATTTACGCTCATAGAAGTTCTCATTGTCATCGCTATTTTAGGTATTTTATACAGTGTGGCGTTACCTGCTTATACCGAGCATATGCAGCACAGTAGACGTGCTGATACTCAGCAAGTTTTATTACAGTATGGTGCCAGTCTCGAACGCATATATTCGAGAAATGGTGGCTATCCTAATACATTTGCAACACAAAATACTGATTACTACACCTTCACGTATACGCCAACGAAAAAGGCACCTGGAGCCGTTGTTGATTTTAAAAACCGTGGTTTTAATTTAAAGGCAACACCTAAGTCTGGCTCAGCTCAGGCAGGGGATCGCTGTGGTGAACTCATGATTAAACATGACGGTAGTAACAGTGCTGCTGTAAATGATTGTTGGGAGTAGCTGTTGTGCGTAAAGCGGCTGGGTTTACTTTAATTGAGTTAATGGTTGTGCTTGCGATTATTGGTATTTTAGTCAGTCTTGCTTTTCCGTCATTTAGTCAGCAAATTCTACAAGATCGTATTGTAACGACAGCTAATCAACTCAACAGTGTTTATAAATATGCTCGCAGTGAAGCTGTAAAGCAAGAGCGCCCAATTAAATTGGTGGTAAATAATAATCTCTGGCAAGTTACTTTAAACGAAGCGGGTGCAGATACTGTATTAAAAGAGTTTGCAATTACTAAGGCTGGCGTAACAGTAAACTTAATTGCGCTAACCGTTAGTGCAAGTGGTGAAGTAGACCAGCAAGCTCAAATAGATATTAAAGATAATCACACCAATACCACAGATTATGTAATGTGTGTCCTTAAAAGTGGCCAAAACTGGTTAGCTGAATCATCAAAGGGATGCGCATGAAAAAGCAAGCTGGTTTTTCTTTATTAGAGGTAATGATTTCGGTTGTGATTGCTGGTATCGCTTTACTTGGTTTAGCTGCTGCTCAGTTAAAGTCGCTACAATATGCAACAAATAGCTTTCACTACACTGTGTCTTTAATTCAAGGTCAAAATAGTATTGAGCGGATATGGCCTCGCATTTGTGAAATTCAAAAAACTAACCCCGCACTTTTCCAAGATGTTGATTTCAGAGCAAGTTTGGCCCCCCAAGTCGCTGATTATCAAATTACGATTCCTGCGATTTATAATGATGATATGCAAATTAATGTTGCGTGGGTTGATGAGCGCATGACCGATAATGCAGAAAATCAAATAAGTCTTAATGCGAGTTTTCCTGACTTGTCGGCAGTGTGTTTATGAATAAATTAACACGCGGGTTTAGCCTTATTGAGTTGATGGTTGCCTTAGCCGCAGGGGCATTTTTACTTGCTGGTGTGAGTTTGTCATATGCAGCAATTAAAGGCACAATTGAAGTCAGTAAAGAGCTTGAAAATGCGCAAGAAGTTATTCGCTATACCAGTAAAATATTCAATCGCAGCATTAAGCAAACACAGCTAGTACCCTCCATTAGTGCGGATAAATCAACCATAACAATCATACAACCAGAGGGCGTGATTGCATGTAATGGCACTTTAACCACGGGCGTTATGACTGAAGTGTATAGCCTAGATAATAGTAGTTTAATGTGTTCACTCAATGGTGCTGCCGCTGAGCGTTTATTAACGGGCTTAGAAAGCGTGTCGTTTAGCTTATCTGGAGAGCTGGTTACTATTGTTGTAAAACCCCAAAAACTACCTGCTCAATTTGGTGCAGGAATTAATATTGATGTTGCTCTAACAAACACTATTTTAGTGAACGCATATGGTGGAAATAGTGTCTAAAAAACAACAGGGTTTTACGCTTATAACCGTATTAATTTTAACTGGCATGGCCAGTGTTGTTGTGCTTAGTTCATTACGAGAAAATATTGTTCAAGAGCGATTAAGTGGTAATTTTCAGAAAAAGCTCAATAGCCGCCTATTGGCAGAAAAAGGGGTGTTCGAGCAAGCTAAACTACTGCAGCAAACATTGAACCGTGAAGGTGTGCTGGCCATAGATGAACTAATTGATAAAACGGGGAATGCCAGTGGTGTAGGGGTGATTGGCGATGATGCAAAATTTACTGCTTTACTAAGCAAAAACCTTGATGGTGAACTGGAAATTGCAAGTTTAGGTCAACGTTATGCAGGTGATGCTCAAAGCAATTTAGTCGCCCGTTTTAGTGTGCAAGGGGGCAAAGGGAGTTCGGCATTTACCAATGCAATGGTGGGTTGTAAAGGTGTGAATTTGTCAGGTAGCGGCACCATCGATAGTTACGACTCAAGCCAAGGAAGCTACGAAGAGACAAAATCGAGTGATGGTGATGTATCGACAATTGATGGTGATTCAGATGTTGTTCTTTCAGGGCATTCACCTATTAAGGGCGACGTAAAAGCAACGGGTGTTATTTATTTAAATGGCTCATCTCCGATAATTGGTAATATACGCTCAAATACGGGAGTTAATATTTCATCAGGCAGTGGTTTACGTATTGATGGTAACGTATACACGCGAGGTTTTTATATCCATAAAGGTGGTCGGGTATCTGGGGTTGTTAGAGCCAACGGCGATGCTTCTATGCAGTGGTCAACTTATATTGATAATACCCAAGGCGAACGCTTAGATATTATGTATGGTGGAACGGGTAATTTTAAAGATACCTATAATAATCAGCAAGATGGTGTGCACTATAGTAATCGTAAGTTTAACGTGAACCCAAATGTAGAGCCTATTACAGTCGCAGATCCAAGTGCACCAGATTATGACCCTACAAACCCTGATACAAGCTGTGATCCTTTAATCATCCCCGAGAAAATGGCACAGCTGCACAGCGATACTGACAGTTATCATTCGCTATTAATTGGGGCTACCCAACAGTTTAAACTAACCAATGAAAAGGGCTTTTTTAGCCAGAATGGTAGCCAAGTGATACTCCCAAGTTTAAGTGATGTATTTTTATTTGATACCAAGATTCAAAACCAACCACATGGTTCGACAAGTAAGGAATATGTGTTTGCCCTAGACAAGTTAAAATTGACCAGTGATGGAAAAATGGAAGTTTCAGGGGGCGATGTTATTTTATTTATTGATGGTGACTTTTCGATGGAAGGGGACACGCGTTTAACGATAAAAAAAGATAGCAGCTTAACGATACTTATCACTGGCAAAATTAATATAGGGGCAGGTGCGAGTGTGATCACAGAGCAAGAGGGCTTAACGACAAGTGGTCACCCATCGTTGTCATTTTATTCATCATTTACTGGTGTAAATGGTGTGCAATTTAGTGGTGCTGCAAATCTATATGCGGCAATTTACGCACCTTTAACAACAGTAAAATTATCCGGCAGTGGTGAATTGTTTGGTAGTGTTCGTGGTTCAACGATTACTGCTTCAGGGGGCAGTGGTGCTCACTATGATGCTGGCCTTTTAAAAGTGCAAAATGGTGGAAAACCATCAACGCCTGCTCGAATCGTGTTTTTAGGTTGGCGTTATAAAACACCAGAAACTATTCAACAAGACAATGAAGGCGCGCTTACTAACTAGCTGTAAATAGTGTCAGGTCAACTAGTTGCCCTGACACGTTAAAAAAATTTAATTTCATTTAAACCTTTTGAATCTCCCCTTACGTCTAATACACTAAATTCACAATAATAATCATAAAGGACGACATCCAGGATGTTGATAGATGCAGAACAAGCGTTCGTCCAGCAAAGTGAGCATGCCTTAATTGAACGCGTTAAAAGCGGTGATCAAGGTGCTTATGCAACACTTTATGAGTTGCATGTGAAGCGGGTTTATAGCCTTTGTTTGCGACTACTTGCAGATAAAGAGCACGCCGAAGATGCAACACAAGAAGTGTTTGTACAGTTATGGCACAAAATAGCGAACTTTGATGGGCGTTCACAGTTTTCAACATGGTTACACAGTGTCACCAGTAATATTGCGATTAGCTATATTCGCAAACACAAAAGCTGGTTTCAGAAAGTAGTGAGTTTTGAACAAAGTGGTATGGATGAGCAAAGCGCAGCTGATTGCGACGGTTTTAATGGTCTCGATAAATTAGTACTGAGACTACCTGAACGAGCACGTATGGTTTTTGTGCTTCATGCAATTGAAGGCTATCGCCATGAAGAAATAGCAAGCATGCTTGATATGGCCGTAGGTTCAAGTAAATCGCAATTTCACCGTGCAAGGCAGTTATTAAAAGAGTGGTATGAAAATGAGTAAGCCAGAATTTGAACAATTTTTAAATGACTCGCTTAATCAGAAGCAAGATATTAGCCCAGAAAAAGATCTCTGGCAGGGTATTGAGCGAGCAATTGCAAGGCCGCAAACACAGCAACCTGATAAGCCAACGCGTGGCTGGAATAAACTCGCTGCTGTTGCCGCTTGCTGTATTGCAGCACTTTTAACTGTGCAGCTTTTTGTCGGCCAAGGTGAGTCAAACAGCATGATGGCAATGAGCAATTATTTTACTAAGCAAAAGCAAGGTTTGTTGGTGCAATATCAAAACCAACCTGCATTAACAGATAACTGGCAGCAACAGTTAAAAGAGTTAGAAGAAGCTGAGAGTGCCATCAAACAGGCTCTCGAGAATGAACCAGAAAACCCTGCTTTATTACAAATGCTCTCGCAGGTTTATCAGCAACAATTAGATTTAATTAACAAGGTGCATGCACCTAAGTGGCAAACGATTTAGGAGTAACAATTATGAAATTACTAGTCTTAACATTAGGATTACTGCCACTGATGGCAATGGCAGGACAAACCATTAATGAACAAATTGATGTCCCTGCAAATAAGCGTATTTTTATTGAAAACCAACGTGGTGATGTACGTATTGAAGGGTGGGATAAACCCCAACTTAAAATCGAAGGTGAGCTTGACGATAAAGCACAAGGTTATCGTTTAGAAGTTGAAGGCAGCCGTGTTGAATTTGTCGTAAAAATGCCGCGTAACTTAGGTGCTTGGAATAATGGTGATGGCTCTCGTTTAACTATTTACATGCCAAAAAGCAGTGAGCTTGAATTTGCTGGGGTGAATGTAACGGTTAGTGCCAAAGAGCTTGAAGCGGGCGCTGAGATCGATACCGTCAACGGCGATATTACAGTGCAAAATATAAGTGGCAACATGAGTTTTGAAACGGTCAATGGGGATGTAAATGCTCATGACCTGAACGGAGATATTCGCTTTGAAACCGTCAATGGCGAAATTAACGATAAAAACTCACAAGGTGCTTTACGCTTTACCGCAGTAAATGGCGACATTAAGTCAAAAACTAAAGCGCAAGATGTGCGCCTTGAGAACGTAAATGGTGATATTGACTTTGCTTTTGATGCGATTAAAAAGCTGCGTATCAATACCGTAAACGGTGAAGCTGAAGTTCACATCAATAAGCTGCTTGAAGATGCCAATATTCGTTTTGAATCAGTCAGTGGTGATGCAAAGTTTTACTTCCCAACTGATGTATCGGCAAAGTTTGAAATTGAAGCGCATGCTAACGGTAAAATTGTAAATGAGCTCAGTGATGACAAAGCGACTAAAGCGAAATACGGCCCATCAAGCGACTTAGAATTTAGTATTAACGGTGGGGATGCAGATATCGAAATGGATACCATTAGCGGGCGTATTGAACTTCGTAAACAGAAATAACGAACAATAAAGCGGGAAGTTTTCCCGCTTTACTATTTGCACAGCCTTTGCAAGTCGATAGAATAGAGCCATTCAATTTTAGTTTTGTGATGTTATGGCCAAACCAGATAAGCAAGTCGATACCTTAAAAGTCCCTCCCCATTCAATAGAAGCTGAGCAATCTGTTTTAGGTGGTTTAATGCTTGATAATCAAGCGTTTGACCGTGTTGCTGAGTTAGTGGTTGCACAGGATTTTTATACCCGCACCCATAAGCTGATTTTTGAAGCTATGGTGAGCCTTGCTGAAGGTGGTGATCCGATTGACTTAATCACTATTTCTGAAAATTTAGAAAAAAACAATCAGTTAAGCAGTATAGGTGGTTTCGCCTACCTTGCTGAAATAGCGAAGAACACACCAAGTGCGGCAAACATTGATGCCTACGCGAATATCGTGCGTGAGCGTGCTGTTATCCGTGAAATGATTGGTGTTGCAAACGAAATTGCCGAAGCCGGTTTTAGCCCAGAAGGGCGTACCAGCCATGACCTACTTGACTTCGCTGAAAGTAAAGTATTCAAAATTGCCGAGCAGCGTACAAAAAGCACTGAAGGCCCACAAAGCTTACACAGCATTCTAGAAAAAACAGTTGATAAGATTGAAGAGCTTTACCAGTCGCCGCAAGATGGTGTAACGGGTGTTAGTACGGGGTATGCCGATCTAGATAAAATGACGGCGGGTATGCAGCCTTCAGATCTTATTATCGTGGCAGCACGTCCATCGATGGGTAAAACCACCTTTGCGATGAACTTAGCCGAACACGCTGCCATGACACAAGATAAGCCTGTACTTATTTACTCACTAGAGATGCCGTCGGAGCAAATCATGATGAGGATGTTGGCATCGCTAGGTCGAATTAACCAAACTAAGGTTCGTACGGGTCAGCTAGATGATGACGATTGGGCGCGCCTGTCGTCAACCATGGGCTTGTTGATGGAAAAAGGTAAGATGTATGTTGATGATGCATCGGGTCTAACACCAACGGATGTGCGCTCGCGTGCGCGCCGTATTGCTCGCGACCATGGCGGTATTAGTATGATCATGGTCGATTACTTGCAGCTAATGCGTGTGCCAAGCTTGTCGGATAACCGTACCTTAGAGATTGCTGAAATCTCACGTTCACTAAAAGCACTGGCAAAAGAACTGCAATGTCCGGTTATTGCACTATCGCAGCTTAACCGTACCCTAGAGCAACGTGCTGATAAACGCCCAATCAACTCCGACTTACGTGAATCAGGCTCAATCGAGCAGGATGCCGACTTAATCATGTTTATTTATCGTGATGAAGTATATAACGAAGACAGTACAGAAAAAGGCGTGGCCGAAATTATCATAGGTAAACAACGTAATGGTCCAATTGGTAAAGTACGTTTAACTTTCCAAGGTCAATTCTCGCGTTTTGATAATTACGCGGGTCCTGCAATGGACGATGAATATTAATGCGTTTAGCCATTGCTGAAATTAACCTAAAAGCGCTTGCTCATAATTTAGCACAGGTGAAGCGCTTTGCACCTGATTGCAAAGTAATGGCTGTATTAAAAGCGAATGCTTATGGTCATGGCTTAGTTAAAATTGCCCAATACTTAAATGATGCGGATGCATTTGCGGTTGCACGTATTGACGAAGCGCTAGCGCTTCGTGCCGGTGGATTGACAAAACCTATAGTGTTGCTTGAAGGCTTTTTTCATAAAGATGATTTACCCATTCTTTTGGCAAATAACTTTCAAACCATTATTCATGATGAAAATCAGCTAAAAGTGCTTGAAGAAGCACAGTTAGATGCGCCTATTGCATGTTGGTTAAAAGTGAACACCGGCATGCATCGTTTAGGTATTTCACCGTCACAGTTTGAAGGGTTTTATAGCCGCCTAAAAGCCAGTAAAAATGCACACAATAACATTAAGTTGATGACTCATTTCTCATGTGCTGATGATATTAACGATGATAAAACTGCACAGCAGATTGCTTTGTTTGATGGCTTGGTTGCAGGAAAAGGTCAGCGTCATTGCTTGGCAAACTCCGCAGGCATTATCGCATGGCCTAATGGGCATGGTGATTGGGTTCGACCAGGGCTGATGCTGTATGGGGTGTCGCCTATGCTAAATAGTATTGGTCAACAACATGGCTTAGAGCCTGTGATGCGTTTAAAAACCCGTGTTATTGCGATTCGTGATGTTGACGCGAATCAGTGTGTTGGTTATGGCGGTCGTTGGCACAGCGATAAACCAACTAAGCTTGCTGTGGTCGCGATGGGGTATGGTGATGGTTATCCACGACACGCAGAGCAGGGCACACCGGTCGTTATTAAGTCACAACGCTATGGCATTGTTGGCAGTGTGGCGATGGATATGATCACGGTTGATATTGGCGATAACCACGACAATATCAAAGTGGGTGATGAAGTGATCATGTGGGGGCCTGAGCTTCCTGTTGAAGAAATAGCCCAATGCGCGACAACCATTCCTTATGAGTTACTGTGTAATATCACCCCACGTGTAAGCTACGAGTATCAAGAGTAACTTATAGTTACTCTTTAATGAAATACACGTCGCTAAATCCCATTCGTGCAAATTCTTGGTCACGAAAGTTACGCACTGCTGATGAGCCTTTTGAAGTCATTTCGACTTGCTGCTCCATTTTTAAATAATTTGTTAAATCAATACCTTCAGCCGCTGCAATCGCATGGTACATATCGCGGTATTTATCTTTAGCAAAATTGATTTCGCGAGGTTGGTTTTTAAATTTGTAAGTGATGCGGCGTGCCATAATGAATCCTCAAAGTTTATCGGGGCTGATTTTACACTAAAAAATAACCATAGCCATGACTTGTTAGTATAAGCGGGTTACAATGCCATACTTTTCAAAGACTCGGTAAATCATAATGAAACTTTCAGTAGAGATCAGTAAGTACCCACTACATCAAGACTACATTCCGTTTATCAAAGGTTTTATTGATCGTGTAAACAGTTACGAAAATCTTAAAGTAATCACCAATACCTTATCAACTCAGATTTTCGGTGATTATGATTTAGTCATGTCTGTATTGAATACTGAAATCAAACGTTCTTATGAAGAGTTTGGTAAAGCGATTTTTGTGTGTAAGTTTTTACATGGCGATTTATCGCCGAGCGACGATTAGTACCACAAGGTTACAGTAAAGCATGGATTTTTTGACAGACACGTTTGCAGGATTTACTGCGATGTCTCTTTGGGAATATATTGCAGTTGCACTGTCAATGGCGTATTTACTACTTGCGATTAAAGAAAGTCTATGGTGCTGGCCAGCCGCTTTTATAAGTACCTTTATTTATACCGTAATGTACTGGAATGGCGCACTTTTGATGGAGTCGCTACTTAATTTTTATTACATGTATATGGCGGTATATGGGTGGGTGGTCTGGCGTCGGGGTATGAATAATAAAGATCATCTACCGATTATTTCATGGTCGTTAAAAAGACATGCTGTTATCTTGCTTTTGACCTCATTAATTTCAGTGATTATTGGCTTTGTAATGGCTAATTATACCCATGCTGATTTTGCCTACCTTGATAGTTTTACAACCTGTTTTGCTGTTGTTACGACTTATTTGGTTGCTAAAAAGGTGCTCGAAAATTGGTTATACTGGATTGTGATTGATGCTGCATCAATGTACTTGTACTTTGAAAAAGGGTATTACCCTACACTCGTATTATTTGTTTTTTATACGGTTATGGCGGCGTGGGGCTTTAAAACTTGGTATGAAGAATACGAGCAACATCAAGCTAAGCCACTTGCACAGCTATAATGAAAACAGAGCAACAAATTCATGCGCTATTTACGCGCTTTAACTCTAGCTTAACGATTACCTCAATTAGCCCGTTGGTTGAGGGATTAAGCAATGATAACTACCTAGTAAAAACATCAACCAAGGCTTTCTTGGTTAAGCATTATCGTGATCACTGGCCGGCGATAGGGCTAGCTGCGCAAGCGCACTTTGCTAAGCAAAGTTGCTGCCCAGCACCCCTTTGGTTAGAGCAGGCAACTGATACTGCCATTTTTGACTACGTGGCGGGTAGCATAGCAAGTGGTGAGTTTTGTAGCAGTTTATTACCTGATTTAGTTAATTTGCATCGCTACCCAGTGCTAACCGAGCCCATGGATATTGCCTATGAAATTAACTATTACCGGCAAACAGCACGGTATCAGCAGCATGCGAGTTTAATTGAGCAATCGCTCGCGTACATTGCTGCTGCGCCAAAAGATATGGGCTTTTGCCATAACGATTTGGTAAAAGAAAATATAATAGTGAACGAATCGGGCATGTTTTTAATCGACTTTGAATATGCCAAAAGTAATGATGTTTATTTTGACTTGGCTGCGCTGGTGGTGAGTTTTGGGCTCAATGAGTCGCAGCAACTGCAGTTGCTTAAAAACTATCAATCACGTGTGTGTGAACACCGTGAATTCAATTTATCGCTCGAAAAGCTCGCTGCGTTTCATGCTGTATTTTTACTATTGTGCATTTGCTGGTATGAACAACGCGGTGCAATGGATAAAGTGGCGCCACTGCTTACACAGCTTAACCACTTTATTGAGGAAGTAAAAAATTAAAGGCCGCCAATTCGCTCGGCAAGTTCTTTATATTTTTTTACATCTTCTGGTTCAAATAAAGGCTCACCTTTGTCATCTTGTGATTTCGAGATTAATAAATGCTCGCGAGCAAGTCGTTTAACACGTTCGACTTTTACACCTAAAAATTCTGCAACTTGCTCTGTAGACATTAAACTCATATTCAAATTCCCCTTACACGGCAATGAGTGCCATTTGTTATTTAATTTATTAAGTATACGTTAATACCGTGGTTCTGCCCGAATGTGAAGTGTTTTAATGCAATTTGCTGAATTTATAAGCATATAGGGCTTTAGATGCTAGCATTTAAGGCAAGATGCCATTATCATTGCCGAGTTGTCATGCTGATATCGCGAGTCAGTATTGATGACGACAAATGTGCTCTCGTGGTGAAATGGATATCACGTGGCCCTCCGGAGGCTAAGTTGCAGGTTCGATCCCTGCCGAGAGCGCCATTTGCTCTGCTATTTATTTCCTTTTAAACTTATCATTACACTATCAAACAGCTTGCTTATGATAGTAAAGCTGCATATTTAAGTAAGCCTGTTCAAACATCATCCCTATAAGTAATTCATTAAATTTGTTTGTATTTTATGTTCCTGCGTTTAAGTCCATTACTTAAAATACTTTATATTCCCTTTTTAATTGCAAATTTAATTGATAATCATTATTGTTAAGGTTGTTTCGGCATCGCTATACGCAAGTGTACTTGGTTTCTCTTGTACTTTTGGTTTCAAACTGCGTTTTATGTTGATAGACACATCATTAAAGCTTAAAAGGAAACTTAATGAACAGCTTAAAGAATTTACTTTTTATTGCTGCACTTATCGGCAGTAGTTTTGCAAATGCACATGAAGTTTGGTTGGTAAAGTCTGCAAAAGGCGATGATATAAAACTGTATTTAGGAGAGCCTGGTGAACCTGAATCTGGCGATAGTATTGCAGGGCTGAAAAATGCACAGGTATTTGTTAATGATAGTCAGTCGACTTTAGCGCTTACTCAACACCAAAACTATTGGTTAGCTGAGGTAAAAGAGCAAGGTGATGTAAGAGCTTTCATAGATGATTTATGGGAGCCTTGGCAAATGGAAAAAACCTCAGAACAAGAGGCGGATAAGCTCCAAGCGGCTAAGCTTTTTGCTAAGGCTGGCCGTCAAGATACCAAAGCTAAACAAGAGCTCGAGTTCGTGCCAAGCAAAGCAAATGGGAACACCTTCACACTTGTTTATAAAAATAACCCTGTTGTTGATCATGCTGTATTAGTGCAAACACCTAGTCAGCAATTAAAAATAACAACCGATAAAAAAGGGCAATTAACTGTTACCAATAAAGAGAAAGGAACCTACATTATTTCCAGTGATTACCCTGTTGAAGGAAAGGCTGTTGTTGCCGGTAATCAGGTTGATAGCACGTATAATATTGTAACGATTAGTTTTCGAGTTGATTAACTTTAATAGGTGATACGTATTTTAAACTAGCGTTTTCATTACGAATCAGCTCTTTAAATTTGGCTACCTAAGTCAAATAGCAGGCTAGCTTGTGAGTGAGAACGCGGTTTGCTGATACTGTTATTATTTTCTACACTAGTTGAACTCGTGTTCTTTTAAAGATAAAAATATGACTTATAGTCCAATCCCCTGTGCTGACTACGATCAATATGAGCTTTGGTGTATGCAAAACGCTGAGTTGTTGATCACATTAGATTCTGGTGAGCAGCTTCAGGGCAAAGCAGTAAATTTGAAAATAATACACCCAGATGGTGAACACTTAATTATTACAACAGCAAAAGGCGAACATAACGTTCGCCTTGATTTGATTACTTCAGCAATTGTTGTTTAACACCAGTTAGAGCCATTTTTTATTTTTAAAGTAAATGCCAATACCGACAGTAAGCACGACTAAAAATATTAAAAATACGCTGAATGCATAGGGGTTCTCAGTACCTGGTATACCGCCAACATTCACACCTAATAAGCCTGTTAAAAAGCCCAGTGGCAAGAAAAGTGCCGCGACAACCGACATCACATACATACGTTGATTAAGTTGCTCAGACACTTGGTTAGCAATGGTTTGTTGAATGATTTGCGCGCGTTCAATTGAGCTGTCTAGCTCTTCTAAAAAGCGAATTACCATGTTGGTTGTTTCGTTCAAACGTGCTTTATCATCTTCATTTAACCACTTGTACTTATTGTTTAATAAAGTAATAAGCGCTTCTTTTTGTGGCCTTAAATAGCGTTTTAGAGCAATGGTTTGGCGACGCATTTGCGCTAACGCTTGGTTATCAAAGCCTTTATTTGGTTCGTCAATTTCATCTTCAAAAATATCTAACGTGTCATCAAGACTGTCAATCACACCTTGCATGCGTGATGTTAAATTTTGTGCCAAATCACACACTAATTCAGAGATTGAACAGGGGCCGTTACTATCATTAAATGACGCAACAACATCTTGTACAGAGAGCAAACGACGTTTGCGAGTTGTCACTATGATGTTTTCATTAATAAATAAACGTAAAGACACCATGTCTTCAGGGCTCTGTGCAGGGTTTAGATTGACGCCACGCAAAAACAGCATAGTGCCATTGGTTACTTTAGTCAGGCGCGGGCGTGTCTCATCTGCTGTTAATGATGCTAATTCGTAGTCGGTTAATAGATTACTGCTTTCAAGCCACTGAATCGCTTCAGGCTGACTATAATCCATATGAACCCAAAGTTTTCCGTGTTCGGGTTGCCAATTTTGCAGCTCAGTACTATTGTCAATAGCACGTGCACCGCCTTGCTCGTCTAAAATTAAGACATGAAGTAACCCATTGATCATATTGAACTCTCGTTTTACAAATGGTGCGATATAGTTGATTATAGTTTAGCCTACGTCAATTAAATCGATTTATCGAGGGGATAAATATATTTCGTTGGTGTTTCTAGCTCTGTAGCGTATAAGACACTTTTTTATAGAGGGCACATTAATGACTGCAAAAATTATTGTTGGCTGGCGCGAATGGTTGAGCTTACCTGAACTGGGAATTGATAAGATCAAAGCGAAAGTGGACACTGGTGCGCGTACTTCGTGTATTCATGCTTTTGATGTTGAAGAGTTTTCAGAAAATGGTGAGAACTGGGTGAAATTTTCAACCCACCCTTTACAAGACGATGAAGAAACGATAGTAGAGTGCCGCGCAAAAGTTGTTGAGCGCAAGTATGTGACCAGCTCAAGTGGTCAGCGCGAACTTCGCTACTTTATCGAAACAAAATTAGTCGCAGGAAACCAAAGCTGGCCTGTAAGGGTGACTTTAAGTAACCGTTCAACAATGAAGTTTAGAATGTTGTTAGGGCGTACAGCAATGGAAAACCGCATAGTCGTTGATCCGGCTTTATCTCATTTATTATAGAAAAGGACTTATCACACGTTTTTACGTGTATGAGTTTATCAGTTAAGGTTTTTAACTATGAAACTTGGTATTTTATCACGCAACCAAAATTTATATTCAACACGTCGCTTGATTGAAGCTGCTGAGCAGCGTGGTCATGAAGTAAAAGTGATTGATGCACTACGTTGTTATATGAACATCAATTCAGAGCAACCTGAAATACATTACCGCGGTGAAAATTTAAAAGATTTTGATGCAATTGTACCGCGCATTGGTTCATCAGTGACTTTTTATGGCTGTGCAGTATTACGCCAATTTGAAATGATGGGTGTATTCCCTGTGAATGAATCAGTCGCAATCACTCGCTCGCGAGATAAGTTACGTTCATTACAACTATTGTCACGTAAAGGCGTAGGCATGCCAGTAACAGGGTTTGCGAGTAAACCTGATGATGTAAAAGACTTACTAAGCATGGTAGGTGGCACGCCTGTCGTAATTAAATTACTTGAAGGTACGCAAGGTATCGGCGTGGTATTAGCTGAAACACGTAAAGCGGCAGAAAGTGTAATCGAAGCGTTTATGGGTTTAAAAGCCAATATCATGGTGCAAGAGTACATCAAAGAAGCGGGCGGTGCGGACATTCGCTGTTTTGTATTAGGCGATAAAGTAATTGCGGCAATGAAACGTCAGGCGCAAGAAGGTGAATTTCGTTCTAACTTACACCGTGGTGGTAGCGCGACATTAGTGCGTATTACCCCAGAAGAAAGAAAAACAGCCGTTGCAGCAGCTAAAGCAATGGGCTTGAATGTAGCGGGGGTTGATTTACTTCGCTCTGCACGTGGTCCATTGGTGATGGAAGTAAACTCGTCACCAGGCCTTGAAGGCATTGAAGTTGCAACCGGTAAAGACATTGCTGGCATGATTGTCGAGTTTATTGAAAAAACAGCGGCATCAAAAAGAACAGCAACGCGTGGTAAAGGTTAAGTAATATAAGCGCTCTATTAAAAGGAACAGTGCGTGGCAAAGGTTAAGAAAAATACACCGTTTTCAATTTTGGGTGATACTGTTGGGGTTGGAGAGCGCAAAGCGTTTTCGATTGAGGCTGCAAAGCTTTATACCCACTCACCGTTGAATATTCCGATTGAAGTTGTAAATGGAGTGCAGCAAGGGCCTGTGCTAATGGTGTGTGCTGCAATTCATGGTGACGAGTTAAACGGGGTTGAAGTTGTAAGACAGTTACTTGCTAAAATCGACCCTGAGCAATTGCGTGGAACCATTATTGCTGTACCGATTGTGAATGTATTTGGCTTTATCCATAAGTCGCGTTACTTACCTGACCGCCGTGATATGAACCGTAGTTTTCCTGGTTCAACACGAGGCTCGTTGGCAGGGCGTATGGCGAATGCTTTTTTTACTCAAGTAGCAGTGCATTGTACGCATATTATTGATTTACATACTGGCGCAATCCATCGTACTAACTTACCACAGATCAGAGCCAACTTAAGTGACCCCGAGACTGCAGCTATGGCTAAAGCATTTGGGACGCCGGCGGTGATTGATGCCTCACTGCGTAATGGCTCATTGCGTAGTGAAGCGGCCAATTTAGGCATTCCTGTTATCACTTATGAAGCGGGAGAGGCACTGCGCTTTGACCCAATTGCCATTGCCGCAGGCGTGCAAGGGGTTGATTATGTTATGCGCCATTTAAAAATGGTGCGTGGCAAGCGTGCTAAAAAGCTTCCTGAGCCAGTGATTGCAAGCTCGACGAGCTGGATACGTGCCGAAGTGGATGGTATTGTCCGTGCGCAAGTATCCCTTGGTGAGCGAGTGATGAAAGGGCAAGTGCTCGCTTATATAAGTAGTCCATTAGGTGATGCTGAGCTTGAGCTACTGGCACCCCGCAGTGGTATTGTTATTGGCCAGCAAACGATGCCACTTGTAAACGAAGGGGATGCAGTGTTTCATTTAGCCTACTTTGCCCATGCGAATAGCCTTGTAGAGCAACAGCTCGAAACCTTTATTGATGAAATAAGCGATATTGAAGACGAGCTAAAAACGGCTGAACTCAATAACTAATAGCTGTTAATCTTTTACTTTAAAAGCCGCAATTTGCGGCTTTTATTATTTGAGATAAGCGTTAATTACAGACATTTCTGATTAACCAAACATTGAATTAACTTCTTTAGTGTTTAAAATAGAGACGAATGGAATGAGTCAATTTATAAGGAAATTACGATGTCTGCACATGCTCGTCGCGCAATTGCTCAAAGGCAGCGTCAACAACAAATTCAAAATATACTCGCCAGTAATAATCATACAATGTTAATCATGAACTCAGCGGAGTTTGTTGACTACATTATTTCTGTAAAAATGAAACAGGGATATTCTCGTGCACAAGCTGTTGATTGGATTGATGCGCAGTTAAAAGAATATAACTCTGTATCTAATAAATGGGAAATAATTAAAGGTGATTTAAAGTTCGGTGTAGGCTTATATCCTTTGTTTGATGATGTAAGATCGCTTACTGTACTGGCTGCGCACTTAAACAGCAGGGAAATGTGTTTGGTAATTTTAAAATCAAAGTGTATAACGGCTCGCCAGCTATAATTATAGACTCATACCCACGAATCCGTGAACACTTAACAGAGACCCATACTTAGCAAGTAATCCAAAGTTATTTACAGTTGGTGTGGGTAAGTTAGAAGCGGCAAAGTCAATGAAGGGTGGGTTTATTGTTACTTTGATTATATCAGTTACTTTTCATGCATTGGATCTTGTTTTGAGAGATGAAGCAACATGGCATGACTTCGTTGCAGGTGTTGCTGTTGATATGGCAGTTGTTGCGGCAACTATAGCTGTTACTGGGTTAGCATTGATGGGATTGCAAACATTAGGGGCTGTTGTTGCAGGGGTCACTGCGGCACCTTTAATAGTGGTAGTAATCGTTGGGGGTGGGGCTACTCTTTTGTCAATTGCTTTTAAAAGTGAAATAGATCAATTAGTAAATATTTTAACTCTTAGCTTGAGAGACATGGAAGAAAAGGTAATTGCAGGTTTAATTAAAATTAATCCTCAAAAGGTCAATTTTGATCGCAATAATAACAATAACTTATTTAAATATTTACATCAGTTATTCGGTGTACCTTTTATAGATATTAATTTGGATAGAGGATGAGAATGCTAATTTTAAAGTGGGAAAAATCAGATGAAAAGTTTCAAGAACTTACTTTAAAAGCTAAGCTTTTACATTTGTTCAGTTTCTTACTCTTTTCAATATTTACAGCCACTCTATTGTATTTATCATACATAGGTATTTTTAAGAATTTATTTCTGGAATCAAGACGTTTTTATATTAGTGAGACTGGCCTGCTAGCACCCGCGATATTCTTTTTACCTTTTCCATTTTTTATGGTTGTCGCAATTATTCAGAAAGTTTTTAATTATAAAATCGATCAAACATTTAAATTTATGATAAAAACTTCAACTATTGGTATAGCCTTGTTTTTTGTTTCTATATTTGTTTGTAGTTTTTACATAGAAGCAAACTTAAAAAAGCATGGTTATACTTACTGCTCTTGGTATAAATTTTCCCCGACGCGCTCACCTGATGTGTGGTTAAAAGATAGCCGTTTTTGTTTGAAAGAGGGTGCAATTGTTGCTTTAGACGTTGAGAAATGGTTTGAATATCATGACAATAAAGGTATTGAACCTCAACTTGATGAACTTAAAGTATTCATTACTAAAGCGCGTAAAGAGCAAGGTCGTTAAAATATAAGAATATAATTCTATCTAAAAAGGAACTTCATGCTGTTTTTTAGGGGTAAAGAATCTGAAGGAAATTTTTCAGATTTTGAACTCAATAAAAAAGTGATTATATGTCTGACATTTATATTATTGCTGCTTTTGGCTTATGGATACATGTATGGTACTTACGTAGGTGTGAAAAATCATTTAATTATTAATAACAGGCTATATTATATTAGTGAGGTTGGTTACCTAGCTCCAGCTATTTTTTTAGTACCATTTCCTATTATTGCTATTATAGGCGGTGTTCAAAAGTTGCTAGGAAAAGAAAATAATAAAACAGCTAAACATCTAATAAAGTCATTGCTTTATGGTGTTCCCTTGTATGTGGCTTTTTCAATTATTTGTAGCTTTTATATCGAAGCAAACTTAAAAAACCATGGTTACACTTACTGTTCGTGGTATAAATTTTCCCCGACACGCTCCCCTGATGTATGGCTAAAAAATAGTGAACTTTGTTTGAAGGTTCATCATTATGTTGTGTTAGATGTTGAAGAGTGGTTTGAGTGGCATAATGAACAAGGTATTGAACCTCAACTTGATGAACTAAAAGCCTTTATTGCTAAAACAAATAAAGAGCAAGGTCGCTAAAATAAACGAATGTTATTAGATATCAGAAAAGGAACTTCATGCCATTTTTAAAGTGGGAGAAATCAGGTGAAAAATTTTCAGCTCTTGAAGTTAAAGCTAAGTTTTTAATATTCATAACAATAGTTTTCTTAAGCTTTATTGCTGTATTAATCACGTATGCGTCATATAAAGGATTCAATGAGCATGTTTTTTTTGATAAAGATCATTACTATATAAGTGAAGTAGGGTTACAAGCTCCTGGCTTTTTCATATTGCCGCTCCCGCTTTTTATGATAATTGCAGGTGTTCAGAAGATCTTTAATTATAAAAATGAAAAAACATTTTTGCTGATGATAAAGTCAACATTAGCTGGCATAGTTTTATACTTTATTTCGTCGATTGTGTTGAGTTTCTATATTGAAGCAAACTTAAAAAACCATGGCTACACTTACTGTTCGTGGTATAAATTTTCTCCGACACGCTCCCCCGATGTATGGCTAAAAAATAGTGAACTTTGTTTGAAGGTTCATCATTATGTTGTGTTAGATGTTGAAGAGTGGTTTGAGTGGCATAATGAGCAAGGTATTGAACCTCAACTTGATGAACTAAAAGCCTTTATTGCTAAAACAAATAAAGAGCAAGGTCGCTAAGTTAAATCGTGGCTGTTTTAAATTAGACAGTTTTAGTGTGATTCAAAGCCGCAGATGCGGCTTTATTTTTTGGGGCCTAGAATACGTTTTGTCGATGCTGTTTTCGTTGGGGCAGGGGCTTTGTTGAGCACCATCACAGGGCGGGTAACAAAGATGTTATTAGGGTAAATAACTTTATGTCCGTCAACGTGTTCAAGCACAACATTCATTAATCCCATTTCAGTAATGCGACCTTCAAGAAAGTTTGCGCCATCAATCACTCTTACCCAATAGCCAACACGGCAGTCGTTTTGAATGAACATGAGTAAGAAGGCTGTTAAGTTACTAAGAAGTGACCATGCAGCAAACAGTGCAACGCCGAGCATGGCAAAAATTGAGGAGCCAAGCACTAACAAACCACGCAGCTCGATCCCCCAAAAAACTAATACTAAACACAGCATGACAATGGCTAAAATAATATTTAGTAACAGCTCTGCGCGGTATTCACGATGAGGATCGGCCTTTCCTTTGATTGCTTTAAGCAACAGCTTTTTCGTGGTTTTACGAAGCAACGGGTAAAGCAAAATCGCGATGATTGTGACGATTAAATGGTATTGCTCATTAAAAAGTTCGACGAAGTCCAAACGGGTTCCTAAGTTAAAGATTTACGCACTAATTTTATCGTTTTAGGCTGTGAAAAACAGTACTTTAAAAAGTATTTTTAACGGTGACGAGCCACTGCACAGAGTCAATATCATCATCTTGTTTGTTAATTGGCGCAGCAATATCGAGGTGAATAACCGTGCCTGCATTTGCGCGACTTGGGGCTAAGCGAAGCCCAACCCCGACGTTTTGTAATACGTTGCCGTTGGAGCCATTGTCTTTATCGTTATACCAAGCACGACCTATATCGTAAAAGGCTGCACCGCCTACTTTAAATAATTGTAGTAAGTCATATTCCCAATAATAGCGTTTTTCTAATGTTACTAGAAAGCTGCGATCACCTACTTGGTAATCTAAAGGGTAACCGCGTAAACCATTCTCGCCCCCTAAGGTTAGTTGCTTATCTGCGGTCAGGTTTTTTGCATATTGCAGACGCACTTTTGCATACCAAGTTTGTTGTATGCTGGTGTTTAAGTAGTACTGAACTTGTGAACTGGTTATTAAGTTTTCAACATCGTCTTGTTCTTCATTCCAATAGCCATCAATGTCTGCTTTGAAACGCCATAGTTGATTATCACCAGTGTAATGCGCTTTAGATAAAGAGAGCGAGTAAATGGTGCGGCTGGCATCATCACTTATATCTTTACTTGAATAGCCCAGTAAGGCACTAATATTCCAGCCTAAATTAAGATCCTCGGTGCGGTAGATACTGTCAAAATTTCTCACTTTAACAAAATGGTCTTCAAACCACTGGCCACGAATGTAGGGGTAACTTACGTTACGATCATTGGCGATCGGTAAATGTGTTTCAGGAATGGCTGCAAAGGTATCTTCTCGGTTTTCAAACCCGATGCTAAGGCGCTGAGTCCAATTATTTGCAAAATGACGTGAGTGGCCAAAGTAGGCCCTATTTAAAATCGTTTTTTGTTCAAATTCGCTAACAACATCACCGCGGTAATATAGCGACTCACGACGCTGGTCAGAGTAACTCGTAAAGCCATAGCTGTAAGGGGTATCTATTGAGAAAAAGGGATAACTTAAATCTATGTAGTGGCGTTTACCATCATCGTTGTCTGAGTATTCAATACGCCCTCGATAACGGCTAGATAGAATATTAGGATCATCATATACGAATAGATAACCGGTACGATCAGCATCACGCGTGCGCGAGAAAGAAACCCGTTTACCCCATCCTAAAAAGTTAGATTCACGAAAACCAATACTCGATTCGTTTTCACCGCCACTGCGGCTAAAGCTTATTTCAGGAAGTAAAGTCCATAAATCACGCGTCACGACCTTCACACGAACATTACCATCGCAATCAAGGTTAGCGTGAATGCGTGCGTCATATAGGTAGCCTTGCTTACGTAGGAGCCGCTCTGATTCTAGTAGCTTACGAGGGTTATAAGTATCGCCTTCACTGAACAGTAAAACGCTATGAATAACCTCAGGCTCCGTTGTCATGTGCGCGCGGTTTGCAAAGCGAAATAAAAAGTTATCTTCTTCTTCAAGTTCAGTGTTGAAGACATTAAGTTGCTCAAGCTCGACAGCAACAATTTTGCGATTTTCGGCGGCTTCAGGAAGTGGGTTGTCGGTATCAAGTTGGCGACGTAGGTTATTATCTTGTGATTTAAGCGTACGTTGGTTTTGACAATAATTGTTATCATCACTAGGTAGCTGCTGCGCATATGCACTTGCTGCCATGCTTACTGTCAGTAATGTCGTTAACTGAGCAACAAAGTGCGACTGCTTAAATCCCATTTACACCCTTAGTTGTTTATGCCTTATACAGATACTACATACTAAGCGCAGAAAAAAGTCTAGCTTATTATTGTAACTGCATAACTAAATACTGATAAAGGTCAGCTAATAAGGCTGCTGCTTCAACGCCTTCGGCGTTAATCCAAATACTTTCACTGTAATGTTCAAAGTTTAGATTAAAACTATGATCTGTAAAGTGAAACCTTACTCTATGTCGGTCCGCTCCGGCATCAAAGTCAGCAGTTTGAATAGCTGGAGCGTGCAAAAAAAGTGTAGCCCATAGCGCAAAGTCTTCATCGGTGGGATGTTCGCTTGGCGTGATGATAATAACTTGATGTTCAGCATCGTATAGAAGTTCAGTCATACTTACCCTAGTTGGCTGCGAGATAATCGCGAATGGTATTTAAAAACGGTGCCCCATACTTGTTAAGCTTTGTAAAACCAACACCCGATACTTTCAAGAACTCACTGTCATTGGTTGGCATAAGCTGCGCCATTTCAGCAAGGGTTTTATCATTGAACACCACATAAGGCGGCACATCGTCCGCATCTGCAAGCTCCTTACGTAGAGCACGCAGCCGCGCAAACAGCTTTTTATCGTAATTGAATTGAGCAAGTTTATCTTGGTATACGTGTTTCGCTTGAAGGCGGGGTTCTGCCAGCTGTAGGGCATATTCACTTTTAAGCACTGCGCGTGCAGCTTCGGTTAAACGAAGCGAAGAGCCTTGCGTGATGTCTTGGCTCAATAAACCCTGATGAATAAGCTGCCTTAAAATGCTCAGCCAAAACTCCACACTGTGATCTTTACCTATGCCATAGGTGCTCAGCTGGTGGTGATTATTATCACGGATACGACTCGTGTTAGCGCCGCGCAACAGCTCTACAATATAACCAATACCAAAGCGTTGCTCAGCACGATAAACACAGGATAATGCTTGTTGCGCAACCAGTGTACCGTCAAAGCTTTTTGGTGGATTTAGACAGATATCGCAGTTGCCACACGTTTCACGTTTGTATTCACTAAAATAATTGAGCAAGATTTGTCTGCGGCAGGTTTGTGCTTCGGCAAAGCTGGCCATAGCGTTAAAGCGCTGCTCTTCCACACGACGACGTTGCTCGTCCTCAATATCTTCAAAAAAGCGGCGTACGCGGCCGATATCAGCCGGATCAAAATACATAATCGCTTCTGCGGCAAGACCATCACGACCAGCACGGCCTGTTTCTTGGTAATAGGCTTCAATGCTTTTTGGAATATCGTAATGCACCACAAATCGCACGTTTGGTTTGTTGATGCCCATTCCAAACGCAACGGTGGCGACCACAATTTGAATATCGTCACGAGCAAAGCCTGATTGTACAAACTGGCGTTGCTCGTTACTCATACCTGCATGATAAGCTGCGGCATTAAATCCTGCGTCAGCGAGCTTTTCAGCCACATCATCGACACGTTTTCGGCTAGTACAGTAAATTATACCGCTTTGATTTTGTTGTTCTTTTAAGTAACGAAGTAGTTGCACCATCGGTTTGAACTTTTCTTCAATGGTGTAACGAATATTGGGTCTGTCAAAGCTGCCTGTGTGCACGTATGGGTGATTAAGCTGGAGCTGTTCAATAATATCGTAGCGAGTTGCTTTGTCTGCTGTGGCAGTTAATGCCATCATGGGCACATGCATAAAGCGCTGTTTTAATTCATTGAGCCTACAGTAATGTGGCCTAAAATCGTGCCCCCAATGCGATACACAATGGGCTTCATCAATCGCAAATAAGGCTAGCTTAAGATGGCTCAAACGCTCTAAAAAATCATGCTGTAAGACTTTTTCTGGTGCAACATATAAAAGCTTAATTTGGCCATAATGCAATTGCTGATACACCGCTTGTTGTTCTTCAAATGGCAAGCTGTTGTTGATATAGGCAGCTTGAACACCAAGGGCACGAAGTTGCGCAACCTGATCTTGCATGAGGGAAATAAGTGGCGAAATGACCACAGTGACGCCATCAAGGATCAAAGCAGGTACTTGATAGCACAATGACTTACCACCGCCAGTAGGAAGCAGCACGAGCGAATCTTGTCCGTCTAGCGCGGCGGCTATAATAGCGTGTTGGCCATCACGAAACTCACTGTAACCAAACACTTGTTTGAGTACGGCTTGTGGTGAGCGAATGGGTGTGTTGGTTGTTGCGGTATTGGTATTCATCGCGAGCATTTTAGTGGTTTTTTATAGCGATGTCTTTAGCAATATACCCAAACGACCTCAATATGCAGAATTCAGCGTTTCACAGGAGCTTAATATCAAGGCGTTACTTTGCAACAATGGCAGTACCCTTTTAAGAAGTAACAACGATGAGGGTAAGTGCCTGTGGAGCGCCCAAAGGGTTTATTTAACCCGTTTTAGTTGCGCAGTTAGAAAGGGGGCGTAAAATAGTGTTTTTAATCAATAAAGCCTAACTTATGCCTACCAATACCGAACAGCGAAAAGGGGTCATTTTCGCATGTTTAGCCTTTTTTATGTGGGGCTTAGCACCCATTTATTTTAAGCTTCTACAAGATATTTCTGCTTTTGAAATATTGATGCACCGTGTTATTTGGTCGGTGTTATTTTTACTTCTTATTATTGCCGTTCGTCATCAGTGGCAGCGAATTCGAGTCGCTTTAAGTCAGCCTAAGCTGCTGTTTATGCTGGTGGTTACCGCTACCTTGTTGGGCTTTAATTGGGGCTTGTTTATTTGGGCTGTGAATAATAACCACATGCTGGATGCAAGCTTAGGTTATTACATAAATCCGCTTTTAAATGTATTACTGGGGATGCTGTTTTTAGGTGAGCGTTTACGTAAGTGGCAAGGTGTTGCGGTAGGTTTAGCCTTGTGCGGGGTACTGTTACAGTTAGTAAGTTTTGGCTCTTTCCCTGTGGTTGCGTTTTCATTGGCGGGCTCGTTTGCTATTTATGGTTTATTACGTAAAAAGCTGCCTATTGAGTCATTACCAGGTTTGTTGCTCGAAGCGCTAATTTTACTGCCTGTTGCATTGATTTACTGGTGGTTAATGGTGCCGACTACAAGTTCAGATTTTACGGCTAATAATTGGCATGTTAACTTATTGCTGATCAGTGCTGGTGTCGTGACAACCCTACCTCTTTTATGTTTTACAGGTGCAGCTAAGCGCTTGCAATACAGTACCTTAGGTTTTTTTCAGTATATAGGTCCAAGTTTAATGTTTATGCTTGCTGTGGCGTTTTATGGTGAAGTATTTGATGCTGAGCGCGTGGTTACCTTTGCGTGTATTTGGAGTGCGTTGGCATTATTTAGTTGGGACTCTTATCGCCAAAGCCGTAAGCAGCGAAAAGCGCAGCTAGCCGCCGTAACTAAGCCAGTATAAAGCTTAACTAATGAGTTTGTTACGGCCACTTTCTTTGGCTTGATAAAGTTTTAAGTCGGCCTGTTTTATAAGTTCATCAAGGTTATAAACAGGCCCACAATGAAAGCCTATCGATAAGGTGAAGGCTACCTTATCTTTACTAAATTCAGTACTGTGCTTTTGCACAAAGAGACGAAATTTTTCTAATCGTTGGTATGCTTTTTCAGCGTCTTGATCAGCAAAGTACACCGCAAACTCTTCACCACCAAAACGACCTACAAGGTTATCTTTGAAGTAGGTTTGCATACATTGCGCTAGCCCTTTTAAAACGTCGTCTCCTGCATCGTGGCCGTATTTATCGTTAATTGCTTTAAAGTGATCTACATCGATCATTCCTAAAGAGACTTGATTGTTGGCAAGTTTAGCGGCTTTTAAGTGGCCATTTGCTTCACTAAAAAAGTAGCGACGGTTAGGGAGTTTTGTAAGATAGTCAGTGTTTGCTTGTAAACGAATCGTTTTAATATTCTCAAGCATGTCGACGTTCTGGCTAAGCCGACAATAAAATTCTTCGCTATTAAATGGTTTACGCAGGTAGTCATCTGCACCTGATTTTAAAAAGCGCGTTGAAAGATGTAATGTATCAAGTGCTGATATACCAATAATTGCTTTTTCATCGTTTGAGTATAAACGGCGAATCTCGACACAGAGCTCATCACCGTTCATATTCGGCATTTCGTTGTCGGTAATAATAACCGAAATGGTTGGGTTCTCAGCGAGCACTTTTAATGCTTGCACACCATCTTCAGCCTCTAATACTTGGTATTTATGTCGTGTGAGCAGGCTGCAAATATAATGGCGAGTGGATGCTGAATCGTCAACTACGAGTACTTGTATTTGCTCATTACGAGGGAGGCGAGTAAGTTGCTTTTCTAGGTATTGATAAGCTTGTTTATTTTCTTTGGTGATGTAATCAATAATAGGGTGTTTTTCAACAATATTGCGTGTGGTTTCATCAAGGTTACCCGTCATTACAATGGTAGGAATGTCAGCTGCAATGGTACAAGGTACAGCTTCACCGGTTGGCGCATCAGGCAGAATAAAATCAACAACGGCGCAAAAGTAACTGTGCTGGCTAATGAGCTCTTTTGCTTCGGCGAGTGAAACTGCGAGATCTGCTTCATAGCCAACTTTTTGCGCGATATGTTTTTGCACTCGCGCAATGGTTGGCGTATCTTCAATTATTAATAGTCTTCGAGTCACGGTTTGCCTTGTAATAACTTATTGGCGAAACAAAAGTTATTACAAGTTTTAACCCTAAAAGGCTAAAAAAGCAAATCGTTATAGGCTGTCTGACTCAGAATAGTATTCAACACTTTGCGATGTTGGACTTGCAATTCGAGAACGACCAAATAAAGTGTGAAACTTAGTTTTGCAGGTTGTCTGTTTAAGGTATTTTATCCAAGCGCGTTCAATCGGGTTGGTGGCTTCTAAATTACCTGTCACAACTTGCACAAATTGAGTTTGAAATTCATTTTGTGGTTCTAGGGTTTTGTTGTATAAACCCTTTAATATAACACCATGCTGTTCGAGAATGTCGGCTTCTAGCAAAGTGAAGTGACCACTACGACCAAAACCGCGTGGGAAATTTTGATCATCATAAAATTGACGTTGGCTTGCAAATGCCTGACGAAGTGATGAAATGTCAATGCTCATGGCTTTATCCTCATGCCCTAATTTCTTGCAGGAGTATGGATCAAGTTGTCGATTTTATTAAACAAGTTATTTTTATCGTAAGGGTAAAAAATGGATATCGATTTATTGAAGACTTTTGTTGAAGTGGTGCGCACGCGCCATTTCGGTAAAGCAGCTGAGAATTTGTATATTACGCAGTCTGCGGTGAGTTTTCGGATCCGACAATTAGAGCAAGGTTTAGGTGTTAATTTATTTATTCGTCAGCGCAATAATATTCAGTTAACAGCGCCAGGCGAGCGGTTACTGCCTCATGCACAAATGATCATAACGGGCATGCAAAGGGCAAAAGTCGATGTCGCACTGGCAGATAATATGCACAAGCAGATTAGCCTAGCAGGCACCCCAAATGTTTGGGATGCATTTTTGCAGTTCGGTATTACTAATATAGTCTCTGCGATGCCTGGCGTGTCACTTGTGGCTGAAGTTAAGGCTCAGCAAGAAAGCACTCGTTTATTACTAGAGCGTACATTAGATCTTGCTGTGCTGTTCGATCCTCCGAAGGTGGATGAACTTGTTGTTAAGCGAATATGTGAACTACCAATCATTCCGGTCAGCGCTTTTGAAGCTGCAAATAGTGAAAACTTTTTCGATAATCAGTATGTGTATGTTGATTGGGGAACGTCCTTTTCGTTGTGGCATGCACGTGAGTTTAATGGCCACGCACCTCCTTATTTTAGAACCAGTACAGGCCGTATAGCACTCGATTTAATTTTAAAGTGCGGCGGCAGTGCATTTATTCCTCAGCTACTTGTTGAGGAGCAATTAAAAGCAGGTGAGCTTTATCATGTTGAAGATGTGGCCCACACATCCCGTGATGTGTTTGTTGCATATCATAGAGACAATGAACAAACCCCACTACTGGAAAAATTGGTCAACCTCTTGATGGAGCTAAAAATAAGTTATAAGTAGTTCCTGTTGAATATAAAAGTGTTCTTATAGCCAGCTACTACTTGGTAACTGGCTATACAAATCCCTTCGTCATCTAAAAAATAGATAATTCATACTACTAACACCTCTTTGTTATTCGCACTGTCTAGTTTGTTAACGCGACGTTTTGCTATAAGGAGAAGGCTAACGGCTAGTAGCAGCAACCAGATTAATGGCGTGTAGCTGTACACCGGTGTAGCAAGTTCGCTGCTAAATTGAGGAATATCCGCAAGATTCGTGAGTGTTGGCTTTGCGCTACAACCATCACACGGTGCAAAGTCTCCTCTTTGATTAGCTTTGGCAATCTCGTTGGCAAAGAAACGTTGTAGTGCTTGATGATGAGCTTCAACTTCGCTCATAAAAGCGTGATGACGCGTTAAACCGTTTCCAGCTAAATCAACCAATAGTGTTTGGACAATGAGCGCAGGGGAAAGATACTGTAGTTTTTGAGCGCTTTGTTGTTGTGCTTGCTGCGCGTTTAAAAAGCGTGCATCTTGAACTTCCATTGCGCGTTCAACAGAGTTTATTGTCGCAATTTTTTTGGTGGCGTAATCACTGGCGCCACTGCCATTTTTTGCAAGCTCTGGATGGTCTTGAAAATACTGCGCTAAGGTTTTTTCACTTGCTTTTTGAGCGTCATCGCTGGCTGCTCGAAGACTATCTATATAGTGAATACGTGAAGGCGTTGGGTCGAGTAAAGCAATGCTTGTGTTGACCAAAGCAGGAACAACAATCACCAAGGCAAGCCAACAGGTAACGAGAGTCGCAGCATTGTTTGCGGCACTTTTGGCCCGGCTATTAACCCAAGCTGTTAAAGCAATCCAAAATCCAGAATAACACAGTACAATAAGGTTATAGCTAAGTAGTTCAGTAACACCCATCTGGTCTCTGATAATAACCAAAAGCAGGCTGCTTATGAGTAAAAATGGCATTACAATCAACGCACTTCGTAGTAATAATTGGTAGGTGAGTAGATGCGTGGCACTGCCACCTTGAAGCATTAGTAGCCTTAATTGCCCGTCTTGGCGCTCACTGGCCAAGGCATTAAAACAAATGCTAATAATGAGCAGTGGCAGTAAATAGATCACCACAAAGCTTAAGTCGAACTGACCAAGTAACAGTGAAAGCGGGTGGACATAATCATATTGATGAACAATATGCTGCTTTTCTTTAATCAGCATTTTAAAGTAATACGGTAATACATCCGCTTGTCCCGTAGCGATAGGAGCCGTTGCGAGCGGAGTTTTAGTAGCGTAATTTTGCATCAAGTAAAAAGCTTGTCCGCGCAGGTCGTACGGGTCTTCCCACCATTTATGATTTTCGGTACTCGCGAGCCTTTCGGGTAATCCTGCTTTAGCATTTTGAATTGTTTGTTGCTGCATTTGTTGAGCAGCAAGTACTACGTCGCGCTGCTTATTGGCAAAATAATGGGCGTTAAAGAATGCCACGAGTGCAAGCACGCTGGTGGTAAGAAAAAGTGTGAGTACGAGTTTCTCTCGCCATAGGTTTTTAAGCTCAGTGGCTAATATTAGGCGCTTCATCTTTGTTCCTCTAAACGTAGCTTTTTAATTGCAAATAAACTAAGTAGCACCAGTACAATCAGCCAAAAGGCAAGGCTTATAAGGCTAATAGCGTAGTGAGGCAGGTAGTGAGTAAAACGTGGATATTGGTATGAAAACTCAGGGATCTGCTGCCATAGCTCTTTTCCTGCGGTGTAATGTCCCTGGGCCTTATGACCATGATCTCTTTGATTAAAGTTAAGGACTTCTTGCATTAGACGACGATGTTGCTCTGCTGCATTTTCAAAAGATTGCTGGTGGCTAAAATCAGTGGCTGCGGTCGCCATCGAGAGTGTTTGTACTGCGATAAAGGGGGTTAGCAATCCTGCCAACTGGTAGCTTTGTGACTGTGCCTCAAGCTGTTCTAAACGTGCTTTAAATAAGCGGTCAAAGATTTTGTCGGCGTATTGTTCACCAAATTGGAGTTGTGCTCCGGCATAATCGAAGGGCAAGTCTGCTACTTGGCTGACGCCATACTGGGCGAGTGTTTGCTGCTTAAATTTTTCAATCGCATCGAGGCGTGCATCGGTATAAACCTCACTTTCAAGTTTTGCTTGAAACGCTTGACCAGAGCCTTGTGGATGCAAGGTGGTTGCAAGATTCATTGCAAGTTTTGGGAGTAATAATGTTGCGAATGCCCATATAGTAAGTAATGTAATTAATGCGCGTCGTGCCGTAGGAAATAGGCTTGAGAGTGTCGTAGTGATTAATGCCCAAAGTAATAGGTAAATTAAATAAGAGAGTAAAAATAGAGCGCTTCTTAGCGTGTAAGGCGCCTCACTTGCAGTTTGGCTATAAAGTAAAAAAAGTGCAACGGGTAGCAAGAACAGGCATGACAGTGTGAAAAGCACAGCACATTTAGCAAAAAACAACTTTGCTGGGCTTGCACCTGCTGCAAGTAGTTGTTTTAAAGTGCCTTGCTCGCGTTCCCGTGCAAGTAATGGGTAGCCAATTAAAATGATCAATAAGGGTAATAACACTTGCAACACAAAGGCGGGTGATAAGCTCCCAAAGCGCGACAACGGCACGTTATCTTGTGCGCTTCTAAATAAGCTATCGTTACGAATGTGCGCCTCTAACCTCAATACATTTCCTTGGTAGGCTTGTAATCCATCATCGAGCGCTGCCAGCGGCGTAGTGGGCTTAACGACATAAATGCCGTAATGAGCTGCAGAGTGGGGGCCTTTTTCACCTTGGTTCAGCCAGCGTAATTGCTCTGATTGAGATACCTCGTTTACGGCTTGCTGATAGCTTTGATGGCTTTTAAAACCAGTCACACAGGCCAGTAATAATAACAAAACAGCAATACCACTTAGCCAGAGTGCTTGACCTTGCCGCTTAGTATCGAGCCATTCTTTTTTAAAAGTACTTTGTAACATTAGGCGCCCACCTTGATATGCTTAAGGTATACAGATTCAAGTTGGACTTCTTTTAATTGTTCGAAAAGTAACGTGTCGACTAATTGCCCTTGATTAATAATTGCAACACGATGCGCATCCTCTTGAGCACGGTATAAGTCGTGGGTCGCCATTAAAATTGCGACACCTTGTTTCGCTAGCGATTGTATGAGTTGACTAAACTCATGGCTAGCTGATGGATCAAGGCCTGAAGTCGGTTCATCTAGAATCAATGCTTTAGCTTGTTTTGCAAGCGCTATAGCAATGCCTACTTTTTGTCTCATTCCTTTTGAATAGGTTGCAACGGGTTTATCTACAGCATGGCTTGGTAGTTTTACTTCTGCGAGTAGGGTACGAAATTCGTCATCGGTTTTGTCGATACTCGCCACTTTGCTGAAATAGGCGAGATTTTCAAGTCCAGTTAGACGAGGATAGAGAGCCACTTGCTCGGGAATATACGCTAAATGCTGCCTCGCTGTTACAACATCGAGTTGTGGGTTTACCCCTGCAATAGTGATTTCTCCTGCATCAGGTTGTAAAAAACCTAACAGGCAATTAATGGTGGTTGTTTTTCCTGCGCCGTTAGGACCAAGCAGCGCTAAAATCTCTCCTTGATGTACGGCCAAGCTTAAACCTTGAAGGGCTTGATATTCGCCAAAGCGCTTTTGTAAGTTATTAATTTGAATAATGGGTGTGGTCATGATTTATCCTTAAAAGCTGACGCTTAATGATGCAATAAGTGTCCGGCCGCGACCTGGCGCGACGCCCCAATCTATGCCTTTAGCACCGCCAGACAGCCAGTACTCTTTATCAAATAGGTTTTCGGCCTTAATTCGCAGTGTGGTGTTAAAATCACTAAAGTGATATTTGGCACCTAAATCAAAGCGTGTATAAGCCGGAAGGTTCAAATTGTTATTAACATTTTGCTCCCGTTCACCCACATGAAACATACCTGCATTTACATTTAGGTTTTCTAAGAAAGGGAGTTGATAATCTAAAAATAGATTTGCTTGGAATTTAGGAACATTTGCAGGACGATTACCATTGAGTGCAGGTTCACCATCAAGCTCATCCAAACTAGGGTCCATAAATGTTATCGAAGCAACAGTTGATAGGCCTTCAATAAACGAGCCGCTGGCATTAAGTTCGATACCTTTATGAGGTTGAGTCCCGTCTTGTACAAAGTAATTGGTGATATGGTTATGGTATTCCAGCATTTTTTCAATTTCGAATACTGCAACGGAATAGTTCATTGAGTCAGTTTGGTATTTTATACCGGCTTCTATTTGTTCACTTTCTTGTGGCCCTAACGATTCACCCTCGTTAATTGCTCCACTGCCAATTACTGCTACGCCACCTTCTCCAGCACCTTCAGAGTAACTGGCATAAAAAGCGAGTTGATCGTTCGGGTTATAATTTAAGCCAATGATAGGTGTGTTGAAGGTGCGATCATCTAATCTTGATTTAGCTTGGTTTGGTGCGGTTTGATCTTTTTTATATTGAATATGACGCAGCCCTAGAGTCGCATAAAATACATCATTAAAATGCAGGGTATCGGTAATGAAAAATGAGCTTTCGGTTGTATCGGTTGTTGTTGGGTCGGGGTATTCTGGGAAGACTGGTTTACTTACATGTATAGGGTTAAATATGTTACCAACAGGATTGTCTAACTCAAACCAGCGACCATCTTTAGATTGGTAGTCACGAATACTTGCGCCGACAACGAGTTCATGTTCAATGCCTGCAGTAACAAGTTGCCCTGTAAAGAAGCTGTGGGCAGAAACCGTATCATAGGTTTCATTTGGCGTTACTTGAATACTTGCTGATAGAACATTTCCTTCTAAATCAACTGAATATATATCAGGAAAAATAGTGAACCGATCATTCCCCGAAAGTGCGACTTGGTTAACCCACTGCCAGTTATCATTGAGCCAAAAATCCACTCGCGCCGCTATATTGAAGGACTCGGTTTTATATTTTGCCCAAGGTTGGCCAAGTAATACTTCACTCGTATCTACATAAGGTGGGAGCACGGAACGGCTATCATCATTTGGGTCACGCGCTAAACCAATAAGTGGTTGTGATACAGTGCTTTTGTCTTGATAGTCGCCATCTAAGCGAATAAAAATACGATCAGACAGTTGCCAGTCTAGAGCTGCGCTAAAAAAGTACCTTTCTAGGTCGTCACCACCAGTAAAATCGCCATTTTTTTCTGCTGCGGCGTTGATACGATAACCAAAAGTTTGCTCACTATCTAAAGGACCACCAAAATCTACATGAATATAACGACCCGCACGACTACGAAATTCTGTCGTGATATCTAAAAAGGAGTCCATCGTTGGGCGCTTCGTTACGTAGTTAATCGTGCCGCCAGGGTTGTTAAAACCTGAGACTAAGCTTGATGGACCTTTAATAATATCGATTCGTTGAATGTTCTCCAGTGGCACATCCTGATAAGGAGCAAGAGCAAGGCCATCTCGTCTTAGACCATTTGTCCAATCGAGTTGAAAGCCCCTCAGGCTGACAAAATCAAATACTGTGCCGATAGCCGTATTTTGTACAGATGCATCATTGGCAAGCACTTCGCTCAACGTTTTTACTCTTTGATTTGTTATTAACTCTTCAGAAAAAGATTGAATAGAAATAGGTAAAAACTGAGGATCTTTGATTCCTAGTGCCGAGGCATTTACATCTCGGGTACTATAAAGTGGTGTACGCGTACCTTGAACTTCAAGTTTTTCAATAGTTTGAGTTGCAAATGATTGCATTGAAAATAAACCAGTAAGAACACTTACTGTTAGAACAGACCTTTTCATTTTTTCCAACCAGAATTTAAGTAGTGTAAGTAATTATTGTTTTGTTAAATGTTATAACATAGCTAATAAAGCATGTTTAAATTTTAATTGGAAGTGATAATAGTTATCATTTTATTGTGTTTGTTTTTTGTTTTGGGAATAGGGATAATAAAAAATGAGCGCTTATTATGGCTGGCGGAGATCCCCTTTACTAGCAAGTATTAAGTGAACAAAAGCATATTATTAGCTAGCTCACGCATTGTTATATTATTACATTTTTAGCTATAAAGCTATTGTAAATGACTGTAAATGACTGTAAATGAAGTTGTGATATAGCAAGCATTTATCTTTGTTTAAACTACTCGTATTGCTTCTATCATGAACTGATAAAGGTTGTGATGCAGTAAAGTTTTTAAAAAAGTCCAACACATGCCACAGACTCTCCCATTTTATAACCAACTGATGTTTTTAAAAATATATTTTAATTACAAAAATAATTACCTTTTATGAATATAAATTGACGTTTTTGTTTCAACTGTCATCTTTCTGTCATTTTTCACTGGCACACTGCGCTCAATCAAACACGAGTATGTGTTTTTTGTTGCGATTATTGAGGAAACGACATGAAATTTGCAAAGTCTAGCTTATTCCTAGCTTTATTTGGTGGTTTATCTTTTTCTGCACTAGCTGATGTAGATTTATATGGTAAAGCCAACGTGACTGTTCAATCATCAGATGATGGCGAAGGGTCTTTTACTGAAATTAAAAGCAATAACTCACGTTTTGGCTTAAAAGGCTCTGAGAAGCTAACTGAAGGCTTAGAAGCTGTATACAAATTTGAGTTTGGTGTTGATGTCTCTGATGCTGATTCTAAAGGCGATAACGATGACAACATTACTGCACGTAACCAATATGTAGGTGTTAAAGGTGGCTTTGGTCAAGTTGTAATTGGTCGTAATGACACTGCAATGAAGCAATCTCAAGGTAAAATTGATTTATTTAATGACCTTGAAGGTGATATTAAAAACGTATTCAAAGGTGAGAATCGTTTAGGTGATTCTATCTCTTATGCATCAAATGATTTTAGTGGTTTCAAAGTATTAGCGACTTACATCGCGGAAGATGATGTAGATGCTGATGATGGTTACTCAGTAGCACTGACGTATGGTGACGCTAAACTTAAAGAAAGCAAAATATACGCTTCTGTTGCAGCAGACAGTGAAGTGAAAGGCTACGATATTGTTCGTGCGACAGTGCAAGGTAAAGTTGGCGACTTCAAACTAGGCGCAATGTACCAAACACAAGAAAAAGTAGATGGTAGTGCAGAGGCTGACGGCTATTTAGTGAATGCGGCTTATCAAATGAATAGCAATACATTTAAAGTTCAATATCAAGTAATTGACTTTGATGAAGGCGACAAGAAAACAGCTATTTCAGCAGGTGTTGATCACAAGCTAAGCAAAAACACCAAGGTATTTGGTTTCTACTCAACATTTGATACTGACAACCAAGTTGATCAAGACTACTTAGGTGTTGGTATTGAGTACAAGTTTTAATCCTCTAAAGGAATAACTCCCTTACTTGTTAGCCCAGCATCTGCTGGGCTTTTTTTATATTATCTGTATTACGCTAAGGCGTAGTCGGACTTGCCAGCAAGCCAACGTTGAATAAGCTTTTCACTTTGTGTGGGGAATTGCTCAAGCATTTTAAATGCGATTGGGCGTACTTGTGTTAAGGTTTGTTTATCACGGCTCAAGTCAGCGATTTTAAAATCAGCTAAGCCTGTTTGTTTTGTGCCAAGTACTTCACCTGGACCGCGAATTTCGAGGTCTCTTTCGGCGATAACAAAGCCATCATTGCTTTCACGTAGCACTCCTAAACGTTTTTGCGCTGTTGCAGAGAGCGGGGCATGATAAAGTAAAACACAGTGTGATGCAGTTGCACCACGACCAACACGGCCGCGCAGCTGGTGGAGTTGTGCAAGCCCTAATCGTTCTGGGTTTTCAATAATAATCAGGCTCGCATTGGGCACATCAACCCCCACTTCAATCACTGTCGTTGCAACTAATACGTGAATATTTCCCGCTTTAAACTCGCTCATAATGGCTTGTTTTTCAGCGGCTTTCATACGGCCATGTACTAAGCCTACCTGCAATTCAGGAAGTGCATTTTTTAATTGTTCGGCGCTGTCTTCTGCTGCTTGGCATTGCAGTACTTCCGATTCATCGATTAAGGTGCAAACCCAATATACTTGACGGCCTTGCTCTTGGCAGGCTGTTTTGACCCGTTGAATAATTTCATCACGGCGAGTATCGGGGATTGCAACTGTCGTAATAGGCGTTCGACCAGGGGGAAGTTCGTCTATGATGGAGGTTTCTAAATCTGCATAAGCTGTCATCGCTAAAGTGCGGGGAATAGGTGTGGCGGTCATAACGAGTTGATGTGGGTAGCAATCACCAAAGCGACCTTTTTCACGCAGTGATAAGCGCTGGTGCACACCAAAGCGGTGTTGCTCATCAATAATAATTAAAACAAGGTTATTAAACTCAACCTGATCTTGAAATAGCGCATGCGTACCTACGATCATTTGTGCTTCGCCAGAGGCTATTTTTTCGAGTGTGACGGTGCGCTCTTTACCTTTGCTTTTACCTCCAAGCCAAGCGACTTCAATACCTAGTTCTTTAAACCATTGGCTAAAGTTGATGCCATGTTGTTCTGATAAAATCTCAGTTGGTGCCATTAAAGCTACTTGGTAACCTTCACTAATCGCTGTTAAAGCGCTCAGTGCTGCGACTAATGTTTTACCTGAACCAACATCTCCTTGCACTAATCTCATCATTGGGAAGGGATGCTGTAAGTCCCCTTTGATTTCTGCAACCACCCGACTTTGCGCATTAGTTGGGCTAAAAGGGAGCTGTGTTAAAAACTGTTGTTCTAGTTGATTATGCGGTGTTAAGGCGACCGCTTTGACACTTTGACCTTTTTGACGAAGTTTTAATAAGCTGATGTTTTGTGCCAGTAACTCTTCAAAGACTAGTCGTTGCTGTGCAGGATGAAAGCCTTGCTCCAGTGCCGTTAAATCAACATCATTTTGTGGGCGGTGCAATGTTAAAAGTGCATCACTTAAACGCATGCCAGTTGGTTGAAATTGTTCTGGCAATAATTCTTCTACAGGGTATTTTGCAAGTAAGTTGAGCGCTTGATCACTTAAAGCGCGAATAGACAGCTGCTTCAGCCCTTCTGTGACAGGATAAACCGGTGTCAGGGTTGTGTTTGTTGGTTGCTCTGACGCAGTGTCTGACAAACTATATTCAGGATGAGTCATTTCAAAACCAACCCGCCCACGGCGTATTTCGCCAAAACAGCGTATGATTTTACCCGCACTCAGCGCATTTTTTTGTGCCGCATTAAAGTTAAAAAAACGCAGCGTTAAGCGACCCGTGCCATCATTCACTTGGCATACCAACATACGGCGCTTACCAAATGTTATTTGGCTTGTTTCAACCGTGGCTTCAATGCTGACATGACTGTGAGGCTGTAAGTCACATATGGCATGGATACGCGTGCGGTCTTCGTAGCGATGAGGCAAATGAAACAGCATATCTTGCACTGTGTTTATTCCCAGCTTAGCAAGACGCTCGGCCATTTTAGGGCCAACGCCTTTTAATTCAGTAATGGGATAGTGTGCTAAGCTAGGATGACTCAAAGGTGACTCAAATTATTAATTAGTAGACTTTTTTCAGTTTACTTGCACTCGTCAGTGGCTTCAAGCGTTTGCGTGTGCTTTAACGTGTGCCAAAAGATGTCATCAGCAACGATTTCACCATTTTCATCAAGGGCAGGGTAGGGAAGCGCTTTTTCGCGGCATTGCTCAGCAATAATGGGATGGCAACCTTCAAACAAAATACGGTGCTTCACTTTTTCATCGAGCATATTGCGGTTATATAAGCCCGCTTCTTCGCGTTGGCGTTGTGCTTCAAACAAAATAAGTGCCGCTGCGACAGAAACATTCAGCGATTGCACCATACCCTGCATAGGAATAATGATGTTCTTATCTGCATGTTCAAGCGCACGAGGTGAAATGCCATCACGTTCTTGTCCAACAATCACAGCTGTTGGTTTGGTGTAATCTATTTCACGAAAATCAACGGCATCATCAGTTAAATTGGTTGCCAAAATTTGCACATCGGGGTTATGAGCTCTCATCATAGCAACAGCATCATCAATATTGCGGTGTAAGTGAGTGTCGAGCCAATTCTTACTCCCACCAGAGGTATTATTGGTGAGCCACTTTTGATTATCAGGCCACACAGCATGCACATGATGACAGCCTGTAGCGTCAGCTGTGCGGGCAATGGCCGACAAATTATGATGCTTGTGTACTTCTTCTAAGCAAACGGTTAGGTCTGTTTGACGGCGATCTAATACGCGCTTCACACGCTCAAAGCGAGTTGTATCCATAGTTATGTGCTCGTTGGCAGATTCTAATTGGTGCTGATTATACGCAGTATAGTGCTAAGGCACTACCGCTCTACTAATTGGATTTTGTAAGGAGATCAGTGTTTCGGTGGATTGAATTGCCTCGATTGCTTGAATCTTATTAATTAACACATCTTGTAGGTGATCAATAGAGCGTGCCATCACTTTGATAAATATACTGTAGTTGCCTGTGGTGTAGTAGGCTTCAACCACTTCTTCTAACTCTTTTAAATGTAATAAAGTTTGCGGGTAATCGCGGGCATTATTAAGGTTGATACCGATAAAACAGCATACATCGTAACCGAGTTGCTTTGCATTAATGCTTACCTGAGTGCCCGTAATGATGCCAGCTTGTTTCATCTTTTCGACTCTGACATGAATTGTGCCAGCACTTACAGCAAAGCGTTTAGCTAATTCTGCATACGCTGTGCGCGCATTTTCCATTAAGGCATTAAGGATGTTTTTATCGAGATTGTCGATTTGATAATTTTCCATCGTATTTTTCAGTGTTAATTATTGAATCAATAAATTTTATAGCATTATTTTTATGAAAATTTCAATGTTAAGTTCTTTTTATTGATGGTTATTGAAAATAACCTTTATTTAGTTGAGGATTGTTTTAACGAAGAGATTTCAGTTCTCTATTAAGCAAGTAACAATAACTGGGAATGAGGCCAATTATTATGAGTTCACACTACCTAAAGCAACAGCAGAAAATAAGCAAAGTAAAACAGTTCTTTTCAAGCCAACTAGAACAACAATTAGGGCTTGTTGAAGTGCAAGCGCCAATTTTGGCTAAAGTCGGTGATGGTATACAAGATAACTTAAGCGGTACTGAAAATGCTGTGTCGGTAGCGGTGAAAACGATTCCTAGCAGTCAATTTGAAGTGGTGCACTCACTTGCGAAGTGGAAAAGAAAAACACTTGCAGATCATGACTTCTCTGTAGGTGAAGGCCTTTACACGCATATGAAAGCGCTTCGTCCTGATGAAGAATCATTAAGCCCAATTCATTCAGTGTATGTGGATCAGTGGGATTGGGAGAAAGTTATCTGTGAGAGCACTGAGCGCACTTTAGATAAGCTCAAAGAAACCGTCACATCAATTTATCAAGCAATAAAATCAACAGAGCGCTTTGTTGCCAGTGAGTTTGGTTTAACACCGTTCTTACCAGAGCAAATTACTTTTGTGCACAGTGAACAATTACGACAAATGTATCCCGATTTCACCGCAAAACAGCGTGAAAAGGCAGTCGCTCAAGAATATGGTGCAGTATTTCTAATTGGTATCGGTGGCGCACTTGCCGATGGGAAAATCCATGATGTGCGTGCCCCCGATTATGACGACTGGTCTACTAAAACCTGTAGTAAATTTGCCGGTTTAAATGGCGACATTCTAGTTTGGAACCCAGTACTTGAAGATGCATTCGAAATATCATCAATGGGTATTCGTGTAAGCCCTGATGCATTGGCCACACAGTTGGCAATTACAGGTGACCAAGCACGCCTTGAGTTTGATTGGCATAAAGCATTGTTAGCGAAAAAATTTCCACAAACAATTGGTGGTGGGATTGGTCAGTCACGTTTAGCGATGTTGTTGTTACAAAAACAGCATATTGGTCAGGTACAAGTGGGTGTATGGCCAGAGCAATTGAAGCAGCAGGTTGACGGTATTCTTTAAATTAATGCTTTAAGTTAAAAAGAGGCTTTAGGCCTCTTTTTAACTTGTTTTGAACTCAACTTCGATTTTATTTTCTTCCAGCTTCACTTTACAAGGCGGGTATTGGCGATTTGTGCGTAATACTTTGTCGAAAATATGAATTTCGACTCCTGAGTGAAGCGCTTTATTCACGACCAATTCGGCATCTTCGAGTAAGTCATGCAGATGATGTTCTAAGCTTGATAGCTTTTTCTCTAACTGTTCGGCTTGTTGACAATAATGAGTTTGTGTTGCGCCTATTTTTGCGAGTAGCAGCTTTTTCTTTTCAGCATCTTTGACTTGATCTGCTTTTTCAATGGCTTCTTGTAATGTATCAAGCTGAGAGTCTGTTTGCGCGAGGTCTTTTAAACATTGGTCGGTTTCTGCTGTGACATCGGCGCCTGATGCAGCGAGGTTTACAACCATTTTAGCCCCTGATTCGTTGCCAATTTCACCAGCAAGAATGATTTGCGCATCGAGGATTTCTCCGCCAAATAACTTACCTTGTGGGTTATCTTCTTGACCAACTTGCAACAGCTTTTTGGCTTTCATAATACAGTGACTCGATTGGCGCTCTATAATAATATTATTGGCTTCTAGGTAACTATATTGGCCGTGTGATAAGTGAATATCACCTTGACTAATAATATTGCATGATAGCGTTTTATCATCGAGCTGATGACCAATCACACCTTGCTTAATGGTTATATCGCCAATGGCAGATAGGTGACCTGATTCAACTGTTCCCATCACTGTAATATCACCTTTGGCATTTATACGCATGCCAGGTTCGACATTGTGAGTGACAATAACACTTCCTTCAAAATCAACATGACCACTTTTAACGTTTACGTCAGCAATGGTGAAAATATCATCGACACGCATGCCGTTAGCAATATCCACGGGCACGCCTGAAATTGCCGAAACTAATTCTAGCGGATTATTTTTTGAAATCTCTGTGCCTTCGCCTGCAACAAGTGCGCTGCTTTCACCTGCTTTTGCAGGTAGCACATCACCAGTGACGGTAAATCCCTCTTTACCTGGGGTCGCGGGGATTTGTTTTACCAATAATACACCTGGTTCAACGCTGGCTAATTTACCAAAGTCGCGCATATCAACGGTGCCGTCTTCGCGCAGAGTTGGCTTTTTCAATCGGTCTTTTAATGTTTCAACTTGTGGTACTAGTTTAGATGGTTGTCCATCAACAGGTAAACGGCCTTTTGCTACGACACCTTTTACCTTTTCACCTGCGGGAAGCTCAAGTTGTTGTTGTAATAACTTTTCTAGGTAGGCTTGTTTATAACCACGTGCGACACCTGCTTTGATTAACTCTTTTTTGGCGTTTTCTAGGCTCATGATTGTGCCACCTTCGGCAAGGGTTAACTCGCCTGTAGCTAGCATTTTGTCATCACTGAGTGTTATTTCGAGGCTTGCATCATGCTTTGAAGCAACAACAAGCGTACGCTCTTTCATATCGGTTTTGAAAAAGTTGTTGATGGCATCATGATCCACTCTGCATTCACAGAAAGACGACTTTTCTAGTGCCTCAATAATAAAGGCAGCACTAGGTGGTGAGTGTTCATGAACATCCAATAAGATGTTTCCGTTATGAGCCAGCTTAAACACGTGGAGATCCTTTTATACTGTGATAGCTAAAGGTATATATTTCTATTTAAAACTAGAATTATTAACACAGATTGCTAGAGAATTGCTTTTGAGTCAAGAGTTTCGGCTGAGAGATAGGGGGATTTTTATAATAAAGTGCCAGCTGTAAAAACAGCTGGCACGAAAGATCAAAAGTGGCGATTAGTTTGTAGAAGGTAACTCCATGATGCCATCAATCTCAACTTGTACACCTTTAGGTAATGCACGAACGCCAATTGCAGCACGGGCAGGGTAAGGTTGCTTGAAGTATTGGCTCATCACGTCATTAACAATCGCGAAATTAGATAGGTCAGTTAAGAAGATATTAACTTTAACCATGTCTTGAATTTGGCCGCCGGCAGCTTCACATACAGCCGTTAAGTTTTTGAATACTTGATGAGTTTGCTCAGTAAAGTCTTCTGAAACCACTTCCATTGTTTCTGGTACAAGTGGAATTTGGCCTGATAAATAAACGGCTGTGCCTACTTTAACAGCTTGGCTGTAAGTGCCAATTGCAGCAGGTGCATTATCAGTAGAAATAAAAGATTTGTTCATGATTATCCTTGTTACTTTTTACGATAGACTCGCTGTACATCAGGCATCACACGAATGCGGCGCATGATGTTGGCAACGTGAACACGATTTTTCACTGTAATGCCTAAGTCTATCATGTATAAATTACTTTCTTTTTCGTCGGTTGCTATCTCGACAATGTTTGCTTGGGTTGAAGCCACAACATTGGTAAGTTTAGCGAGTGCACCCTGATGATTAATTATCTCAATCCTAAGGGCTGCAATGTATTCTTTTTCTGGGTTGTCATCCCATTTCACGACCAAGTATTTAGAGCGCTCTTTCTCCCAACCACGAATGTTTTTACATTCTTGGCGGTGAACGGTAAGGCCTTTACCTTGGCTGATATGAGCTGTGATAGCATCTCCAGGTACAGGGCGACAGCATTTAGAGTAGTTAACTAACATGCCTTCGGTACCAATGATGGTTGCTTTTGCTTTTTTCGCGATATCGTTTAAGTCGTCGGTTTCTTCTTGTACTAGACGTTTTGCGATAAGTACACTCATTAGATTGCCAGAACCAATTTCAACAAGTAACTCTAGAACAGTATTTAGCTCATGCTCTGTTAGCACGCGTTGAATGTTCTCGTCTGGAATATCATCCAGTTTATGTTCGCCAAGGGCTGAATCCAGTAATCGACGGCCAAGTAACATTGCTTCTTCGTGTTGTTGGCTCTTAAGGTAATTGCGAATACCAAGGCGCGCTTTTCCAGTGACGACAAAGTTTAGCCATGTCGCATTAGGGTGTGCGCCTGAGCTGGTTATCACTTCCACGGTTTGACCCGTATCAAGCGCTTTGCTCAGTGGGTGAGGCTTACGGTTTACGCGAGCTCCAACACAGGTATTACCAACATCAGTATGAACCGCATAGGCAAAGTCGACAGCCGTTGCGCCCATAGGCAGCTCTACAATTCGGCCATCTGGGGTAAATACATAAATTTCTTCAGGGAATAGCTCTGTTTTAACGTTTTCAACAAACTCAAAAGACGAGCCTGCACTTTGCTGAAGCTCCAGTAAGCTTTGCATCCATTGGCGTGCACGTTGCTGTGCGGTATGGCCTGCGCTATCACCGGCTTTTTTATACATCCAATGAGCGGCAACCCCTTTGTCGGCCATATGATCCATGTCGTGGGTACGAATTTGAATCTCAACAGGAATACCGTGTGGGCCAACTAATGAAGTATGGAGTGATTGATAACCATTGGTTTTTGGCACCGCAATGTAATCTTTAAAGCGGGTTTCGATTGGCTTGTAAAGGTTATGAGCAACACCTAACACGCGATAACAGGTATCCATGCTGTCTACGTTAATGCGAAACGCATAAATATCCATCACTTCATTAAACGACAGCTCTTTATTAAGCATTTTTTTGTAAATGCTGTAGAGGTGTTTTTCGCGACCAGAAATAGTGGCGTCGATACCTGCTTCTTCTAAGCGTGCTTCAATTTCACTTTTGATGTTACTGATGACTTCTTTTCGATTACCGCGAGCTTTAACCACTTCAGATTTTAAAGCGCGATGACGCATTGGGTAGAGTGCCTGAAAGCCTAAATCTTCCAGTTCATTTTTAATATCATGAATACCTAAACGGTTAGCGATTGGCGCATAAATTTCGAGTGTTTCGCGGGCAATACGACGGCGTTTGTCGGGACGAAGTGCGCCTAAAGTGCGCATATTATGTGTTCGGTCAGCAAGCTTGATCAAGATAACACGAATATCTTGAGTCATGGCCATAATCATTTTGCGGTAATTTTCAGCTTGGAATTCTTTTTTATCTTTAAAGCTGAGCTTATCGAGCTTACTTACCCCTTCTACTAGTTCGGCGACAGTATCACCAAATATTTCGGCTAAGTCTTGTTGACTAAAATCGGTATCTTCAATCACATCATGCATCAGGGCTGCCATGAGTGTTTCGTGATCTAAATGCATGCCAGCAAGAATTTGTGTCACTTCGACGGGGTGGGTAATGTAGGGCTCGCCGCTTGAGCGAGTTTGCCCCTCGTGGGCTTCACGAGCTACCACGTAGGCTTTTTGTACCAGCTCTATATCAGCAGGCGACAAATATTCGGAAATTTTCTTTTTTAGACCTTCAAAAAGATACAAAGTCACACTCCAATGCGCTAATGAAGTAAATCGGTAACGGTATGAATAGAATATACGATGAAAAGAAGGGCTTGCCAACGGCTAGTGCAGAAATACTAGCCGTATAGCGAAATCAAAGCGGGGAGCTTGATTATTGGTTACCACCAACGATAGCAGCAACAGCAGCCATTTCAGCGGCTTCTTGGTGTTGTTGTTCTTCACGGTCAATTAAGTCCATTGAAGAGCTGTCAACTAACCCTTTTTCAATTTCACGTAAAGCAATGACTGTCGGTTTGTCATTTTCAGCATCAACAAGTGGATCTTTACCACCTACTGCGATTTGGCGGGCACGACGAGCCGCAACTAAAATTAAGTCAAAACGATTACCAATTGCATCTACTGCATCTTCAACAGTTACGCGAGCCATCTTAGCACTCCAAATAAATTTTTAAGCAAAGGCGTAGTTTACTGTACCAAGTTACATTCGCCAATAGCTTGTGGTTAATTTTTATCTTTATTACCTAAAATTGTATTATTTAAGTAAGGCGTTCAATAATTCTTGATGGCGAATAGTTTGGCTTTTGAGTGACAAACGTTTTGCCATGACAATTGTTTCGATTTCAGCAAGCGCAGTATCAAAGTCATCATTCACAATCACATAATCATATTCATTATAGTGTGATGTTTCTGATTGTGCCTTTGCCATTCTGCCAGCAATTACCTCGGCAGAGTCTTGACCACGATTATTTAAACGTGATTCAAGCTCTTCTTTAGACGGCGGAAGAATGAAGATGGTTTCAACATCATCCACTAAGTTGCGGATTTGCTGAGCACCTTGCCAATCGATATCTAAAAATACATCAATGCCAGCGTCGAGCTGAGTTTCAATGGCTTTTTTAGAGGTGCCGTAATAATTATCGAAAACTTGCGCCCATTCAAAGAAATCATTCTTGTCAATCAGTGCTTTAAATTCCTCAACCGACACAAAATGATAATGCACACCGTTTTCTTCACCAGGGCGAGGTGAACGCGTTGTGTGTGAAACCGATACCTTCATATCGCTGTGTTTGTTTAGTAATGCACTAATTAAGCTTGATTTACCTGCACCTGAAGGGGCCGATAAGATAAATAAATTTCCGCGAGTTTGCGCCATGATCTGTCTCTATTGAAAATAAATAGGCTCGGACTATTGCTAATCCAAGCCTTTAATTTATCTATTGTACTTTATTTCGCTAAAAGTGCTCAAGTTTGCCTGCTTTTAGACTTTCAAAAACAAAAGACCCAGCAGGCGCTGGGTCTTATAAAAATGCTATAAATCTCGTTTACTCGATGTTTTGGATCTTAGGCTTTGATTTATAACGAAATTTTAAAATTTATGAAATACTTGCGAGGCTAGATTTTCCCCCAATCTGCCCGATGGCGTGATTCGTGAATTCCATTTTTCACTTTGCTTCTTTATTCATTTTTAGAGAAGCAGCCATGAAATATTATAGTAAGTCAGACATCATCAAATATGTGGAGGTAGGTAAGAAGAAAACCATCCGCGTATACAATTCACTATACCTTGAAATACGCTCAAAAGGCAACGCCTCATGGGTTTATCGCTTTCAACTAAACAATCATCGTAGCCAAATGGTCATCGGTGTATACAGCGATACCAACCCAGAATTGATGTGTTATGACAAGGCCATGAAACAAGCAATCGACTACAATGCGATGGTTTTAAATGGTGATAATCCGAAGTTAGATAAACTGCGCAAAAAATATCATGATATTGAAACGGTCAATGATTTAGCTGATTTATATATCGAGCAGAAACGCAAACACATAAAAACCATTTACCCACTTATACGAATATATAACAAAGATATTAAGCCCTATATCGGCCATCTTTTGCTAAATAAAGTTCATCCGTTTGATATCTATGAGCTAGTTCAAAAAGTAGTAAATTCCGGTCGCCATTCTGTGGCGACTCAAGCGCTCTATCTTTGTAAAAATATCTTTAAGCTCGGTGTAAAGTCTCAGTTGATCACATCAAACCCGGCAGAAAATTATACGGCCAAAGAAGATGCAGGGGGAGCTGCATTGCCAAGAGATGTAGTGCTCATGGAAGACGACATCAAGATCATGTTTGAAGTATTCCGCCAATATCCCAAAAAAGTTCCAGAGCAAACCTACATTGGGATCACGCTATTGTTGATATTTGGAATGCGAAAAATGGAGCTATTCTCAGCACGTTGGCAAGACGTCAATTTTGACAGAATGCTATTTCAGATTTTTGCGGATAATACGAAATCAAAAAAGTCACTCGCAATCCCTATTCCGGAAGACACATTGTTTCTTTTTGACAGACTGAAAGTGTTAGCGGGTCGCTCAGAATATCTGTTCCCCGCACGTAAGCTTAGCACCCGGCCATTCATAAGTGACGACACTATCAATCACTCTATAGCTGATTTATTTGGCAAAGTAATTAATACGCGTGAACCCAGCGAAAACGTATTGGGTCTAGCCGGAGTGCCGGAATTCTCTCCCCATGATTTGCGACGCAGTTTCCGCACTTTACTCGCTGCTCACGGTGTTCCCAGAGAGATAGCGGAGCGCTGCCTTAACCATGCTGATAGTCGTTTAATTCGCACATATAACCGTTATGAGTACGCCAAAGAGCGTAAGGAAGCCCATGAGTTGATGGCAAAAATTATTTTGCCGTTAGCGTACTCTCGCTAAATATTTGGAAAATTTAAGATTATGCAGAAAGTTAGAAAAAAGTCGTTTTTATACTAAGCAGCTATTAGAAGAATCAATGACTTAGGCCTTAGAATGACTGCTCTTGAAGACAATTAGAGGTAATTAAATGAAACAAAAAAATACGAATGAAAATAGTAAAGCAACTGCGTTAACTCATGATGAGATTAAAGCGATATTGAAGGAATTTGATAACAACAAATTTGAAATTTCAGAGCAAATGCAAATTGCCGTTGTGATCATGGCGGTTTTTGGTTTAAGGCCTAGTGAATTACTCGCGCTTAAAGTGCGTGACATTTCACTTGAAGAAGGCGTTATTCAATTAAGCACGAGCTTTCAAGTACCGATACCGGAATGCGCATTGCAACTGTTTGAACAACTAATAGAGTTGGCTGATGGTTCTGATTATTTATTTCCGAATCCTAAAAGCAACGCTAACCCTTTGCCAATTAGTGCAATGTCATACGTGATTCGTAAGCTGGTTCCAAGTTTTAAACTTTACAGTTTACGTTATTCGTTCGCCCGATATCTTAACTCGAAAGACGTAGAACCACGTATCGTTTCTAAAAGTTTAAATCAAAAAACTAATCGAAATGTCCTTTTGAATTTTGACTATTTAGAGCAGCGGCGAGAGATACATGAAGCTTTATTCAAGGCATTAATGCCATCAGCCACCAAAACACAAACATTAACAATGAGAGGAATCTTATAAGATGAGGTTAAGAGAATCAGAAAATAAAATAAAAAAGCGTATTGCGTCGGGAGTGAAACAATCACTGACAATTGCACCGAATACGATTTTGGATATTCATAACAAAGAGATCGCTACATTTAGCTTCCGAGCGAAAATTAACGGTAAACGTAAACGGTTCAAAATTGGTACATATGGAGAAAGTGGCGCGCATTTTTTAACCATTGAAGATGCAATAAAAAAAGCAACGGACATGAAAAGGTTAGTCTTGGAAGGGACTAATCCACAGTGGGCCCATCACGGAGAGACAATTAGAACAACTGATGATTTATTTAAAAGTTTCTTTAAATCTTCGACATGCGCTTACACAGCCGAAAAACGCATGTATGAAAAGTATATTAAGCCGGAAATTGGTGATACTGAAATAGCGGTGTTGACAACTAAACACCTACAACTTGTTCTAAAAGGAATTGTAAAGCAAGAGCTATTAAGTGTTGCAGAGCGCTGTTTTTATCTTTTCAGAAGCGTATTTGATGACGCGTTCTACAATAGCATCGTTAAGAAAAATATCGCTAGGAATTTAGATTTACGTAAACACGCTGGAGGAGGTTCTAAAAAACAAGGAATTGCCTTGACTCAAATGGATGTACAAAAATTTTTAGAAGTTGCTAGGCAGCACCCAATGGTATTCCCAGAGCCAAGCCTGATTGCAATCACTATGTTACTTGTATTTGGCTTCAGAAAGATGGAGTTACTTGGGGCACAGTGGAAAGATTTAGATTGGGATCAGAAAGAGCTTCATATATGGGCGGACCGTAGCAAAAATAAATTGTCATTAGCGGTACCCATTCCAGACAGTGTGATCCCTTTATTCAAAAGATTACAAGAGTTGGCGATGGGATCTGACTATTTGTTTCCTGCAAGGCGAAGAAGCAGCACCCCACACGTACATGATTCAACGTTGAATGCTGCAATTAATACACTGTTCGGAAAAAACGGAACTAATAAAGTCATAGGTGAAAACATACTTGGTAGCCTAAATGTACCTTGTTTTAAAGCACATGATTTGAGAAGGACTTTCCGAAGCCTTCTTCCAAGATTCGGGGTTTCTAAGGAAATAGCTGAATCTTGTATGAATCATAAGCCTCGTGGCGTGCATGGGGTTTATAACCGTTATGATTATATAAGTCAGCGCAAAGAAGCTCATGACAAAATAGCTAAGATCATTTTGCCGTTAGCTGGTTTTGAGTATTTCGAAGAAAAGCAAGACAGCCTCTCTCGTGATTTCAGAATAACATCGTTTAGTCCTACTGCTTGGACGAACAATTTGAATTTCAACAAAGTAGCTTAAAAGAGGTAAAAAATGTCAATTGGTTTCTATTCGTTAGATGAAGTAATGGAAATGTTAAATGTATCAGAGTCAACAATTCTTCGGTGGCGGAATGATAGATTGATGCCACAACCTAAGAAAGTCGGTAGACGTATTTTGGGTTGGGACATCGAAGAGTTTCACAACTGGCTTAATGCTCAATAATCGGTTGCAATATTCGGGGGAATCATTGCTAAGTGTTAAACATTTTATTTTAAGGAGGTGACGCGATTAAGCAAAAACAGCTAAGGGCGATTCGGGGGATAGCTCTATAGCCATAGAACTTTCAGCGCTTTTGGCGCTGGTGATTTAAATAAATTATTTAAGGTTATTTATTATGAAAACCCCATTTGAAACAATTAAAGATCTACCACCGATTATCATCTTTACTAATTCAAATTATGAGTTAGGTATTAGCTTTCCACTTGAAATAGGCATATTTGTTAACGGTGAAGCAACATCATTTATTATCAGGCCGCAGTTAAGTTGGCTTCTGGGAGAGTATGACGATAGAGCTGCGCAAGGTAAGCCATTGTCTTATTTTTTTGAAAATGGTCTAGAACCAGATCAGATAAAAGCAGCAGTAGAAAAATTGACTGCGGAATCAGAATTTAATTTCTATTTACGTGAAGGTTATGACCCTCGATTTTTTCATTTTTTGGAGTTGGACGAAACGAACATTCGAAATATTGATCATATCGACACGTTTGAAAATTATGATCAGCGATATGATGAAATAAAAAGACGTGTACATGCTCAAAATTCAAACATGTACTCTATCAAAGATGTTGTTAAAGTCGTCGCTGAGCAAACTTTTGATAATTTGAAATATCAATGTATGTATGACCTTCTTAAAGCTTGCCGTAATGAGCATCCATTAGGGGAAGAAAACGTCTAAAAAGTCTGACTTATAGTGAAAAATACGAAAAAAATATTAAATATTTATCCTAAATTTATTAAATATTTAAGGCGCCTACCTTCACTATAAGTTCTTGCTAAACAATTGGTTATATATCTTTATTCAAAAAAATATGTTATAACTATTATAACGATTGTAACCATTATAAAGTTATATAACCAATGTAAGAACAGAAAGGCTCTTACGTTGAGTTTTTAATATAATCTCAAAAATCACGTCAAAATTTTTCGTGGCATACTCGGCAAAATGCATGTCAAACATGGTAAGAGCGTTGCCAAACTTGGCAAAAAGTCTGTCAAAACTTCACACTCTGTCAGAGTGAAATCGATAAATATTTACATAAAATAATATTGTTCCTTTTTTTCCAAAATATTTAAAAAAAACTTAGAACTATTAGTCCGCTAGTATCGGATCGGCCTTTTAAAAGAGTTAAAATTAACCTTGTTGAATTAGTTCATTTAGCTAAATCGTCAACACTAACTTTAATTCAAAAAGAGGTATTCACTTGATAGTAAAAAATCTAATAATCACTAAAAAGAATCGTAAATATTTTGCGGCTGAAGACAATGGCTATCAGTGCAAATTGTTAATAGATGATAGGTCAAAAAATCTCGATATAGGCGAACATGAGCTACTTGTGGAAGATATTTCTGTTCGATCAAAGTATGGAGCCGACTTAATTTACAAGCTTCATGAAGAGCATACTGAAGTTGATATAGGTAGCGTAACGACACTCCGCCACTATGCATACAATCAAATGTTAGTAGAAGAATGCAGAAAATTGAATGGGCGCTGGGATAAAGAAAATAAAGCATGGGTATTTTCTTCACTTCTGCAAGATAGAGTTGAAGAGTTAGATGATGTTTTTAACTCAGACTTAATCGATATTGAGATGACAACATTATCCGCTATATCAAAAAAGAATGACGCATTATTCACGTTTGGTATTCCGGTTTGTCGAGCAAGGGATAGAGACAGCGGTGCTAAAGTCTGTGACAATGTAGCACTTATTTCAGGAAAAATATCTTCTGGGGGAAGCAGAAAGAATTGGTGCACTGAAGTTGAATCTGGCACTCGATTCAGATTTAAAGTTCCGCAAAAACTGTTTGATCTTCATGTTGATGATTATCTTTCAGCAGGTGAAGTCACCTTCACAAAACTATAATCGCTCGTATAGTCCCCAGTAAAAAGTCTTGGGGGCTATTACGAGATGAAGCCTATATTGATTGGAGCTATAGACAATCAATATCTTATCTATATTCAATATTTATTTTGTCTTTATACTTCATCTAGAAGTAATCTCATTCTAGTAAATCGCCAAAAACTGATTCCACTAAGTGGAATGATTAATTCTTTATCTATACTTCTATATAAGGCAATTCAACTGCTTGAGCTTTTAAGTACTCAGTCCTTAATAGTATGTTGTCGCTCAGTTGCTTAAAATAGCTAATATCATCTTCAGAAAAATGAGATTGGGTATTCAGGCATTCAATCAAGGCTCCAGTTGATAGTTGTTTTATCACTTTATTTGCCATGTCAGTTAACAACCTAGATAATAGTTTTTTATTGATATCACATGTTTCTGCGAAATCAGCCAGTTGATAAGCGTGGATATCATTAGGTTCAAACTCATCTCCCATAGCCATCGCTAACACGTGTTTAAATTGAGGGAACATGGCGATGTTCACTAAATCATAGGCGGGAGTGAATCGTGCGTTATTTCTATCAAAGAATAGTGAAACATTCTTGCCGTGGCTGTCGTAGTTGCTGATCATTAAATTAAAGAGTTGCCAATTTATCAGCCATTGCTTACTTTCAATTGGCGAAGACATATGTTCAGTGAATTCAAATAGCTTTACTAAGCTAGCTCCGTCCCTAATATGTTGAACATCTCTTCCGTCACCTAAGTTTCGCTCGTATTTATAGTCTCTTGGTAAATTCAACGCTTGGCAGCCATCGATAACATGGCGCCTCATTACTTTGTTGGAGTCGGCAACATATTTGCGATCAAATCGTTTTACGATGAGCGATGAGTGTGGCCCAAATTGTCTATACTCAACATCAGCAGTTGGCAATCCAATTGCACCAGAGAGCTTCATACAAAAGAATTCGTTCAAGACGAGATTAGAACAGTTTTTCTTTTCAAATTTTAAAATATGGGTAGAGCAGAGAGAGCCATCACCAAAGCCAATATTTCCTTGCTCATCAATAAAGACATTTAGTTTATCTTGAACTCCGGCCACGCTGAGACGTGGCTTATCGTCCCATGTGAGTAGGCCAAATTCTTCTTTATTGTCGAGCCTAGTAATTAACTCTTCTTCTTCAAGTATTCTAAAAGACGGCTGATTTTGTTCTTCTTCAGATGGCGGTAAAAATGTCACTGCCCCGGCTAAGTCATTTCCAATGGCACGTACTTGCGAATAAACATTTTTCTCTGAGACTCCCAGATTTTCAGCTAATAACTTTCTCGCTTCTCCTTCTGGCAAGGCATTATCAAGAAAATTATAAGCGACCTCTGGTGAGTGTTGATTATCCAATGATAAATAGGGAGATATAGCAAAACCTTCGTTTTGCCACTTGGGTGAATAACTTAGTTTTAATAAGTTGGTGGTGTTGTCTAAAGATAAATTTCCAATTACTTGACCAGCGTATTTGATTTCTAACCTGTATGCGTCAGTTTTGGTCATATCTAAACCCACTCATCGTGAGGTGATGACACCTTTTCTAAAGGTGTTAATTCTTTGGTGTTTAGCTTAATACCCAATCCGTTTAAAACAGAAAACACCGCTGATAGAGTGCAGTTTGAATTTCCGTTTTCTATACGTGATAAAGTATTAATTCCAATCCCGCATAGAGCAGCACAGTCTGCTAATTTTAGGCCGAGTTCTGTTCTTTTTGCTTTTATGAGTTGGCCCAGAACTTCTGCACTATCTATGTATGCAGAGCTAGGCATTTTTGAAGCTGTTACTTTCTTTGCCATCAATCGAACCTTACTGAAATTAATCACCGAATATAGTGATTATAGATAGGCTCTAGAAATTTACAACTATAATCACCGATAAGAGTGATTATATAGTTATCTTGAAAAGGGATGTCAATAAACAACCGATAGTGGTGATTAATTTACTGATTAACAAGCGGCAATCCATTTCAATGTTGATTTTTGTTGAGCTGCTTTAATATGTCTCTCATCTCAATAATACGTTTGGGAGAGTAAGCCCCCGTTCTCATTACAACAAATTCAGCAAGTGTTAATTCGAAAAACTCTGGATTATCATCAATAACGTAACAACTGCCGCTATGTGTTATTACTTCCGATTTCTCTCCTTTAATATGTCTAGTAACTATTTTGGAGGTGACAATTTGCTGAAATGCTCGAAAGCGCAATGTTTCATCTTCTATTACGCTTCCGGTTAACACGTCAGCTAAGTGTATTTTTTCAAAATCTTTGTAATCAAATACTGAGACGATTGCAGCATTTTTTAAATAAGTTTTATCCATTGACTGGAGTTAACTCTAACAATTCGATGCTGTTAAGAGGTCGGAAGTAAGTACAAAATTTGGAACCATTAAATTCTAGTAAGTCGTAATTAGAATCCCAGTGAGACAAAACATGAAAATTTGTTTTGGAAACATAATCATCATTTATTTCAGATAAACGGGCCTGAAGAACCAAAGCTTGTTGACCAATTCTTACAATAAACTTTTGTACCTCTTTAACTAGCTTCAAATGGACATTAAGCTCTGGTTTGCGCCATTCAGACACTAATTTATCATGAGTTCGAATACCAAAAACTAAATATCGAGAACCTTCAATCATAAAGGTTGCGTGTTCTAACCTATCGCTTGCTGCTGTATTTTTGGTGAACAACTCAAGTGTCATAAGCAGCCAGTCATGATGCTTATCTAATGAATTACCTTCAGATATACACCCTTCGTAGTCATTTTCTTGCTGATGTTTAACAAGGTGCATGTAATGATTGACGTTATCTATCGACAGCTTTTCAAACGGATATTTTGTAGCGATAAACCGAAAGTAACAATTATTAAGCTTAAAATCGGCATACTGCACAAAAAGTGGGTCTTCCAACGCATCAAAATAAGGTCGCCATTCAAGTCTAAAGTTACCCTCAGTATTCATAATAAATTTAGACTCACCGTGAAGGCTAAACAATTTATAAAGGTTTGAAATCAATGTAAGCGTTGATACTTTTACAGTGTTCAAACTTTCAATTCGAGAAGCCATATTCTCAATCTCAATATGAAGACTTTTGACAAGAACTTCATCTTCATACTCATTTATTAGCAAGTATTTCAATTGTTCATGGTCTATTTCATATTGGAGATCGAAATTAGAAAAAGTTTGCTCCAAAATTTTAAGAGCACCTGAAAATGTTTTGCAGTTATATACCCCTTTAACAATTGCTTCTTCAGCCAATGCTGTAGGTAGTTCGAATAAAGCTTCAAATTGCTTAACTTGAGTGCTGAGTTTTTCTTTAAGTTGTGAAACTGAAATCAAAAGTCCTCCAAATAAAGTGGAAAATGAGACTGCAACTACGACGCAGAAATTGTCATTGCCCGCTCTAAAAGCCAATAAAGTAATAATTATTCTAGAGTTTTTAATCCACCAATCAAGCATTATTTTCTTTTAAAAACATGCACTTAGTACACGATGGGTACCTTTGAAACAAATGCTAAAAATCCAAATTGCGCAGTTGCAGGGGGGAGTTACTACTCAATGGGTACTAGATTTTAGGTATTTTTTTGCAAAAAAAATTAACTTGTTAGGGCATGATTAATTTGTACATTGGTTTTCCATATTTTTTAAATGTGATCACAAAAAGTGAAGATTTGACTGGACTAAATTCTAATCTGTATCAAATAAATATGCGTTCTACATTTTCTATTTAGTGAATCAATACTTCAGCAACTCAAAATAAATAAGCCATATTTAATTCATATTTATCTAATCTATACACGATAAATATTTGTGTTAATCACACCACTTCGTCCAATAAGTTTGTTTGTTTGTTTGTTTGTTTGTTTGTTTGTGGTGAGTTTATTAATTCGCGAGGAGCTGGGAGCACTAAAAAATCTATAGAGTGGCCCCATCACAAATTAACAGCTTCCGTTATAGCTGTTAAATTGGATTTGTTTGTTAAGCTTTAGCCTCCCTTAGCATTTGTGTTAGTTCGGTTAGTTCGTCAATACGTAACTGACGTTCGTTTAAAAGTTCTGTTTTTCCTCTCAACCTATCTCGGAGCTTTAAAATAGTTTTCTCATTTTCAAACTGTTCATTCGGCTTACTTTGCTCTTCATATAGCTTCATTCTGAGTTTATCGTTATCCAATTCCAGACTTCCAATAAAAGCTTCAAGTTCATCAATTTGAGCATAAAGATTCTGACCTTCAACCTCAAAGTCTTGTTTTATTAAGTTCACTTTTTTGTCAGCCATATTTCTGATCTTTTTATCTACTTTTACTAAAATTCCATGTAGTTCTTTAGATATTTTATCGTTCAATTCAGCAAGTAATTCCTCGACCTCTGGTTCTAAAACATGCGGCTCATCGCTGTCATATACCTCTGGCCTTCCATTCATTTCTTGTTCCCATACCTCCATCAGTCTTTCTGGTCGTCCTTTGCCAATTACCTTTTTCAGTTTATAGCCACTTACCGTTGAGCCTGTGCGCTGTATTTCAAATCCGGCATCAACTATTTGTTGAGTGCTAACTTCACTGGGTCTCATTATTTTTACCTCTTACTATTATATTTTTAATTCTAAATTTGACGTGTTTTTGACAAAACACATTTGGTATTTTCCACATAAAAGAAGAGCTTTCAATTCAAGAAAACTAATAAAATCAAGGCTTAGAAAACGTCAATTTAAATTAGTAAATTTTCCAGTTAGTTATAGACGGAAAAAAATAAAAATATTTTATAGGCTACTAGGACTGATAGAAAGTGAGCCTCACTTTGAGGCTGGCAAAGATAATTAAAGACAAAAAGCCTTATTTGCTGCATGATACAAATATGTATAATCTTGTTTGGTTTACTAAAGTAATCATAAGGTTAGTCAAGGTTGGCACAATAGTGAAAGCTCAGGGAAAGTTAATTGACGGCAAATTTTTATAATGAAAACGCAAGTAATTTAACGCAGCAATACCTCTCAAAAACATTTGATGAGGTTCATCAAAGCTGGGCAGATTTTTTGCCATCAATTATCTCTAATCCCAACGCAAGAATTTTAGATCTTGGTGCTGGATCAGGACGCGACGCTAAATACCTAGACGAATTAGCCCAAGAAACTCATCGAGACGCCAACAATATTCAAGTCCTCGCAGTCGAGCCTGCCACCGAACTACTAAAACTTGGTCAAAGAACTACCGAAGGCACCAAGGTTAAGTGGATTAGTGACTCTCTTCCCGCGCTTACTTCCGTTACAAAATTAGAAGTTAGTTTTGACCTTATATTGCTAAGCGCGGTGTGGATGCATATTGCGCCCAGTGAGCGTGCTCGCGCTATTAGAAAACTGGCCAACATCCTCAAACCGGGTGGAAAAATTGTTATATCGCTTAGGCACGGTCAAACTGAAGAAGATTTTACTCAGCGCAAAATGTATGTTGTGTGTGCTGACGAGCTAAAGAAACTAGCGTCAGATGCTGGACTGTTTTGTAAGTTAGAAACGCCCAAGGAGTCAGATAAAATTGGTAGAAATCATGTAACTTGGCAAACACTTGTTTTGCAGCCCAATTAAAGAAGTCAAACCTAAATTATCTTGATAGTATAGTTACATTAACGGTTCATGAAAAAACTTATGATCTATTTAGACACAGCAGCCTCTTATCCCTTACTTCCTGAAGTAAAAGAATGCCTTATTCATGCTTTTGATAATGCATACGCAAACTCAGCTTCTAGTCACACTCTTGGGGAACAAGTTTCTAAACATATCAATGAAGTGAGAGAGCTGTTAGCAAATGAAATAGGCGCATACCCCAGTGAAATCATTTTTACCTCAGGGGCAACCGAGTCAAACAATATTGCATTTAAGAGCCTTTTATTAACCGAAGCAGTCAAAAATAAAAAGCATATTGTAACCACACAGGTTGAACATAAATGCATATTTGCCATTACAGAGTATTTAGTAACTCTGGGGTATGAAGTTACTTATGTAAAACCTAATTCAGACGGATTGATCACAGCTCAATCTATAAAAGAGACTATCAGACCTGATACTGCATTAGTTTCAGTAATGCATGTAAATAATGAATTAGGGACCGTTAATCCAATTGAAGAGATTGGACTGTTGTGTTTTGAAAACGAGATTCTATTTCACTCAGATGCCGCTCAAAGCTTTCAAAAAGTTGAGATTGATGTTGATGATTTAAACGTTGATATCATGTCTTTTTCAGCTCATAAAGTTGGTGGCCCTAAAGGAATTGGTGCTATTTACATAAGGGATTTAAGACATAAGCAGCTAACTCCTGTAATACATGGAGCGGGACAGGAAGAAGGTATTCGCGGAGGAACAGTGGCCGCGCCCTTAATCTTAGGATTTGGAAAGGCTATTGAGGTATTTCAATCATATTACTCTGATTTTTCAGCCAACCAAATTAAGAAAAAGTTTTTAGAAAAACTGAATTTCCTAGATATTCAATATATAGTAAATGGAATCAATACGTTGCCCCATTGTATCTCGATTACATTCCCAAATGTTGATACTGAAACTTTGATCAGAGACAATGAAAATGAGCTTTGCCTTGCACAAGGCTCAGCTTGTTCATCTAAAGAGATCGAGCCGTCTCACGTATTAACATCAATCGGATTATCAAGGGAAATGGCTGATAAAACTTTTAGGATTAGTTTCCCACTTAATATAACTCTTTGTGAGATAGATTTTTTAGTTAAAGAGCTATATAAACATCAATTAGTTTAGGATCACCAGTCATGGATGATAGAAATGACAATGCACTTTTAACTCCTGACGAAGCAGCAATATACCTAGGAGTGACAAGAGAACTAATATTCAAATACACTAAAAATAATTTCGCAAGAGGATTCAATAAGTTACCTTTAAAGTCAGAGAGTATAAATGGGCGAACCTTATTTAGGTTATCAATGTTAGATACTTTTGACTTACAGTTAAGAGAAAAGTGGTCAGATAATGCTAAAACTAGAAGTTCTATACCAACGTGTATAAGGGACCATTTAATTGCTGAAAGTTTCAATGAGTGCAGTCGCTGCGGTACTGGAAATGGTATTGAATCTGCACACATCATACCTTGGTCTGAAAGCTTATCACATCACCCATCTAATTTGATACGCATATGTTCTAGCTGTCATATCGAACACGATATAAATAATAGTTTATCAACAAAAGAGCTTCAACGTTTGAAAGAGCAACTTATTGCTAGAACTAGAAGAAATATTCAGACTAAGTTGAGGACAAGTGCCGCCTTTCCTATTCCACAAACCTGCAAGAACTTCGTAGGACGAAAAGAAGAATTAGAAAAATTAAAGAGTTGTATCCAATCAAATGAATCTATTGCTATTGTAGGTGTTGGAGGGATCGGTAAATCTGAGCTGGTTAAAGAAGCTTTGAAAAAGCAGCACACCTACAAGCAAACAGTATGGGTCAATGTTGAAAAATATACAGATACTAAAAGTATTATTTCTTCTTTAAATACAGAATTAAATATAAACCTACCAGATGTATCAATATTAGATATCGCAACTTGTCTAGATGAAATACAAGCATGTATTGTATTTGATGGAATAGAGCAAATTGGAAGTAATGAATTAGAGTCTCTAGAAGATTTTTTGTCAGAATTGAGTTTATCTACTAAATCAACGCAATTTATAATTACAAGCCAAGTTAAATTGCTTTGCTTCATACCGGACAAAGAAATTTGCGTTTTCAAGCTAAATTCGGAAGAATCAAGCACTTTATTTCACTTAGATTTCAAACATCCTTTTCGGAAAGATGATTTCGTAGAGTTAATTGAATTTTGTAATGGTCACCCTCTAGCAATTAAAATAGCTACATCTATTGCTAAATTTTACCGCTCACCTGACGCTGCATTAGACGCAATAAAAGAAAAGTCTTTTAATATACCGACAAGAAGTAATTTAAATAAAAGTACGTCTCTTGAAGTGTGTTTAGCTGTTGCATATGACGCTTTGAATGATGAATCGAGAAAACTCTTGTGGATTTTGTCTGAACTACCAAATGGGATATTTGATATATATATAGATTCACATTATCTTAATATTGACTCAGTAGAAGAATCTTTCGCTTACCTAAAGCTATGGACTTTGGTAGAACCAATATATAAATTCAAATCCTTTAATCGTATAGGTGTTTTAACACCTATACGCCACTTTGTAAGAAATAAAAGTTATTCAAAAGAAAATCTCCATGAACTCGAAAAAGTGTTTTTAAACTTAGCTGAATTGCATAGTGTTTGGCTTGCCGCGACTGAATACGCTAATAGAGAACCTGAAAGACTTGGAGTTTACTTATCAAGGATAAATCAAGAACTCGATAATTTATTAAACTTTATATTAACTACATGTGAAAAATTTCGTCACCAAACTCTAGTTGATGCTGCAATTAGCATAGGTATGACGATTATGAAATATTTCTTTGTTTCAAATGAGCCTCAAAGGGGAGGCTTGATGTTGGCTCAATTAATCAAGTTATCAGAAGAAGCAAAGGTATTTACTGGCGTTGCAACTCTTTTAGCTCAATTTTTGAACCTAGCGATAAGATCATCAAATACAGAAATGATTGCTGAAGGAAAAGGATATATCAATTCCTTCGACGCTGTTATTGCAGAGCCTGAAAAGTACCCAGAGCTTTTTTTAGCAAAAGCAATGGCTGAAAGTGAGCCAAATAACATTGAAAAATATGCTTTACAAGCGTGTGAAGCATATAAATCAATGATTGCTCAAGAATCTCATCCTAATGAGAGGATCAATGATTTAAATAATGGACTATCTGATGCTTTAGGCATATTAGCTAGTGCACATTTAGAACAAAACAAAATATTGGAAGCTAAAAGCACTTATTTGCAAGTTTTGGAACTATGCAATGGTTCACACATTGCTTTAAATAGAGGACAAACTTTGCATCAGCTCGCAAATTGTGAAGCTTATTTAGAAAATGATGCAGGTGCTATCGAACTTTATTTGGAAGCTGCATCCATTTTCGAAAATGTTGGCATGGCAGAATACATTGGTAATTCCATATGCGAAATAGGTTATTGCTACTTAAATTTAAAGAAAATCCCCCATATTCCGAAAAAGGTAGACCTCGAATTTGCATTAGATGATTTATACATAGAATTTAAACAGTTATTTGAGAAAAATAAGTTGTTTGATCATCATTATTCAGGAAACTTAATTAGAAAACTAGCTGGTGTACATTATGTTTTTACTTTGACAGGAAAAAGCGAGAATCTAGAAGATATATTCGATAAATTATTCGAACAGCAACTAATTCCGTTGTTGAAAAAGACTAGTGATGCCAATTTAAGAGAGAAAATAAACTTCTCTGTTTCTGCTTTGTATTTTGTTTTAGTCTCTGGTTTATTAGCAGCCAAAGCTGAAAAGGAAAAAAGTAATGCAGGTAAAGCCAGCTTAGAAACCATAAGTCAGTTGTTTAATTTGTTCGTAGAGTACCCAACTTCTAATTGGCTTCGAGATGTTACTCGTATATACGAATGGTTGTATTTATTTTTAACTCATAATTTAAAAATTAATAAGCAAGTAGTAGTGCGCTTGATTGAATTTATTAAGAACAATGATAGCGGGCTAATTCATGACGAAATCGATTTACAGGAATTATTTGTTGGATATTGAAAATTTAAAACCTTAAAATCTCAATATCCCAAAAGCACTTAGTGATTTAAACCTATATGCTACCCCCTTAAGTGAATTAGCTCATCTAAGTTCTGCGCATTCCTCGTTGTTCTTGCCTCATGTCCACAGAGCCTCAACAACTGGGTTTCCGCCATTACTAACTTGCTTGTAATCATGGTTTCCCCAATTGGATCCCATAGAATATTATGCCAATCGTGAGAACTAATATTCATATCAGCTTTCAACAGCACAGAAATAGCAGCCTTAGTATCAAATCCTCTCGAAATTAATAATTGGGTAGCTCTTGCAAAAGCTCTTTGCCCAACAGGTCTAAATAATAAGTGGTTAAGCTCTTCTCTGTAATATCGTGCAGTATTTTGTTGTTCCTTGAATACTTCTTTAAGCTCTGAGCACTCTTCGAGAATTTCATCAAGAAAAGATATTACATCTGAAAGATGTTGTTGTAGCTCATCATCGGTTGGTCTTTTGGACTCAAATTGCTTTTTGTTGTTGCCATATAAGTCTTTTGATATCTCATACAGCCCTACAACACTTGTAATAATTTTTTCATCTTTTGGAGAAATAGAGCCTGTGCTTGTATAAGAAATGTGTTGTCTTTCATCTTCAAACAACCAATGTTGGTCGATGAGATTTCTTGTCACAATTGCAAAACCGTTATCTTCATCTAGAGCGATTGTTGCAGACTTTGATACTGGCTTAGCTTTTTTGTTGACTGTAGTAAATAGCCTTCTGGTTCTTAATTTACCTTCTTGACTAGACTCATCATGCGCAACAAAAATTACATTTATTTCGTCTTTAGCAATACTGTTATCTTGACCAAGTTTATCTAAGGCCTTCTTAATACCGGATACCCTATGTTGTCCGTCAATAGCAAATAGCTTTTCATCGCCTGACAAATGAAGTAAGCCAAGTTTACCTTCAACACTGTCTCTTTGCTCTTCAGATAGTTCAAGTTGATCAATTTTAAAATTTATATTAAGTGGCGCCCAATTGGGCCTTCCATCATAAACTCCAATAATGAGAGACCCCAAAAATCTCTGTGGTGTATTTTCTATATATTTTGCAATATCATCTGAATGCGAATCAATAGCTTCGCGTTGAATCCACTCTGATAAACCTTTTCTGGTATGGATCTCATCAGGAGACTTCACAAGTTTATTAATATCTTTAAATGACATAGACGTAATGTAAGTGATCCAATCACCCACTATTGATCTAATTGCAGGCAATAAAGTTGTACTCATCAAAAGGCCCTCATAACTTGGCTAGTAACTGCATCATATTGTTTATTAAATGGAGGCCTTAAAGCTTTAAGCATTTCTTCTTCAAATTGCTCAGCTTGCTCTACATTATCAGTGGTTGAGTAATAATACTTAAAATGGCCATTCCATCTATTTAACATTTTCCAAATGTGGGGTCTGGTTGAGCGTTCAAAATCTTTACCTAATTCTGAAATGTACGCTCCTATACGTTGATATAGATTGGTCGCTTTTCCTATATAAAAAAGTCCATTAGCGGGCACTAGTGAAAATAAGTTAGGTTCAACAACAAATGCATAAACCCCCGAACTATTGGGTATTAAATTGCGAGGGTCAGGAGGAAAGTCAACGATTTGCCAATCCAAAACGAAGTTTTGAGAGTCTTTCCAAGCTTGTGGGTAAAACATTACCTTTATTTGGTGACTTTCAATAATTGCTAAATCAATAACGTCCATATAGTCCTTTTTTGCATAAGAAGCGCATATTGCACTTCTTATTTATCAATTTTCAAGTTAGTTAATTTATATTCAGATATCTGTATTGAACAAATGCTTTGTTCGTTATCCAATAAGCATGCTAAATCGCGGATCAACATTCTTTCTATGGAGACTCTATACTCAGATAAGGAATCTGGTAAAACATTATATTTATAATGAGTCCAATTATGAGTGCCTTTGTGATGCGCATTAAAGCGCTTGACCATATCCGTTGCTTCCCCAACATAGATAAGCTTATTTACCTCATCTAGAAGCATATAAATTACGTTATGAGCACCAATTTCAAATTTATAATTATCCCACACTCTCCAGTCTTGTTTATGGATACTAAGAGAGTCTTTATCTAACACCTCGGAACTAATTCGCTTTAAAGGAGCTGAATTCACAAGTCTCTGAAATAAATTTGGAAACTGAGGTTTTAGTGGGTAATGAGCATTAAAAAAAAACTTTTTGTTATCAATGTCAAACTCAATATCTAAAAACTCCCAAAAAGATATTTCTTTTTCAATATCTCTAGTGTTCAATTCTGAAAGCTCTGCTTCAATGCTTCTCATAAATGACATTAAAAAAGTGGTTCTTAGTTTTTCAACTAGAGCATCATTGAAATAAAGTCTATATTGGAAACCAGAGGAGTGTTTTACTTTCGAGACCTGACCTTGATAAGTATTTTTATCAAAAGTAATTTCAACGCATGCCTCTTGGTCATTTTTAGATCTCACGTTGCCGAATGCATCTTCAATACCCCAAAATTTAAATAACCACTTTGGGATGGGGGTTGAACCGTCTTTTAGTAAAGTTGCATCGACTTTCTTTCGCCACATTGGAAAATCGACTTGTGAGCGTTCCAGCATTATTTACGTCCTTTTATTTATAACAGGTTACACAAGCTCCACCACCTTCAACTTCGTCATATATCTCATCCATACGGTCTGTATCAGAAATCTTGACTTTAGCTCGCAGTAGGTTTGCTCGTCTATTCAGCTTTTTCTCTAATCGTTTAACTCTTAATTCATGATTCTCAATGATTTCAATCTTACGTTCTTCAGTTTCTAGAGTAGATAAAGGAGTACCTTTGCCTAGCCAGTAGAATGTGCCATCACCTTTGTCTTCTTCGGCTTTTTTTTCGTATGACTTCGCTTCTTCAAAGGCCTGAGGGTAGATTTCTTTTAGCCTTAGCCATTCGATCTTTTGTTGATAGAAGCAAAAGGTGCAACCACTTCTAGACCTCCAGCCATAATAGCCCGGTTTTCCTTGATCTTTTGCTTCTACAATTTTTAATAAAGTTTCGGGGGTTAAATTTGGTTGAATTTCTTGAGAGTGCTCAACTTGATTCATCGAACGTTTTTTCAAAAGTTGGTTCATTAAAGCCATCTTAACTTCTTCAGAAGGCTCTACAGGTTCACCCGTCATTGGGTCAACGAATAACTTACGATATTCGACAACTTCTTCTTCATTGCCTAATAGATCAGCTTTTCTTAATATTTCAAAAATATCATCTCTTTCTAAGCCATCTTCTCTGAACGGCATTTTAATGGTCAGATATTCTGATGTAACAGTATTAGTTAAAAAGCCTTCACGAGCTGGCTCATCAGCTCTAATCCCCACATAAGAAACTACTTTTGAGTAGCCTTCTTTTTCCATTTTCATCTGAATCCACTTTTCAAATGGAACTAATTTCATTTGAATTGTACACCAGCGGGCCTGAGGTGACGGCAAGTAGTTCTTATGCTGCCTCAAATGATAATCGAAGTCTTTTTTCTCCCGGTTAGAACTAAATACTTCTTCGTATGGGTCAACAATTTTGCCAACATAACCCTCTAAGCGGTTCACAAAGTCAATAACTTCGGGTAGCTCTTTACCTGTATCAGTGAAGTAATATTGAATGTCTAAATCAGGATAGTTATCTCGCATATACATAGCGAGAGCAGCACTATCTTTACCACCTGAAAGACCTAATACATGTAGCGTTTTTTCCATTGTACTTCCTTATACTTCCATCAAGTCATCTAACATTGTCATCAAAATCGCTTTTTTCTCTTTGATTTCAAGCTGATTTATTTTTTGGTCTATATCTTTAAGCTGTTGCTTAAAGTTTTTCTTAATATTTTTGTAATCAATATCACCAAAATTAGACAGGTATAGATCTTTCTTAAATCTTTCAATTATCTCAATCAATTCAGAATTTGCCTTAGCTAAGGCACTATCGTCCCAATTTCTCTCTGCCTTACCTGAGAGTAATGAAATTATTGACGAAACCCATTTATTTGAACTAGCAAACTCAGATAATCGCAATGCAAAAGTTTCAACTTTTGGGTGTGTTGTGAAAGCGGCAACTTTTTTACAGTTCTTAACTAAGTGCTGGTTAAAAGTTATGTATTCTTTAATTCGACTCTCAAACTTTAACAGCTCTTTTTCATGAGCTTTTTTGAGCTGTTCAATAATACTCTTAAAATCTTCAGATTTGATATCGGAAAGCTTTGTACTCTTTCCAAATATCGCTGGTAATTTATTGAACAAGTAATCATTTGGATCTGAAGCGACTCTCGTTTCGTCTTTAAACTTCAATAGTTTTTTATCCAATGAGCGCGTATTTCTTGTCCAAGGAGATAGCTCAGCATAAAAGGCCACTAAGGATTGTGCAATAATTAGCGGTGAACACTCCCTTTCTGCTAGTCCAATGGCTGAAGATATTTCATTTAAATAGCTAGTTGTAGAGTGATCTATTTTGACTATCTGAACACCTAGTAACTCAGGTTGCTGGAATAGCTTCATAGCGAACTCTTCGTCAGCTCCATCGATGAAAGTAGGTTTGCTTGTAACTCCGTTATAATCATAAAAAGCTAAATGATGAGTATTAGCTTGTAAAAATGCTAAAAGCCAAATTGGAATTACACCTTTCGCTATACCAAACGGCTCCTTTTGCCACAGTTCAAATATGTCAGATAGTCTAACGATTCCATTTTTATCGGTTATGTAATCTAAAGTTATTTCGAACAGTTCTAATAAACGATTTTGTTCATTAGAAGGCATAACGAACTTATATTGCCCTTTATGCTCTGGATCTGGTACATGCAGGCCAACGTTATTTATAGCAGAAAAGTATAACCCTTTTTCCGCTGGAAAAGTCTTATCTGGCATATCTAAAAAAGGTTCGCATGGTGCCTCAGACATAGCCCTAAGTAGTTTTTTAAGTGCAGCGTTTGCACTGCCGGATGGTTTATTTTTATTAATTAACTCATTAATAATTATTGGAGACTTATTAAAGACTTCATTTGCTACAAAAGATGCGATTGAAGATACTGGTTGCTTCTTCAACTCATTATTTAAGTATGACCAATTAGCATTAGCGAAAGCTCTATCTAACTCATGAGATAGCTGCTGCTTAAAAGAAATAATCCTAGAATCAAGCTCTTTCAATGCGATCTTATCGCGCACTACAGCCGCTTCTTCTTTCTTTGCTTTCTCTAGTGCGATTAATTCGATAGATAAATCTTTTAGTCTATTAATTGTCGATGATTTGCCAATAACCACACATTTATTCGTGGCTGTTTCTTTCACTAATTCGTTATAAGCCTTATCGCTTACTGCTAATACGAAATTTAAGAATACTTTACCGTGTCGTGGAGTTAATTCGATAGATGAAAGTAACTTATTATCAACATTGTTAACTAATAATTTGTTAGCCCACCTCATTGCTCCAGTTTTGTGATAATGCGAGGTTGCTAATACACCATCAGTTAAATCACATACTGTCGTCCAATCTATCCCAGATTCTAACTTTTCTTTTTGCTGCTTAATTAGCATATTGATGTCAATATCACTGCCTTCAAATATGAAGTAGCCGTTGTGTGCAGGACGGAATATTATTACTGTCCAAGATTCCAGCTCTTTTATCGCCTTAGTGACTACTGCTTTTTTAAAGCCTTTTTGTTCAAAATAGTTTTCTAAAAAGTCTTTGGTTGAATGAAAGTGTTGATTGAAGCCAAACAGAGTTAGCAAAGCAACAACTCTAGCTATTGAAGCATGTAACTCATTACCTTTCTTTACGGCTCTATCTACGGCATCACAGCTTTCTAACCACGCTTTACTATCTGATGAAGTAACAATTATATGATAGAGATTATGGTGCAAGTAATTCCAAAGGTTATCTAACGTGTATAGTGGATATTCTTTGTTTTCTGCTGCGTAAAATTCTGAAAGAAATTCTCTGAATCCATACTTTTCGTGTGATGCAAGAAATCCAAATAAACTACGCTCATTCTGTGAGAATCTACGCTTAGATATAGGGCCTAAGAGTAAACTAACTAAAGGATCTAGTGGCAGGGTTTTATATAAGTCTGAGGTGTTTCTAGTCTTGCTTTTGAACGAATCATTAACTATTTCAACTAAGTTCTTATTTTGCTTTGATAACTTTTCGTCTAGTCGTTTTGAAGACTTACTTATAGCATCTCCTAACAAAAATAACGACTCGTCTACTGAAGGGTTATAACCAAGATCTCTATATCTGCCTTGGACTTTTGCCCAGTCTTCTTGCAGCTTAGATTCTTTGTTTTTAGCGTATTCAGTAAACGACTGGTGTAAAAAACCAACAATGACTATATTGTTGTCAGATTGCTGTGCGATATCGGCTAGCAGTTGGAATATATATAGATCTTTATTATTACTTGCACAGAAATCGAGTGCTTTACCCATTTCGTCTAATAAAATTAATACACCATCTTCTTTTATTTTTTTAGAATTTAAATATTCTTCTATTAGGTCAAGGCATTCAACATCAGTAAAATTTCTAATATCGTCTTTTTTTATTTTTATCTTTAGTGAAGTTGCTAGGGTGTAAAGTATTGAATGTGCAGGAGATTCCATCGCACACACATGCTTAATCGTTTTCCAGCCATTATTAATCTTAAAACGGTTAGGAAATTCTGATTTCAGTCCTTCTGCACTATCTAGTGAGTCTTCTGCATAATCCCTTTCATCTTTAATAGTTGATAATAATAAAGATAAAAATAATGCCACTGTAGATTTACCAGAACCATACGGACCTGTAATCGTATAAGCACGTTGCTCACTACCCTCAAAGTCTCTACTGATAGTTTCAAGAACGTTTATAGCTGTGCCGTGAAGAATGAAATTATCAATAAATTGTTTACAATCTTCTAATTGACTATCGATTCGAGTAGAGCTTTTATATTTTTGTTTCACGTCTACTAACAAATTAGACATTGTTTGCTCCTTCGTAGTAACTGTCTAATACAACTTGCTCTTGATTGAGGTATTCGCTATCGACGGAAACTTGTCGAAGTCCTGAAGTGTCTAGCCATGAAATACTGCCATTTGAATAATCCTGTGCCGAATCTAATTTTTCACCTAGCCCTTGTTCAGAAAGTCTAAATATTCTTCCGGGAGATAAAGGGTCAAGCAGCAAGGACTTAAAATTAACTTTTGAAACTTTAGATATTCTCGATTCTTTCTGAATGAATTTAAGCAGAGCGTAAATGAATATTTCTATAGGCAAATCTGACTTACTGTTTAAGTCACTTAAATAATAATTTTTACCACTTTCCTGAATTAGCGAAAGCTCGGTTAAAGGAGAGTTAAATTGTTCTTCATCCCCAGTCTTAGTTATATGTTTTTTACTATAAGAGTTAAGGAATGTATCGATATCTTTTTGAATTGTAGAATCATTTAAAGATGAATCACCAGAAGTAAGCTTTACTAAATCGTTAGACATATGAGCCAACAAAACTTGTTTTTCAAAATATTCACCGTTAAAGATATTAAAAAAATACCTGTAAGATGTCATTTCGTCTTCATTAAAACATAGCCAAAAGTGTACTAGCCAAATTGAACCTAAATGCTCTAGATATGGATCTTTGCCTGTTGTTTCATTAAATAGATAATCACCATTTTCAGAAGTGTAATAATCAATATTTGATTGCTTTCTTTTACTCTCAAGCAGTCCAGCACACTCCGCCCAATAGCGAATCGCATTCACCATGTTTTTACCCACACCTAGCTGAATAATAGCTTGCTGAGTTTCATCTTCTTTACTTGTCTGTAATTTTCCACCTGAATTCAAATGGTTAACAGCTTTATATAGCCATCCATATCTAAGAGGGAACGTATCATGCCCCGTAAACTTCGCTCTCATATTCCTATTGTTACCTCATTCATAAAGCTTCTTCTGGAGAAAATCTCCAGAAGCTAATCTTATATGTAACGCAACGCAGAATAAAGAGTTAAAGGAATAAAAATGCTGTTGATATATACAGTTTATTTTTTGGACAGGTAAAAGCAACAAATAGTTAACATATCTCTATGATTATTATACAAAATGAATTTGATATACAAAGGTGATAAGTATAAAGTTGGATACTACACAATGAGTACCATTAAAATAATGAATTCATTTAGCAGGAGGCTTTAATGTTACTAACACAAGCAAAGTTTGTTCAAAGGAAAAGTAATTAATGACAACGAATGAACAAGTTTTGAATTCATTGCCACCAGTATATTTCCCCAATGAGATAAACATAGTTAAAAAACTTTTTTTGCCTGTTTCCAAGGTTTCAAATAACTTTAATTGCTTATCTGGTTATTTTTCTTCAAAAGCCATTTCTGAATTAGCAGAACCTCTTTCTGTTTTATTTAAAAACCCCTTAGCGAAGGGAAGGTTTGTTATTAGCCCTAACTTAAGTGACGAAGATAAAGAGGCTCTAATTAAAGCATATGAAAATGAAGAGTCGATATTTGATTTTTTAGTCGGTAAAGATGAAATAACACGAGAAGCTTTAGTTACGTCAACATTAGAAGCCATTGGCTACCTAATCAAAAAGAACAGATTAGATATACGTATAGCCTTAATGAAAGAAGGAATGATGCACGCTAAGATTTGGTTGTTTTCAACAACTGAAGGTGAAGTTGCGATACATGGTTCAGGTAATGCAACTAAATCAGGATTGATGACTAACTTTGAACAACTCGTTTTTAGTCGTGAATGGGAATCCAAAAGTAACAAAACAATTATTGACTCATATCAAGATAGATTTAATACATTTTGGGATGGTAGAAGAGACGATTCGTACACCTTGAAATTGAATGATAAAACGATTTCAAAAATATTGATGTCAACTAAGACTGACGTTTCAGAGGAAGAGTTTCCTAATTTATTAAATAAATTAACAAAGCATTTGGAAAATAAAACTGTGTCTCAAAGATTAACTATACCTGAGTGGCTCAATTTCAGAGATGGAGACTACAAGCATCAGGGCGAAGCAATAGATGCGTGGATAGAGCAAGGATACAAAGGTACTTTAGAAATCGCTACAGGTGGCGGAAAAACTCTCACCTCACTTGTATGCGCGTCAATTGCTTTTGAATCGGAAGAAGCAGGAATACTTGTTATTGCTGTGCCAAATAAACCTTTAATTAAGCAGTGGGCAGAAGATGTTAGAAATTTTTCGTTACGCCCTGTAGATACTGAAGGGATAGGAACTAAAGGAATAGTGAGAGTTATCAGAAGAACTATTAAAGAACATGAAATGATTCCTCAACATAGTGCAATTGTTCTTACACATGACGCACTAAAAACTGATGAAGTAAAAAGTGTACTTTCAAAATATAAAAATAAAATAATGCTAATTGGTGATGAAGCTCATAATTTAGGAAGTGCTAGTTTTGTTGATAACCCTCCGGGCTTTATTGAGTTGAGGCTGGCTCTTTCTGCAACTCCTGAGCGACAGTATGATCCAGAGGGAACGTTAAAGTTGTTTGACTATTTTGGTCCTGTCGTTTACGAGTTTTCACTTGAAGAGGCAATTGGTAATTGTTTAGTACCGTTTAAATACTCAGCTCATAAAGTATATTTAAATCAAGAAGAGTCGGACTTGTGGAAAGAGTATACAGAAAAAATTAATAGTTTGTTGTGGAGTGAAGATAAGGAAACCAAAAAATTAGTAGAGCAATTACAAATTCGGAGAAGAGCTATATCTGAAGGGGCAGAGAACAAAAATTCAGCCTTTAAAAGTGAGGTCTCTACGCTTAAAAGTCGAATTCATTCATTAGCTTTTTGTACTGATAAAAGCCCAGAACAATTAATATCTGTTAATGATATTTTGAGGGAAGAAGGTTTTTTGTTTCATCAAATTACAGGTGATGAAACTTCAAATAAAAATCTTATGCAAGATGTTATTAGTTCTTATAAACGTGGGGAGATAGAAATACTCACTTCAAAAAAAGTGCTAGATGAAGGCTTTAATATTCCTCCTATTAAGACCGCGTATTTTCTTGCAAGTAGTGGAACTGTGCGGACTTGGGTTCAAAGGCTTGGAAGAGTACTAAGGAAAAGTGATGACACAGGTAAGAAAATAGCCGAAATACATGACTTCATTGTATTTCCTCCAGAAAATACTAAAGAGTTTAAGTCACTAGTTTCAAATGAGCTAAAAAGAATGCAGTGGTTTATGTCGTTAGCAGTGAAAGATAGATCGCTAGATCAAGCTATTTCAATTTCTAACGAATTATTGGCTATCAAGGAGTTATTATGAGTTTGTCAAGAAAGTTGGTGGAAACTTTAGTCCAAGACGAAGTAAATAAAAATGCAGAAAATTATCAGGATTTAAATAAAGAAAAATTAATCGAGTTAGCTAATCAAGCTTTTTTGATTCAGGTAACACAATTTGATGCTTCATCGGTAAAAAAAAGCCTGCAAGATAAAATTGAACATTTCAATGCAATTATGTCAGATTCTTAGGAGTAGTAATGAAGTTAATTAGTGCAAAGTTCAAAAATGTACGGTTACTCAGGGACGTGACCATTAATTTTTCTACAGATGATCATAAGAAACTAACTGTTATCAGAGCAGAGAATGGGACAGGTAAAACTACTGCTATGAGTGGTTTAATATGGGGGTTGTATGGTTCACAGTTTATTTCTGAAAAATTATATCCTCTATCTCTTGCTGAAGAAGGGCAAGACGAAATTCCAATAGAAGTTCAAATTGAGTTTGAAACTGAGGAAGCTGTTTCTCGTCAAGGAAAAACAATTGTAAATGAGAAAGTCTATAGGTTAATCAGAAAGTGTAAAGAGTTCGTTTCTCAGGATCGAAAGACTTTTAAAAGAAGTAATGATGATGTTCGGCTGTATGAAAATACATCCGAAGGTTTTAAGCCAATTATTCAGTCAGATATCGATTCTATTATTGAAAGAGCGTTACCTGCTCATCTAAAAGATATTTACTTCACCGATGGAGATAAGGCTCTAACATTTATTGAAAGCACCGCAACAGGAAGTGAAAAGAGACTTCGTGTTCAAAAAGCTATAGAGTCTTTGTTGTCTATGAAAGATTTAGAGTCTCTAATATCTACATTAAAAAGCGTTAAACGAGGGTTACTTAGTAAAGTTGACAAAAGCGATTATAGTAAAAAGCTTTTAGATGTCGAAGACAAAATCCAAGGTAACGATGATTGGATTAAGTCAAATGAGGAAGAGTTAAAAGATTTTTTAGTAGAAAAGACTAAATGTGAAGAAGAGTTAGCCCGACTTAGGAAAGGCATTGAAGAACAGTTGAAACTCGGTAATAAAGCTGCATTAAGCAATGATATTAAGAAAGCACAGCAACAACAACGTTCATCTGAAGAACTTAAAAAAAATTCAATCAAATCGCTATGTACTTTACTAAATAATAAGAAGCTATCATCTAGTCTCATTCAAGATAAGATTCAACCCGCCATTGAATTACTAAAAGAAATGAAGGCTCGTGACAATTTTCCTAAGCAATTTATTCCTGTTTTAAATGACATCCTAAAGAGAGAACAGTGCCTTTGTGGTGCAGACTTAAGAGAGGAGTCAACGGAAGGAACAAAAAAAAGAGATTATATTCATGGAATCATAGAAGATTGCCGGGAGGTTGATTTACTTAATAACAGAGCATCTTCTTTGTACTTCGCATCTCAAGACTATTTGCCTGAGGGTTCTTGGAGTGAGAATTATGACTCATTAACGCAAAACTACTTTAATGCGGATAACGCTTATAGAAGTTCTACCGAAACGCTAATTCAAAAGCAAGCAATGATAGATGAGCTTAATGATGATTTACTAATTTCATTACGTGACCAAGAAAAAATTTATACTCAAAAATTACGTGAAGTTAATAATGAGATCACTATCAATCAAGATGAAATAACTAGAAGAAGGGAAAGCAATACCCTTCTAAAAAAGGATGCGGAATTATATTCAAGCAAACTAAATAAAAAGAACACTGCTGGTGGAAAGCATAGATTGGCAGTAGCTTTGAATACAATTTATGAAAATGTTTTTGAGCAAATAAAAACGACTGAGTTAGAAAAAGTTAGTATAGAAATGAATCGGATTTTCCTTTCTATGATAGGCGCTGATACAGGGATGAACCCTAAGGGGATGATAAGAAGAGCAGAGTTAAGCCAAGACTTTGATATCAAAGTATACGGCCCAAATGACCAACCATTAAATCCAGATACCGAACTAAATGGAGCTTCTAGGAGAGCCATATCGCTATCTTTTATATTAGCTCTAACAAAAGTTAGCAATGTAAAAGCAACTAATATAATAGATACTCCATTAGGAATGACATCAGGGTTAGTAAAGTCATCTCTTTTAGAGAACCTGATTAGTGAAGGGTCTCAGATTGTTATGTTCTTAACTTTTGACGAAATTAAAGGTGTTGAAGAATTACTTGATAAATACGCTGGTAAGTCCGTAACGCTTTCTTTCTCAGGACACTATCCTAAAATGTTAAGAAATAAGCCTAAAGTTCAAGGAGTTACAGCTATATGTGAATGTAGTCATAGAGAATTTTGTGACATTTGTGAAAGAACTGATCAAACTAATTTAATTGCAAGGAGGGCTTGATGGATAACATATTTGCTCAGTATCAAATTGAAATGCCTAAAGTATATCAAGAAAAAATTAAGACATATGTGTCTACAGGTGGTAACGCTGAGTCAAGAGAGAATACTCCATTTGATAGACAAGTAGACTTTTGGTATATGGCTTTATGCCTTGCTTTCAAAGAAGGTCTAACTCCTACAAAGGAAAAAGACACATACAATGCAATTACGGCTGAGATATTAAGTCGTAATTCTCACAGAGTTACACAAATGCAGATGATCGCACTAGCAACTACAAATGATCCTAATATTTTATTAGAACCTAAAAAGATGCTTGATGTATGCATTGGCTTAGCGAATGCGGGAATACCAATGTTATTGAATATATTGGCAGATACAGAGGCTACCCCTTTATGGAATATGTATTATGAGCTTGAAGATCTCACATCTTGAAAAACTTATAGCCTTGCGTCTTATATTTGATGCTCTCTAGAAAGTGAATGAAAGAAGATTGAGTTGTTGGTTCATTTTTTTGATGGTTGGATAACAACTCTAAAAGGCGCTTATTAAAAGCCTTTTGCTTTTTATAGTCTTCAAAAGAATTATCAATATATTCAATTTTATCCAACAATAAGGGGCGTTTTGCTTCATTGATATAGTCAAAGAAATCAACGTCCTGATCAGCCATTCTAATTTTTACTCTTTCTGTTAACTCCGGTAAAGGTGAGTCATCAAACCCTGTATAACCAAGCAATGTCAGCTTGCCTGATGTTATGTGTATTTTTATCAATTGGATGTCGTCAAGATCACCATATAACTGTAGCCCAGCGTGTGTATATACACGCAAGGTTGGGGACAATAAATCAAGAAACTTTTTATGGAATGTCAGAGCATGTGGGTATTCATTTTCATAATCCAATTTTGAAGATGGCAAATATTCATTGGCTAATAGGCATTCTTCAGTGATTTTCCCAACGTCTGCTATGGAGAACAAAAGCTCTTTCGCCTCATTCTGAGCAGTTGCATAATTATCAAAGAAAAATTTAATATCTCTCTTCAAGTCTTCAGGCTGTTGTGTATAAGGCTTTCTCTTTCCAAATAGCTCTAGAGCAAAATATAGGATTAAGTCCTCTTTACGCATTTTTGCAGACGCTTCAAATTCATTTACGTCATACCAATCACAAACAAGTTTGAAAGCTTTTTTGTTTGAACCAATAATTTCAGCTATTTCATTCGTTTTAGAAAACTCATCATTAGCCGGGCACCTACCGTAAGCCAAGCAAGTTAACCAAAAAGATTCTAATAGTTCAGAATTCTTAGTGAACAATAACCTTTTATTTTCTTCACTTGTTGGTATAGGAGCGGTTTTATGTTGCCACTGGTAATGCCTTTTGTTACGGTTTTGGAGGAAGTGCTGCTCTAATTCTTTGTCCTTAAATATATAGTAAATTCCGGGCGATATGGCTATCGCCTCAGTGTCTAATATACCTTCGATATACGCCTTTAATTCAGCTTGATTAAAATATTTTTGAAACGTATTTCTTGACGTAATAACACCATCTTTATAAGGGGTAAACTGAGCTAAGTATGATTCACTAGCCAGCATTGCTGATACAACAAGCATTTTGTTCGCTAGCTCCCAAGCCCGATGAACAGCTTCAATACGTTCGTCTTGGTCTTCAATTACGTTGATAACATAGCCGATATTAACGATATCACTTACCAGCTTATCGGCATCAGGTCTAAAATTTGGATCCCAACCGATAGCGTCTAATCCGTGAGCTTCAAGCTCTCTCAAGTCGTCACCGCGACCACAGCCGTAATCAAAAATAGAATAGTCACCATTGAGGAAACCATGTTTGGCTAGATTCTTCATAGGAGCTGACAGTTCGTGTCTTACTAGTGCTGTTTTATGACGAGCTATTTCTTTATCGTCTGATTCAACTTGGACTGCTGAGCTTCTAAATAGTCTTCCATCAACTAGTTCATAACCATTTCGTGCTATTAAACGATCCCAAGAATTTTTGAAGCCGATCATACGACTATTTTCATATAGCCCGGCAGTCTCACCTTCTTCAGTTATCATTTTGAAAGTTTCAAATGATTCATGATCTTCAGGGATCATAGTTTCTTTTCTATGAAGAATTGGGGGATTATCAGCTTCAGAGTAATCGGTAACACGATGCTTCAGTTTTGCTAGATCAATGTTGACGCTTTTAGTCAGGCATGGATATGAATCTTCGAAGAAATTAGGATAGTTTAAAAGTGAAATACGAAATTCATTTTTAAATACTTTGACTAGGTTCCACTCGTCATCGTCAATCTTCAATGCTTTCGCAATATTATTGATAACGTTTACCAATATAGGAGGAGTATCTTTAAATGCTTCTTTATGGAAATAAATAGCGTCAGGTAACTTCTTACCAACTTTAATTTGCTTGGCTAAATCAGCAAACTGCTCTGCATTCATGTTAGTAACTCCTTAGCAAGCGAAACGGCTTCATCACCATATGCTTTTTTACCCGGTATTCTTCTTCCATTTGCACTCTCATTCATTATTTGAAGGTGCTTTTGCATAGCGTTACTAACACTGACATGAATAGGTCGGGTTGAACCATAGTAATACAGCTTATCGAACTCTAATTTATTAACAATATAGTCTGTGATTACATTCATTTTGTTTTCAAAGCCAGAAACATAGAAGTCACATGCAATACCACCTCTATCGCAAATACAGATGTTATTTGCATTAAGTTCGTGGCTAGAGTGCTGATCGATTGATGGATATGTCCCTGTACGACTATTTTTTTGGATGTAGCTATTAAGCTCACTTGATACGAATCCATATGTGATCGTAATTTTTCCAAATCTATCATTGATTGGGATTAAAATTTCTTTGAGCAGCAATGCTAACGCTTTGATGGATGTAACTTCGGTAGGAGTATTATCTAATTCGATCTCATGTTTATTTTGATACCAGTTTATAACTTGGGCTGCTAGATCATGATTAGATACTAGAGTCTCGTCATCAACTTCATAAAGAAACTGATTCCCCTTTTTTATAAATGGCAAGTTACCTTTTTCTCTTTCATGCATTAAATGACAATCACTAAGAGAAAGTAACTTTTTCATTTCTTTGGATGTGAAATAAAGCGTAGTTTGCACTAGTAACATTAGTTCTTAAGAAAACCTAAATCCATACTAGAATAATGAGACACATCTTGGAATAAGGACGTATAACAAATTGGATAAAATTAGCGTCTTAAAGTCAGTTTTTTATAAGAAAATTGGTTGTTATTGGGAACATAAGCTGTTTTGGCATAATTTAGATTGTGAAGGTCAAACTATCTTTATCAATAATGAACTAGATGATGTTATTGAAGATGATTTTATCACTGACAGATATCACCTCTCCAACTTCTTAGATCTGCACAACCAGTGGGATAGTTTTAATGTTGCCATCGGCAATACGGATTTGTTATGTCTGGCAATGGAAGATGAACTTGCCCCCGACTTTACTAATGAATGGTTGACTCAGTCTTCTAACTTTAACATTGATGTTTTATCCTGCATGCTATCTAATCTCAATCTGCTATCTGAATTTAAAATCTACATGTTTAATCAATGCAAACAATATCATCAAGAATGCTGTGATTGCGGGTATCCATTAATCGTTCCCAACAATATACAGAATGAATTATTGAACCATATTCATTGGAAGCAAGAATGAATATGTGTTTTATCCCAATTTTCAATTATTAGATCCATGCTTTTTTAAAAATATGACTTTCTACCAATGTTTTTACTGAACTGAGTGGTAAATTTCAGTCATGTTTTTAAAAAATCATGGAGGTAATATCGACTTTTTTCGAGAATTAGAAAATCAATTCTAAACTTTTTGAATAAAGCTACTAGAATATGGATTAGCAAAGTGAAAAATGGCTGACTCGCCAAATGACTTGTATTTCGATTTTTGAAATTGAAGGGAACTGACGTTTAATAAAGGTTCTAGAAGATTTGGAGTTACCGTCATGGCCCTATTTGATAGTTACATGACGGTAAATGAAGATTTATAACCCTATGTAAAGGTTAATAATTTTCTATTCTATGTTTTGGATCTGTTCACGCATTTGCTCGATTAACACTTTTAGCTCTACCGCAGCGTTAGTGATGTCACTGTTGATAGATTTTGATGCTAACGTGTTTGCTTCACGGTTAAACTCTTGCATCATAAAATCTAAGCGTCGGCCACACGCGCCACCCTTAGTTAAGATTTTTTTGGTTTCTTTAACGTGAGATTTCAAGCGGTCGAGTTCTTCGGCTACATCTTGTTTTTGTGCTAGGTAAATTAGCTCTTGTTCAAGGCGAGACTCGTCGATGTCGGTTTTTAGCTCTTCTAGCTTTTGGTTTAATTTTTCGCGCTGCCATTTAGCGATTTCTGGTAAGTGGCTTTCCACAATGGCTACTTGTTCTAAAATTGCATCAAGGCGAGTAGCTATCATTTCTTGCAAGTTTGCGCCTTCATCGCCGCGAGCTTGTTTGAAATCTTCAATTACATCATCGAACCCCGCAATTAAATCTTTATTTACGCTATCCATGTCGAGCTCTTCGGCTTCCATAACGCCAGGCCAACGTAAAATATCAACAGGGTTGATGTCGCCATTGCTTTGTTGCTGCACCCATTGTGCGCTTTTTATTAGCTGCTCAGCGAGTGATTCATTAATACTAAGCTCACCAACATGGGCAGGATTTGCTGCAAATTTTAAGAAAACTTCAACTTTACCGCGTTGTAAGTGTTTGCGTAAACGCTCACGAATAACAGGCTCCATGCCACGGAATTGCTCAGGTGCGCGGATAAAAGTTTCAAGGTAACGTTGGTTTACTGAACGAATTTCCCAAGTGCCAGTGCCCCATTCGCCTTTAATTTCGCGGCGCGCATAAGCTGTCATGCTGTGGATCATGGATGATTTCCTAGTGTTATTTGTTTACAAAGTTGACTGATTATACCGCATCAGTTTTTAACCTCTAGCGTAAATTTTCTGAAATGTACTTTTCTGTTGCAGTTAATAGTGTAAATCAACATGGCATCTGTTCGTATATATACTTATAATGTGGCAAATTCTGAATTAAGGGGATCGTTAATGCGTCCAAGCGAAAGAACACCTAACCAAATTAGACCAGTTACATTTACACGCAATTACACTATGCATGCTGAAGGCTCAGTGTTAGTAGAGTTTGGAAATACTAAAGTTTTGTGTACAGCGACTGTTGAAGCTGGTGTACCGCGCTTTATGAAAGGCCAAGGTAAAGGTTGGGTTACGGCTGAGTACGGTATGTTACCTCGTTCAACACATACTCGTAATGGTCGTGAAGCGTCGCGCGGTAAGCAGGGCGGTCGTACTATGGAAATTCAACGTTTAATCGCACGTGCACTTCGTGCCGCGGTTGACTTAAAAGCGTTAGGCGAAAACACTATTACTATCGATTGTGATGTTATTCAAGCTGATGGCGGCACGCGTACTGCATCAATCAGTGGTGCATGTGTTGCTTTAGTTGATGCGCTTACTTACATGCGTAGTAAAGGTATGATTAATTCAAACCCACTTAAGTATATGATTGCGGCAATTTCAGTTGGTGTATATAAAGGTCAACCAATTAGTGACCTGGAGTACCTAGAAGATTCTGAAGCAGAAACAGACATGAACGTGATCTTGACCGAAACAGGCAAAATCATCGAAATTCAAGGTACAGCTGAAGGCGAGCCTTTCTCATTCGATGAACTAGATGAGTTACTTACACTAGCTAAGCACTCAATCCGTGAGATTATCGACATTCAAAAGCAAGCATTAGCATAATAAAGAAGTAGGTTGATTCGTTATGAAAGATTATCAAAAAGAGTTTATTGAATTTGCACTCGAAAAGCAGGTGCTTAAGTTTGGTGAGTTTACTTTAAAGTCTGGCCGCACTAGCCCTTACTTCTTTAACGCTGGTTTATTTAATACAGGTCGTGACCTAGCGCGTTTAGGTCGATTTTATGCGGCAGCACTTGAAGATGCAGGTATTGATTACGATGTATTATTTGGCCCTGCTTATAAAGGTATTCCGATTGCAACGACGACAGCCGTTGCGTTAGCTGATCATCACGACAAAGATGTACCTTACTGTTTTAACCGTAAAGAGAAAAAAGCACACGGTGAAGGCGGTACATTAGTAGGTTCTGAACTTAAAGGTAAGATCATGTTAGTTGATGACGTGATCACTGCGGGTACAGCTATTCGTGAGTCAATGGAAATCATTGCTGATAATGGTGCAGATTTAAGTGGTGTTTTAATTGCACTTGACCGCCAAGAGAAAGGTAAAGCTGAGTTATCTGCTATACAAGAAGTCGAGCGCGACTTTGGTACTAAAGTTATCTCTATTGTAAAACTAGCTGACTTAATTAGTTACCTAGAAGCGAAAGGCACAATGGATGAGCATTTAGCCGCAGTAAAAGCATACCGTGATCAATACGGCATTGCTTAACATCTAAAAACGCGAACTTTTTAAAAGCCTAGCAGTATTGCTGGGCTTTTTTGCTTTTATAGTTTTGTGCTTTTATAGCCTTAAATACGGCTGAAAAGTAACTGAAGCGTTAATAAAGTTTCGCTTTTGTGGTGTTTAGATTAAAAAGGATTCAAAAGGCAGTTTTTTTAAAGTTTTCTTGAAAAAGTGCTTGCGTTAATTCGCTGCATCCCTATAATGCGACCCCACTGAGACGGCAGACAGCAACGCTTAGCGAGGCAAGAGCAGCTCAGGGTGTCAAGTAAAACTGAATTTTGAAACATTGCTTGAAAAAGTAACTTTTCTCAAAATTAAGTGTTGACAAAAATAACGGCTTGCGTAGAATGCACAGCCCTTGAGACACGAAAGTGAATCAAAACGTTCTTTAACAATATAAAGCAATCATCTGTGTGGGCACTCGTACAGATTGAGTTCTAACAGCAGAGTCTAGTTCGCTAGATGACGCAAACAAATTTAGAGTCTCAATTTCTTATGAGTGACTAT